>NZ_JBIXJS010000012.1:0-137544 GCF_052871435.1 Variovorax sp. LARHSF232 | reverse complement strand
AACTGGGCGCTGTGATTGCGACGCGTCGCCCGCTTAACCACGCCATCTATCGTGTCCACATCATTCATCGTGGGCACGATGCCTGCAGGCTCTCAGACCATCAAGATGACTTCACCGCGTGCTTACGCTGCATTTCCCTGCGATTGAGGTAGTCGGCCTCGCCCTGCGCCGCCATGAAGGCGAGGACGGCATCCCGAGTGGCTTAATGGCGTCGGTCGCGGCACCGTCGAACTCCATGCCGTTGAGGGTGCAGACAACCTTGACGCCTTCGAGCATGAGGGCCGGCAGGATTGCGGAATCTGCTCATCGGCCAATCTGCGAGACGTCAGATGCTGGGGAGTAACTCTACCTCGACCCTTCGCGCTCCAAGGGGGGTGAGCTTGGTCCGACCGGCTGCAGTATCAAGCTCAACAAGGCGCAGCTTGTGCAGGGGCGCCAATACTCGCGACCGAAACATCGCGTTGGAGCTGTACTCGACCCACTCAGACAGCCTCTTTAGCTCGACCCAGCCAGGCTCGGAGTAAAGGAGCACAAGCGCCTGATCTGACTTCTTCATCTTCGGGTTGAGAACGCGCTTGGTGCCTTCCGTCTGCCAGACGAGCGGATGTTTGCGCTGGACCATCGCATCGACGGCTACCTGCGCATCCGCCAACGACATTCCGTGGAAGACCCGCACGAGTTCAGCCATGATCCACGTGGACATCGCAAGCACTGCCTCGGCATCTTCGTGGTTAGGGTCCACGTCCCCGCCCACATGACCTACCCCGCGGTTGTTTCGAATCTCATAGAGAAAGGGAAGCAACCGAGGCAAGAGAACTCGCAACGACCTGTCCCCCACCCTATTCGAATCAGCAGGTTTGTTTTCAAGTGCCTTGCACGCATCCAGCATTCGCGATGGCTTTGAGGCCTTCGCTGGAAAGGAGCCCGACAATGCACCATCGAGCACCGAATACACGATCTCGCATAGCTTCCCGCCGTTCAGTTCAGCCGGCTCCCAACGCCCCTCTACATAGTTTTGAACGATCTTTTGATAGCAACCGACGAGTTCCTGCCGCAGTCCGGGCGGAAGATTTGAAAGCAGACCTGCGCCAAGCATCAAGCGGCGCCTCCCTTTTGCTTGATGAGATCAGCTACAGCAGAAAGGCCCGGCGCCGTTAGCTTCCAGCCACCCGCCTTTGAACCAGTTATCTTGTTGCCAAACTCCTTCAAGTACTTGGCGTGGTTGGTATGGTCATAACACCCAAAGTGTTCGCAAAGCTTCCGAGCGTCTGCGTCAGCAAATGCAGGCTCGCCGGACGCGAGGTATGACGACAGTCCTTGCATAAGGTAGGTGCTTACCACTTGAGCGATTCGCTTCGACGCGTTGCCAGGCAAAGCGATGGGTTGCGCCTTGCCCTGATCGAAATGAAAGTACTCCTCTAGCTGCGACTCCTCGAGCTTCACCTTCCTGAGCCATGCCTTCACAGCCGGGGAAAGTCCGAGTTCGGAGCCTTCCCCGCCATCGTCTGCGGGGCGTCCGCCGCCGGGGCCTCGACCGCTCGACTGCCCCCCAACCTCGCCCAAAAGGGTGAGCGCAGCATTGACAACTCGAATCCGTTCTTCGGAAGTGAGCGGATTCAGAACCTCGACAACTCCCCCTACCGCTTCAGCAAGCTGGTTACCCATGGTTTGCGCCCTCTCGTTAAATCTGTCTCGCAACGTGTTGCGTAGGTATGCTTCCGCACGCTCTATGCGTACGAAAGAGTACTGACAGTACTCCTATTGTGCGTCCGTTGCAAATTGATACGATGCAGGCAGCGCCGCCTCTGAGACTCACCCGGTCCGCGATGGCAATAGGAGGGCGGCGCACTTGGGGGAGGGCCGATCAACATTCACAGCCGGACGTGGCTGCCGCACTCAATTTAAGGGCTCGCTGAAGCGGCCCCGACATGCAAGAACAGCGCTAAGGAGACAACGACTTGGATCTTGTGTCAGTGTTCATCGGTCGATACCGGAAGGAGTTCGACTTCTACGAGCAGGCGTGCCGCATGGTCGCTCAGCTTCTCGACACAAGTTTGCAATCCGCAGGCATTCGAGCAATCGTCACCTCACGGGCAAAAAATCCGACCCGACTTGAAACCAAAGTTCGGCAACGCGCAATCAAGGCGAAGTACGAATCCGTCGATGCAATCTTTGAAGACATCGTCGACCTCGCAGGTGTGAGGGTTGCTTTGTACTTCCCCGGCGAACGCGAAGAAGTAGGGAAGATCGTTCGGGACCGGTTCCTGCTCGTAGCTGACCCGAAGACATTTCCAACTACCGCGGAGCCAACCTACAAGAAGCGCTTCTCCGGCTACTGGGCAACTCACTATCGCGTTCGGATTCCGGATAGTAGCCTCAACGAGGCTCAGAAGCGCTATAGCGAAGCGCGGGTCGAAATTCAAGTCGCATCAGTTCTCATGCATGCTTGGTCTGAGGTGGAGCACGACCTCGTCTACAAGCCGTTGCAGGGAGCGCTTTCGGAGGAGGAGTACGCAATTCTTGACGAATTGAATGGCCTGGTACTGTCCGGTGAAATCGCTCTCGAACGGCTCCAGCGAGCAGGAGAGCTCCGAGCTTCCACGCATGGCCGGGAGTACACAAACCACTACGACTTGGCCGCGTCCCTACTCGATCGCGGGCGGGAGAATCTTGGAAGTGGCAGTGTCAACGAGGCTGCTATCGGTCGGGTTGATGTGTTGTATGAATTGCTGAGAGCCACAAACCTCAATACACCTGAGCAGTTGGCGAAGTATGTCAAGGTCCTGCACGATGATTTCGAGATGCGTCCGCTCGCAGAGCAAATCATCGATCAAATCCTCGCCGAGGATCCTTCCAGGTATGCGACCTATGAACAGATACGCCTTGTGGAAACCCCTGTGGCCGCTCTGGCGAGCGACACACCACGGAGTTCTCAGAATCATGCGATCGGAGAATTCATGGCACTCTGGATCGAATACGAAAAGTACCTGAGACAACAGGCTGCGACTGCTGGTGTAGCGCCGTTTTCCTTGGGACCCATGAAACTTCTCTCCCACTTGCAGCTGTCACCTGAGATGGCAGCCTCCGCCGACAGACTTCGAAGATTTAGAAATCAACTTGTTCACGGGATCGAAGTTCCAGACAGTGAGACCATTGGCGCTGCATGTGCAGAGCTCCGTACATTGCTTCGTGCCCTAAAGCAAGAGCCCACGAAAGCAAAACCTCGAAACGCAACCAGCAAACGAGCGCCAACGGGCAAACGCAAGCCGAAGCCAGATTGAAGCGGTAGGCAGCTACCCCAACTTCAAAGCAAGCTTGCTTGCATCCAAATGCGTGTAGCGCTTCAGCATCCGAAAGTCCCTGTGTCCAGTGACGCTTGCAGCCTCCATCATGTTCAGCCCTTTCTCGAAGAATCGGGATGTGGCCTCGTGCCGCAAATCGTGGAAGTGAAAGTCCTCCAATCCGGCCCTATCTCGGGCGCGCTGGAACGCCTGCTTAACGGCCTCGGTCGTGATTCCCGGCCACACGGTGCCGTTGCCCTCACCTTCCGGCTTGCGCTTCGTTAGCAAGGCAACGGCGGCCTTGCTGAGCGGTACGGTCCTATCCTCGCCGTTCTTGGTGTCGAGCAACCGCGCAGTGGCCTTTTCGAGATCGATCAGTTCCCAGCGAAGCCCCAGTAGTTCGGCCTGCCTCATGCCGGTTTCGATAGCAAGCGTGACCACATCCCGGAGGTAGCCCCTTCGGCTGTCATCACAGGCCAGCAGCAACCGCTCCTCCTCGCCTTGCGGCAGTCGCCTGTCCCGCGCCCGGTTGTTCTTGGGTCGACTGACATCGGAGACGGGGTTCCCGCTGCCGATCCCCCATTCCTTGCGCGCAAATTCGATGACGTGGTGCAAGAGATTGAGTTGCCGGTTCACCGTGGTGCCGCATGCTGTGCGGAGGCGTTCATCCCGCCATTCCCGCACCGCCTGGGGAGTGAGCGTGGCCGGGGTGTAGGCGGCGAGTTTGCTTCGCATCAGGGGCCTCATGTGATAGCCCTCTTGGTTGGCGCCCTTCTTCGCGGGGGTGACTTCCTGAAGGTAGCGCTGCATCAGCGCCAGCATGGTTGTCCCGCGTGCTGCGGCAGGGTCGGGCACGTCGCCCCGAGCAACAGATAGCTCCTGTTGGGCTATCCAGAGTTCGGCCGTGCGCCTGTCAGGGAAGCTCTTGGAGAGGATTGGATGCCCGGCCCTGCGGACCTTGGCTTGGTATGACGTGCCGCGAGCGCCGGTGCGCTTCGTGATGGTGCCCATGTAACTGTCCCAAACGTGTCCCACGCGAGGTGGGACGTTGATCGAGTGGGAACGCCAACAGCTATAAGCTGTTGATTTCACATGAGAATTTTGGTGGGCGGTGGAGGCTTCGAACCTCCGACCCCAGCAGTGTGAATGCTGTGCTCTACCCCTGAGCTAACCGCCCTCGGCGCCACCACTTGCATTGCGGAGCACCTTGATTTCGCGTTTGCTGCGAAGCCTTAAATTATAGCCACATTTTCGGCCAAGACTTGCCGAAACACGGTTTTGCCGTTGCTCGCCTTGTCCAGCTGCAGCAACACTTCTTCGTGCACGGCCAACTCCTGCGCCGAAGCGGTGAGCACCGGCAGTTGAAACTGGCGCAGGTCGATGGCAATCACCAGGCCCTGCTCCGGCTCGTTGCCGCCCACGTCGATCAGCAGCGCATCCTGGCCGCGCGTGAGGTTGATGTAGACGTCGGCCAGCAGCTGCGCATCGAGCTTGGCGCCGTGAAAGGTGCGGTTCGAACGGTCGACCCCGAAGCGGTCGCACAGTGCATCGAGCGAATTGCGCTTGCCCGGGTACACCGCCTTGGCCATGGCCAAGGTATCGGTGATTTCATTCACGTGCCGGTGCAGCGGCTCCAGGCCGACGCGCTCGAATTCCTTGTTGAGGAAGCCGACGTCGAAGGCCGCGTTGTGGATGATGAGCTCCGCGCCGCGCAGGTACTCGACGACCTCCTGGGCCATGGCGCCGAACTTCGGCTTGTCGCGCAGGAAGTCGGTGGTCAGGCCGTGCACCTTCAACGCATCTTCGTGGCTTTCACGCTCGGGGTTGAAGTAGATGTGCAGGTCGTTGCCGGTGAGCTTGCGGTTGAACAGCTCGACGCAGCCCAGCTCGATGATGCGGTCGCCGTCTTCGGCAGAAAGGCCAGTGGTTTCGGTGTCTAGGACGATTTGCCGGGTCATGCGTCTTCTTAGTGATTTTCCTTGGCGTGATTGATCGAGTACTTGGGAATCTCGATCGTCACGTTCTCCTGCGCCAGGATGGCCTGGCACGAGAGGCGCGACTGCGGCTCCAGGCCCCAGGCACGGTCCAGCAGGTCGTCTTCGCTTTCGTCCGATTCATTGAGCGAATCGAAGCCCTGGCGCACGATCACGTGGCAGGTGGTGCAGGCGCAGCTCATCTCGCAGGCGTGCTCGATGTGGATGTCGTGGTCGAGCAGGGCCTCGCAGATCGAGGTGCCGGCCGGCGCGCTCACCTCGGCACCGTTGGGGCAGTACTCGGCGTGCGGAAGGATCTTGATGATGGGCATGGGAGAAAAAAGATCAGAGGGATTCGAGCGTGCGGCCCGCGAGCGCGCGCGCAATGCCCTGGTTCATGCGGCGTGCCGCAAAGGCCTCGGTGCCGTCGGCCAGCGCCTTGGTGGCGGCTTCCACGGTGGCGGCGTCGCCCGCCGTCTTGGCCAGGCGCAGCGCTTCCATCAGCGCCTGGATGTGCTCGCGCTCCTGGGCGTCGAGCAGGGCCGCATCTGCATCCAGCGCGCTTTGCGTGGCGAGCAGCATGCGGTCGGCATCCACCCGCGCCTCGACCAACGCGCGCGCCTGCATGTCCTGCTGGGCAGTGGCAAAGCTGTCCTGCAGCATGGTGGCGATCTGGTCGTCAGACAGTCCGTAAGACGGCTTGACCGCCACGCTGGCTTCCACGCCGCTGGCCTGCTCCTTGGCGCTCACGGCGAGCAGCCCATCGGCGTCTACGGTGAAGGTGACGCGGATGCGCGCCGCACCGGCCGCCATCGGCGGAATGCCGCGCAACTCGAAGCGCGCCAGGCTGCGGCAGTCCGCCACCAGGTCGCGCTCGCCCTGCACCACGTGCAGCGCCAACGCGGTCTGGCCGTCCTGGTAGGTTGTGAAGTCCTGCGCCATGGCGGTGGGGATGGTCTGGTTGCGCGGCACGATGCGCTCCACCAGGCCGCCCATGGTCTCGATGCCCAGCGACAGCGGGATCACGTCCAGCAAAAGCAGATCTCCGCTGCCGCCATTGCCGGCCAGCTGGTTGGCCTGCACGGCGGCGCCAAGCGCCACCACCTCATCGGGATTGAGGTCGATAAAAGGCGCGCGGCCGAAATACTCGGCCACGGCGCGGCGCACCTGCGGCATGCGCGTCGCGCCGCCCACCAGCACAACGCCCTGCAGTTCCTGCGGCTTGAGCTTGGCATCGCGCAGCGCCTTGCGCACGGCGGCCAGGGTTTGGCCGGTGAGGCTTTCGCTCGCCTGTTCGAACTGCCCGCGGCTGATCTCCAGCGAGACGGCCTGGCCTGCCACGTCGGCGGCAAAGACGGTCGTTTCCGCGGCCGACAAGGCCTCCTTGGCAGCACGCGCGGCGATCATCAAGGCGGCCTTGTCGCCATCGCTTTGCAGCACGAGGCCCGTCTTGGCGAGCACGAAGTCGGCCAGCGCGTGGTCGTAGTCGTCGCCGCCCAGGGCCGAATCGCCGCCGGTGGCGATCACCTCGAACACGCCCTGGGTCAGGCGCAGGATCGAGATATCGAAGGTGCCGCCGCCCAGGTCGTACACGGCGTAAACGCCCTCCGCCGCGTTGTCCAGTCCGTAGGCGATGGCCGCGGCCGTCGGCTCGCTGATGAGTCGCAGCACATTGATGCCGGCCAGCTGGGCCGCATCCTTCGTCGCCTGGCGCTGGCCCTCGTCGAAGTAGGCGGGCACGGTGATGACGGCGCCATAGAGCTCGTCGTCGAAAGTGTCTTCGGCTCGAAAGCGCAAGGTGGCCAGGATCTCGGCGCTGATCTCCACCGGCGACTTGTCGCCGGCGCGGGTCTGCACCTTGACCATGCCGCCCTCGCCTGCCAGTTGGTAGGGCAGCGAATCGCGCCGGCCGATGTCGGCCAGGCCGCGGCCCATCAGGCGCTTCACCGAGGTGATGGTATTGCCCGGGTCGCTAGCGCGCGTTGCCAGCGCGTCGAAGCCGATCTGGCGGCGGTCGCCCTCCAGGTAGCGCACAGCCGAAGGCAGCAGTACGCGGCCCTGCTCGTCCGGCAGGCATTCGGCCACGCCATTGCGCACGGCTGCCACCAAGGAATGGGTGGTGCCCAGGTCGATGCCGACAGCAATGCGGCGTTGATGCGGATCCGGTGCCTGGCCCGGTTCTGAAATCTGTAGTAGCGCCATGAGGCTTCTATTGTCCCAAGTGATCGAGTTTGGCCTCGACGTCCTTCGCAAAGCGCTCAATGAACATGAGGGCTCTGACCTGCGCCGCGGCTTCCGTGTAGGCGCCCTTTTCGTCGATCAGCCGGTCGAGCGAGGACAGCGCGCGGCGGCGGGCGCCATCGACTTCCTCGTGCAGGGCCTCGAGCGCCTTGACGTCATGCGCGTCGTCCAGCGACTCGCGCCACTCCATCTGCTGCATCAGGAAGTCCGCCGGCATCGCCGTGTTGTGCTCGGCATCGATCTTGGCGCCGTTCAGCGCGCAGAGGTAGCTCGCACGCTTGATCGGATCCTTGAGCCGCTGGTAGGCCTCGTTGATGCGCACCGACCACTGCATGGCCACCCGCTGCGCAGCCGCGCCCTGGGCAGCAAAGCGGTCCGGATGCGCTTCGCGCTGAAGTTCCTTCCAGCGCGTGTCCAGCGTCGTGCGGTCCTGCGCAAAGGTGGGCGGCAGGTCGAACAGTTCGAAATCGGTGGCGTCTAGATGCATGAGCAGAAAAAAGCCGCCAACAAACTCTGGTGGCGGCTGGGGCGTGGTGCCGGTGGCGAATCAGATGCGAAAGCTCTCGCCGCAGCCGCAGCGGTCACGCTCGTTCGGGTTGTTGAACTTGAAGCCCTCGTTGAGGCCTTCGCGCACGAAGTCGAGTTGCGTGCCGTCGATGTAGGCCAGACTCTTCGGGTCGATCAGCACCTTCACGCCGTGGTCTTCGAAGACCACGTCTTCCGGCGACGCTTCGTCGACGTATTCGAGCTTGTAGGCCAGACCCGAGCAGCCGGTCGTCTTCACGCCCAGGCGCACGCCCAGGCCCTTGCCCCGCTTGCCGAGGTAACGATTGACGTGGCGCGCAGCGGCCTCCGTGAGCGTAACGGCCATGTTCAGTTCGCTGCTTCGACAACCGGCGCAACCGCGCCGTGCTTTTGCTTGTAGTCGCTGACGGCGGCCTTGATGGCGTCTTCCGCCAGGATCGAGCAGTGGATCTTCACCGGCGGCAGCGCCAGTTCTTCGGCGATCTGCGCGTTCTTCAGAGCAGCCGCCTCGTCCAGCGTCTTGCCCTTGACCCATTCGGTCACGAGCGAGGATGAAGCAATGGCCGAGCCGCAGCCGTAGGTCTTGAAGCGTGCATCTTCGATCACGCCGGTTTCCGGGTTGACCTTGATCTGCAGCTTCATGACGTCACCGCAGGCGGGCGCACCCACCATGCCGGTGCCAACCGAGTCGTCGCCCTTGTCGAAGGAGCCGACGTTGCGCGGGTTTTCGTAGTGGTCGATGACCTTGGATGAATAGGACATGGGGTACCTCTTCTCAATCTCTGGTTCTGTGTTGTCTCAATGCGCCGACCACTGGATGGTGCTCAGGTCGACGCCGTCCTGGAACATTTCCCACAGAGGGCTCAGCTCGCGCAGCTTGGCCACGTTGTGCTTGATGGTCGAGACGGCGTAGTCAATCTCTTCCTCGGTGGTGAAGCGACCGATGGTCATGCGCAGGCTGCTGTGGGCCAGCTCGTCGCTGCGGCCCAGGGCGCGCAGCACGTAGCTCGGCTCCAGGCTGGCCGAGGTGCAGGCGGAGCCGCTGGAGACGGCCAGGCCCTTGATGCCCATGATCAGCGACTCGCCTTCCACGTAGTTGAAGCTCATGTTCAGGTTGTGCGGCACCCGGTGCGTCAGGTCGCCGTTGATGAAGACCTGCTCGACGTCCTTGAGGCCGTCGAGCAGGCGCTTCTGCAGCGCTTGGGCCTTGGCGATGTCTTGCGCCATCTCGAGCTTGGCCAGGCGGAAGGCCTCGCCCATACCGACGATCTGGTGCGTGGGCAAGGTGCCAGAACGCATGCCGCGCTCGTGGCCGCCGCCGTGCATCTGGGCCTCGAGCCGCACGCGGGGCTTGCGGCGCACGTACAGGGCGCCGATGCCCTTGGGGCCGTAGGTCTTGTGCGAAGCCAGGCTCATCAGGTCGATCGGCAGCTTGGTGACGTCGATCTCGAGCTTGCCGGTGGCCTGCGCCGCGTCGACGTGGAAGATCACGCCCTTCTCGCGGCAGGCATTGCCCAGCGCGACCACGTCCTGGACCACGCCGATCTCGTTGTTGACGAACATCACGCTGGCCAGGATGGTGTCGGGGCGGATCGTCGCCTTGAACTTCTCCAGGTCGAGGAGGCCGTTTTCCTCGACGTCCATGTAGCTGACTTCGAAGCCCTGGCGCTCCAGGTCGCGCATGGTGTCGAGCACGGCCTTGTGCTCGGTCTTCACCGTGATCAGGTGCTTGCCCTTGCCCTTGTAGAAGTGGGCCGCGCCCTTGATCGCGAGGTTGTTGGATTCGGTGGCGCCGGAGGTCCAGACGATCTCGCGCGGGTCGGCACAGATCAGCTCGGCCACATAGCCGCGCGCCTTCTCGACGGCCTCTTCGGCTTCCCAGCCCCAGGCATGGCTGCGCGACGCCGGGTTGCCGAAATGCTCGCGCAACCAGGGAATCATCGCGTCGACCACGCGCGGATCAACCGGCGTCGTCGCGCCATAGTCGAGATAGATCGGGAAATGAGGAGTGACGTCCATGGCTGGCTCAGGCTGGCGTGGGTTGTTTTCTTGGCTTTTGCGAAGGCTCAGGTCAGGTGCACCCCGGGCCGCAGGCCCCGGGCGCGCCGCGCGATATCAGGACTTGGCGAAGACGTTGCCCAACGCGAAGACCGAATTCGGCGCATTCACGCGGATCGGCTTGACGACTGGCTGCGCCGAAATCGCGCGCTTGACGGCCGGCTTGTTCTCGATCGTGACGCCCTTGGCGAGTTGGTCGTCGACCAGCTTTTGCAAGGTGACCGAATCGAGGAACTCGACCATGCGCTGGTTGAGCGAGGCCCACAGCTCGTGCGTCATGCAACGGCCGGCTTCGCCCAGGCAGTTTTCCTTGCCGCCGCACTGCGTGGCATCGATCGGCTCGTCGACCGAGACGATGATGTCGGCCACGGTGATTTCGGACGCCTTACGGCCCAGCGAATAACCGCCGCCGGGGCCGCGAGTCGACTCGACCAGCTCGTGACGGCGGAGCTTGCCGAACAGTTGCTCGAGGTAGGAAAGAGAAATCTGCTGCCGCTGGCTGATTGCGGCGAGCGTGACCGGACCGCTGTTCTGGCGCAGCGCCAGATCGATCATGGCCGTGACCGCAAAACGGCCCTTGGTAGTGAGACGCATCGCAAGCTCCTTTTGTGCTTACCGTTGAAATGACACCAGGGTTTTGACCCGGATGACCTCGTCTCCGCCTTTACCGGCTGGCTTGGTAACTGGGAGATCCAGTCCGTTGGAGCCGGCCCTTCATCGCGAAGTTCTTCTGTTGTTGAGTAATTAGGTCAAGTATACCAGAAGCCCTTGGCCGCGCCCGGGTAAATACCAATGGGAAAGCCAATCGCCCCCATTGGCGCCGTCAATCGCAGATTAGTCGGCTTATTTCCCGGGCGAAAGCACCGCCACGTTGTCGTGGCCGGAGCCGCCGAAGGCCTGCTCGCGCAGCAGCGCCAGTTGGTCGCGCACCCGGGCTGCCTTCTCGAACTCGAGATTGCGGGCGTGCTCCAGCATGAGCTTTTCCAGCCGCTTGATCTCGCGCGAGATGTCCTTCTCGCTCATGTCCTCGACCTTGGCGCGCTCCAGCTCGAGCTTGGCCGCTTCCTTGCCGCTCTTTTCGCTGTAGACGCCATCGATCAGGTCGCGCACCTGCTTGACGATGCTGCGCGGCGTGATGCCGTGCGCCTCGTTGTGCAGGATCTGCCTGGCACGGCGCCGCTCGGTCTCGCCGATCGCCTTCTTCATCGACTCGGTCATGCGGTCGGCATAGAGAATGGCCTTGCCGTTCAGGTTGCGCGCCGCCCGGCCGATGGTCTGGATCAGCGAGCGCTCGGCCCGCAGGAAGCCTTCCTTGTCAGCATCCAGGATCGCCACCAACGACACCTCCGGGATGTCCAGCCCTTCGCGCAGCAGGTTGATGCCCACCAGCACGTCGAAACTGCCGAGGCGCAGGTCGCGCAGGATCTCGACCCGCTCCACCGTGTCGACGTCGCTGTGCAGGTAGCGCACCTTGACGCCGTTGTCCGACAGGTAGTCGGTCAGCTGCTCCGCCATGCGCTTGGTCAGCGTGGTGATCAGCACCCGTTCGTTCTTGTCGACGCGGATGCGGATCTCCTGCAGCACGTCGTCCACCTGGTGGGTGGCGGGACGCACCTCCACCTCGGGGTCGATCAGGCCGGTGGGACGCACCAGTTGCTCCACCACCTGGCCGGCATGCTGCTTCTCGTAGTCGGCCGGCGTGGCCGACACGAAGACGCACTGGCGCATGCGCTTCTCGAACTCCTCGAACTTCAGCGGCCGGTTGTCCAGCGCCGAGGGCAGCCGAAAGCCGTACTCCACCAGCGTGGTCTTGCGCGAGCGGTCGCCGCTGTACATGGCATTGAGCTGGCCGATCATCTGGTGGCTTTCGTCCAGGAACATCAGGGCGTCCTTGGGCATGTAGTCGGTCAGCGTGGCCGGTGGCTCGCCCGGCGCGGCGCCCGACAGGTGCCGCGTGTAGTTCTCGATGCCCTTGCAGTGGCCGATCTCGGCCAGCATTTCCAGATCGAAGCGGGTGCGCTGCTCCAGCCGCTGGGCCTCCACCAGCTTGTTGTCGCCCAGCAGTTGCTTCAGGCGCCCATCCAGCTCCAGCTTGATGGTTTCGACCGCGTTCAGCACCTTGTCGCGCGGCGTCACGTAGTGGCTGGAAGGGTAGATGGTGAAGCGCGGAATCTTCTGGCGGATCCTGCCGGTCAGCGGGTCGAAGAGCGAAAGCGATTCCACCTCGTCGTCGAACAGCTCGATGCGGATCGCCAGCTCGCTGTGCTCGGCCGGAAACACGTCGATGGTGTCGCCGCGCACGCGGAAGGTGCCGCGGGCAAAGTCCTGCTCGTTGCGCGTGTACTGCATGCGGATCAGCCGGCCGATCACGTCGCGCTGGCCGATCTTGTCGCCGGTGCGCAGGATGAAGCGCATCTGCGTGTAGTCCTCCGGGGTGCCGATGCCATAAATGGCGCTTACGGTGGCCACGATGATGGTGTCGCGCCGCTCCAGCACGCTCTTGGTGGCCGACAGGCGCATCTGCTCGATGTGCTCGTTGATCGAGCTGTCCTTCTCGATGAACAGGTCGCGCTGCGGCACGTAGGCCTCGGGCTGGTAATAGTCGTAGTAGCTGACGAAGTACTCGACCGCGTTCTTCGGGAAGAACTCGCGGAACTCGCTGTACAGCTGCGCCGCCAGCGTCTTGTTGGGCGCGAACACGATGGCCGGCCGGCCCAGCCGGGCAATCACGTTGGCCATGGTGTAGGTCTTGCCCGAGCCGGTCACGCCCAGCAGGGTCTGGAACACCTCGCCGTCCTGCACGCCTTCCACCAGCGCATCGATCGCGCCCGGCTGGTCGCCGGCCGGCGGATAGGGCTGGTACAGCTCGAAGGGCGAATCGGGAAAACGCACGAATTCACCCTGCGCGGCGGGGCCGACGGAGCCGGTGGCAGGCGAGGCAGGCAGGACTTCAGGCAGTTCAGACATAGGGTGTTCCCGCAGGAGATGTGTGGCGAACGGTAAAATTCAAGGGAACTGGATAGGTTAAACCCACCCGCCAGTTCGCAAGAAGCCCGGCCGCGAGCCCGGGCGATCCGACCACCCAAAGGACTTTTTCCACCATGTCTATGTTCAACGCCGTCGAAATGGCGCCGCGCGACCCGATTCTTGGCCTCAACGAGCAATACGCTGCCGACACCAATCCGAACAAGGTCAACCTGGGCGTGGGCGTCTATTACGACGACAACGGCAAGCTGCCGCTGCTGGAATGCGTGAAGGCGGCCGAAGCGGACATGTTGAAGGCGCCCAGCGCCCGCGGCTACCTGCCGATCGACGGCATCGCCGCCTATGACAGCGCCGTGAAGGGCCTGGTGTTCGGCGCCGACAGCGAGCCGGTAAACTCGGGCCGCATCGCCACCATCCAGGCCATCGGCGGCACCGGCGGCCTGAAGGTCGGCGCCGACTTTCTGAAGAAGATCAACCCGGGCGCCAAGGTGCTGATCAGCGACCCCAGCTGGGAAAACCACCGCGCCCTGTTCACCAACGCCGGCTTTCCGGTCGAAACCTACCCCTACTACGACGCGCAAAAGCTGGGCGTCAACTTCGACGGCATGCTGGAAGCCCTGGGCGCAGCCCCCGCCGGCACCATCGTCGTACTGCACGCCTGCTGCCACAACCCGACCGGCTACGACATCACCCGCGAGCAGTGGGACCAGGTGATCGGCGTGGTGCGGGCCAAGAACCTGGTGCCTTTCCTGGACATGGCCTACCAGGGCTTCGGCTACGGCATCGCCGAAGACGGCGCGGTGATCGGCAAGTTCGTCAAGGCCGGCCTCAGCTTCTTCGTCTCGACCTCCTTCTCCAAGAGCTTCAGCCTCTACGGCGAGCGCGTGGGCGCCCTGTCGGTGCTGTGCAAGGACAAGGAAGAAGCCGGCCGCGTGCTGTCGCAGCTGAAGATCGCCATCCGCACCAACTACAGCAACCCGCCGATCCACGGCGGCGCCGTGGTGGCCGCCGTGCTGAACGACCCGCAGCGCCGCGCGCTGTGGGAGAAGGAGCTGGCCGAGATGCGCGTGCGCATCAAGGCCATGCGCCAGACGCTGGTGGACGGCCTGAAGGCCGCCGGCGTGAAACGCGACATGAGCTTCATCGTCCAGCAGATCGGCATGTTCAGCTACTCGGGCCTGACCAAGGACCAGATGGTGCAACTGCGCAACGAATTCGGCGTGTATGGCACCGATACCGGCCGCATGTGCGTGGCGGCGCTCAACAGCAAGAACATCGACTACGTCTGCCAGAGCATCGCAAAAGTTCTTTAAGTTCGTGAACTAGTGGCCGCGCCCCAAGGCGCGTTCACAAAGTTGAGACACTTCGCGCAGTCCTAGGGAACTCTCGCCTGCAAATGGCAACAAGCCCTTGATATATTGCACTGCAGCGAAGAATCAAAGGTCTCCAAAATGCTTTATCAGCTTTACGAAGCCCAACGCTCCTTGATGGAGCCGTTTGCGGACTTTGCCCAGGCCGCCTCCAAACTGTTTGGCGCCGGCTCGGGTTTCAGCCATCTACCGATGTCGCAGCGCATGTCCGCCGGCTACGACCTGCTCTACCGGCTGGGCAAGGACTACGAAAAGCCCGAATTCGGCATCAAGACGGTGCAGGTCGACGGCGACGACGTGGTCATCCACGAAGCCGTCGAGCTCGACAAGCCTTTCTGCGAGCTGCGCCGCTTCAAGCGCTACACCGACGATCCGCACACCCTCTCGATACTCAAGGCCCAGCCGGTGGTGTTGATCGTGGCGCCCCTGTCGGGCCACTACGCCACCTTGCTGCGCGACACGGTGCGCACCATGCTGCAAGACCACAAGGTCTACATCACCGATTGGAAGAATGCGCGCCTGGTGCCGCTGTCGGAGGGTGAGTTTCACCTGGACGACTACGTCAACTACGTGCAGGAATTCATCCGCCGCCTGCAGGACGAGTACGGCCACTGCCACGTGATGAGCGTGTGCCAGCCCACCGTGCCGGTGCTGGCCGCGGTTTCGCTGATGGCCAGCCGCGGGGAGCAATTGCCCCTGTCGCTGACCATGATGGGCGGCCCGATCGACGCCCGCAAGTCGCCCACCGCGGTCAACAACCTGGCGATGAACAAGAGCTTCGAGTGGTTCGAGAACCATGTCATCTACCGGGTGCCGCACGGCTTCCCGGGCGAAGGCCGGCGCGTGTACCCAGGCTTCTTGCAGCACACCGGCTTCGTCGCCATGAACCCGGACCGCCATGCAAAGAGCCACTACGACTACTTCAAGGACCTGATCAAGGGCGACGATGCCAGCGCCGACGCGCATCGCACCTTCTACGACGAATACAACGCCGTACTCGACATGGACGCGGACTACTACCTGGACACCATCCGCACGGTGTTCCAGAAGTTCGACCTGGTGCATGGCACCTGGGACGTGGAGAACGCCGAAGGCGAGATCGAGCGCGTGCGTCCGCAGGACATCCGCGGCAGCGCGCTGCTGACCATCGAGGGCGAACTCGACGACATCTCGGGCTCGGGCCAGACCGAGGCGGCGCACGATCTGTGCACCGGCGTGCCGGCGGCCAAGCGCAAGCACTACGAAGTCCAGGGCGCGGGCCACTACGGCATCTTCAGCGGACGCCGTTGGCGCGAGAAGGTCTATCCCGAGGTAAAGGCCTTCATCACTGCGCACGACCAGCCGCAGAAGCACCGCTCCAGTCGCGCGGCGGTGAGCTCCGAAGACACGATTCGCGCCGGCGCCCTCCAGCCCAAGCCGCGCGCGCGCACGGCCGCAGCGGCAGCCCAGAAGGCCGCCGCACGCCCGGCACGCCAGAGCACCGCAGTCCCCCGCAAGAAGGCGACCGCGGCGCGGCGCTGACGCCGCTGCCATGGACACGCTGGCCGCACGCATCAACGATGCACTGCCGCAGACGCAGTGCACGCGCTGCGGCTACGCGGACTGCGCGGCCTACGCGACGGCCATCGCCGATGGCGAGGCCGACATCCACCAATGCCCGCCCGGCGGGGCCGAAGGCATCGAACGCCTGGCTCGCATCACCGGCCGCCCCGTGAAGCCGCTGGGCAGCGAATTCGGCACCGAGGGCCCGCGCGCCCTGGCGGTAATCGACGAGCACTGGTGCATCGGCTGCACGCTGTGCCTGGAAGCCTGCCCCACCGACGCCATCCTGGGCATCAACAAGAAGATGCACACGGTGATCGAGGTGCACTGCACCGGCTGCGAGCTGTGCATTCCGGTGTGTCCGGTCGATTGCATTTCCCTGGACGTGGCCACGCCCGGCCGCAGCGGCTGGCAAGCCTGGTCGGCCGAGCAGGCCGGCGCGGCGCGCGTCCGCTATGCCGTGCACAAGGCGCGCTATGGCGCCAAGGAGGAGCCGGCCGAGGCGGCGCCTGCTCCTGCTCCTGAAGCCACTGCTGCCACAGCGCCGGCCGACGATGCCGCGGCGCGCAAGCGCGCGGTGATCGAGGCCGCCCTTGCCAAGGCCCGCGCACGCATTCCTGGAGCCAAGACTTGAACACCGACACCCTGCTTCTCTTTGCAGCCGCCTCCTTCGTGCTGGCCGTCACCCCCGGGCCGACCATGCTGCTGGCCCTGTCCAACGGCATTTCCGGCGGCATGCAGCGTGCCAAGTGGGGCATGGCGGGCGCCCTCATGGGCAGCACCATCGTGATTGCCGTCGTGGCGCTCGGCCTGGGCTCCTTGCTGGCGGCTTCCGAATGGCTGTTCAATGCGCTGCGCGTGGCGGGCGTGATCTATCTGGTCTGGATCGGCGTCAAGCTCTGGCGCAGCCCTGCGCCCGATGTGGCGGCGGCCATCGCCGCGCCGGATACGGAGCCGCAAGGCCGCCTGGCGCTGACGCGCAGCCTGACGGTGGCCGTGTCGAACCCGAAAACCGTGCTGTTCTTCGGCGCCTTCCTGCCCCAATTCATCGACACCGCTCAGCCGCAGGGCCTGCAGTACCTGGTCCTGGGCACGATCTTCATCGGCCTGGACGCCTGCATCATGCTGGCCTACGCCGGTGCCGGCACGCAGGCGATGCGCTGGCTGTCGCAGCGCAGCCTGCAGCGGCTCAACCGCGGCTGTGCAGCCGGCATGTGGGCGCTGGCCGCCACGCTCGCCTTCTGGCGCCGCCCAGGCGCCTGAGCGCTCGGCTTCTCAGGCTCGGCGCTTCCACAGAAGCAGCAGCACGCCCGCCAGCACCACGGCCACGGCATACCACTCGAAGCGCGTCACCGTCTCGCCGGCCACCCACACCCCCAGCAGCATCGCGATCACCGGGTTGACGAAGGTATAGCTGGCCGCCAGCGAGGCCGGGGCGCGCGCCAGCAGCACCATGTAGGCGTTGAAGGCGATGAGCGAGCCGAACACCACCAGGTAGAGCCAGGCGGCTGCCGCCACCGGCTGCGGCGGCCAGACCCAGCGCTCGCCGGCGACGAGCGACATCAGCATCAGCAGCACGCCGCCGCAGATCATCTCGCTGGCAAAACCCATCGCACCTTGCGCCAGCGGCAGGCTGCGCTGGCTCAGCACGCTGCCCAGCGACCAGCTGAGGCAGGCGATCGCAATGGCCAGCAAGCCGCCCGGCGAAGCCTGGAAGCCACTGCCTTGCGTGAGCATCAACACGCCCGCCAAGCCCAGCGCGATGCCGGCCGCCTCGACGCGGCGCGGCGCAATGCCCCAGAGCAGATTCAGCAGCGCAATCATCAAGGGCACCACGGCAATGAAGGCGACCACCAGGCCGGAGCCAACGGTCTGCTCGGCATAGGCAACACCCCCCATGCCGCCGCCCAGCATCAGGCCGCCGATCACCAGCGCATTGCGCCACTGCAGGCGCGCCGGCCAGGGCGCGCCGCGCCAGCGCATCCACGCCGCCAGCAACAGCCCGGCCACCAGGAAGCGCGAGCCCATCTGAATGAAGGGCGCGAAGCTCAGAAGCGCGTACTTGATCGCCAGGTAAGTCGACCCCCACACCACCCAGGTGGCGGCGAGGCACAGCAGGACAAAGGGCGGCAGGCTCGCGCCGGCAAAGCGCGGCGTGGGATTGGCGGTGCGGACAAGGGAGTTCATGGCTTGAGATGGTATGAAGGCCGCCGCCCACCTTCCATGCCACATCAACGGTTCTTCCGCCAGAATTCCGTTGATTCAAAGGAATTTCATGAACGGCACCTTGAACCTTGCGATCGACGCCCACGACACCCGGATCCTGGCCGAATTGCAGGCCGATGCGCGCCTGAGCATGGCCGAGCTGGGGCGCCGCGTGCACCTGAGCCAGCCGGCGGTGACGGAGCGCGTGCGCAAGCTGGAGGGCGCCGGCGTCATCAGCGGCTACCGTGCCTCGGTGGATCTGGGCAAGCTGGGCTATGGCATCCGGGCGCTGATCCGCGTGGGCCGTGCCGACTACAACAAGGTCGTCAAGCTGGTGCAGCAGACGCCCGAATGCGTCAATGCCTACAACGTCACCGGCGACGACAGCTGGGTGCTGGAGATCGCCGTGCAGGACGTCAGCCACCTGGACGAAGTGGTCAGCAAGTTCTGCCTGCTCACCGAAACCGCGACGTCGATCATCCTGAACGTGGCGCGCGAGCACCACCCGATGCTGCCGCCGCAGCCCGCGGCGGCAACATCGCCCAAACGCAGGCCCGTCAGGGCTGCCGCTGCAGGGCCTTGAAGGCTGCCGTCACCTCCGGCGGCGCCTGCACCAGCTCGATCAGCACGCCCTCGCCCGCAATCGGAAATTCCTCGTTCGATTTGGGGTGCAGAAAGCAGATGTCGAAGCCGGCCGCGCCCTTGCGGATGCCGCCCGGGGCAAAGCGCACGCCCTGGCTCGTCAGCCACTCCACGGCCACCGGCAGATCGTCGATCCACAAGCCGATGTGATTGAGCGGTGTCGCGTGCACGGCGGGCTTCTTGTCCGGGTCGAGCGGCTGCATCAGGTCAACCTCGACCTTGAAGGGGCCGCTGCCGATGGCGCAAATGTCCTCGTCGACGTTTTCGCGCTCGCTCTTGAAGGTGCCGGTGACTTCCAGGCCCAGCATCTCGACCCAGAGCTTCTGCAGGCGCAGCTTGTCGCGGCCGCCGATGGCGATCTGCTGGATGCCGAGCACCTGGAAAGGACGGTTGCTGTTCATGCGCCGCCCTCCTGCGCTTCCTGCGTCCGGCGGGCCTGCACGCCCAGCTTGCGCAGCAGCTGCACATCGGCCTCGACGTCCGGGTTGCCGGTGACCAGCAGCTTGTCGCCATAGAAGATCGAATTGGCGCCGGCCATGAAGCACAGCGCCTGCACCGCTTCGCCCATCTGCTGGCGGCCGGCCGACAGCCGCACGCGCGCCTTCGGCATCGTGATGCGCGCCACCGCGATCATGCGCACGAAGTCGAAGGGATCGATCGGCTCGGAATCGGCCAGCGGCGTGCCGGGCACGCGCACCAGGCTGTTGATGGGTACCGATTCCGGGTACGGGTCCAGGTTGGCCAGTTGCGCGATCAGTCCGGCGCGGTGCACCGGCTGCTCGCCCATGCCGACGATGCCGCCGCAGCACACGCTGATGCCGGCGGCGCGCACCGCGGCCAGCGTGTCGAGCCGGTCCTGGTAGGTGCGCGTGTCGACGATGTCGGTGTAGTACTCGGGCGCGGTGTCCAGGTTGTGGTTGTAGTAGTCCAGGCCCGCGTCCTTGAGCTGCCGCGCCTGGTGCGGCTCCAGCATGCCGAGGGTGGCGCAGGTCGACAGGCCCAGGCCCTTCACCGCCTCGACCAGCGCCGCCACCTTTTTCACGTCGCGGTCCTTGGGGGCGCGCCAGGCGGCGCCCATGCAAAAGCGGGTGGCGCCGGCATCCTTGGCGGCTTGGGCGGCGCGCACAACCTCATCGACTTCCATCAGCTTTTGCGCCTTGACGCCGGTGTCGAACTCGGCCGACTGCGGGCAGTACCCGCAGTTCTCGGGGCAGCCGCCGGTCTTCACCGACAGCAAGGTGGCCAGCTCGATGTCGCCTTCGGGAAAATGGTGGCGATGCACGGTCTGCGCCTCGAACAGCAGGTCCATCAGGGGCTTGTCCAGCAGTGCCTGCACCGCCTCGATCGACCAGGGCCCCTGGGCCGGCTGCGCGGCGGCCTTGGCCGGCCGATGCAGTTGGACCGTCTGTTGCTGCAAATCGTTGGCACCCATCAGCTGAACTCCAAAATGACTTGATCCACCGCCAGCGATTCACCCTTGCCGGCCGAAACCTTGCCGACCACGCCGTCCTGCGTGGCGAAGAGCACGTTCTCCATCTTCATCGCCTCGATCACGGCCAGCTTCTCGCCGGCCTGCACCTGCTGGCCCGGCTGCACCGACACCTCGACCAGAAGGCCGGGCATGGGCGACATCAAATACTTGCTGAGGTCCGGCGGCGCCTTGTAGGGCATCAGCTTGAACAGGCGCGCGCCCAGCGGCGACAGCACCATCGCCTCGACCTGCGTGCCGTCGTGCGACACGCGCAATGCCAGCGGGTTCTTGCCGGCGCCGCGCTCCACCTGCGCAGTGAAGGGCTGGCCGTTGACCAGGCCCCGCACCACGACGGCGCCCAGTGCCGCGCTGCTGCTCAATTGGTAGGTCTTGCCGTTCACGCTGACGGCGCTGGAGCCCGTGCTTCCCTCGTAGTCCGTCACCGAAACGTCGGTGTGGCGTTGCTCGCCGCCCTCGCCCACCGTGACCACGACGAACTGCTCGCCGATCTTCACGCCATGGCCGTTGAGCTGCCCGCTGATGCCCGAGGCGCGGGCGCGGTAGCGCCGGTGCATGAAGGCCGCCAGCGCCAGCAGGAAGCCGGGCTCCTGGTGCGGCACGTCTTGCGCATGGAAGCCCTTGCCGTAGTGCTCCGCGATGAAACCGGTGTTGAAATCGCCCGCGACGAACTTCGGGTGCGCCAGCAATGCCGCCTGGAAGGGAATGTTGCTGCTGACACCGCGAATCACGAAGCCGTTGAGCGCCTCGCGCATCTTGGCGATGGCATCCATGCGGTCCTTGCCGTGCACGATGAGCTTGGCGATCATCGAGTCGTAGTACATCGGGATCTCGCCGCCGTCGTAGACGCCGGTGTCCATGCGTACGCCATCCAGGTGCGCGGTGTCGGCGGCGAACATACTTGTTGCCGGCGGCTGGAACTTCACCAGGCGGCCGGTGGACGGCAGGAAGTTGCGGAACGGGTCTTCCGCGTTGATGCGGCACTCGATGGCCCAGCCATCGCGCTTCACATCCGCCTGCGCAAGCGGCAGCGCCTCGCCCGCCGCCACGCGGATCATCAGCTCGACCAGGTCCAACCCGGTGATGCATTCGGTGACGGGGTGCTCCACCTGAAGACGGGTGTTCATCTCCAGGAAGTAGAAGCTCTGGTCCTTGCCGACGACGAACTCCACCGTGCCCGCGCTCTGGTACTTGACGGCCTTGGCGAGCGCCACGGCCTGCTCGCCCATCGCCTTGCGCGTTTCGTCGCTGATGAAGGGCGACGGCGCCTCCTCGATCACCTTCTGGTGGCGGCGCTGGATCGAGCATTCGCGCTCGTTCAGGTAGATCACGTTGCCGTGCGCATCGCCCAGCACTTGGATCTCGATGTGGCGCGGCTCCTCGACGAACTTCTCGATGAACACGCGGTCATCGCCGAAGCTGTTGCGCGCCTCGTTGCGGCAGGACGCGAAGCCATCGAAGGCTTCCTTGTCGTTGAAGGCCACGCGCAGGCCCTTGCCGCCGCCGCCTGCACTGGCCTTGATCATCACCGGGTAGCCGATGTCACGCGCGATTTCCACCGCGCGCTCGGCCGACTCGATGGCGTCGTTCCAGCCCGGAATGGTGTTGACCTTGGCCTCGTTCGCCAGCTTCTTGGAGGCGATCTTGTCGCCCATGGCCGCGATCGAATAGTGCTTGGGGCCGATGAAGACGATGCCTTCTTCTTCCACCTTCTTGGCGAAGGCCTCGTTTTCCGACAGGAAGCCGTAGCCGGGATGCACCGCCTGCGCGCCCGTGGCCTTGCAGGCCGCGATGATTCGGTCGGCCTGCAGATAGCTCTCACGGCTGGGCGCGGCGCCAATGTGCACGGCTTCGTCGGCCAGTTCCACATGGCGCGATTCCTTGTCGGCGTCGGAATAGACGGCGACAGTCAGGATGCCCATCTTCTTGGCGGTTTGAATGACCCGGCAGGCGATCTCGCCACGGTTTGCAATCAGGATCTTCTTGAACATGTTCTTGCTCCCCAATCTCAAAGGGGGATGTTGCCGTGCTTGCGCCACGGGTTGTCGAGCTTCTTGTCACGCAGCATCACCAGCGAGCGGCAGATGCGCTTGCGCGTTTCATGCGGCAGGATGACGTCGTCGATGTAGCCGCGCGCGCCGGCCACGAAGGGGTTGGCGAAGCGGGCCTTGTACTCGGCCTCGCGGGCGGCCAGCTTCTCGGCGTCGTTCTTGTCTTCACGGAAGATGATCTCCACTGCGCCCTTGGCGCCCATCACCGCGATCTCGGCGCGCGGCCAGGCCAGGTTGACGTCGCCGCGCAGGTGCTTGGAGGCCATCACGTCATAGGCGCCGCCGTAGGCCTTGCGGGTGATCACGGTGATCTTGGGCACCGTGCACTCGGCGTACGCGTACAGGAGCTTGGCGCCGTGCTTGATGATGCCGCCGTACTCCTGGCTGGTGCCGGGCATGAAGCCGGGCACGTCGACAAAAGTGACGACCGGGATGTTGAAGGCATCGCAAAAGCGAACGAAGCGCGCGGCCTTGATCGACGACTTGATGTCCAGGCAACCGGCCAGCACCAGCGGCTGGTTGGCCACGATGCCCACGGTCTGCCCATCCATGCGGCCGAAGCCGATCACGATGTTCTTGGCGTAGTCGGGCTGCAGCTCGAAGAAGTCGCCGTCGTCGACCACCTTCACGATCAGCTCCTTCATGTCGTAAGGCTTGTTCGGGTTGTCGGGCACCAGGGTATCGAGCGACATCTCGAAGCGGTCGGCCGGGTCGCCGCTGGGACGCACCGGCGGCTTCTCGCGGTTGTTCAGCGGCAGGTAGTTGTACAGGCGCCGCAGCATCATCAGCGCCTCGACGTCGTTCTCGAAGGCCATGTCGGCTACGCCGCTCTTGGTGGTGTGGGTGGACGCGCCGCCCAGCTCCTCGGCCGTGACTTCCTCGTGCGTGACGGTCTTCACCACCTCGGGGCCGGTCACGAACATGTAGCTGCTGTCCTTCACCATGAAGATGAAGTCGGTCATGGCCGGCGAATACACCGCACCGCCGGCGCAGGGGCCCATGATCATGCTGATCTGCGGCACCACGCCGGAGGCCAGCACGTTCTTCTGGAACACATCGGCATAGCCGCCCAGCGAGGCCACGCCTTCCTGGATGCGGGCACCGCCCGAATCGTTCAAACCGATCACCGGCGCGCCGACCTTCATGGCCTGGTCCATCACCTTGCAGATCTTCTCGGCGTGCGCTTCGGAGAGCGCGCCGCCGAACACGGTGAAGTCCTGGCTGAAGACGAAGACCAGGCGGCCATTGATCATGCCGTAGCCGGTGACCACGCCGTCGCCCGGGATCTTCTGGTTTTCCATGCCGAAGTCGGTGCAGCGGTGCTCGACAAACATGTCCCATTCTTCGAACGTGCCGTCGTCCAGCAGCAGCTCGATGCGTTCGCGCGCCGTCAGCTTGCCCTTCTTGTGCTGCGCGTCGATGCGCTTCTGGCCGCCGCCCAGGCGGGCCTGGGCGCGACGCTTCTCCAGTTCGTCGATGAGTTCTTGCATGGTGTCTTTCGGGGAAAAGTGGATCGTGTTCTTGAGAGTGCGCGTGCGTACGGCGGATCAGGCGTTGCGTGCAGCCGCCGCAAGCAGGCTGCGCGCCGCCGTCGATGCAGGCAGCTGGCCGTCGGCCACCTGCTGTAAAACTTGAGGCAGCAGCATACGCACCTGCGGGTGCTGCTTGAAGGCCTGCTTGAGGCCGGCGTCGATGCGCTCCCACATCCATGTCAATGCCTGCTTCTCGCGGCGCCGGGCCAGCCGGCCGTTGGCGGCCTGCACGGTCTTGAAGCGCGTGACTGCACGCCAGAAATCCTCGATGCCCGTGCCGGCCAGGGCGCTGAGCTGCAGCACTTGCGGCAGCCAATGCGCCAGCTCGGCGCCGCTGGCAGCATCGTGCATGGCGGCGAGGTGCTCCGGGTTGCCGTGGTGGCCGAACAGGCGCAGCGCCGAGGTGATCTGGGCCTGGGCACGGGTGGCGGCGTCGCGGTCGAGGTCGGCCTTGTTGATGAGCACCAGGTCGGCCAGCTCCATCACGCCCTTCTTGATGGCTTGCAGGTCGTCGCCGGCATTGGGCAATTGCATGAGCACGAACATGTCGGTCATGCCCGAGACGGCGGTTTCGGACTGGCCCACGCCCACCGTCTCGACGATCACGACGTCATAGCCGGCGGCCTCGCACACCAGCATGGCCTCGCGCGTCTTCTCGGCCACACCGCCCAGCGTGCCGCTGGACGGGCTGGGCCGGATGTAGGCGCGCTCGTGCACCGACAACCGTTCCATGCGCGTCTTGTCGCCCAGGATGGACCCACCCGACACGCTGGACGACGGGTCAATGGTGAGCACCGCCACGCGGTGCCCCTGGTCGATGAGATGCAGGCCCAACGCCTCGATGAAAGTCGACTTGCCCACGCCCGGCACGCCCGAGATGCCCAGGCGAAAGGACTTGCCGGTGTGCGGCAGCAGCGCCGTCAGCAGCTCATCGCCCTGCGCGCGGTGGTCCGCGCGCGTCGATTCGAGCAAGGTGATGGCCTTGGCGATGGCGCGCCGCTGCGACAGGCCAGGCGCGGCAAGCACCGATTCGGCAGTAAGCGGAGGCTGCGCCACCTTCAGGCTACCGCGGCGCGAATCTGCTCCAGCACGTCTTTGGCGCTGGCAGGAATCGGCGTGCCCGGGCCGTAAATGCCCTTGACGCCCGCCTCGTACAGGAAGTCGTAGTCCTGGCGCGGGATCACGCCACCGACGAAAACGATGATGTCGTCGGCGCCCTGCTTCTTGAGTTCTTCGATGATGGCCGGCACCAGCGTCTTGTGGCCGGCCGCCAGGGTGGAGACGCCCACCGCGTGCACGTCGTTCTCGATGGCCTGGCGCGCGCATTCTTCCGGTGTCTGGAACAAGGGACCCATGTCCACGTCGAAGCCCAGGTCGGCGAAGGCTGTGGCCACCACCTTGGCGCCGCGATCGTGACCATCCTGGCCCAGCTTGGAGATCATCACGCGCGGACGGCGGCCTTGGCTCTCGGCGAAGGCGTCGATCTCGGTCTTGAGGTTTTCCCAGCCTTCGGCCGAGTCGTAGGCAGCAGCGTACACACCGGTCACCTTTTGCGTGTCGGCGCGATGGCGCCCGTATGATTTTTCCAGCGCGTCGGAGATCTCGCCGACGGTGGCGCGCAGCCGCACGGCCTGAATGCTCAGCTCGAGCAGGTTGCCCTGGCCGGATTCCGCGGCCTGCGTCAACGCATCGAGCGCGGCCTGCACCTTGGTGCTGTCGCGCTCGGCACGAACCTTGGTCAGGCGGGCGATCTGCTGGTCGCGCACCTTCACGTTGTCGATCTGCAGGATGTCGTGCGTGTCTTCGTTCTTCAGCTTGTACTTGTTGACGCCGACGATCACGTCCTTGCCCGAGTCGATGCGCGCCTGCTTCTCGGCGGCGGCGGCCTCGATCTTCAGCTTGGCCCAGCCGGAATCCACCGCGCGGGTCATGCCGCCCATGGCCTCGACCTCTTCGATGATGGCCCAGGCGGCATCGGCCATGTCCTGCGTCAGCTTTTCCATCATGTAGCTGCCGGCCCAGGGATCGATCACGTTGGTGATGTGGGTCTCTTCCTGGATGATGAGCTGCGTGTTGCGGGCGATGCGGGCCGAGAACTCGGTGGGCAGCGCAATCGCCTCATCCAGCGCGTTGGTGTGCAGCGACTGCGTGCCGCCGAACACGGCGGCCATCGCCTCGATGGTGGTGCGCACCACGTTGTTGTACGGGTCCTGCTCGGTGAGCGACCAGCCCGAGGTCTGGCAGTGCGTGCGCAGCATCAGGCTTTTGGGGTTCTTGGGCTCGAACTCCTTCATGATGCGGCACCACAAGAGGCGTGCGGCGCGCATCTTGGCCACCTCCAGATAGAAGTTCATGCCGATGGCCCAGAAGAAGGACAGGCGGCCGGCGAAGTCGTCCACGTCCAGCCCCTTGGCCAGCGCCGTCTTCACGTATTCCTTGCCGTCGGCCAGGGTGAAGGCCAGTTCCAGCGCCTGGTTGGCGCCGGCTTCCTGCATGTGATAGCCGCTGATGGAGATCGAGTTGAACTTCGGCATGTTCCTGGCCGTGTACTCGATGATGTCGCCGATGATCCGCATGCTCGGCTGGGGCGGGAAGATGTAGGTGTTGCGGACCATGAACTCCTTGAGGATGTCGTTCTGGATGGTTCCGCTCAACTGGTCCTGGCTCACGCCCTGCTCTTCCGCCGCCACCACGTAGCCGGCCAGCACAGGCAGCACGGCGCCGTTCATGGTCATGCTGACGCTCACCTTGTCCAGCGGGATCTGGTCGAACAGGATCTTCATGTCCTCCACGCTGTCGATCGCCACGCCGGCCTTGCCGACGTCGCCGGTCACGCGCGGATGGTCCGAGTCGTAGCCGCGGTGGGTCGCCAGGTCGAAGGCCACCGACACGCCCTGGCCGCCCGCGGCCAGCGCCTTGCGGTAGAAGGCGTTGGATTCTTCGGCCGTGGAAAAGCCCGCGTACTGGCGGATGGTCCAGGGGCGCACCGCGTACATGGTGGCCTGCGGGCCGCGCAGGTAAGGCTCGAAGCCCGGCAAGGTGTCGGTGTATTTCAGGCCTTGCAGGTCGGCCGCGGTGTAGAGCGGCTTCACGGCGATGCCGTCGGGCGTGATCCAGTTGAGCGCCTCCACGTTGCCGCCGGGAGCGGATTTGGCGGCAGCCTTGGCCCAGGCTTGCAGGTCGGCGGGTTGGAATTTGGGATCGGTTGTGCTCATGAAGGGCTCTGGCTCGATAAGGGGATTTCCCGAAAAGGCTCAGGAATCGACATCGACGAGTTTAACATTCATAATTATTAATTCAAAGAGCTCGCCTTGAGGTACATTCCGCTCCCATGTCCGCCCTCACCCTGACTCCCCGCGCCCTCTATGAAGAAGTGGCCGAGCTGCTGCGCCAGCGCATCTTCAAGCGCGAGCTCGAGCCTGGCAGCTGGATCGACGAACTCAAGCTGGCGGAGGAATACGGCATCAGCCGCACGCCGCTGCGCGAGGCGCTGAAGGTGCTCGCGGCCGAGGGCCTGGTGACGATGAAGGTGCGCCGTGGCGCCTATGTGACCGAGGTGTCCGAGAAGGACCTGGCCGACGTCTATCACCTGTTGAGCCTGCTCGAGAGCGACGCCGCCGCCGTGGTGGCCGAGCGCGCCACGGATGCTCAATTGGGCGAGCTGGAAGCCTTGCACGCCGAGCTGGAAGCCGCGGCCAAGCCCGGACTGGCCAACCGCGATCAGTTCTTTGCCATCAACGAGCGCTTCCACATGCGCCTGCTGGCCCTGGCCGACAACCGCTGGCGCGACCAGATGGTGGCCGACCTGCGCAAGGTGATGAAGCTCAATCGCCATAACTCGTTGCTGAAGTCGGGCCGCATCGAGGAATCGCTGAAAGAGCATCGCGCGCTCATGACGGCGATCAAGGCGCACGATGCCGGCGCCGCCATGCAGCGCATGCGCATGCATTTCCAGAACGGCCTCGAGGCCGCCAACTGATCAGTCGGCCGCGACGGCTTCGGCCGTGTGTGCGCGCCGCATGACTTCGTGCGGCGCCAGTTCCTTGAGCCGGTGGTCGCTCCACACCTGGCGCCAGCGGCGCGCCCCAGGCAGGCCGTTGCGCAGGCCCAGCATGTGGCGGGCGATGTTCCACCAGTGGGTGCCGTGCTCGGCGGCCTCGCGCGCCATGTAGTCGCACATCTGCAGCTCGATGTCTTCGCGCGTGCGCTCAATCGATGCTTCGCCGAAGAACTCGGCGTCCCACCCTGCCAGCCACCAGGGGTTGTGATAGGCCTCGCGCCCGACCATCACGCCGTCGAGCAGGCGCAGTTGCTGATGCACCGACTCGTTGTCGGCAAAGCCGCCATTGATGGAAATGCACAGCTGCGGAAACTCGTGCTTGAGCCGGTGCACCAACTCGTAGCGCAGCGGCGGCACCTCGCGGTTCTGCTTGGGCGACAGGCCCTTCAGCCAGGCATTGCGCGCATGCACGATGAAGGTGTTGCAGCCCGCTTCGCTGACCTGGCCGACAAAGTCGCGCACGAATTCGTAGCGCTCGATCTTGTCGATGCCGATGCGGTGCTTCACCGTCACCGGCAGCGCCGTGGCGTCGACCATGGCCTTGACGCAATCGGCCACCAGTTTCGGCTCGTTCATCAGGCAGGCACCGAAGGCGCCGCGCTGCACCCGCTCGCTGGGGCAGCCGCAGTTCAGGTTGACCTCGTCGTAGCCCCACTCTTCGGCCAGCCGTGCGCAATGCGCCAGGTCGGCCGGCTCGCTGCCACCCAGCTGCAGCGCCAGCGGATGTTCTTCTGTATTGAAGCGCAGGTGCCGCGGCACGTCGCCGTGCAGCAGCGCACCGGTGGTCACCATCTCGGTGTAGAGCAAGGCGCGGCCGCTCAGCAGGCGATGCAGGTAGCGGCAATGCCGGTCGGTCCAGTCCATCATGGGGGCGACGGACATGCGACTGGCGTCGAAGTTCGGGGTGCTTGGGGTCGGGTTTCTGTCGGTCACTTGCGGGCGCAGTCAAGAGCGCTGCGCCGATTTTCGCCGACTTTCTAGAGGCGGCCCAATTGGCTGAGCGAGGTCCGCAGGCCGAAATAGTCCGTCGGCCCATTGCTTTCCGGCGGGTTGCCGGTAGCCGAAAGCCAGGCCGCGATGCTCGGCAGCCTTTTGCCGAAGTGCGACTGCAGCTCGCGCCAGTCGTCGCCCGGCTCATGCGCCAGCATCACCTCCAGCGCCTCCACGCCGAGGGTGCGCAGGCAGCTCACCATGGCCAGCCGACGGCCTTCCAGCAACTGCACGGGAACGTTGCGCCCCTGCCCCAGGATGTCCTCCAGGATGCGTCGATTCACCAGGAAGTCGGGCCAGCTGCGCTTGGCGCAAGCGTCGTTGAGCGCGCGAAAGACCCAGTGCATGTTGACGGCGAAGACGACCGCCACCTGCGCCGCCTGGCGCGTGCCGTGCTGCGCCTGCCCAGCTTGCAGCCGGACCGACCAGAAAATTGCCGCCAGCACGCCTGCAGCCTGCACCCAGGCAGCCCAGGCTGCCGCGTCCATGGGGCGGGCAAACCAGGCCGCCAGCGCCAGCAGCAGCGACAAAGCAAGCCCGGCGATGACCGCCTGATTCTTGAGAAGCATGGTTTCCCCTGGTCTTAACGGCCGCGGCCATCAGCTGCGGGGTCCGTCCTTGCCGAACATCTTTCGAATCACCGCCACGCCAGCGACCAAGGCGTTGGAATAGCTGTCGTGGGGCGTGCAAGCGGCGTCCAGCGCCACATAGGGCAGGACATCCTCCATGGGATGGTCTGTTCCCTCCATCAGCACCCAGTAGAACTCCCCCTCTTCGAGTTCATGAACAGTGAGCGCAATATTTCGCAGTGGCCGCCGCATGAATGAAAAACTATTCAATTTCAGATGAAGGCATCGTAGAAAGGCGACCAGCAGATCACCTAGCGACTATTTCACGAATTAACACAAATGTGTCCATTAGTATCAAAATAGCCCGCACCTGCCCGAAATGGCGTACAGCGTCATCCGAGCGAAATGGCCAATTCCAACCAGAGGCGGAGGCACACATGAAGAGGTTCAATCTGGACAGCCACATGACGGCGCTCATTGGCGGCGCCTTCTATCCGACGGGGCATTCGATGATCATGTTTCCCAGCATCGAGGACGCCAGCCGGGTCGGCCACCAACTGATCGAGGACGAGATCGTCAGCGGAGACGAGATCTACCTGATCCCGCCCGAAGAAATCCTGGCTCAGATCACGCCCACCACCAAGGGGCACGATTACCCGTTTCCTTCGGCGGGTACCGAGGGGAATGCCGTGGCCAACTACACCCGGCTGGCGCGGGAGGGCCACGCGGCACTCCTGGTCAAGACGCGCGACGAGACGGTGGCCGAAAAGGTGATGGCCGTGGTGCGCCAGGTGCCCTACTCGACGGCCGAGCGCTACCGGCGCCTGGTGATCGAGGACCTCTGAGCGAGCCGGCCTACTGCGCCGCCGCGCTGCCGGCGGTGCGGCGCAGCAAGTCGTGCGCCATGGCCTGCGCCAGCTCCTGCTCGCCCAGAAAGACCACGGCCGACAGCTCCTGCGTCAACAGCCGCGCCTGCGCCTCGTCGTGGCCGCGGACCACGACCTGGATCGACGGATTGAGCATGCGTGCCGTGTCGATCATCGGCCGCACGTCGATGAGGTCGGGCGTGGCGATGGCCAGCACGCGGGCGCGAGCGATGTGGGCCTGCACCAGCACCGAGGGCTCCGACGCATCGCCCCAGACGGCGGCCATGCCCTCCTCCCGAAGTTTTTCGACCAGCTCGCGGTTCTGGTCGGCCACCACGAAGGGCACGTCATTCGCGCTCAACATGGCAGCAATGCGCCGCCCCACGCGGCCGTAGCCGACCAGCACCACCTGGCGCGAGAGGTAGCGCGCATCGGTCGTCATCGGCAGCTCGGCCAGCGGGTCCACCCGCGCCTCGAGTTGCCGGGCCAGCGCCGAATGCGCAAGCAGCCAGCGCTGCAGCGGCGCGATCATGGCAAACCACAGCGGGTTGGTGGCAATGGAGATCAGCGCCCCAGCCAGCACCAGGTTGCGCCCCTCCACCGGCAGCAGGCCCAGCGAGACGCCCAGCCCGGCCAGGATGAAGGAGAACTCGCCGATCTGCGCCAGGCTGGCGCAGATGGTGAGCGCCGTCCCCAGGGGATAGCGAAAGAGCAGCACGATGCACAGGGCCGCCAGCGACTTGCCCACCACGATCACCAGCACCACCGCCAGCACCTGCAGCGGCCGCTCGATCAGCACCATCGGATCGAACAGCATGCCCACCGAGACGAAGAAGAGCACCGCGAAGGCGTCGCGCAGCGGCAGCGATTCCTCGGCCGCACGGTGGCTGAACTCCGACTCGCGCATCACCATGCCGGCGAAGAACGCCCCCAGCGCGAAGGACACGCCGAACAGCGCCGCGGAGGCAAAGGCGATGCTGACCGCGGCCGCCACCACGCACAGCGTGAAGAGTTCGCGCGAGCCGGTGCGCGTCACCTGCCACAAGAGCCAGGGAAACAAACGCCGCCCCACCACCAGCATCAAGAGAACGAAGCCGCCGACCTGCAGCAGCGTCAGACCCAGGGTCTGCCAGAGCGCAGGCTGCGTTGCCCCACTGGCCTGGCCGCTGCCGCCAAGCGCCTCGGCCAGCGGCGGCAGCAGGACCAGCACCAGCACCATGGCCAGGTCTTCCACCACCAGCCAGCCCACCGCGATGCGGCCCACGTAGCTATCGAGCAGGCCCAGGCTGTCGAGCGCGCGCAGCAGCACCACCGTGCTGGCCACCGACAGCGCCAGGCCGAACACCAGTGCCACGCCCGGTTGCCAGCCCCAGCCGATGGCCAGGGCGCCGCCCAGCAAAGTGGCCACGGCGATCTGCACCAGCGCGCCGGGCACGGCGATCTTGCGCACCGCCAGCAGGTCGTCCAGCGAGAAATGCAGGCCCACGCCGAACATCAGCAGCATCACGCCGATCTCGGCCAACTGAGCCGCGATGTGCGCATCGGCCACGAAGCCCGGCGTGAAAGGGCCGATGATCACCCCCGCCAACAGGTAGCCGACCAGCGCCGGCAAGCGCAGCCGCACCGCGAGGAAGCCGAGGATCAGCGCCAGGCCCAAGCCTGCCGCGATGGTGTTGATGAGGGAGGCGCCGTGGCTCATGCCTTCTTGTACAGCAAGAAGGCCGCCGGGTTCAGCTCGCCATGGTGCTGGTCTTGGCGTTGATCAGTTCTTCCGGCTCCTGCGCCTCGACCCAGGTCTCGTTGTTCAGGCCCGCCTGCAGCCGCTGCTCATCCAGTGCGCCAGTCCACTTGGCCACCACGAGGGTCGCCACGCCATTTCCCACCAGGTTGGTCAGCGCGCGCGCCTCCGACATGAAGCGGTCGATGCCCAGGATCAGCGCGAGGCCGGCCACCGGCACATCCCCCACGGCCGACAGCGTGGCCGCCAGCACGATGAAGCCGCTGCCGGTAACGCCGGCTGCTCCCTTGGAGGTGAGCAGCAGCACCGCCAGCAGGGTGAGCTCCTGCGTCAGGGTCATCGGCGTGTTGGTGGCTTGCGCGATGAACACCGCCGCCATGGTCAGGTAGATCGACGTGCCGTCCAGGTTGAAGGAATAGCCGGTGGGAATCACCAGGCCCACGCAGGTCTTGTCCGCGCCCAGGTTTTCCATCTTTTCCATCATGCGCGGCAGCACCGACTCGGACGAAGACGTGCCCAGCACGATCAGCAGTTCCTCCTTGATGTACTTGATGAACTTCCAGATCGAGAAGCCGTGCAGCCGCGAAATGAGCCCCAGCACCACGAAGACGAACAGCAGGCAGGTCAGGTAGAAGGTGCCCATCAGCTTGCCCAGCGAGAACAGCGAGCCGATACCGTACTTGCCGATGGTGAAGGCCATGGCACCGAAGGCGCCGATGGGCGCCAGCTTCATGATGTAGCCCACGATCACGAACAGCACGTGCGAGGACTTCTCGATCACGTCGAACACCAGCGTGCCGCGGCCGCCGAAGCGGTGCAGTGCAAAGCCGCTCAGCACGGCAATCAGCAGCACCTGCAGGATCTCGCCCTTGGCGAAGGCGTCGACCACCGTGTTGGGGATGACGTGCATCAGGAAGTCGACGGTGCCTTCCATCTTGCCCGGGCCGGTGTAGGCCGCCAGTGCCTTGGTGTCGAGCGTGCTCGGGTCCACGTTCATGCCCGCGCCCGGCTTGAGCAGGTTGACCAGCACCAGCCCCACCACCAGCGCGATGCTGCTGACGATCTCGAAGTACAGCAGCGCCAGACCGCCGGTCTTGCCCACCTTCTTCATGTCCTCCATGCCCGCGATGCCGACCACCACGGTGCAGAAGATGATGGGCGCGATCATCATCTTGATGAGCTTGATGAAGGCGTCGCCCAGCGGTTTCATCGATTCGCCCAGCGAGGGCATGAAGTGCCCCAGCAGCACGCCGATGACCACCGCGGTGATCACCTGCACGTAGAGTGAACGGTAAAGCGGCAGCTTGTGCGGGGCTGCGGATGCGGGTGCGGGCACGGTCGATGTGCTTTCCATGACTTGTCTCCGAAGGTCGCGAACTGTAGGCCGTCTGCGCGGCCATTTCATCCGTAGTACCCACACCCATGAAAATGAAAAGACCCGCCGAAGCGGGTCTGTATTCAGGGGTCGATGCGCATGCTCAGTGCATGTGCAGCCCGCCGTTCACCGGAAAGTCGGCACCGGTGGAGTAGCCGCCCTCTTCGCTGGCCAGCCAGGCGATGATGGAAGCGATCTCGCTGGGCTCGCCCAGGCGCTTGACCGGAATGGTGCCGACGATCTTGTCCAGCACTTCCTGGCGGATCGCCTTCACCATGTCAGTGCCGATGTAGCCCGGGCTCACGGTGTTGACCGTCACGCCCTTGGTCGCCAACTCTTGCGCCAGCGCCATGGTGAAGCCATGCATGCCGGCCTTGGCGGCCGAGTAGTTGGTCTGGCCGGCCTGTCCCTTGGCGCCATTGACCGAGCTGATGTTGACGATGCGGCCCCAGCCCTTTTCGACCATGTCGCCCACCACCTGCTTGGTGACGTTGAACATGCTGTTGAGGTTGGTCTCGATCACCGCGCTCCAGTCTTCCGGCGTCATCTTCAGGAACATGCGGTCCCGCGTGATGCCGGCGTTGTTCACCAGCACGTCGATGCTGCCGTGCTCGGCCTTGGATTTGGCGAAGGCCTCGACAGTCGACTGCCAGTCCCCCACGTTGCCCACGGATGCATGGAACTCGAAGCCAAGCGCCTTCTGCTCGGCCAGCCACTTGGCGAAGTCGCGGGTGGGCCCGCAACCCGCGATGACGGTGAAACCGTCCTTGTGCAGGCGCTGGCAGATGGCCGTACCGATGCCTCCCATGCCTCCGGTGACGTATGCGACTTTCTTGCTCATGATTGATCCTTTGTGTGTGCGTACCCCTCGTCGGGGTGATTCACTTTAGCCATATTCAATGACCAGTCTGTCTCAGGAAAGTACTGACCCTCATTTGCAACGGGATGTCACGCCGCGCATTGCGGCCCGACACCCCTTGCAAGAAGCGTCGCAGCAAGCGTAGCGTATTCGGCCATGAAACTCATCACCTGGAACACGCAGTGGTGCCGCGGCGTCGACGGCACCGTGAGCCCGCAGCGCATCGTTGAGGCGGCGCGCGCCATGGCCGACTTCGACGTGCTGTGCCTTCAGGAGATTGCCAGCGGCTTCGACGCCATGCCCGGCGCGCCGGGCGACCAGCCGGCGCAGCTGCAGGCCTTGCTGCCGGGCTTCTCGCTGTTCTTCGGCGCGGCGGTCGACGAGTTCGACGCGCAAGGCCGGCGCATGCGTTTCGGCAACCTGATCGCCACCCGGCTGCCGGTGGCGCGGGTGCAGCACCATCCGCTGCCCTGGCCGCCCGACCCGGCGGCCACCAGCATGCCGCGCATATGCACCAGCCTGACGCTGGCCTGCCCCGAACTGGGCACCTTGCGGGTGATGACGACGCACCTGGAGTACTACTCGGCCAGCCAGCGCATGGCCCAGGCCGCCGCGCTGCGCGCGCTGCACATCGAGGCTTGCGCGCAGGCAGCGTCGCCGCCGCTGCCGCTGCCCGACGACGTCGGCACGCCGTTCCAGCCCAAGCCGCACACGGCCCAGGCGATGCTTTGCGGCGACTTCAACATGGCGGCCAGCGACCCGGCCTATGCCGCCCTGCTGCAACCCTTCGAGCTGGCGGGCAGTGCACCGCAACGCCTGCACGACGCCTGGCGGGTGGCGCATGGCGACAGCACGCCGCATCCGCCCACTTTTCGCCTGTACGACCACACCTACGGGCCCGTGCCCATGGCCTGCGACTTCGTGTTCCTGAGCGACGCGCTGGCGCCGCGCCTGCGCCGCATCGAGGTCGACCTGGCGACCCAGGCGTCGGACCACCAGCCCGTGCTGGTCGAGCTGGCCTGATCTGGCTGCAGGCGGTTGCAGCCGGCCGCGGCCCGCTATTCGAGGGTGAAGCCCACCTTCACCGTGACCTGCCAGTGGGCGATCTTGCCGTCCTGCACATGGCCGCGCGTCTCGGTCACCTCGAACCACTGGATGTTGCGCACGGTCTCGCTGGCCTTGGCGATGGCGCGCTGCACCGCATCGTCGCTGCTGGTGGCGGAGGAGCCGGTCAGCTCCAGGAGTTTGTAGACATGGTTGCTCATGCGTGTCTCCTTGGGATGCGGCGAATCAGCGCTCGATGGTCAGCGCCACGCCCATGCCGCCGCCGATGCACAGCGAGGCGATGCCCTTCTTGGCGTTCTGGCGCTGCATCTCGTGCAGCAAGGTCACCAGGATGCGGCAGCCCGAGGCGCCGATCGGATGGCCGATGGCAATGGCGCCGCCATTCACGTTGACCTTGTTGGTGTCCCAGCCCATCTCCTTGTTGACGGCGCAGGCCTGGGCGGCAAAGGCTTCGTTGATCTCGAGCACGTCCAGATCGGCCGCCTTCCAGCCGGCGCGCTGCAGCGCCTTGGTGGAGGCCGGCACCGGGCCCATGCCCATGAAGGCCGGATCCAGACCGGTGGAGGCAAAGCTGGCGATGCGGCCCAGGGGCTTGAGGCCCAGCGAGTCGGCTCGCTTGGCCGTCATGACCACCACGGCCGCGGCGCCGTCGTTCAGGCCCGAGGCATTGCCGGCCGTCACGCCGCCGGCCTTGTCGAAGGCGGGGCGCAGGCCGGCCAGGACGTCTGCCGTGGTCTTGCGGTTGATGAACTCGTCCTGGTCGAACACCACCGGGTCGCCCTTGCGCTGCGGGATGCCGACGCCGACGATCTCGTCCTTGAACTTGCCTGCATCCTGCGCCGCCGCCGCCTTGGTCTGGCTGGCCAGGGCCAGTTCGTCCTGCATGGCGCGGTCGATGCCGTACTTCTTGGCCACGTTCTCGGCCGTGATGCCCATGTGGTACTGGTTGTACACGTCCCACAGGCCGTCGATGATCATCGTGTCCTGCAGCTTCCAGTCGCCCATGCGCTGGCCGTTGCGCGAGTTGGGCAGCACGTGCGGCGCCAGGCTCATGCTTTCCTGGCCGCCGGCCACCACAATGTCGCTGTCGCCGTAAGCCACGGCCTGCGCCGCCAGCATCACCGCCTTGAGGCCGGAGCCGCAAACCGCGTTGATGGTGAGGGCCGGCGTCTCTTTCACGAGGCCGCTCTTGATCAGCGCCTGGCGCGCCGGGTTCTGGCCGGCGCCCGCGGCGAGCACCTGGCCCATGATGACTTCGCCGACCTGGTCATTGGCCAGCTTGGCACGCGCCAGCACTTCCTTGATGACGATGGCGCCCAGCTCCGAAGCCGGGATGCTGGCCAGCGATCCGCCGAACTTGCCGACTGCCGTGCGCGCGGCCGAAACGATGACGATGTCTTCCATGGTGAACTCCTGGTGAACTTGAACGAAGGATGGGGTGGGTGAACTTCAGGCCTTGGCCTTGACGTAACTTCCTGGCGCTGGCTCCAGCGCCTTGTACTTGACGCCACGGCCATAGCTCTTGGGCGCGGCGATCTGTTTGCCGGCATGCGATTGCAGCCAGTGCGACCAATCGGTCCACCAGCTGCCCGGATGCTCGACCGCGCCCGCCAGCCACTCGCCATGCGTCTTCGGCAGCTTGCCGTCGGCGCGAATCCAGTGGCTGCGCTTCTTCTTGACTGGCGGATTGATCACGCCGGCGATGTGGCCCGAGGCCCCCATCACGAAGCGCTTCTTGCCTCCCAGCAACTGGGTGGAGGCGTAGGCGCCGCCGATCGGCACGATGTGGTCTTCACGCGAGCCGTAGATGTAGGCCGGAACCTTGATGGCGGAGAGGTCGACCTGCTCGCCGCACACGGTGAGCGCGCCGGGCTCGGCCAGCTTGTTCTCGAGGTAGGTGTTGCGCAGGTACCAGGCGTAGAAGGGGCCCGGCAGGTTGGTGGCGTCGCAGTTCCAGTACAGCAGGTCGAAGGGCGGCGGCGTCTCGCCCTTGAGGTAGTTGCCCACCACGTAATTCCACACCAGGTCATTGGGCCGCAAGAAGCTGAAGGTGGAGGCCAGGTCGCCGCCCGCCATCAGGCCGCCCTGCCCCATGGTCAGCTCGCGGTACTGCACCATGGCCTCGTCGATGAACACATCGAGGATGCCGGTGTCCCGGAAGTCCAGCAGGGTCGTGAGGAAGGTCACCGAGGCCGCCGGGTCTTCGCCGCGCGCCGCCAGCACCGCCAGCGCGGTGGCCAGGATGGTGCCGCCCACGCAAAAGCCCAGCACGTTGATCTGCTCGCTGCCGGATATCTCCTGCACCGTGTGAATGGCCTTGATGGCGGCGTTCTCGATGTAGTCGTCCCAGGTGGCCTCGCGCAGCGATTCGTCGGGGTTGCGCCAACTCACCACGAACACCCGGTGCCCCTGCTCCACCGCATAGCGGATCAGCGAGTTGTCCGGCTGCAGATCGAGGATGTAGAACTTGTTGATGCAGGGCGGCACCAGCAGGAAGGGCCGCTCGTACACCTTGGCGCCAGCCGGCTTGTATTCGAGCAGCTGGAACAGCTCGTTCTCGAACACCACCGCGCCCTCGGTGCTGGCCACGTTGCGGCCCACTTCGAAGGCGCGCTCGTCGGTCATGCTCAAGTGGCCCTGGCGGATGTCGTTGACCAGGTTCTGCAGGCCGCGGGCAATGCTTTCGCCCTTCGTCTCGATGGCCTTCTGCTGCGCCTCGGCATTGAAGGCCAGGTAATTGCTGGGCGCGCTGGCGGCCATCCATTGCTCGACCGCAAAGCGCAGGCGGGCCCGGGCCTTTTCTTCACCCTGGGCGGCCTCGGCCAGCTCCATCATGGTGCGGGCGTTGAGCAGGTAGACCGCGGCGCTGAAGGAAGCCACCGGGTTGCTGCCCCAGGCCTTGCCAGCAAAGCGGCGGTCACCCAGCGAATGGGCCGCAAAACCCTGCTGCCAGAGCTCGGCCGCCTGCGAAACGTACTGTTGCTGCAGGGCCTGCAGCCGTTCGGGATCGAAGTTGATCTGGGGAATCTGCCAGGAAGCCCCGTGGCCGTCGCCCTTGCCGCCACTGCCCAAGGCCTGGATCGAAGCCAGTGCCTGCGTCCATCCCTGCGCAAACGGCTCGAACGTGGATTCGGTCGTTGCGGCGCCCTGTTGCTTCATCGGTGTCTCCAGTCCCTGTGAGATTCGGATCCGTGCTTTGACTTTGAGTATGCTGCATTCGACGACCCCCCACAACGCGCCGCCGAAAGGCGCAGCGTCTTCATCGACTTATGCATCTTGTGATCATCGCCTGGCTTTATGTGGCCTTGATGATGGCCGTGGCCGAGGCCACCAACTCCACCGGCACCGTGCTGGGCGCCATCTTCACCTTCCTGCTGTACGGCCTGCTGCCGCTGGGCCTGGTGGTCTACATCATGGGCACGGCGGCCCGGCGCCGGGCCCGGCAGGCGCGCGAGCAAGCCGCGCGCGACGCCGCCATGCAGGCGGCCCAGGGAGATTCAGGCCTCGCGCCAGACCAGGGCGGCGAAGCGCCCGCCGACCCGCTCGCGCCGGTAGGAAAAGAACCTTGAGGGATTGGCCACGGTGCACCAGGCCCGGCTGCCGTCGTTGCCATGCACCTGCCGGACGCCCAGCAGGGCCAGGCGGCGCCGTGCCAGGCCAGGAAGATCGGCCAGCCACTTGCCGGGCGCACCCGCCAGCTTGAAGTAGTGGCCGGCCTCGCCGTCCGCGGCCTCGAACTCGGCCTTGACCTCCGCGCCGACTTCGAAGACCTCGGGGCCAATGCAAGGGCCCAGCCAGGCCATCAGTTCGTCATGCCGGCCCTGGTCGTCGTCAAAGCTCTGCACGGCGCGCGCCAGCACGCCGCCCGCCAGCCCGCGCCAGCCGGCATGGGCGGCCGCCACGCGGCGGCCCTGCATGTCGGTGAAAAGCACCGGCAGGCAGTCGGCCACCATCACCGTGCAGGCGATGCCGGCGTGCGCGGTGCAGGCGGCATCGGCCGTGGTGCCGTCGGCGGTGCCGGCGTCCAGCACGGCCAGGCCCGTGCCATGCACTTGCGTGAGGAACACGGGATGCGCGCCGGTTGCATCCGCCAGGCGCTGACGGTTGGCCGCCACGTCGGCCGGCACGTCGCCCACATGCTCGCCCAGGTTCAGGCTCGCATAGGGCCCGCTCGAAACCCCGCCGGCCCGGGTGGTGCACAGCGCGCGCACCCCGGGCGGCGCCGGCCAGTCGGGCACGATCCAGTCGGGGTCGAGCAGCAGCGGCGTGCTCACGCTTCAGCGTCCGGGCAGCGCGAGGGCTGCGTGCTCTGGAAGGCTTCCAGCTGCATGCACGCCTCATACGCCGCCATGGTGCGCGGCAGGCCGCTGAAGTCGCAGTTGAAGCGCTGGCCATTGAAGATCTGCGGCACCAGGCAGCAGTCGGCCAGGGTCGGCGTGTTGCCGTAGCAATAGAACGAGGGCGGCAACTGGGCCAATTGGCGCTCGAAGGCTTCCAGCCCTTCGCGCACCCAGTGGCGGTACCAGGCGTTCTTGGCGTCTTCATCCAGCTTGAGCTCGCGCACCAGGTACTTCAGCACCCGCAGGTTGTTCAGCGGGTGGATCTCGCAGGCGATGGATTCGGCCAGCGCGCGCACCCGGGCGCGGCCCAGGGCGTCGGTTGGCAGCAGCGCCGGCTCGGGGTGCGTCTCGTCCAGGTACTCGATGATGGCCATCGACTGCGACAGGCGCGAACCGTCGTCCAGCTCCAGCAGCGGCACCAGCGTGTCGGCCGACTTCTCGGCATAGGGCGGCTTCTTGTGGTCGCCGCGCGCGATGTGCACGGCTTCGTAGTCATAGGGCAAGCCCTTGAGGGCCAGCGCGATGCGCACGCGGTACGAGGCGGAAGAACGAAAATAGTTGTACAGCTTCATGGTGCGCAAAGCATAGCGGCGGGGCGCCGACCGCTACAAGCATGGGGCCTGCGCGTCTGGCACACTGGCGCGTTCGATTGATTCCAGAGCGATTTACGAAGGATGTAGCGAGATGGCTTCCGAGTTTGTTTTTGCCCCTGCCCCCCTGGTGACCATCCCCGTCGTGGGCGAGCCGGCACGTTTTCCGGTGCACCGCATCTATTGCGTGGGCCGCAACTATGAAGAGCACGCCAAGGAGATGGGCTTCACCGGCCGCGAGCCGCCCTTCTTCTTCCTGAAGCCGGCCGACGCCGCCGTGGTGGTCGACGATGGCCAGACCGGCACCGTGGCCTACCCTTCGCTCACCAAGAACCTGCACCACGAGATCGAGCTGGTGGTGGCCATCGGCAAGGCCGGCAAGAACATCTTGGCCGCGGATGCGCAGCAGTACATCTACGGTTACGCCGTCGGCCTGGACATGACCCGGCGCGACCTGCAGAACGACATGAAGAAGCAGGGCCGCCCCTGGTGCATCGGCAAGGCTTTCGAGCAGTCGGCGCCCATCGGCCCGATCGTGCCGGCGGCCCGCGCGGGCGACGTGGCCAATGCCGAGATCTCGCTGCAGGTCAACGGCACCGACCGCCAGCGCAGCACCGTGAGCAAGCTGATCTGGAACATCGGCGAGACCATCGAGCACCTGTCCGCCGCCTGGGAGCTGCAGCCCGGCGACCTGATCTTCACCGGCACGCCCGAAGGCGTGGCCGCGGTGGTGGCCGGCGACACGTTGGTTGGCGAAGTGGCGGGCCTGCCCAAGCTCAGCATCAAGATCGCGTGATCAGAGTTCCGATCAAGCACTGCAGGAACTGCGGCACGGCCGTGGTGTACCGCATTCCGGACGACGGCGACACGCGCGAGCGCGCCGTCTGCCCGGCCTGCGACACCATCCACTACGAGAACCCGACCAACGTGGTCGGCACCATCCCGGTGATGGGCGAGCGGGTGCTGCTGTGCAAGCGCAACATCGAGCCGCGCTGGGGCAAGTGGACCCTGCCCGCCGGCTTCATGGAGCTCAACGAAAGCGTATCCGAAGGCGCGGCACGCGAGACGGTTGAAGAGTCTGGCGCCAACTTCGAGATCGGCGAGCTCTTTGCCGTGATGAGCGTGGTGCGGGTGGGCCAGGTGCACCTGTTCTACCGCGCCCAGCTCATCAACGAAGACTTTGCGCCCGGCCACGAAACCATCGAGGCGCGCATGTTCACCGAGGAAGAGATTCCCTGGGACGAGATCGCCTTTCGCACCGTGCGCGAGGCGCTGCGCCTTTACTTCGAAGACCGCAAGAAGGGCCGCTTCGGCCACATCCACACGGTGGACATCGTCTAGCAGCAGTAGAAGAACCAATGCGGGGCCGGTTCCGGCCTACACGCATCGTCACGATTTGCTGGGAACATCGCTCATCGACTGCATTCCAATCTGCGCCATGCAATCAACCGCACGCCCCTCTTCCTTGATGTTGCTTAGCAGCAGCAGCAGCCTCCATCGCGCTTTCGCCGGCATCGCCCTGTGCGCCGCCGTAGTGCTTGCCGCCTGTACCACGACCCCGATCACCACGGCACCCGGCCCGTCGGCCACGCCACCGCCTGTGCAAAGCCGCTTCGTCCGCCCGGCCGGCGGCACGCTGCTCGCCAAGTTCGACGGCAAGAACAACAAGGGCATCGACATCGCCGGCAAGCAGGGCGACCCGGTGATGGCTGCGGCCGCAGGCAGGGTGGTGTATGTGGGCGACGAGCTGCGCAACTACGGCAACCTGATCATCGTGGACCACGGCAACAACTACCTCACCGCCTACGCGCACAACCAGGTCGTGCTGGTGCAGGAGAAGCAGAGCGTGTCGCAGGGCCAGAAGATCGCGGAGATGGGCAAGAACCCGGCCGGTACGCCGATGCTGCATTTCGAGATCCGCAAGCAGGGTGTTGCGGTGGATCCGGAGCCGTACCTGCAGGGCAAGTTGAAGTAGGTCACCTGCTTTTTGCAGTGGAGCCTCAGACGCGGCCTTCGGCCGCTATGGGATGATGCAACGAAAGCTAGCGCAGCCCTCGGATGCGGACAAGCTTCTCGATCAGAACCGCCGGTTCTATGACTCACTGTGGTCCGGGGCTGAGCTCGTCAAGCCTCACCGCTTCAACACCTGGCCACTTGTGCGATCCCTGCTGCCTGAAGGCGGGCGACGGTTGGAGGTTGGGCCCGGCCTGCGGCCGCGCTTGCCGATCGAGAGCACGCATTTCGTGGACATCAGTGCCCCAGCGCTTGCGGTGCTTCGCGAACGCGGTGGACGGGTTGCACTTGGCGAGGTGACGTCCCTGCCGTTCACCGACGGCACATTCGATCTCGTTTGCGCCCTGGACATCATCGAGCATGTCGACGATGGGGCCGCCGCACTGGCAGAGTTGGTGCGAGTGACGAAGTCAGGTGCGGTTCTCTTGATCTCGACGCCACTGCACCCCTCTCATTGGACGGCGTTCGACGATTTCGTAGGCCACAAGCGACGCTACGACCCGCCATGCCTTCTTGAACTACTGGCGCGGAACAAGCTGGTGGTGGAGCGGAGCGCGGTGTTCGGAATGAAGCCGCGCTCGCCGCGCCTGGTCGACATCGGCGTGTGGTGGCTCTCGAATCATCGCGATCTGGCGATGAACACCTACAACCGGACCCTCATGCCACTCGCGTTGCGATTCCAGAAGGAGTTGCAACTCGCTCCTGGGATGATCGCCACGGACGAGGTGGATGAGATCCTGCTTGTGTGCCGGAGAAGTTGCACCGGCTAGCACCTGTCGGTGGAACGCTTCGTAAATGCACGAGATGTTCTTGCACGAGATGTTCTCGATCAGAATATCAGCTTCCCTCTGTAGGAGGGGGCGGCTAGGCCATTCCCCCTGCTCTTTTCCCCTCGCGGCGATCCGCGCAGTTTCCGTACACCGTCTAGGCGTGTCTTGCTCCCGAAGTCACGGGCAGCGCGCACGGAGGCAGGCGAGTAGCGGCGCGGCAGGAGGTGTACGGCTAGGCGATCCGGACGGCGACCACACTGCCCTACAGAGGCCGCAGCCGCGCCCAATCGCTGCCGCGTCTCCTTCGGCTCCCTGCTGTCCGCGAGCGCGGCGACTTCGCGACCGCAGGATTGTCCAACGGCACAATGCCTTGGGCAACACCGAAAGAACCCAATGGATGAAACGAACGCGCGGACAGAACTTGAGACGGTCTATGTGCTTACCAATCCGGCGATGCCAGGCATCGTCAAGATTGGGATGACGCGGGCTTCGGATGTTGCCCAACGCATCTCCGAACTGGGTAGGAGCACGGCTGTCCCCCTCCCCTTTGACTGCGTCTTTGCCTGCAATGTTCCGGACGCAAGAAAGGTGGAGCAGGCGCTGCACGTTGCGTTTGCGCCAGACCGCATCAATCCTTCGCGCGAGTTTTTCAGAACCAAGGCAGGTCAAGTCGTGGCCGTTCTTGCGCTGCTTCACCAAGGCCAGGTAGTGACGGCGCAGGTGGAGGCCCAGGCCGAGGCCAAGACGGACCCTGAAGCACTTGAATCCGCAGTCAGAGACAAGAGGAAGATGCGTCCAAGGATCGACTACTTGGAGATTGGCCTAAAGGTGGGCGACGTCATTACGTTCAGGGACGGAGTCACGACTGCAACAATTGCCGGGCCTCATACGGTGAACTACTTAGGTGAGGAATCCTCGTTGCAGCGCGTCTCGCTCAAGCTCATGCCTGAGATCGTTGGCCGGGGTGTGGCGTCGAAGTTTTACTGGTCCTTCAATGGCCGCCTCCTGGCGGACCTATACGAAGAATTTCACGGCGACGAGGAGTGAGAAAGATGACTCCAGAACAACAGGATGCGTGGTGGCAGCGGCGAACCGGCAAGGATGCCGAAACGGTTGAGCGCGGGGGCACGTTCTACTTGCCCGACAACACGGATGGTCCCTACACCGGGCCACCACCGAGCCGCCGCCAGTACTCGTCACCTGTTTGGAAGGTGCTGTTCGCCCTTGCGATGCTGCTGCTTTTCATCGTCGTGCGCGCGGTGGCAGAGCGCAGCTAGACATGGCAACGTACCCGTTTGCGCCGCGCACGAATCCCGATGGAACACCACGGCCAGAAACCGATGAGGAATATCGCGAGCGCGTCATTGCTTGTCTTGAGCATCTCGATCCGATGGATCGCAACGAGCGCGCAGAGCGCCACGTTTGGCTGGGGAAGCATCACGTTCAGGTCGGCGCCTACTGGGAACGCTCGGAGACGACCGGGGTGATGCAGGAAGCCCGCAGCAGCTACGTCCAAGGCAATTTCATCGCGACGTTGGTTCTGGCGCTTGCCTACGTCGAGCACGTCATCAACGACGCCCTCCCGCCGCTGCCACCCGACAAATGGGCTCCGAAGATGGCCACGGCGATCAAGCAAGCGCGTGATGCCGGTCTGTTTACCGAGGACCTGCTGGACGGGGCCGCTGTGCTGAATGACTTCCGCAACCCATTCATGCACCGTCGTGATGAGAACGACCCGGACACAATTGGTCAACGCGTTCGGAGCCGCAAGTCTCATCCGAGGACGATTCTGGAACACGACGCGCGCGACGCACTGCAGGTCATGTACGGATTTTTCCGCCACTCGTTCGACCCGCCGCTGGCACCATGATCGGCGACCCGCCGCCCACACCCGCAAAGCGAGTGCGGACGGATTTCCTTGGCCGTCCAAAATTCAAGAATGCCGCATATTGGAGCGCTACATGGCAACTGGCCCGAATCTTCCTGCTCGACCCACAGCCGTGCCTGCCCAAACGACGGGCGGCGCCGCTCCGGCTGTGCCGCCCGTCCCCGCAGTGCCGCCGTTGACCAACCCGCTCGGCTTCATCCAATCAAGCCTCGCCGGCGTAACTGTCGACGACCTGCTCAAGAACAAGCCGGCACTCACGATGTTGCTGCACGACCATAACCGGCTCAACAATGAGAACGGCTCCTTAAATAATGCGCTCAATACCGCAAACACATACGTGAGGGGTTACGAAGACACAAAAAACAGGGCGAAGACCGGAGCGATTTTTCAGGCGGCTGCAGCCATACCTATTGGTTTTTCAATCAATATTCTGACCGGCGGCAACGATGCTTTAGTAACGACTGGGTGGGCGGTTTTTGCGATTGGCGTCCTCTTCCAATGCATCGGCTTGTACTATGCGTTTTGGGGAGATAACTGATGTCCGTCAGGTACATATTCAATACCAGCGGGAATTACGTTGCATTCGTTCAGGACAATCACCTCTTCGATCCCAACTCTAAATGGCTCGGGTTTATTGAAGACGGCGATGACGTGTACAGCGCGAAGGACGGCTCGCATATGGGCACGCTGTCGACCGACGATAGGCTTCTTGTGAATACCCAGGTTCGGGGGCACACCCGCCTTCGCCCGCTGCGACCGTTGACCCCTCTTCGACCGATACGGCCAATGCGGCGGCTCCGAATGTCAGGGCTGCCGCGAAGGTTTCGAGACTACTTTGAAACCGAAACACCAAAACCCGCGGCATCAAAACTACTCGAATCAATAGCGGGTTTGCTGAACTCCGGTCAAATTCAGCCAGAGACCGCCGCTGACCTCTTGGCGAAAATTGGCACTCGCAGCTTTTCCGAAACACTGAGCACGGACAACCTACTTGGAAGCCAATTGAAGACTCCAAGCGGTATTTTTCTCGGGAATGTGAACCGCAACATATATGATGCCGACTCACTCGTCAATTCATATGGCACGTACGGCAGTCGATTTTCCGCTGAATCTATTTTCAACAAGTATTCACAGTACGGTAGTCCCTACGGCACTGAGTCGCCTTACAACAGATTCTCCACAACTCCGCCCATGTTTGTGAAAGACGGCGAGTCGTTGGGTTACCTAACAGTCAATCAATACCTGACACCCCGACTCGATCCTGATGAGTTCATAACTTGGCTCGGAAACGGCTAAAGCCTAAATCGGGCAAGTCAACTCAGGCGGGCCGCAGGGCCTTGCGTCAAGCCCATGTTCGCGCGGGACTTTCGGAGGGGAGTTCAGCGCGGCACATAGCAAAGCCCATTGCCGCCTGTGGCCAGGTTCGAGGGATTAACGTCTGATGTTGGCGCGCGAGGTTCGCGGCAGGCTTGGGCACCACTGACCATGCCACGGCAATTAAAAGTTTGCGCGATAGTATCGAATCGCTGCGTCTAATTTTTCCCCGGCATCACTCGAACAGCTAAGAATAAGTTCATTCGCAGGCGCGCGCTCAATCCACGTTTTGTCAGAATAGTTTTGAACGCGATTCGTTACGCATCCCATTGCCTCGCATTTAATTAGCAAAATCCCTCCAATTGTACTGCTACTCATATCATTTAAATCAAATTCGCTACTGCCGGAGATAGTGTTGTAAATTCGGTATAACGAATCTTCTCTCTGAACATTGGCAACCATGCTGCATGTTCTCAGGCCGGTTTGTATCACTCGCAGCGCCTGCTCTTTAGAGGGTTTTACGGGCTGGCCGTCGGCTAATGTCAGAAAATAAAGCCCAAACAACGCTATTAGTATTTTAGACATGGTTGACTCCTAGCGCAATTCCTGACCTCGAACCGGGGCATTTGTATTATCTTGAATTCTTCGACCGGATGGCTCTTTGAAAATGTCAGTGGCAATTCGATTTTTTTGTCCCGGAGCAGGCGTCTCCTTTGGTTGCCGTCCGAGGCAGTCATCGAATCCTTGCTTGGCAGCTTTTACGCTAGTCTCACGCGACGGATAACCACCGCCGCCTGATTCCGTGCGGATGCGACTTAACAAATTCTGAAGCCTGGAGAAATCACCCGAAAGACGCGCTACCGCGCATCCAGCCGACACGTCGGCTTCGGTCTCTTTTTCCTCTTCAGACATCTTTCGCTCAAAGTGTCTATTATAAAAATGTCCAAGCTCGTGACCAAATAATGCGATAGCCTGATCACGATCATCTCCTATGACCTCCCTGAACCAATCGGGATCATATAAAATGTACTCGCCATCCGGGACGCGCATTTGCCCCCGAGCGAGCCAAGCCTTTGCCTTACTGACATACGTGCACGGTATCGCTGGAATTTTCCTTTGAAAAGCGATAGAGCGAGAGACCTCTATAACTATTGACTGCGCGTCGGATGGCCTGGGAATAGCTTGCCTGGTCTTTTGCAGGGCATTGAATTCACGCACACAAATGGCGGCTGGATCTGCGTGAGCAAACACAGGGAATAACAGAATTATGAGCACGGCAAAACCGCATCTCATTTTAGCGCCCAATTTCACCGACGTCGACGTCAATAAATCGATCGGTAGGCGGCGCGACGCCGCTAGAGACACATTCGCCTCGGGAGAATTTGCCTTGCAAATCCCCCTGCAGTTGGTCAAGAAACAACGCCGACTCGCAATTGCGGCGGTCTTGGAGGCCTTTGAAGACTTGGCCTTTGGCCTTGACCCACCGCAAAAACTCAACACTTGCCAGCTTATATTCCCCCATATTCACCAATTCAAGCAGCGTTGATTTGGCGAACTTGGCCTTACCCACATTAAATGCAAAGGAGGACAGGGCGCTGAATTGCTCTTCTGTCAGATCTTTGGCCACCAATTTATGAACAAATAATCGTGCAGACCTTGTGTCAAACTCCAACATATTTTGCCCGTCGGACTGGGACAAGGGGCGCCGGAACTGGCCAAGATCCACTTGGTCACAAGGCTTCAAAGCGATCAAATGCCCATAGCCGATCGTGCAATAGCCCACAGGATCGTTATATGGAGAGGGACGCCACCCTTCAAAATCCATTATGAGACCGAATGCCAGTGGCGTTAATGGGCGTGGCGGGCTACTCGGTGCAGCGCCTTGTTGCAGTTCTAAATCTTCGATCTGGCTGCGAGGGATTAGGTCTTGCGTAGCGCCAGTAGTACTGAAAATTAGCAGACATACGAATAGGCCACACTCCTGCGACCGCCCCATAAGGATGCGAATCATGCGGCCTCCTCCAGTTTTCGTGACGATTAGGAATCTGCGTGAACTCTATGCTAACTTAAGTGTTCCTTCGAGTTCAAATTTTCTGGTTTGCGCACGCCCGTCTTGACAGTCCTGCGGGGGGCGGCCCACCTCAGCCGAGCTGCCCTGCCATGCCGCCCCCATCACCAAACATCGCCTGCCCCCGGCACGCCCAACGGACCATGACGGGGTGAGCACGCTCGGCAGGTATCGACCAAGTCTGCGTGTTTGCTAGCTCATGATGCGTTATCGCGAGCTCCATCTACCTCACCCAGCTGAGGCCATCTGTTGGAGAACACGGCTGCCGAGTCCCGCTTCGAGAAGGGCCTGCGCAGTCCTTCCGCTGCGATTGGACCGGGTCCGGACGTGGAGTGCGTCCGGACCCGGTCCAATCGCAGCGGGTGGATTCCGGGTGGGATTCCGCAGCGGCGTGCGTCAAGCCCATTGCCGCCACAGGTCATAGGTTAGGAGGGATAAGGTCCAAGTGACCGGCACGACTGCGAGGCGCGTTGGTTTGCCATCGCGCTGTACGCTTGCCGCGGTGTAAGGCAGTCAACGTAGAAGCGACTTGGCGACATGCGGAATCTTCGCATTCGAGTTCACCCGCACGTCCAAGCCCACGGGGCGCATATATGACGGGACGCACTCCGCGCAGCTTTGCGAGGACCGCTGTACCACCTGAGAAGACGACTGGGCGCGCACGTTGAATTTCTTTCATCAGTAGTCTGTAACAGACGTACGCTCACTCGAGAGCGATTGCGGCTTCTGGAGCCGACTGCCCGCATCTCAGACCTGTTGGCAAGAGACATCAACGCTTCGAAGGCGCTCCCATCATCTCCTGCACCAGCCCCGAAAAAGCCAACGCCGCCGGCGACAACGTCCGGTTGGCCGGCATCACCAGGCTGTAGTGCGTCTGCATCCCGCTCATCTTCTTGAGCGGCAATCGCACCAGCGATGATTGGCCGCCGGTCGCCGGCACCGTGAAGTCAGGCGCCAGCACAACGGCTTGCGCCGTTGCCGCCAGGTGAAACAACGTGCCGAGGTCGTCGCACACCACGTTGAACACCGCGCGGTCGCTGCGCTTGACCTGCTTGTCGAAGTGCGCGTTGACGCCCGCTGGCAGTTGCGGGCTGCCCACCGGAAAGTCCATCGCCTGGTCCAGCGTCACGCTGTTGCTGCTGCCCTTCTCCAGCAAGGGATGGCCTGCGGCCACGAAGAAGGACACCGGCACATTGGGCAGGCGCTTCATCGCCAAGCCAGGCTGCTTCTTCAAGTCGCGCGTATCGGCGATGAAGAGGTCGATCTCGCGCCGATGCAGGCGCTCGGCCAGCACGTTGGCATCGGCCAGGTCGACCTGCACCGCCAACTGCGGATGCCGCTGCATCAGCTGCGACAGCACCGGACGCCCCAGCATGCTGGCGGCGAAGGGACCCATGCCGACGTTCAGGTTGCCGATCGCCAGGCCTTGCAGCAAGGCCACATCGCGCTTGACCAGGTCGGCATCGGCCACCAGTTCGCGGGCGCGCGCCAGCACCAGTTCGCCGGCCGCGGTAAAGCGCACCTGCCCGTAGACGCGGTCGACCAGGCGGGCACCCAGGTCTTCCTCCAGGCTGTCGACGCTGCGCGACAGCGCCGGCTGCGACAGGTGCACCGCATCGGCCGCACGGCCGAAGCTGCCCTGCTCTGCCAAGGCCACCAAGTGGGCCAGTTGCCTCAACTGCATTTTGCGAAAAACTTAAAAAGATTCAGCATATTTTGCATTGGAACTTATTTCGGAGGATGCCCAGAATGAAGGCACAAAGAACCGATTCCACCCCAGGAGACACCCCATGAAGTTGACCACCGCCTGGCGCCAGGCCACCGTACTGCTTGCAGGCCTGGCGCTCACGGCCATTGCCGGCGCGCAGGACTACCCCAAGAAGCCGATCACCCTGGTCGTGCCCTACGCCGCCGGCGGCGGCACCGACGTGGTGGCCCGCTCCCTGGCCGAGCAGATGAGCAAGCAGCTGGGGCAGCCGGTCGTGGTCGACAACAAGCCGGGCGCCAGCGGCATCCTGGGCACCAGCTTCGCCGCCAAGGCACAGCCGGACGGCTACACGGTGCTGGTGGGCCTGACGCAGTCGCTGCTGACCAATCAGTTCCTCTACACCAAGCTGCCCTACGACCCGCGCCGCGAGCTGAGCCTGGTGACGCAGATCGCCAGCGCACCGTTGGTGCTGCTGGTGCCGGCCGGCTCCAACGTGCACAGCGTGGCCGATCTGCAGCGCAGCTTGCGCAGCAGCGCCCATGGTGGCAACTGCGGCTCCTGGGGTGCGGGCTCCTACCCGCATCTGGCTTGCTCCTACATGGCTTCGACCTGGAAGGTGGAGCTGGCCCACGTGGCCTACAAGGGCGAGGCGCCCTTGCTGCAAGACCTGGCGGGCGGCTCGCTCAGCTTCACCATCGGCAGCATCGCCGCCGCCAGGCCCTACCTGGACAGCGGCAAGCTGCGCGCGGTGGCCGTCGCCGGCGAGCAGCGCCTGTCTGCCCTGCCGGACGTGCCGACCTTCAAGGAATCGGGCTTTGCCGACGCCGAGTTCCGCACGCTGGGCTGGCTGGCACTGGCCGTGCCGCTCGCCACGCCCACGGCGGTGGTGGCGCGCCTCCAGGAAGCGGCCCAGCAAGCCATCAAGACGCCGGAGCTCGCCAAGCGCTTCGAAGCACTGGGCATGCAGGGCATGGGCACGAGCCCCGAGCAGTTCCGAAGCAACTACCTGGCCGACTGGCCGGTGTGGGAGCGCCTGGTCAAGGTCTCGGGCGCCAAGCTGGATTGAGGCGACGCAAAGCAAATGAAGAGCAACAACGCATTGGCAGAACTGCCCGAAGTGTTCGCGGACGAAGACGACGCCACCCGCGGCTTCATCGCCACCTGGCCCAACGCCGAGATCCGCGGCGCCGACGGCCGCGTGGTCTGGACCATGGCCGGCTACGAGTTCCTGCAAGAGGACGAACCGGCCGATACGGTGCACCCCGGCCTGTGGAAGCAGGCCCAGCGCAACCTGCAGCACGGCCTGTTCGAGGTGTGCCCGCGCATCTACCAGGTGCGTGGCTTCGACCTGGCCAACATGACGGTGATCGAGGGCGACAAGGGCGTGATCATCATCGACCCGCTGACCTGCGCCGAGACCGCGCAAGCAGCGCTCAAGCTGTACCGAGAGCAGCGCGGGGACCGGTCAGTGACGGCCGTGATCTACAGCCACAGCCATGCCGACCACTTCGGCGGCGTGCGCGGCGTGATCGACGAAGAGCACGCCATTCGCCACAACATCCCGATCATCGCGCCCTCGGGTTTCCTGTGGCACACGGTGGCGGAGAACATGATCGCGGGCAATGCCATGTCGAGGCGCTCGCAGTTCCAGTTCGGCCCCACCCTGCCGCGCGGCGTCTGCGGACAGGTCGACTGCGGCCTTGGCAAGAACATGCCCAACGGCACCATCACGCTGATCCCGCCGACCCGCACCATCGAGAAAGACCGCGAGCGCCACGTGATCGACGGCGTGGAGATCGTCTTTGCACTGGCACCGGAAAGCGAGGCGCCGGCGGAGATGTACTTCTTCTTCCCGGGCCTGAAGGCGCTGAACCTGGCCGAGCTGGGCCAGCACACCATGCACAACCTCTGCCCGCTGCGCGGCGCGCAGGTGCGCGACGCGCGGCTGTGGTCGCGCTACCTGGACGAAGCGCTGCACGAGTTCGCACCGCATTCCGACGTGGTTTTCGCCCAGCACAACTGGCCGACCTGGGCCCGCGAAAAGCTCAGCCGCTTCATCGCCGAGCAGCGCGACCTTTACAAGTACGTGCACGACCAGACCGTGCGCCTGATGAACAAGGGCCAGACCGCGCTGGAGATCGCCGAGGAGCTGCGCCTGCCCGCGGAGCTGGCCGGCGTGACCCACGCGCAGGGCTACTACGGCTCCCTGGTGCACAACGTGAAGGCGGTGGTGCAGCTCTACCTGGGCTGGTACGACGGCAATCCGTCGCGCCTGCACACCCTGCCGCCGGTCGAGGCCGGCTCGCGCTACGTGGCCTACATGGGCGGCGCGGAAGCTCTGCTGGCACGCGCCAGCGCCGACTTCGCGGCCGGCGAACATCGCTGGGTGGCCGAGGTCATGAGCCACCTGGTCTTTGCCGACCCGGCGAACCAGGCTGCGCGGCAGCTGTGCGCCAATGCGCTGGAGCAGCTGGGCTTTGCCGCTGAATCGGCCACCTGGCGCAATGCCTACCTGCTGGCCGCGCGGGAACTGCGCCAGGGTGTGCCGCGCGCCAAGCGGCGCAGCATGAGCTACGACCTGCTCAAGGCCGTGCCGATGGAAATGTTCCTCGACTGCTTGGCGATCCGCCTGGTGGCCGCGCGCGCCGCCGGCCGCACGATGCAGATCGCCTGGCACCTGCACGACGCCGGCGAGCACTGGCTGCTGAGCCTGGGCAATGCCGCCCTCACCTACCGCCGTATCGATACGGCGAACGCCGGTGCCGCAGCCGCTGATGCGTCCATCGCCGTGTCACGCGAGCGCCTGGCGCAACTGCTGGGCCATGAGTCGGGCATTGCCGCGGCCGTCGCCAGTGGCCTCGAGCAAGGCGATATCAAGGTCAGGGGCAATGCGCGCTGCGTGGCCGAGCTGATGGGCATGCTTGACGAGTTCGACCCGATGTTCAACGTGGTCGAGCCTTGAGCCCCGCTGCCACGGCTCAAGCCGCCGCCGCCGTAGCCTGCAGCGCCCCCCGGTAGCGCCGGCTGCACGGCACATGCGTGCCGTCGCGCATGTGCAGGCGCGCGTCGCCGCCATCCAGCGGCTCGATCTCGGCGATGCGGTCCAGGTGCACCGCGAAGCTGCGGTGCACCCGCACATGGCGCGCCGGGTCGAGCTGGGCCAGCAGGTCCGTGAGGGTGGCGCGCAGCAGGTAGTCATGGCCGTTCACGTGCAGGCCCACGTAGTTGCCCTGGGCCTGCAGCCAGTCGATGTCGGCGGCGTTGATGAGGAATTCGCGGCGCAGCTTTCGCACCAAAAAGCGTTCCGGGCGGGCTGATGCAGCAGCTGGCGGCTGCTCCGGCGGTTCCTGGGCCGGTGCCGCGGCTTCCCCGCGCGCATCTTCCGGCGTGTCCAGCACCCTCGCCTCGCCCTGCAGGCGCAGCATGAAAAGCCGATAGGCGCGCACGCCCAGCACGATCAACAGGTAGGCCCGCACATCCTTCATGTATTCGTAGGGCCACTGGACCAGCCAGTTGCCGAAGCTGTACGGGCCCACGCCCGCCACCGCATAGGCCGCCTTGCGCAGCAGCACCATGCCCGCCACGTGGGCCAGGCTGAAGACCACGCTGCCCAGCAGGTGCCAGGGCAGGTGCCGGCCCAGGCTGTCGAATTCCAGCGGGAAGCGCCGCTCGAAGACCATCACCGCCGGCACCAGTGCGAGCAGGGCCAGGTGGCTGCTCAGCTCCCAGCTCAGCACCTGCCAGAAGGCCACGTCGCGGCCGCTGCTGCGCACGTCCATGGCGGCCACAACCACACTGGAGACGATCTGCAGCAACGCCACGCCCACCCAGAACGCGATCTCGGTGCGGCGCCGGAAGGGCTGGTAGCGCTCGAAGAGATTGGGCGAAGGCGGCGGCATGGTCGGCATTCTCGCCACGAAACCCAGGATCGGGCTGGCGGGACGAAGTTTTGATCCCTGCCGGCCACCGCTCGTCACAGGCTGCCCCGGATTCGACCCATGACCCGCCCGCCACGCTGGCGGCGGGCGGAGCATGGCCGGCATCGAGTCCATTTCCGGAGCACGCCATGCAGCCCCATCCACAACGCCGCCACGACATCGACGCCCTGCGCGCCCTGGCCTTCGCCCTGCTGATCCTCTACCACCTGGGCATGTACTACGTGGCCGGCTGGCCCTGGCACCTGAAGAGCCCGCACGCCGCCGAGTGGCTGCGCTGGCCCATGCAGTTCGTCAACATCTGGCGCATGGACCTGGTGTTCCTGGTCTCCGGCATCGCTTTCGGCTTTTTGAGCAAGGGCGCAAGCTCGCCCTGGCGCCTGATCGCCCAGCGCGCCTGGCGGCTGTTGCTGCCGCTGGTGTTCGGTATGTACGTGGTGGTGTCCTTCCAGGCCTATGCCGAGGCGCTGGACAAGGGGGCCATTGCACCCGGGTTCGGCGCCTTCATGCTGCGCTACGCGGCTGGCGGCCCCTGGCCCAAGGGCGCTTTTGCGGGCTCGGATTTCGGCATCACCTGGATGCACCTGTGGTACCTGCCCTACCTCTTCGTCTATTCGGCGCTGCTGGCCCTGCTGCTGCCCCTGATGCGCTGGCCGGCCGGCCAGCGCCTTCGCGCCGCCTTCAACGCCTTGCGCGGCTGGAAGCTGCTGCTGCTTCCGGCCCTGCCGCTGGTGCTCTACACGCTGGTGCTGGGCCCGCGTTTTCCGGCCACGCACGACCTGCTGCACGACGGCTACCTGCATCCGCTGTACTTCACCGTGTTCCTGTACGGCTACTGGATGGGCACGGATGCCGGCATCTGGCGCGAACTGGCCCGGCTTCGTCACCAGGCGCTGGTGCTGGCGCTGCTGCTGGCCGCCTTGTTCTTCCTGCTGCGCGCCTTCGTGCCGGCCGACTGGGCATGGCTGCCACGGCTGGCACGGGCGCTCTACCTGTGGATCGCCCTGGCGGCCATCCTGGGCCTGGCGCACCGGCACCTGAACCGGCCGTGGCGCTGGCTGCGCTGGGCCAACGAATCGGTCTATCCCTGGTACATGCTGCACCAGACCCTGATCGTCGCCGGTGCCTTTTTCCTGGCCCGCTGGCCAGCTGACACGTTGGGCCCGGTGCTGGAGCCGGCTCTGCTGCTGGTGATCACCGTGGGCGGCTGCTGGCTGCTGACCGACGGGCTGATCCGCCGGCTGCGCTGGCTGCGCCCGCTGTTCGGGCTCAAGCCGGCGCCGCGCAAGCCCCAACCCAAGCGGCCGGGTCCGGCGCCGGCCTACCTGGGCTCGGGAGAGTGATGTGTCAAACGCCCAGCAGCGCCGCCACCGGCGCCGGCTCCGCCAGCATGGCGGCGGAGTCGGAGGCCAGCACGATGCGGCCCTTTTCCATCACCACCGCCTGGTCGGTGTGGCCCAGCACCTTGCGCCAGTCGCGGTCGACGATCAGGGTGGAGATGCCGGTGGCGCGAATCTGCGCGATCACGCGCCAGATCTCGGCCACCACCAGCGGCGCCAGGCCTTCGGTGGCTTCGTCCAGGATCAAGAGGCGCGGGTTGGTCATCAGCGCACGGCCGATCGACAGCATCTGCTGCTCGCCGCCCGACAGTTGCTGGCCGCCGTGCGACAGCCGTTCCGCCAGGCGCGGGAAGGTGCTCATCACCCGGTCGAACGTCCATTCGCGCCGGCCGTCGGGCCCGGCACGCTCGCTCATCACCAGGTTCTCGCGCACCGACAGGTTGGGGAAGATGCCGCGGCCTTCGGGCACATAGCCGATGCCCAGCCGCGCCATCTTTTCCGGCGCCCAGCCGGTGACGTCGCGCCCTTCGAACAAGACGCGGCCCGAGGCGGGGCGCACATAGCCCATCAGGCTGCGGATCAGCGTGGTCTTGCCCATGCCGTTGCGCCCGAGCAGGCCGACCGAGGTGGAGGCCGGCAGCTGCACGTCGACGCCGCGCAGGATGTGGCTGTCGCCGTAGTAGGTGTTGAGGCCTTCGATCTTGAGCATCGTCATTGCCCGCCCGGCCGCCCGAAGGGCAATGAGCGCCCCCTCGGGGGGCAGCGATACACGAAGTGATGAGCGTGGGGGTGCTTCATTCAGTGGTCTTCTTCGCCGAGGTAGGCGGTGCGCACTTCGGGGTTGACGCGGATCGAGGCCGGATCGCCCGAGGCGATGACGGTGCCGTTCACCATCACCGTGATGCGGTCGGCAATGCGGAACACCGCGTCCATGTCGTGCTCCACCAGCAAGATGGCGTGGCTCGTCTTGAGCCGCGCCAGCAGTTGCAGCATGCGGTCGGTTTCTTCTGCACCCATGCCGGCCAGCGGCTCGTCCAGCAGCAGCACGCGCGGCCGTGTCGCCAGGCACATCGCCACTTCCAACTGGCGCTTGGCGCCGTGGCTCAGGGTACCCGCGATGCGGTCCGCCACGTCACTGAGGCCGGCCGCTTCCAGCGCCTCGCGCGCCGCGGCGTTGCTGGCATCGCAGTGGCGCGAAGACTGCCAGATGGCCCAGGGCCGCGGCGTCGCCGCCTGCGCCGCCAGGCGGCAGTTCTCGTGCACCGTGAACTCCGGAAAGATGGTGGTGCGCTGGTAGCTGCGCCCCACCCCGTTGCGTGCGCGCAGCGCCTGCGAGCGCTTGGTGATCTCGTGGCCGTCGAGCGCGATGCGGCCGTCCGACACGTCGATCTCGCCCGACAGCATGTTGATCAGCGTGGACTTGCCGGCGCCATTGGTGCCGATCACCGCGTGCACCTCGCCCAGGCGCAGGTCCAGCGTGACGGCATTCACCGCCACCAGCCCGCCGAAGCGGCGCGTGAGGGTATCGACCGAAAGAAGTGCCGTCATCTCACTACCCCCACGCTTGTCACTTCGTGTACTTCGCTGCCCCCCGAGGGGGCGCGAGCTTGCTCGGGGCGGCCCAGCGCTGCGCTCATACAGATGCCTTGGGAGAAATGCGATGCGCCAAGCCGATCAGGCCCTTGGGCAGCAGCGCCACGAAGGCGATGATGGCCAGGCCCAGGGTCAGCTGCCAATGGTCTGCCAGCGGTCCGACGAAGGCATGGGTGCCCAGCACCTCCTTGAGCAGCGTGAAGGCCACGGCGCCGATCACCGCGCCGCGCAGATGGCCCAGGCCGCCCAGGATGATCATCAGGAGCACCTCGCCCGAGTTGTGCCAGGCCAGCAGCTCGGGGTTGACCACGCCGTCGCGCGACGCCACCAGAAAGCCCGCGAGGCCGGCCAGCGCGCCGGCGAGGACGAAGGCCGCCAGCTTGTAGCCGTACACCGGAAAACCGGCCGCGCGCATGCGCTGCTCGTTCACGCGGATACCCGCCAGCGCCGCGCCAAAGCGCGAGCGGCCGATCAGCATCAGCAGGCCATAGGTGAACACCAGCGACGCCAGCACCACGTAGAAGGTCACCATGCGGTTTTCCATGTCCAGCGCACCGAGCACCGGCCGGATGTACATGTAGATGCCGTCGCTGCCGCCGCCCAGGGCCGTGTCGTGAAAGACGAAGAAGGCCATCTGGGCAAAGGCCAAAGTGACCATGATGAAGTAGACGCCGCGGGTGCGCAGGCTCAACGCGCCCACCACCAGCGCATAGGCGGCGGCGCAGCCCATGGCCAGCGGCAGCAGCAGCGCGATCGAGCCGCCCTCCTTGCCCGAGGCCAGCACGGTGGCATAGGCGCCGATGCCGTAGAAGGCCGCGTGGCCCAGGCTCACCAGGCCGGTCATGCCCACCAGCAGCTCGAGGCTGAGGGCGAAGATCGACAGGATCATGATCTTCACCACGAAATCCGACACGTACGGGCTCAGGGTCGGCGCCAGCAAGGCCAGCAGGATGGCGACGCCCAGCGGCAAGAAGGAAGACATCTTCTTCATGCCTTGCGCCCCATCAGGCCCTCGGGCCGCCAGATCAGGATGATGGCCATCAGCACGTACACGCCCATGCCTGCCACCTCGGAGAAGAAGACCTTGCCGAAGGTATCGACAAAGCCCACCAGCAGCGAAGCCACCAGGGCCCCGGTGATGGAGCCGATGCCGCCGATCACCACCACCACGAAGCAGATGATGAGCACGCTCGCGCCCATGTTCGGGTAGACCGAGGACATCGGCGCGGCGATCATGCCGGCCAGCGCCGCCAGCGCCACGCCGGCCGCGAACACGATGCGGTACAGGCGCCGGATATCGATGCCCAGGCCGCGCACCATGTCGCGGTTGCTGGCACCGGCGCGGATCATCATGCCCAGGCGCGTGCGGTTCACCACCAGATAGAGGCCGATGGCCAGCACGATGCAGGCGGCCGACGCGAAGAGGCGATACCAGGGATAGCTCATCAGGTCGCCCAGTGCAAAGCTGCCGTCCAGCCAGGCCGGCACCTTGACGCCGTGCACGTCATTGCCCACCAGGATCGAGCGCAGTTCCTCGAACACCAGGATGAGGCCGTAGGTCATCAGCACCTGCTGCAGGTGATCGCGCTGGTAGAGGTAACTGAAGAAGGCCCATTCGAGCAGGTAGCCGAAGATGGACGCCAGCACCACGCCGGCCAGCAGCATGACGATGAAGCTGTCGCCGAACAGCGGCGACAGCGCGAACGCCATGTAGGCGCCGATCATGTAGAAGCTGCCGTGCGCCAGGTTGATGACGCCCATGATCCCGAAGATCAGCGTCAGGCCCGATGCCACCAGAAAAAGCAGCAAGCCGTACTGAACCGAGTTCAGGCATTGAACGAGAAAGGTACCGAAGTCCACCGTGTGGTCTCAAAAATGATGGGGGGCCCCTCGGCCGCTCCGCAAAGCGGGGCAGGCCCCTTCGGGAAACACCGCGGAACTGGCTATGCCAGGCCGCTGGTGTTGCCCCTTTGAGGGGGGATCCGAGCTACACGAAGTGAGCGAGATTCGGGGGTGGGCTAATTCACATCCTGCAGCCACGGGCCGGGTCCGCGAGACCCTTGATGGCAACGTTCACCACCTTGTTCTCCTTGCCGTCCACCTTGCGCAGGTAGATGTCCTGCACCGGGTTGTGCGACTTGCCGATGGTGAAGGGACCGCGCGGGCTGTCGATCTTGGCCTTCTCGATGGCGCTGGCGAATTCCGCCTTCTTGCTGATGTCGCCCTTGGTCGCGGTGAGGCCGGCGGCCAGCATCTGCGCCGCGTCGTAGCCCTGCACCGCGTACACGTCGGGCTGCAGCTTGAAGGTCTTGGCGTAGGCGGCGCGGAAGGCGTTGTCGCGCGGGGTGTTCAGGCCGTCCGCGTAGTGCAGCGTGGTCAGCATGCCCTGGGCGGCATCGCCCTGCGCTTCCAGCGTGCCGTCGGTCAGGAAGCCGGGGCCGTAGAGCGGGATGTTCTTGGAAAGGCCCGCACCCGCGTAGTCCTTGACGAACTTCACCGCGCCGCCGCCGGCGAAGAAGGAATACACCGCATCCGGCTTGGCCGCCGCGATCTCGGTCAGGAGGGCCTGGAACTCCACGTTCGGGAAGGGCACGGTGAGGCTCTTCACCACCTTGCCGCCGCCCTTCTCGAAACCTTCCTTGAAGCCGGCCACCGACTCGTCGCCGGCCGCGTACTTCCAGGTGAGGGTCATCGCGGTCTTCTTGCCCTGCTTGGCCGCCACTTCGCCCATGGCGTAGGCCGGCTGCCAGTTGGAGAAGGAGCTGCGGAAGATGTTGGGCGCGCACATCGGGCCGGTCACCGCGTCGGCGCCGGCGTTGGGCACGATCAGCACGGTGCCGCTTTCCTTGGCCGCCTTGGCCATGGCCATGGCCACGCCGGAGTGCACGGTGCCGACGATCACGTCGACGTTGTCGCGCTTGATCAGCTTGTTGACGTTGTCGGTGGCCTTGGCCGGGTCGGACTCGTCGTCCACCTTCACATATTCGATCTCGCGGCCGCCCAGCTTGCCGCCCAGTTCTTCCACGCGCAGCTTGAAGCCGTTTTCGATGGCCACGCCCAGCGCGGAATAGGTGCCACTGTAGGGCAGCATCAGGCCGACCTTGAGCTTGCCCTGCTGGGCCTGCGCGACGGTGGCGATGCAGGCCAGCGACATGACTGCCAGCGTGGTGCGTGCAAAACGGGTGCTCATGGAAGACTCCTTGCTTTTGGAAAATTGGACGGTTGCAACCGAAGGCGAAATGTAGTGCAGCGGAAAGGGGCTGAAGCCCGAGTCCAAATACTTTATCTCTAAACTATTCATCACGATTGCGCGTTTCCCCTGAGTGCGCGACCACGAAAGAAACGGCCGCCACTATCGCCGCTTCGGGTTGATCGCGATGCGGGGAATGCCCGCAGCCCGGCAGCTCGGCGAGCTGGGTCTGCGGCAGCCGCTCGGCAATGGCCCGGATCTGACGCAGCGTCCCGTACTCGTCATCGATGCCTTGCATCGCAAGAATCGGGCAAGTGATGCCATCGAGTTCCGCCTCGATGTTCCATTGGCCGAAGGGCGGATGCAGCCAGATGCGGTTCCAGCCCCAGAAGGCCGAATCGGCGCTGTCGTGGTAGCGGCCCAGGCGCTGCGGAAAGTCGGTTTCCAGATAGGCGGCGCGCGCTTTCTCGATGTTCAGCGTCGTCACGTCCTCGACAAAGAGATGCGGCGCCAGCACCACCAGCCCGGCCACCCGATCCGGAAAGCGGGCCGCGTACAGGAGCGAGATGGAACCACCGTCGCTGTGGCCGAACAGCCAGGGGCGCTCGGCCGCCAGGCCGATGGCCTCGAAGAAGGCCGGCAATACCTCGTGCGCCTGGCGATGCATGAAGTCGACGTCCCAGACTTCGTCTTCGGCGCGCGGCGTGGAGCGACCGTAGCCGGGGCGCGAGAAGACGAGGCCGCGAAAGCCGCCGCGCTCGCACAGCTCGCGCGGAAAGTCCTTCCACATCGCCACCGAGCCCAGGCCCTCGTGCAGGAAGACCAGCAGCGGTGCGCCCGTGCGCTCGGGGGCGATGCGCTGGTATTCGATGCTGACCGTGCGGCCACGCCACGCGATGGAGGCGAACTCGCTGGAGAGCGTGGGAGTCATGCCGCCCGTTCCCGCTCGAGATCGCGCAGCTTGAAGCGCTGGATCTTTCCGGTGGCGGTCTTGGGCAACTCGTCCAGAAACTCGATGACGCGCGGGTACTTGTAGGGTGCCAGCCGCTCCTTGACGAAGGACTTGAGCGCTTCCTCGCTCACCGACTGGCCAGCCTTGCGCACCACGAAGGCCTTGGTCTTGGTCAGGCCGTCGGCGTCTTGCGTGCCGATCACCGCGGCCTCGAGCACGGCCGGGTGCTGCATCAGCGTGGCCTCCACCTCGAAGGGCGAGACGTAGATGCCGCTCACCTTGAGCATGTCGTCGCTGCGGCCGGCGTAGGTGTAGTAGCCGTCGGCGTCGCGCGAGTACTTGTCGCCGCTCTTGGTCCAGCCGTTCCTGAAGGTGTCGGCGGTCTTCTCCGGATTGGCCCAGTACATGACGGCGGTGCTGGGGCCCTTGATGTACAGGTCGCCCACCTCGCCCACCGGCACCGGCTGGCCGTCTTCACCGCGCAGCTCGATCTCGTAGCCGGGCACCGGCTTGCCGGTGGTGCCGTAGCGGATGTCGTCGGGCCGGTTGGAGATGAAGATGTGCAGCATCTCGGTGGAGCCGATGCCGTCGACGATGTCGCAGCCGAAATGCGCCTTGAAGCGCTGCGCCAGTTCGCCCGGCAGCGCCTCGCCGGCCGAGGAGCACATGCGCAGCGCCACCGCATCGCGCGAAGGCAGCGCGGGCGAGGCCAGCATGCCGGCGAAACCGGTGGGCGCGCCGAAGAACACCGTCGGCTTCACGGCGCCGGTCCAGCGCTTGAACACCGCATCGGGCGTCGGCCGCTCGGCCATCAGCACCACGGTGGCGCCGACCGACAGCGGGAAGGTCAGCGCATTGCCCAGGCCATAGGCGAAATAGAGCTTGGCGGCCGAGAAGCAGACGTCGTCTTCACTCAAGCCCAGCACCGGCTTGCCGTAGAGCTCGGCCGTCCACCAGGGACTGCCATGCACATGCACCGTGCCCTTGGGCCGGCCGGTGGAGCCGGAGGAATAGAGCCAGAAGGCGGCGTCCTGCGGCGTGGTGGCGGCGGCAGCCTCCATCGGCGCGCGGGCCGCGATGGCGGCTTCCAGATCCAGCATGCCGGCCGGCAGCTCGCCGACGGGCTGCGAGATGAAGGCCGTGCGAAGCGGGTGCGGGCCCTTCTGCATCGCCGCCTGCAGGGTGGGCAGCAGCGCGCCCGACACCAGCGCCGCCTTGGCTTCGCTGTGATTCAGCATATAGGCGTAGTCCTCGCTGGTGAGCAAGGTGTTCACCGCCACCGGCACCACGCCGGCATAGAGGCTGCCCAGGAAAGCCACCGGCCAGTCGCTGCTGTCGAGCATCAGCAGCAGCACGCGGTCTTCGCGCTGCACGCCGCTGGCCAGGAGGGCAGACGCCAGCTTGCGCGAGCGCTCTTCCAGCTGGCCGTAGCTGAGCGTGCCGCGATCGTCGATGTAGGCCGTCTTGCCGGCGCGCCCGCGGTTGAGCGCGAACAGGTGCTCGGCGAAGTTGAAGCTGTCGGGCAGGCTCATCGTGCGGCTTCCTTGGTGAATTCGATCTGCCCCTCGGGCAGCAGGTACAGGACGAGCGCCCTGCCCTGCGCCACCGTCGGGTAGTGCGCGGTGCCGGGGCCATAGACGCACCAGCCGGCAGGCCGGCCATCGAAGGTCGCCTCGCCCGCGATGGGCATGATCAGGTCGATTTCGCCGTTCGGGTGGCGATGGTGCGGGCCGGCGATGTCCTGCATGTCGACCACGTCGACCGAGAAGCGGTGCAGCGCGTCTTCTGCCTTGAACACGCGGCCGTAGCGAATGCCGCCGCCCTCGCGCTCGCACAGCCAGCCCTGTTGAACGCCGTCGATGCAGGCCTTCTTGAGCTGCAGGTAGCCGTCACTGCTGGCGCAGTATTCGGTGTTGAGCCAGTAGTCGAGCTCGTCGTCGAGCGGCCGGTCGGCGATCTGCGCGGTCAGCCGCTCGATCAGGCCGTGGAAATCTTGCTTGGACATCATGGGGCGCCTCGTGGTCCGTTTCTTTTTCCGTATGCTTGCGGCATTCGACTGCGTGCAGTATCTTGCCTGTGCACGAACCATAGACATCGACATCCAGAGTGTCAAGCAATATAGTGCATGATCGGTGTTAACCCCGATCAACCCGGAGCCATCAACCCAGACTCGGGTCCAACGAAAGCGCCCATGAATGAAAGAACCGACGACGCGCTGCTCACTGCCCCGACCGAGGGCAGCGAGCTGCCCGACGACGCCAAGAACCCTTTGCTGGTGACGCTGGGCGACCGGGTGCGCAACCTTCGCGCGCGCCGCGGCCTGACGCGCAAGGCGGTGGCGCAGGCGGCGGCCGTGTCCGAGCGCCACCTGGCCAACCTGGAATACGGCATCGGCAATGCCTCCATCCTGGTGCTGCAGCAGGTGGCCGGCGCCCTGCAATGCTCGCTGGCCGAGCTGGTGGGCGACGTCACCACCAGCTCGCCCGAATGGCTCCTGATCCGCGAGCTGCTCGAGGGCCGCGGCGAGGCCGACCTGCGGCGCGCCCGCGTCGCCATCGGCGAGCTGCTGGGCACCGCCGCCAACGACCCGGCGCGCGCCCGCCGCATTGCCCTGATCGGCTTGCGCGGCGCCGGCAAGTCCACCCTGGGCCAGATGCTGGCCGACGACCTGGACGTGCCCTTTGTCGAGCTCTCCCGCGAGATCGAGAAGTTCGCCGGCTGCAGCGTGCGCGAGATCCATGATCTGTACGGCACCAACGCCTACCGCCGCTACGAGCGCCGCGCGCTGGAAGAAACCGTGCAGATCTACGGCGAGGTGGTGATCGCCACGCCGGGCGGCATCGTCTCGGACCCGGCCACCTTCAACGAGCTGCTGGCCCACTGCACCACCGTCTGGCTGCAGGCCGCGCCCGAAGAGCACATGGGCCGGGTGCGGGCCCAGGGCGACACCCGCCCGATGGCCGCCAGCCGGGAAGCCATGGACGACCTGCGCCGCATCCTGAACGGTCGCGCCGCCTTCTATTCGAAAGCCGACATCACGGTCGACACCTCGGGCCGCGACCTGCCCGCCAGCTTCGAGCTGCTGCGCAGCAGCGTGCGCGAGAACATGGCCCGCGCCGGCACCGCTGCCTGAATTTGTAAAAGAACACTCTGAAGAGTTGACGCCGGCATCAACATGCATAATGATGCATATTCATCGCAGCAGCGATTGCATTATTTTTCTCATCAGGAGACCCGGCCATGACTGAAAGCAGCGCGTCAACCCCCCATGCGGTCGCCCGCGTCGACTACCGCGTCGAACCGGCGCAGTACCGCCACTGGAAACTGAATGTCGAAGGCAGCGTGGCCCGTCTGTCGCTCGACATCGCGGAAGACGCCGGCATCCGGCCGGGCTACAAGCTCAAGCTCAACAGCTACGACCTGGGCGTGGACATCGAGCTCGCCGACGCGCTCAACCGCGTGCGCTTCGAGCATCCGCAAGTGCGCTCGGTGGTCGTCACCAGCGGCAAGGACCGCATCTTCTGCTCGGGCGCCAACATCTTCATGCTGGGCGTCTCCAGCCACGCCTGGAAGGTCAACTTCTGCAAGTTCACCAACGAGACGCGCAACGGCATCGAGGATTCATCCAGGCACTCGGGCCTGAAGTTCCTGGCGGCCGTGAACGGCGCCTGCGCCGGCGGTGGCTACGAGCTGGCCCTGGCGTGCGACGAGATCCTGCTGGTGGACGACCGCTCCTCTTCCGTCTCGCTGCCCGAGGTGCCCCTGCTGGGCGTGCTGCCCGGCACCGGCGGCCTGACCCGCGTGACCGACAAGCGCCATGTGCGCCATGACCTGGCCGACATCTTCTGCACCAGCGTGGAAGGCGTCAGGGGCCAGCGCGCCGTGGACTGGCGCCTGGTGGATGCGATCGCCAAGCCGGCGCAGTTCGGCGCTGCCGTGCAGGAGCGTGCTGCCCAGCTCGGCGGCAAGAGCGACCGTCCCGCCAACGGCAAGGGCGTACAGCTCACCCGCATCGAGCGCGAAGACGGCGCCGACAGCCTGCGCTACGAACACGTCAGCGTGCAGATCGACCGCGCCCGCCGCACCGCCACGCTGACCTTGAAGGCGCCCACCGGCACGCAGCCCACCGACATCGCCGGCATCGAGGCCGCCGGCGCGGCCTGGTGGCCGCTCGCGCTGTGCCGCCAGCTGGACGACGCCATCCTCAATCTGCGCACCAACGAGCTGGACATCGGCACCTGGCTGCTCAAGACCGAGGGCGATGCCCAGGCCGTGCTGGCCAGCGACGCAACGATGCTGGCCCACAAGGACCACTGGCTGGTGCGCGAAACCATCGGCGCCCTGCGCCGCACGCTGGCGCGCCTGGATGTTTCTTCGCGCAGCTTGTTTGCGCTGATCGAAGCCGGTTCCTGCTTTGCCGGCACCCTGGCCGAACTGGCCTTTGCCGCCGACCGCGCCTACATGCTGGCCCTGCCCGACGCGCCCGAGCGCGCGCCGAAGCTCACGCTCAGCGAGATGAACTTCGGCTTCTTCCCGATGGTGAATGACCAGAGCCGGCTGCAGCGCCGCTTCTACGAGGAAGTGGAGCCGTTGGAAGCCGCCCGCGGCGCCATCGGCAAGGCCCTCGATGCCGACGCCGCCCTGGCCCTCGGCCTGGTCACCGCTGCGCCGGACGACATCGACTGGGAAGACGAGATCCGCATCGCCATCGAGGAGCGCGCCGCCATGTCGCCCGACGCCCTCACCGGCCTGGAAGCCAACCTGCGCTTTGCATCGAAGGAAAACATGGCCACCCGCATCTTCGGGCGCCTCACGGCCTGGCAGAACTGGATCTTCAACCGCCCCAACGCCGTCGGCGAGAAGGGTGCCCTCAAGGTCTATGGCACCGGCCAGAAGGCCGGCTTCGACTTGAACCGCGTCTGAACAACCACCGAGGAATCACGATGAGCTCGATCAACTACAGCGAGAAGATCCCCAACAACGTCAACCTCGGCGAAGACCGCACCCTGCAGCGGGCGCTGGAAGGCTGGCAGCCGAACTTCATCAACTGGTGGGACGACGTCGGCCCCGATGGCTCAACCAATTACGACGTGTACCTGCGCACGGCCGTCAGCGTCGATCCGCAGGGCTGGGCCCAGTTCGGCCACGTGAAGATGCGCGACTACCGCTGGGGCATCTTCCTGAACCCGGGCGATGCCAACCGCGAGATCCACTTCGGCGACCACAAGGGCGAGAAGGCCTGGCAAGACGTGCCTGGCGAGCACCGCGCCAACCTGCGCCGCATCATCGTGACGCAGGGCGACACCGAGCCCGCATCGGTGGAGCAGCAGCGCCACCTGGGCCTGACGGCGCCCAGCATGTACGACATGCGCAACCTGTTCCAGATCAACGTGGAAGAAGGCCGGCATCTGTGGGCCATGGTGTATCTCCTGCACAAGCACTTCGGCCGCGACGGCCGCGAAGAGGCCGAGGCGCTGTTGCAGCGCACCTCGGGCGATGAGAACAACCCGCGCATCCTGGGCGCCTTCAACGAGAAGACGCCGGACTGGCTGGCCTTCTTCATGTTCACCTACTTCACCGACCGCGACGGCAAGTTCCAGCTGTCGGCGTTGGCGGAATCCGCCTTCGATCCGCTGGCACGCACCACCAAGTTCATGCTGACCGAAGAGGCCCACCACATGTTCGTGGGCGAATCGGGCGTGTCGCGTGTGCTGGCGCGCACCGCGCAGGTGATGAACGAGCTGAAGACCGACGATCCGCAGAAGATTCGCGCGGCCGGTGCCATCGACCTTGGCACGATCCAGCGCTACCTGAACTTCCATTACAGCGTGACCATCGACCTGTTCGGCGCCGACCAGTCGAGCAACGCCGCCATCTTCTACAGCTCGGGCCTGAAGGGCCGCTATGAAGAAGGCAAGCGCGACGACGACCACATCCTGAAGGGCAACACCTACAAGGTGCTGGAAGTGCAGAACGGCCAGCTGGTCGAGAAAGAAGTACCGATGCTCAACGCCCTGAACGAGGTGCTGCGCGACGACTTCATCAAGGATTCGGTGGCCGGCGTCGGCCGCTGGAACAAGGTGCTGGAAAAGGCCAGCATCCCGACCCGCCTGGTGGTGCCGCATAAAGCCTTCAACCGCCAGATCGGCGCGCTGGCCGGCATCAAGATGTCGCCCGAAGGCCGCGTGGTGAACGAGGCGGAATGGACTGCCAAGAAGGCTGAATGGCTGCCCACGCCCGAAGACTTTGCCTTCGTGGCATCGTTGATGGGCCGCGTGGTCGAGCCGGGCAAGTTCGCCGGCTGGATCGCGCCGCCGGTGATGGGCATCAACCGCCAGCCCGTGGACTTCGAATACATCCGCTTCGGCTGATCGAACCGCGCGCTTCAGGGAGGCCCAAGGAGACAAACATGGACATGGCCGTCGTCAACGTGAGGGTGATCAAGCAGCACTTGATCGACCCCGAGATCTGCATCCGCTGCAACACCTGCGAGGCCACCTGCCCCGTCAACGCCATCACGCACGACGACCGCAACTACGTGGTGCGCGCCGATGTGTGCAACAGCTGCATGGCCTGCATCTCGCCCTGCCCCACCGGCAGCATCGACAACTGGCGCACCATGCCGGTGGCCAAGGCCTATTCCATCGAAGAGCAGTTGACCTGGGACGAACTGCCAGCCGAACTGACGCAGGAGCAGCTGGAAGCCGAAGGCGCCGGCGCACCGGTCGAGCTGCCGCCGCAACAGGCCCAGGCGGCCAGCACGGCCAGCGCGAACGAGCAGATCACCGAGCCCGAGCCCGGCACGGTGGCCTTCAACTCCGCCCAGTACGGCGCCACCACCCCACCCTGGTCGGCCGCGCACGCCTACACCAACCTCTACCCGCCCAAGAGCCCGACCACGGCCACCGTGGTGGGCAACTTCAACTGCACCGAGACTGGCTTCGAGAACCAGACCCACCACATCGTGCTGGACATGGGCGCCATGCCCTTCCCGGTGCTGGAAGGCCAGTCGATCGGCATCATCCCGCCCGGCGTGGACAGCAACGGCAAGCCGCACTTCGCGCGCCAGTACTCCATTGCCAGCCCGCGCAACGGCGAGCGGCCGGGCTACAACAACATCTCGCTGACGGTGAAGCGCGTCACCTCCGACCACCAGGGCCGTCCGGTGAAGGGCGTGGCGTCCAACTACGTGTGCGACCTGCAGGTGGGCGACAAGGTGCAGGTGATCGGGCCCTTCGGCTCGAGCTTCCTGATGCCCAACCACCCGAAGTCGCACATCGTGATGATCTGCACCGGCACCGGCAGCGCGCCCATGCGCGCCATGACCGAATGGCGCCGGCGCCTGCGCAAGAGCGGCAAGTTCGAGGGCGGCAAGCTGATGCTGTTCTTCGGCGCGCGCACCCAGCAGGAGCTGCCCTACTTCGGCCCGCTGCAAACCTTGCCCAAGGATTTCATCGACATCAACTTCGCCTTCTCGCGCACGCCGAGCCAGCCCAAGCGCTACGTGCAGGACGCCATGCGCGAGCGCGCGGCCGACCTGGTCGCGCTGCTCAAGGACGGCCAGAGCCACTTCTATGTGTGCGGCCTGAAGAGCATGGAAGAAGGCGTGGTGCTGGCGCTGCGCGATGTGGCCGTGGATGCCGGGCTGGACTGGGACCAGGTGGGCGCCGCGCTCAAGCGCGAGGGGCGTCTGCATCTCGAGACGTACTAGTCCCTAATCCGCAAAAAAACGAGTCCTCGTGAAATTCGCCGAGTTCCATCCCGGGCAGGTCATCGAGGCCGGCCCGTATGTACTTGGCGAAGAAGAGATCCTGGCCTTTGCAACGCGCTATGACCCGCAGTGGTTCCACACCGATCCCGATGCGGCGGCGGAAGGACTGTTCGGCGGGCTGATTGCCAGCGGCTGGCAAACCTGCGCGATTGCGATGCGGCTGGTCGCCGACGCGGCGCTGGCCGGATCGGAGTCCTTTGCATCGCCTGGGCTTCGTTATGTGAAGTGGCCCAATCCGGTGAGGCCTGGGGATGCGCTGCGCCTTCGGGCCGAGGTGCTGTCCGCGCGCCGGTCGGACAGCAAGAAGACCCTGGGGATCCTGGAATGGCAGTGGGTGCTGTTCAACCAGCACGACGCGGTGGTGCTGGACCTGGTGGCGACGAGCCTGTTTCGCCTCAATGACCATTGAGGCGTGAGGCGCGCGAGCAACGCGCCCCTTGACCTTCCCATCATGGAAGGGTCGAAACTACGCCACAAGAGCGAACAGGAAAGAAGGCACCATGCAAGAGTACACCTGCCCGATGCACCCGCAGGTGCGCCAGATGGGGCCGGGCCATTGCCCCATCTGCGGCATGGCGCTGGAGCCCGTGGTGGCGACGGCCGAGATGGGCGAGAGCCCCGAGCTGCGCGACATGACCCGGCGCATGTGGATCGGCGCCGCGCTGACCCTGCCGGTCTTCGTACTGGAGATGGGTGGACACCTGTTCAACATCCACCATCTCATCGCCCAGCAAAACTCGAACTGGGTGCAGCTCCTTTTCGCGACGCCGGTCGTTCTGTGGGCTGGGTGGCCCTTCTTCACCCGCGCGGCCGCGTCCGTGGAGCACCGCAGCCTGAACATGTTTTCGCTCATTGCGCTGGGGACGGGCGCGGCGTGGCTCTACAGCATCGTCGGCACGCTGGCGCCGGGTCTTTTCCCTGCCGCGCTTCACACGCAAGACGGCGCGGTGGCGGTCTATTTCGAAGCCGCCGCGGTCATCACGGTCCTCGTGCTGCTGGGCCAGGTGCTCGAGTTGCGTGCGCGCGAAAAGACCTCGGGGGCCATCAAGGCGCTGCTCGGCCTGGCGCCGAAAACGGCGGCCAAGGTCAAGGCCGACGGCTCCGACGAGACGGTGCAGGTCGACGCCATCCAGGTCGGGGACCTGCTGCGCGTGCGGCCGGGCGAGAAGGTGCCGGTCGACGGCGAACTCACCGAGGGCAAAGGCAACGTCGACGAGTCGATGGTGACAGGCGAACCGATTCCGGTGGCCAAGGCGGCCGGCTCCAAGCTGACCGCGGGCACGCTGAACCAGACGGGCGGCTTCGTGATGCGCGCCGAGAAGGTGGGCGCGGACACCCTGCTCTCGCAAATCGTCCACATGGTCGCGGCGGCGCAGCGCAGCCGCGCACCCATCCAGCGCATGGCCGACCAGGTGGCGGGCTGGTTCGTGCCGGTCGTCATCCTCGTGGCCGCGCTGACCTTCGTGGCGTGGCTCGCCTGGGGTCCCTCGCCGGCGTTCAGCTACGCGCTCATCGCTGCCGTGGCCGTGCTCATCATCGCCTGCCCCTGTGCGCTGGGCCTGGCCACGCCGATGTCCATCATGGTGGGTGTCGGCAAGGGCGCACTGCACGGCGTGCTCATCCGCGACGCAGAGGCGCTCGAGCGCATGGAGAAGGTCGATACGCTGGTGCTCGACAAGACCGGCACGCTCACCGAGGGCCGGCCGAGGGTCGTGCACATCGAGCCCGCCAACGGATTTGGCCGCGAGGACGTCCTGACGAAGCTCGCCAGCGTGGAGCGGGCCAGCGAGCACCCCCTGGCCCTGGCCATCGTGAATGACGCGCTGGAGCGCAAGCTCGCGTTGTCGCCGGTCAGCGATTTCGACTCGCCGGTCGGAAAGGGTGTGGTCGGCACCGTGGACGGCGCCCAGGTGGTGTCGGGCAGCAGCAAGTTCCTGGCCGAGCATGGCATCGAGGTCTCGAGCCTGGATGCGTCGGCGGAAGAACAACGCTCGAAGGCAGCCACGGTCATCTTCGTCGGCGTGGGCGGCCAGTTGGCCGGCTTCGTCGCCATTGCCGACCCCATCAAGGCCACGACGCCGCAGGCGCTTGCGAGCCTGAAGGCCGCCGGCATCCGCATCGTGATGCTCACGGGCGATGGCAAGACCACCGCCGAGGCGGTCGGCCGGGAGCTGGGCATCGACGACGTGGTGTCCGAGGTGTTCCCCGAAGACAAGGCCGCCGTGGTCAAGCGCTTGCGCGACGAGGGCCGCATCGTCGCCATGGGCGGCGACGGCGTCAACGATGCGCCTGCCCTGAGCGCGGCTGACGTCGGCATCGCGATGGGAACCGGCACCGACGTCGCGATGGAAAGCGCGGGCATCACGCTGCTCAAGGGCGACCTCATGGGCATCGTCCGCGCCAGGACCCTGTCTCGCGCCGTCATGCGCAACATCCGGCAGAACCTCTTCCTGAGCTTCGCCTACAACGTGGCCGGCATCCCGCTGGCAGCCGGCGTGCTCTACCCCTTCCTCGGCCTGCTGCTCTCGCCCGTCGTTGCGGCCGCGGCGATGGCGCTGTCGTCGGTGAGCGTCATCGCCAACTCGCTTCGGCTGCGCGCGGTGAAGGTGGATTGACCACCCATTAGCAACCAGCGCCGATGAAGTTCCTGCCGCGGGGGCCGGTCAGCGCGTGCGCGATCATCTGTTGCGCCTGCTCGTCGCTCACGCCGTAGTCGGCAAAGCGGGTCTTCACGCCCAGCGACTCGATGAAGGCCGCCAGCCGCCGCGGCGCGTCGTCCAGCCGGCCCAGTGCGCGCTCCAGCACGCCGTCCCGGTCCGTCCGCCGGCCGATGGCACGCTCCAGCACCATCGGCAGCGGGAAAGAGCAGGCAATGCCGTGCGGGAGGCCGTAGCGCAAGGTCATCTCGTAGGAGATCGAATGCGCGAGCGCGGTGCGGGTGTTGGAGAAGGCCATGCCGGCCTTCAGCGCCGCCAGCGCCATCCGCCCGCGCAGCGCCAGGTCGCCGGGCCGCTCGATCAGCCGCGGCAAGGCATCCAGGATCTCGTGCACGGCGGCGACCGCGAAGGTGTCGGACACCGGATTCGCATTCACGTTCCAGATCGACTCCAGCGCATGCGACAGCGCATCCAGGCCGCTTTGCAGCGTGACGGGCGCTGGCAGCGACAGCATCAGCTCTGGATCGATCAGCGCCACCGTGGGCCAGGTTTCCTTCAGGTGCAGCGAATGCTTGAGTTGCCGCCCGCGGTCCCAGAGCGTGGCCCAGGGCGTGACTTCGCTGCCGGTGCCGGCCGTCGTTGGCACGGCGATCAGCGTCTTCACCCGCGCCGGCACAAAGGGCTTGCCGCTCGCCAGGGCCGTCACCAGGTCGTCGAAGCGGCCGCTTTCCGTGCCGACCATCAGCGCCTTGGCGGTGTCGATGGCGCTGCCGCCGCCGACCGCGACGATCACCTCGACGTCGCGCTGCGTGTGCCAGAAGGCCTCGTACTGCGCGTGCAGCTCGGCCACGTCGGGGTTCGGCCGGATGTCGTCGATCACGCCGTCCAGCCGGTCGCCCAGCAGCCCGAGGATGCGGCCCACCAGGCCGAGCATGTGCGCCTCCGGAAAGGTCACCAGCAGGGCGCGGCGCTCGCCCACCAGTTTCGGCAGGGACGACAGGGCCCCTGCCCCGTAGATGCTGCGAACGGGGTTGAAGTACTCGTGAGACATGGCGGACCTCTAGCGCGGTGGCGCCACGACGCGGGTGGTGCTCATCAGCGGCTCCCCTTCTGGATCCAGGCGCGCAGCCGGGTGGAGGCGTAGTCGGCCGCCATCACCATCGCAATGATCACCAGGATGCAGGTGGCGGTGTCCTGGTACTGGAACAGCTTCATGCTGCCCACCAGCTCGAAGCCGATGCCGCCGGCGCCCACCATGCCGAGCACGGTGGCCTGGCGCAGGTTGGTTTCGAAGCGGTAGAGAATGACCGCGATCCAGGCCGTGATCACCTGCGGCAGCACGCCGAAAATGATGATCTGCACCGGCCCGGCACCGGTGGCGCGCAAGGCCTCGATCGGGCCCTGGTCGATCTCCTCGATCGACTCGGAAAAGAACTTGCCCAGCATGCCCGCGCCATGCACCGCCAGCGCCAACACCCCGGGAAAGGGCCCAAGGCCCACGGCCGCCACGAACACCAGCGCCAGGATGATTTCGTTGATGCCGCGGGTGACGTTGAAGATCTGGCGCGTGAAGTGGAACACCGCCATGTTGGGCGTGAGGTTGCGCGCCGCGAAGAAGCACACCGGCACGGCCAGCACGATGGCCAGCAGCGTGCCCCAGATCGCGATCTGCACGGTCTCGATGGCGGGCACGATGAGTTTGTCGAGAAAGCCCAGGTTGGGCGGCACCATGCGCGACAGGAAGTCGCCGATCCACGGCAGCCCCTTGCGCAGCTCGCTGAAGCTGACCTGGCTGCCCCGGGCTGCCCACCAAAGCACCGCGATGAGCGCGGCGCCGATGCCGATGCGCGGCCACCAGCCGAGCGGGCCACTGGGCCGCGCGACCAGCAACGAATAGGGTCCGAAATTCATGGTCACGCCTCCTCGAGTGCAAATTGATGCAGCGCCGGTTCGGCCATGCCGGCCGATGGCGAACTGCGTCGGGCATCGCCCTCGTCCAGCCCCGGATAGATGCGCTGCAGCGCGGCATCGCTCAACTCGTCAGGCCGGCCTTCGAACACGACCCGCCCGGCCGACACGCCGACGATGCGTTCGCCGAACTCGCGCGCGTAGTCGATCTGGTGCAGGTTGCACACCACCGTGATGCCAAGCTCGCGGCTGGCCTGCTTCAGGTAGCTGAGCACGGTGCGCGATGTCTTCGGGTCGAGACTGGCCACCGGCTCGTCCGCCAGGATGATCTTGGGCTGCTGGGCCAGCGCGCGCGCAATGCCCACGCGCTGCTTCTGGCCGCCCGAGAGCGTGTCGGTGCGCAGTTCCGCCTTGTCTTCCAGCTCCACACGGCGCAGGCACTCGCGGGCAATCGCGATGTCCTTGCACGGAAAGACCTGCAGCCACGACAGCAGCGAAGGCATCGCGCCCAGGCGCCCTGTCAGCACGTTCTTCTGCACCGACAGGCGCGGCACCACGTTGTAGTGCTGGAAGATCATCGCCACCTGGCAGCGCAGCTTGCGCAGGCTGGCCGAGTCGCCGGCGACGCGCTGCCCGTCGATGAAGATGTCTCCGCTGGTCGGCTCGGCCAGCCGGTTGATGCAGCGAAGCAGCGTCGACTTGCCGGCGCCCGAGGGGCCGAGCACGACGAGGAATTCGCCGGGGGCGACGTCGAGGTCGATGCCCTTGAGCGCCTCGAACTCGCCGTAGCGCTTGATCAGGCCACGGATCTTGATCACTTCATCTTCCTCAGGTCGAGGTTGAGGGTTTTGGCCGTCTCACGAATGATGCTGTAGGCGGCGTCGTTGGTCGGGTGGAAACCGTTGAGCAGGCCCTGGTCGGACCAGGGGATGTCCTTCACTTCAAGGAAGGCAGCCTGCACGCGCTTCTTCAGGGCCGGGTCGAGGTCCTTGCGCCACACGGTGGGCGACTCGGGAATCGGGTCGGAGGTCCACACCACGACCAGGTCTTCGCGCTTGGCCAGGCCCTTGGCGATGGCCGCGTCGAGGATGCGATCGGCAATGGCCACCGCGTCGATCTTCTTGTTCTGCACCGCCACCGCGTTGGAATCGTGCGAGCCCGAGAAGATGACGCGGCCGAAGTCCTTGTCCGGGTTGAAGCCGGCCTTGATGAGGCCGGCCTTCGGGAACAGGTGGCCCGAAGTGGAGCTCGGGTCCACGAAGGCGAAGGTCTTGCCTTTCAGGTCGGCCACGGTCGTGATGCCGCTGTCCTTGCGCGCCACGATGAGCGAGTGGTAGGAGGTGCGCCCGGCCTTCTTGGTCTCGGCCACGGCAAAGGCCTCGATGTCGGCCACCGTGGTGCCCAGCACGTAGGAGAAGGGACCGAGGTAGGCGACGTCGAGGCGCTTGGAGCGCAGGGCCTCGATCACGCCGTTGTAGTCGGCCGCCACGAAGGGCTTGACCGGCATGCCGAGCGCCTTGGACAGCATGTCCATCATCACCTGGCTGTTGGCGATCATGGCACGCGAGTCTTCGGAAGGAATGAGCCCCACCGTCAGCACGTCGGCCGCCTGTGCGGCGCCCGGCGTCAGGGCGACCCACGGCGCGCTCAGCAGCGCCGGGGCGGAGGCTAGGAGGGATCGCCTGGTGAAGTTCATGGTGTCTGTCTCCTGGAGAGATATGAAAGTCGGCCTCGATGTTCGTCGCCGGCCGCAAAAAGCCCGTGACGCCTGGCCGCACTTTCCTACCCGGGTTGCTATTTGGCAAATCCAAATATCTGCACCGATGTATTGATTCACTCTATATTTCGACCGGGATAACACGGAGCGTTTTCGTCATGCGCCTGACACAGTTACGGTCCTTCCATGCGGTGGCCACGAGCGGCAGCTTTACCCGCGCGGCGCAGGCCTTGCACGTGAGCCAGCCCACGGTCACCACGCAGGTCCGCCAGCTCGAAGACCTCTACCAGGTCGAGCTTTTCCATCGCACCGGGCGGCGCGTGCGCCCGACCGAGATCGGCGAGCGCCTGCTGCAGCTGTCGCGCCAGATCTTCGGGCTGGAGACCGAGGCGGTGCAGTTGCTGCGCGACGCCGGCGAGCTGCGCTCGGGCCACCTGCGCGTGGCGGCAGTGGGGCCGTCGCACGTGACGAAGATGCTGGTGGCCTTCAACCAGCGCTACCCCGGCGTGCAGGTCACCGTCAGCACCGGCAACTCGCAGGACGTGCTCGACCGCCTGCTCGACTACAGCGCCGACGTGGGGGTGCTGGCGCAGGTGTTCAAGGACAAGCGCTTTGTCTCGGTGCCCTACAGCGAACACCCGGTGGTGATCTTCTGCTCGGCAACGCACCGCTTCGCGCGCCGGCGCAGCATTCGCACCGCCGAGCTGCAGGGCGAGCGGCTGATCCTGCGCGAGCCCGGCTCCACCACCCGCAAGGCGATCGAATCGGCGCTCAAGGCCGCCAAGGTGGAACCACAGGTGGTGATGGAAGTGGCCAGCCGCGAGATCATTCGCGAGGCCGTGGTGCAGGGCGTGGGCGTGGCGGCCGTGTCCGAGGTCGAGTACGTGCCGGGACCCGGATTGCACGCGGTGCGCATCAGCGATGCGCAGGTGCGCACCTTTGCGCATGTCGTGTGCCTGGCGGAGCGCCGCGAGATGCGGATGATCCGGACCTTCTTCGAGGCGATCGGGATGGAGGGCTGAATTGGGCGCCCAGCGACCTTGGTTCGCAGACCGCCTTGTTCCACAATCAGGGGCCGAAGAGAACGAGGTGCCTCATGAACGAACCCTCCGACACTGCGGAAACTGGGCCGAAGAAGGAGCGGCGCGAGCTGTTGCACCGTATCTGGGCCGTTGCGGCGGTCAGCGTGGCGTCCGGCAGCGCGACGTTCATCGCCTGTGGCGGAGGCTCCGGCGGCCAGACCACATCGGCCGCTGCGACTGGCGCTGTACCCGGCCCTGCCCCGGCGCCTGGTGCTGATCCCGCGATGCCGGCAGATCCTTCGTCACCACCGCCCCCACCTCCACCCGCACCCGGAACGGCGCCGGCCCTCGGCGCCCACGCGCTCAGCTTCAACCGTGATGAAGTGTCGACCCCGGCGCTGGTCGCTTCCGGCCTGTCCACGAGCACGAGCGGAAGCACCCTGCTGGCCTGCGTCGGGCGGGGTTTGTTTTCTGCCGACATCCCGACGGACAGCGCGGGCAATGTCTTCGTCCAGCTCGGCGTGTCCCACACCTACGCCCTTTGGCCAAAGTCAGGCACGGCCTTGTTTGCCTGCGAGAAGGCCCAGGGCATGGCCGGTCACGTGGTCAGCGTGGTGAAACCCATCATCACCGATGAAACGACCATGAGCGTCGTCGAGGTCACCGGTGGCGGCCTCGTGCGCGACGTGCAGTGGCGCGAGGTGCTGTCGGGCCAGCCCCTGACCAGCGCCAGCGTCACCACCACCGGTCCCGCCGTGCTCGTCGCATGGTGGTGGGGTGATGCAGGCGTCGAGGAGAACAAGACGGCCGTCGCCGACAACGGCTTCACGGTGATCGATTCGATACTCGAATCGGGCTCGCTGGTGCAGTGCGCCGTCGCCGTCCGGCAGGTGGGCGCAGCCGGCAGCTACAACGTGACCTGGACCGCAACGCCGCAGCAAGGCGCGCAGCTCTGGCTCGTTGCCGTGCAAGCCGCCTGAGGCGACCTCGGCCGTTTGGAAAGGCAAGATTCTTGCGCCTTAGTCAAAATTGCTGACCGCGCCCGGTGCAGCCCTCAGGGACTGGGGAGGCGATATGGCATGCTCCGGCCGGCCCGCAGTCGGCCACGAGCGGCCGGTGACGAGTGGCAGGTATCGGGAAACGAAAGGTGAAGTGAGCACCGCCGGCCGACACTAGACTCGACGACGCCATCCTCGCGGAGAGCCATCTTGAGGCCTTGACGGTGCTAATCTCGGCCGATGTCAGTGCCGTATATGCTGGGGCCTCCGAGCTGCTTCACACGCTGTCAGCGGGCTTCGCCTGCTTCCGCACTCGGGTGAACTCAAACGTTCGGCCCTGCGGAAGGATCTATTCTGTCGCATGATGGACCGACGTTCTTTCATCGGTAGCCTGGCGTTCGGAGCTCTTGCGGGCCCCGGCATTGTCTGTGGCCAACCGGGACGGAAGCTCTACCGGGTCGGGATCCTGGGTACTTCGTTTCACACGGCCTCCGAGCTGGCCGGGCCCCGGCCCAAGAGTCCCTTCGTAGGTGCGCTCCTCAGTGGACTGCGTGAGCTCGGCTACGTCTATGGGGAGCACTTCGTCACCGAGACCCGTGCGGCCGAGGGCAAGGTCGAACGGTTCCCCAACCTCGCTGCCGAACTCGTCGGTCTCAAGGTCGACGTGATCGTCGGCCCCGGACCCGCGCTGCCTGCGCTCAAGCAGGCGACGTCGACGATTCCCGTCGTGATGGTTGCCGCTGCGGCCCCCGTGACGCAGGGGCTCGTCCCGAGCCTCGCACGGCCGGGCGGGAACTTCACCGGGTTGAGCCTTCAGCTGACGGAGACGACCGGAAAGCGGCTCGAGCTCCTCAAGGAGCTGGCTCCAGGTCCGGCGCCGGTTGCGATCCTCTGGGATCGGCTGGCGGCGGCTGGCGAGGGGGCCTGGGAGCAGGCTCAATCGGCTGCTCGCCAGCGGGACTGGGCGGTGGTCTCCTTCGACATCCGGAAGTTCGCCGGAAAGATCGAGGTCGCGCTCAAAGCGGCGAGTGAAGCGGGGGCTGGCGCGCTCCTCGTGCAGCCGAGCGCGCTCATGGATCAGAACGCGGCGAAGATCGCTGAACTGGCTGTCCGCCACCGGCTCCCCGCCATCTACGGATGGCGATGGTATGTCGACGCTGGCGGGCTGATGTCCTACGGTGCGGACGTCATTGACATGTGGCGGCGTGCGGCCGTCTTCGTCGACAAGATCTTGAAGGGGGCCAAGCCGGCCGACCTCCCCGTGGAGCAGCCGACGAGGTTCGACCTGGTGGTCAACGTCCAGGCCGCGAAGGCGATCGGGCTGACGATCCCGCCGTCGCTGCTCTGGCGCGCGAACGACGTGCTGCGGTAGGCTCCCCACAAGGCCAGCGGGGACCATGCTGGCTTCGAACTTCACGCTCCAGCGGACCACGGGCTCGCGCAGCTCGCCCATGGCCGCTGAGCTTGCGCGTTACGGCTGAACGGCTGCTGTCAGGCAGCGAATTTACGGCTTTGAATGTCGGCTCGGGGCCCCATACCGGCTGTGTACGCCGTGGCCCAAAGCGGGCGTCGCGGCCGGGGTCAATCTGCGCAACCGACGCTACTTTCACTACTGGCGAGCCCTGCACGCGCGCAGCGCGGTGCTTCTACCAGCATTTACTTCTCCGGCATAGCCGAAGAATGATGGCTAGTGATCAGCCACCGACTACCGTCCCATTTGTAGGTGTACGTGTACCGCGCCTTGACGACAGCGCCCGTCTTGGCAAAGGTAAAGGTATACAGACCAGCATCCACGGCCGTGGTGCAACCGAGCTCTATGGTTCTGGAGTCGATGCGACCGAACGGCTTGTCTTGAAGAAAGTGCTCGAAGTAGTCTTGCTTTTGCGCCGCATTGAGACGCGGTGTGTTGGATACAGTGGCAAGCAAAACGGATTTATCCGCGTAGTTTGCAACCACCTTGCGCGGGTCGCCGGTTTGCAATGACTGGTTCCAGCGGTCAAACAGCGCGGCAACCTCCTGCTCGCTGGTTGCCTTGCAGGTTTCAGTTCTTGCAGATGTGGAACCCAGTGGATTCGAGGCGCAACCCCCGAGCAGGGTGCCCGCGGCCAAAAGCGAAAACACGGCAGCTTTCTTCACGGACGCTCCTTTCCGGTCTGCAACTCGACCGTACCAACATAGGGTGGATGCCTAACGCATGCCGATATACCCCCAAAATGGGCAAGTCGGCAAGGTGCCTCCGATCCTCCGGCTAGCGACCCTGGATGAACGCCCCCTCCAGAATGAGTCAGGTCGAGAAGCTGGAGAGATGACCTCGGAGGTCTGCTTATAGCCCGGATTCTGCCCGAGCTACCGCCGCTCCAACGCCTCGGTCACAGGGTGCTTAGCGCCTCCAGCGCGACCCTCACGCGCGGCGGCAGCAGCCGCTGTGAAGGATAGACAGCGCTGATCGGCATCGCACCGGGTCGCAGCGAAGGCAGGACTTCGACGAGCCGGCCGTCACCGAGTTCGTCCATCACCATGTAGTTGGGAAGTTGCGCCAATCCGAGGCCGAGCAGGGCCGTATGGACCATGGCCTCGCCGTCGTTCAGACGCAGTTCGCTGCGCGGGTGCATCGTCACCGCATGGCCTCGCTGCACGAACTGCCAGGGCCGGTCGCGCCCGCTCGTGGGCATGCGAAACACGATCGCGCGGTGCTGCGCCAAGGCCCTCAGGGAACTCGGATTGCCCTGCTGCTCCAAATATGCCGGGCTCGCGACCAGCAGCAGGGTCTGGCTCGCGAAGCGGCGCGCCACCAGCGACGAATCCTGGAGTGCGCCGACGCGGATCGCGAGGTCGATGCCGTCCTTGATCAGGTCGACATAGCCGTCCTGCAGCCGCAGGTCCAGCTCCAGCCCCGGATGCTGCTGCTTCAGTCGCGCCAACAGCGGCAGGATCACGCGACGGCCGAAGACGATCGGCATGTCGACGCGCAGGGTGCCTGTCACTGCAGCACGTGTCCCGGCGGCATCGGCGTGTAGGTCCTCGATTTCGGCCAGCACGCGCTGGCAGCGGTGGTAGAGCCGCTCGCCGTCGGGAGTTAACGTGACCTGTCGCGTGGTCCGGTGAAACAGCTTGACCCCGAGCGATTGCTCGAGCCGCATCACCGCTTTGGCAAGGGTGGAGGGAGCGCTGCCCGATTCGCGCGCGGCCGCGGCGAAGCTGCCGTGCTTCGCGGTCTCGGTGAAGGCGAGGAATTGCTGAAGTCCCTGCATGAGCGATTCCATCCGATTGAAGCACCACTGTCCTCAATGTTATGGCATTGCTCCGCATTCACATCGGGCTCGCCGTTTCGGACACTGAGTGCGCCAACCAGCCCACACAAGGAGCCACCACCATGAACGCCTTTTCCTGCACCGTGCTCGAGCATTCGCGCCTGCCGCTCGCCGAACTGCCCGGCATCGCTCACCGGACTCTCGCGGGCCACGAGCACGGGCTCAGCCAATTGTCGATATGGAGGCAGACGCTGGCGCCCGGTGCCGCCACACCGCCGCATCACCACGACACCGAGGAAGTGGTGCTCTGTCACGCGGGCCAGGGCGAGGTGCATCTCGATGGTCGAGTGCATCGCTTCGGCCCGAACAGCAGCGTGCTGCTTCCGCGCGACGTGCAGCACCAGATCTTCAATACCGGGGATGAGCCGATGGAAATCACCGGCGTGTTCCCGAGCGCTCCGGTTGCCGTGTTCGACCCCGAGGGGCATCCAGTCCCGCTACCCTGGTAGGGAACGCTCGGCCCGCGGGCCAAACGGTAGGGGCCGCAACTTCAGACCAGCTGTAGCCCCGTTGTACGACGATCCCTTCGATTGCAAGCCGGCGACGAACTTCCGCTTCCTGGCGCCGCATTCTGCTGAAGACCCCGGTTCCCCCGCACGCCATCATTCAGGGCACAGCTCCCTCTGGCGCCGGATTGTCAAACTGGAGTACCGTGGCGCTCTGGCGACGTATCTGGTCGTCGCTCCGTAACGCGCAGGAGACACGCATGACCACAAATTCACAGTCGGGCACCAACGTGCAGGAAATTGCGACGGGCATATTCCGCATCAATACGCCAGTACCGCTGCCCGACGGCAGCCTGTTCAGCTTCAACCAGTACCTTGTGGTCGACGACGAGCCGCTGTTGTTCCACTCCGGGCCGCGCCAGCTTTTCCCGCTGGTGAGCGAAGCCATCGCGAGTGTGATGCCGGTCGAGCGCCTCCGCTACATCGGGTTGTCCCATGTCGAGGCGGACGAGTGCGGCGCATTGAACTTGTTTCTCGCAGCAGCGCCCCAAGCAGTGCCGTTGTGCGGCAGCATTGCAGCCATGGTCTCGATGAGTGACCTGGCGGACCGTCCACCGCGCGCGCTGGCCGACGGCGAGGAGCTCCCGCTTGGCAACCACACGATGCGCTGGTTCGACACGCCCCATCTTCCGCATGGCTGGGAATGCGGGCTGATGATGGACACGCGCACGCACACATTCTTCTGCGGCGACCTCTTCACGCAGCCGGGCAACAGCGAGAAGGCGCTCACCGATGCCGACATCCTGGGCCCCAGCGAGGCCTTCCGAAACCAGATGGACTACTACGCGCATGCACCGCAAACGGCCGCATTGCTGGCCGGGCTTGCGCAGCAGGAACCCCGCACGCTCGCCTGCATGCACGGCAGCGCATGGCAGGGCAACGGCGCGTCACTGTTGCGCCAGCTTTCAGTCGCGTTGTCCGCGCAGCGTTGAGTCAGGCGCACGGCCGCAGCGAAGGCCCGGTCTTGGCCGCATGCAGTCGCGAGAGCAGACCTAAGGTCGTGATGCAAGTAGCGGAAGTTCAATCGAAGCTGAAAGCGGAACTGCGTCCAGCTGCGCTGCGCTTGCCACAACGATGGCACGGCCGTTGGACCCAGCTACGTCGGCAAGCGCACGCCACAGGAAGCGGATAGACGCGTTGTCAAGCGCGGCTGTGGGCTCATCAAGCAAGGTCAATGCGCGTCCTGAAGCGAGCGCAGCCGCGAGCCAAACCTTGCGCTTCGAACCGGTCGAGAGCATGTACATCGGCTTGGCAAGATGCGGGGCCAAAGAGAATCCCTCAACACAGCTTTCCCACCTGGCTTCATCGAAGCCGGCATCGCCGGCCCGGAGCATTGAAGTGCACTCAGTCGCGGTGACCTCGTCGAACTCGCCTGTCACCGGGTCCACGAAGAACACGCTTCGCTGATAGGACTTGGGGTCTACGTTGCTGCTCGCACCCGCAAGGCTCAGTTGACCCTTTGCAGTCAACCTGCCTGCAATCAATCGAAGAAGCGTTGACTTTCCGCTGCCGTCGTCACCGTACAGCTGGGTGAGCCCCGCCCTGATGGACGCGCTCCATCCGGATAGGAGCGGCGGCTGACCTGGATAGGCGAAGCACAAGTCTTTGACGACAAGAATGGGCGCGGATGCCGCTGAGTTCATGCCCGAACCCTACCGCATCCCCGCACGAACACCGTTGCCGCTAGCACGCGCAATCGCCCCGTGAGATAGGAGTTATGAAGGCGCGCTCCCGCTACAGGCGGCAGAGCCTGCAGCAGCTGCTACTACCTTTGCATGCGCCTGGGCCGCTTCGACCTGCTTCACTCCCGAACATCGGGCGAGGCTGGTCGACTAGCATGCTCGGCATGAACCCATTGCAGTTCGAACTCGATCGCCTGTACGGACTTGGTGCGAGCGCCGCGCAAGGCGCTGCCCCGGCGGCTGCCCAGGGCGTTCGTGCCTTGGTGCTGGAGCTGAGGGCACCCGCGGGCTGGACCCAGCTTTCTTCGGTCTGGACGGGCGTGCAATCGGATCTCGGCCTTCCTCCCCCGGCCATCGCGGTATCGGGCGTCGACGGACTGCAGCTGTGGTTCTCCCTTGCATCGCCGACTTCGCCGGGTGTCGGCGAGCTTTTCCTGCAGGGCCTGCGTGCACGGTATCTGCCGGACGTCGGGTCGACACACGTACGTCTGATCGCCGACGCGGCGCAATTCCCGCCCGCGCCGCCCTTCGAGACCGGCCCGGATCGCTGGTCGGCGTTCGTCGCCCCCGATCTAGCCTCGGTGTTTGCCGATACGCCGTGGCTGGACGTTCCGCCCAACGGCGAAGGCCAGGCAACGCTTCTGCGCGCGCTTGGGCCCATGCGGCAAGTTGCCTTCGAAGCCGCGTTAAGCCGGCTTAGCGTCATCGAGGAAGGGCTGGCTGAATTGAAGCTGTCCGGCCCACCCGAAGTGCGCACCTTCGAACAAGGGGGCGCCGACGCGGAGCGCTTCCTAAGAGGCGTCATGAACGACGAATCGGTGCCTCTGGCTTTGCGGATAGAAGCCGCAAAGGGCTTGCTTGCCCATGCCAAGCGCTCGTAGGCGACCGCCGGAACCATCAGACAGATCCTTGGATGAAACTGCTGTCTCGCCTTCGGCTCGGTCGGCTGGCTGTTTCGCAGCGGGAGCGGTCCGTCGATCGCGGTCACCGAGTTCACGGTGTCAGCCACATCACGATCATTGAGGTGCTGGGCCTGGTGCGCCGCGGCCGACCGGTGCTGAGGGTGCTGCTGACATTCACGAGGTGACTGAGCAACACCTCGTGTCGCACCTCGACCAAATGACGGCTGCTCCCGTAGGCCTACTCACGCACCCGACCCATTGCTGCTGGTAGCGAATTTCGAGTCGAACGCCTGCTTGACTTCGAGACCGGCCATTGCCACCCGAGTTCCGCAGGGGGGGGCACGCTGTTGGCTCCACGCGTGCCCACGCAGCACGATGCCTTGACATCGCTTTCGAGGCGAGCGCACGATGTGGCCCCCTTCGATACAGCAGGAGGAAGGCATGTCACAGCTTCCACGGTTTACGCGCGGTTCGGCGTTCCTCGGCGCGGCGGTGCTGGGCCTAGTGCTCGCTGGCGCGCCCGATGCGGCGCGCGCGCAGGTGCTGATCAGCGGCTTGAGCCTCAACCCCGACGGCGGCAACCCGAACAACCCGCTCGCCGTCACCGCGTGCAACGGCGCGCCGCAGCTCGGCGTCGTCTATCGCAACAGCGAGTCTGAACCCTACCTCGCGGTCAACCCGACCAATCCAAGCAACATGATCGCCGGCTGGCACCAGGACCGCTGGAGCACCGGCGGCGCACAAAGCCTCGGCGCCGCGTATACGTTCAATGGCGGCGCGACCTGGCAGCAGGTGGTCATTCCGTTCACGCGCTGCTCCGGCGCGGTACCCCGCTCGGCCGGCGATTTCGAGCGCGGCAGCGATCCGTGGATCAGCTTCAGCCCGAACGGCACCGCGCACTACATGGCACTGGTCGTGCAAGACTCGGTTAACGAGAACGCGATGGTCGTCGCCCGTTCGATCGACGGCGGCGCGACGTGGTCGCCGCCCGTCGTCATCGCGCGCAACCCGGCGCAGGATCCCGGGCGCTCAGTGTTCCACGACAAGAACGCGATCACCGCCGATCCGTTCGATTCGCGGCTCGTGTACGCGACGTGGACGGTGTTCCGCACCGGGTTCGTGTCGCTCGTGTTCGCGCGCTCGACCGACGGCGGGCAGACGTGGTCGCCGGCGATCCCGATCGCCACGATGGGCAACGCGGCGCCTGCCCAGCAGGCCGTGTTTCGCCAAGGCGCGCAGATCGTCGTGCTGCCGAACGGCACGCTGGTGAACGCGTTCTTCCGCATCCTCGTCGATCGGGCCGCGGGTCGCGTCACGTTCGAGCAGGCGATCCTTCGCTCGGTCGACCAAGGCAAGCATTGGACGCGCGTCGACGCGCGCGTCGCCTCGTTCGCGAGCATCACCGCGGTCGATCCGGAACTCGGCATCCCCGTCCGCGATGCGCAGGAGATCCCCAACATCGCGGTCAACCGCACGACCGGCCAGCTCTACATGACCTGGCAGGACGGCAACGCCAACACCCAAGGGGGCGCCGGCATCGTCGTCGCGCGCTCGAGCGACGGCGGCGCCACGTGGTCGACGCCGGTGCGCGTCAACCAGGGGACGCCCGCCAGCGTGCAGGCGTTCCTGCCGGTCGTTGCGGTCGATGCGCAAGGTCGGGTCGGCGTGCTCTTCTACGACTGGCGCAACGACGTGCTCGGCGATCCGGCGTTGAGCACGGACGTGTGGCTGTCGCTGTTCGACGCCGACCTGAACTACCTCGGCGAGCGGCGGCTCACGCCGCAATCGTTCGACATGCGGCAGATGGTCATCACCGGAGAGCGCGGCTTCTTCCCCGGCGACTACGTCGGGCTTTCGACCGTCGGCACCGATTTCGTCGCCGCCTTCACCGTTGCCAACAACCTAGGTCTGCCGGTCATCTTCCCGCAGAACAACAATGGCGTGTTCGTCGACAGCCACGACCGCCAGAGCATCGTTTTCATCCGGCAGCCCTGACGATGGCCGTGTGCGAACGGTTCGGGCGGTGCTTGCGAATTGGGCGTCGCTGCGGCGGACCTGAGTCGTGGATCGGGCGCAGGCATCGCGGCAGAGATGGACGATCTGCGCGTACAGGTCCTTCGCGGCGCTGAACAGGCCGAGCGCCGGGTGTCGATGAAGGCCTCCGCGTTGGAGCGCGCGGATGGCATCCGTTGCAGGGCTGCGGAGCTGACGATCGACCAGCTTTCGTGTTGTCGCCCACGGCCCACGATGCAGGTCCGCCCTGGAGAAGTTCCCACGCCCTACGTCGACGTATGTCTGCAGGCAGCGATCGTTGCCTGCGGCGCCTTCGGAGCACACGGATGTCTCTTGATGGCCGAGTCCGTGAGTTCGCCCGTTCGCTCCAAAGCTGACCCCCAGCGCCGACCCGCCGGACCATCATGGGTACCGCAGACAATGCCGTTCATCGCGAGCCGTGGAACAAGGGGAAGCTCGTCGGGCAGAAGGCGCCGTTCAAGCTCAAAGACATATGGGCCCTGCGCGTTCGGCTACAGATGGAGGGCCGGGTTCGCGAACTGGCTCTCTTCAACCTCGGCATCGACAGCAAGTTGCGCGGATGCGACCTGGTCGGTCTCAAGGTCCGCGACATATGCCATGGAGACCAGGTGGGCGCACGCGCCATCGTCGTCCAGCACAAGACCCAGCGCCCCGTTCAGTTCGAGATCGCGCCCGCCGCCCGAGACGCCGTGCAGGCGTGGATCAAGCTCGCTAGGCTGAAGCCGGAAGACTTCCTGTTTCCCAGCCGGCTTCACGACTCGCCTCATCTCGGTACCCGTCAGTACGCCAGGATCCTTGGGCACTGGGTCGACGAACTGGGGCTGGACCGCGCCGACTACGGGACACACTCGATGCGAAGGACGAAGGCGACGCTGATCTACCGGCGCACGAAGAACCTCCGCGCCGTGCAGTTGCTCCTTGGACACTCCAAGCTGGCGTCGACGGTGAGGTACCTCGGCATCGAAGTCGATGACGCTCTCGAGATCTCCGAGCAGACAGAAATCTGAGGCAGTCGACCGCGGCCGCGCCCGACATGCTGCCGGAGCGGCCGCCTGAACGGCCGCTGTGTGGCGCCGGGGAGAACTGGAGGTCCCGGCCAGGAAGAGTCATCCACAAGAGCCAGAAGCGGTCCTTCGCCAGTACCCCGATGTTCGCAAGGCGCAGCACTTCATTTGATCACCTCGTAGGCGCGCAGCAGCACGCTTTGCGGGATCGTGAGTCCGAGCGCCTTCGCCGTCTTCTGGTTGATCGTCAGGTAGAACTTGCTCGGCTGCTCGACCGGCAGCTCCGCGGGCTTGGCGCCTTTAAGGACGCGATCGGCGAAGTACGGCAGCCGGCGCACGTCGTCGATGATGTTCGAGCCGTAGGACATCAGAACCCCGTCGCGCGCGACTTCCTGAAACGGAATGATCGCCGGCAGCCGCTGCTCGATCGCCAGCTTCGCGACCCGCGCGCCGTGCGCGAACAGGAATCCCTGACCGAAGATCAGCAACGCATCGACCGGCTCACGTGCGAGCGTCGCGAATGCGGCGTCGATATCGTCGGGCGAACGCAGCTCGATCGGTCGCAGCGTGACGCCGAGACTGCGCGCCGCCGGCTCGACTTCGGCAGCGATTGCTGCATGGAACGAGAGCGCTGGATTGAACAGGTTCGCGATGCGCGACGCTTTCGGGACTACTTCCCTGAGCAGCTCCAGTTGCTTCGCGTGCACCCCGGGGCCCAGTCCGCCCCGGCCAGTGACGTTGCCGCCGGGCCGGGCCAAGCTCGCGACGAACCCCGACCCGACCGGGTCGCCGACATAGTAGAAGAGGATGGGGATCGTCGCCGTCGCGTTTTTCAGCGCCGCCGTATGCGGCGATCCTGATCCGACGAGCAGATCGACCTTGCGCTGTACCAGATCGGCGGCAAGCGCGAGCACCCGCTCGCTGCGGCCCTCGGTATAGCGGTTGTCGATCATGTAGTGCCGGCCTTCGACCCAGCCCAGCTCGCGCATGCCCTGGTTGAACACTTCCAACGGCTGCGTGCCGGCCCACGGACCGCTGCTGAGCCAGCCGATGCGATAGACCTTGCCGGGCGTCTGGGCGCGGCCGGCGCGCCCTGCGGCGAGCAGCGCGACTGCGATGGCGCAGATCAGCGTTCGGCGTGTGCTCATTCGATCACCTCATCGGCGCGCAGCAGCAGCGATTACGGAATCGTGATGCAGAGGGCCCTGGGGGCAATGAAGGGAACCTGTGTGCGTCCGACCTGGCTCATTTCCACTGCTGCACGAGTTGCAGGGATACTCTACGCTTTAAACGACTGCTTCGGCCGAACTGAGACGTTCCCGTCTACTTCGGCTCTGGGCGGGTACAGCCGATCACTTCGGACGCAAGCAGTCGATCGCGAACCGCAACCCGATCGGGCATGGTCGAGCGACCGGTGACGAGGTGCAGAGGTCACTCAAGGCTACGTTTCTCGAACGACCGGTGATCGCCGCAGCTGCCGTTCAGGCCCTTGATCGCGAGTGACTGGGCCCAGTCTGAACCCGAAGTCCGGTGGGACTGCGGCGGCCCGCTCCGCGTCGGATCGGTTGGAGCATGATGCCGAGGTCGCCGCCCACGGAGAATGGATGGGGCCATCCGTCCCTGGCCCAGGTCGCGGCTGAGCGCGAGGATGTTTTCCGGGCCCGGTGCGACAAACACCACCAGGCAGGCCAGCGCGCAAGTGAGCAGCAGATCCGGTGGGGAACGTCGGCAGCTACCCCGCGAGTCCCACGAACACGTTCTGCACGTCGTCGTTTGCATCGATGGCGGCTAGGAAGATCTCGACCTCTTCCAACGCCTCAGCGCTCAGGCTGCCCGGATCGATAGGGTTCTTGGCCTTGTAGCCGAGCTTCGCGGACAGCACGGAAAAGCCCTGCGCCGGCAGCGCGCGGCTGACCATGTCGAGATCGACGGGGTCGGTCAGGAAGACCGTGACCCCCTCCTCGCCGCGCTCGAAATCCTGTGCGCCGGCCTCGATGGCGGCCAGTTCAGGGTCGGCCCCCGCTTGCTGCGGTTCGGCCTCGATCATGCCGAGGTGGTCGAAATCCCAGGCGACCGACCCTGAGGCGCCCAGCTGACCCTTGCGGAACAGCACCCGCATCTCCGGCGCGGTGCGGTTCACGTTGTCGGTCAGGCATTCGACCATCACCGGCACCCGGTGCGGCGCGAAGCCCTCGTAGACCACATGTTCGAAATGCACCGACTCGCCGGTCAGGCCGGCGCCCTTCTTGATGGCCCGCTCCAGCGTTTCCTTAGGCATCGAAACCTTGCGCGCCTGCTCAACCACCAGCCGCAGCCGCGCATTCGATGCCGGATCAGCCCCGCTGCGCGCGGCGATCATAATTTCCTTCGCGAGCTTACCGAACAAGCGTCCCTTGGCGTTGGCCGCAAGGTCCTTGTGCTTGGCTTTCCATTGCGCGCCCATGTGTGATGTTCCTCGAGTCTCGGCTTTGCCGCGGGTGAAGGATTCTGCCGCAGGCCCGAAGGACCGTGGCGCGAGGGCAGCTACAGATCCAGTCGGGCCAGACCGCCGAATTGCTTCCCGGCGGCACTGAAGGCCGCCTCCACTCCGCCGGCGCGCGCCCAGCTTGAGCCCTACGCTCTTGATCGACAACAGCTTCGCAGCGATAGCGGAATTCCGGGCATGCTGGCCGAAACGACTGCTTCGTGCCCCGAGAATCAGTAGAAGCTCCGCGACAAGTTTCGCCGCTGCGCCCGCTGACGGCGCAATTCGTGCCGCCCCTAGTTCAGTTCCTTGTCCTTCCAGACCTTCGAGCCTCCCAGGGCGACTCCCGCCTGAAGGCCGGCTTTGGTCAGCACATACGCATTGCCACCCGTGAAAGCAATTGCACCCGCCTTGACATTCGCATCGTCCTTGCCGGTGCCTGCGCCCGCGCCCGCGCCGACAGAGGCATCCCAGCCTTTTTCGATGAAATCGGCCAGCGACTTAGCGTCCTTGAAAATGAAGAGATAGCGTGTATCGGACGCCCCGATCTGCAGGCCCGCACTCGCCTGCGCCATGGACATATAAGTGTCCTTCTTGGATTTGCTGTCGTGCGCTATGCCCTTGCCGCCTGCGCCGCCAAGGCCGAAGCTCAAACCGTAGGTAGTGAACACAGCGTAGCCGGGCGCCTTGCTTACCGCGTCTTTGATCTTGGCGTCGGACTTGTAGAAGTCCTGGAGTGCCTGCATGGCCTTCGCCTTGACCTCGGCCTGCTGTGCGGCCTTGTCCTGCGCATATGCGCCGCCGGCCAGCAACGAGGTCAACGCTGCACTGATGACGAGTAACTTGCGACGATTCACAGCATTCTCCTTTTCAGGTGTCGTGAGGCCCCAAGCACGAGGGGCGGCAGGCTCGGAGGCACGTCTGCCCTCGGGCGATGCGGCGAATGTTGCCACGATCCGACGTTATTTGCTATCCAACTGCACCTCCGATAGCCTTTGCCCAATGGGGCAATCCATCGCATGCTGAAAGAGCTTCGCAGCGCTAGCGGTCAGTGCCGAGGCTTCTTGAGCGCACGCTCGCAAGATTTGCAACTCTCAAGACGCGCGTCCGCTGTAACGGCGCTGACACTCCAGCGCTCTCCAATGTGGGCACCCCACACCCACAGGAGTTCTCATGTCGCTCAATTCCCGCCGCGGCTTTCTGCGCGGCTCGACCTCGATGGCCGCCCTCGCCTTCGTCGGCACCATGCAGGCGCTGCAATCTCGCAACGCCAACGCGGCCACCGGCAGCAGCGGCCTCGTCGCCAGCCCCTACGGCCCGGTCGCGCCGGCGCTGGACGAAGCCACGGGCCTGCCGCTGCTGCAGCTGCCTGAAGGCTTCGCCTACCGTTCCTACGGCTGGAGCGGCGACCCAATGAACGACGGTCAGCCTTGCCCGAGCAACCACGACGGCATGGCGGTGGTGGCCTCCTACGGCCGCGGCAACAGCGTCGACGTGGTGCTGGTGCGCAATCACGAGCGCGGCCAGTCGGCCAACCTGATCCAGGCCCCGGCCATGTACGACACCGCCGCCAGCAGCACGAACGGCCGCTTTGCCGGCGGTGGCACCACCAACCTGCGTTTCAAGGGCCGCCAGTGGATCGGCATGGAAGCCAGCCTGGGCGGCACCCTCACCAACTGCGCCGGCGGCCCCACGCCCTGGGGCACCTGGCTCACCTGCGAAGAGACCGGCAGCAACCTCGAGTCGCAAGGCGGCAAGAAGCACGGCTACGTATTCGAAGTGCGTCCCAACGCGGCCGAGACCACCGGCAAGCCGATCGTCGCGATGGGCCGATTCAGCCACGAAGCCGTGGCCGTCGACCCGACGACGCGCTACGCCTACCTCACCGAGGACAGCCGCAACAAGTCGGGCTTCTATCGCTTCATCCCCAACGACGCGAGCGGCCGGTCGGGCAGCTACGAAGCCGGCGGCAAGCTGCAGATGGCCAAGGTGGTCGGCAAGACCAACGCGGACCTCAACGTCGCGTCCACCGGCGACACGCACCGCATCGAATGGGTGGACATCGCCGATCCCGATGCGAACCCGGTGGCGATCGCCCTGCCCGGCTTCGTGGGCACCACCTCGGTGGCCGGCCCCTTCGCGCAGGGCTGGGCGCAGGGCGGCTTGCGCATGGCGCGCGGCGAAGGCATCTGGCACAGCGACGGCAAGCTCTTCATCGTGGACACCGCCACCGGCGTCAATGCCGCGGGCGTGGGCGGCAACGGCGAAGGCGCGGTGTGGGAATACGACCTGGCCACGGGCCTGCTCAAGGCCGCCTTCGTGTCGCTCGACGCGGTGGCCGCCAACAACCCCGACAACATCACGATCAGCCCGCGCGGCGGCGTGCTGCTTTGCGAGGACGGCGGCGGCGTCGACGACCAGGGCCTGGGCCGCATCGAGCGCCTGGTTGGCCTGACCGCCGACGGCGCGAGCTTCGTGTTCGCGCGCCACAACGTGAACCTCGGTGCCGGCCAGATCGCCGCGGCGGGCAAGTTGGTCGCGCCGGGCGACTACCGCAGCAGCGAGTTCTGCGGGGCCTGCTTCGACCCGGCGGGCAAGGTGCTGTTCGTGAATGTGCAGCAGCCCGGCATCACCTTCGCGATCTGGGGGCCTTGGGCACGCGGCCCGCTTTGAGCCGCTCTACACCATCGTGTGCCAATCCGAGGCCTGCAGACGATCGTCGATCACGCCGACCACCCCCGGCGTGCCTTCCGCGGCAACCCGGGCGGCATCACGCGATGCCTCGTTGTCGACCATGCCGCTGAACATCACGATGCCCTTGTCGACCGACAGCTGCGACCAGATCGGGTTCCACCAATCCTGGGCCTCCAGCTTGGCATTCAAGCGCGCTTCGATGTCCTCGTCCGCCCGCACGCTCTCAGGCGTTGGCCGCGTGAGCCTCAACAGCGCTTCCATCATGTCCGAGCCGGTGACGATGCCGACAAGGTGATTGCCATGCAGCACCGGCACGCGGTGGATATGCCGTCTGCTGAGCACTTCAGCGATCACGCCGAGCGGCGCGTCGTCGTTCACCGAGATGACTTCACGCGTCATCACATCCGCGGCGCGCGTGCCGTGCGATCTGACGTAGTGCAAGGGCGAGGCACTCGGCCGAAGCAACCGGCCCCACCAGTTGCGCGACGACTCGACCGCACCATCCGCTTCATGCAGATGCAGCAGGTCGGCTTCGCTCACGATGCCGAGCACGTCCTCCCCCTCGACCACCGGCACGCCGCTGATGTGCCGGTCCAGGAGGAGTTCCGTGACTTCGCGCACCGGCGTGCGCGGTGCAATGGTGATCACGGGCGAGGTCATCACGTCTCTGGCGTTCATGGTGTGAGCTCCTTTGCGGCTCATCTTCCGCCTCGGATCAATCCGTGTACAACGAATGTTATTTTCGATTGAATGCAATTTTCTTGCATTCAAGCCATGGCGCGCAGCAAGCCGCGAGTCTGTTCAAGCTCCCGGCCTTGAGCCCTTAGCCGGTGCGCTCCGCGAAGGCGCGAACCTCGCCGGGCTTGCGCAGCATCTTGTCGACGTCAGCGGCATGGAGCTCTTCGGCATGGATCATCTGCCGTGCGAATTCCTCCAGCGCCACCGATCGCCCCTCGACCAGCGACAGCAGCTGGCGATACAGCGCCAGCGCGTGCCCCTCGGTTGCCAGCGACTCCTGCAGGATGGCTGCCATGTCGTGCTTGTGCGAATCGAGCAGCGGCCCGATGCCCAGCGAGGGATAGGCGCCCAGCGTGGTGATCCATTCGCCCACCTGTTGCGCGTGCAGAAGCGACTCGTCAGCCTGTGCCCGCAACCACGACACGATGGGAATGCGCGAAAAGCCGAACACCAGAAACGAATAGTGCGTGTAGCGCACCACGCCGGCCAGTTCGGCTTCGAGCAGCTTGTTCAGAACACCGACGACCTGGTCCTTGTCGAGCTGGGACATGGTTCACCTCCTGGGGTGTGATGGACGCCTGCACGAGCGGCGCGGCTGCAAGACTTGCACGATCCTCGCGCTTGTGCAAGCCTTGACTTGCCGCGCGTCCTGCCAAGTGCCCCGGGCACCGAAGTCAATCCACGTGAGGGATCTATGAACTTGCTGCGTGTCCTGCCGCTGCTGCTGTCGGTCTTGCTCGGCGCCTGCGCCAGCCGACCCGTCAATCCGCCCATCACACAGACCGACCCGCGCGGAGGGTATCGCCTGGAGTCGCGCCAGGCCGAGGTCAGGAACAAGGACAACCTGGTCATCCTGGCGTTTTCAGGAGGCGGCACACGGGCCGCCGCTTTCTCGTACGGTGCGCTCGAATTCCTGCGGCGTACCGAGATCGAAGGAGCCGGCGGCAGGCGAGTGCGCCTGCTCGACGAGGTCGACGTGATTACCGGCGTGTCGGGCGGCAGCTTCACGGCTCTCGCCTACGGCCTGTACGGCAAGCGTCTGTTCGGCGAATACGAGCAGCGCTTTCTGAAACGCGATGTCCAGGGCGAACTCATCGCCCGCTTCCTGAGCCCGACCAATTGGGGGAACCTGTGGTTCACGGGCTGGGGTCGCTCCGAACTCGCGGCCGAGCTGTACGACGAAATCCTGTTCGACCGCGCGACCTTTGGCGATCTGAAGCGCGGCAAGGGCCCGCTGATCCTGGCGTCCGCCACGGACATCTCGACCGGCTCGCGTTTCGTCTTCAACCAGGCGGTCTTCGACGTCATCTGCTCGGACCTCGATTCGGTGCCGCTGTCCCGCGCGGCGGCAGCATCCTCGGCCGTGCCGGTCGTGCTCTCCCCCGTCACGATCAAGAACTACGGCGGCACATGCAACGCGACCACGCCCGAGTGGGCGAAGCTGTTCCTCGACAAAGACAACCCGCCGCGGCCCGCAGCACGGGCCATACGCTCGCTCAACGCTGGGCTGGCCTATGGCGACAGTGCGCGTCGGCCCTATCTCCACCTCGTCGATGGCGGCGTATCTGACAACGTGGGCATGCGTGCCGTGCTCGATTCATTGCAGGTGCTCGAGGCGCTGCAAAGTGCCGGTGTGCCATCGCCGCTCGATGGCGCGCGGCGGATTGTGGTGTTCGTCGTCAACTCGCTATCGTCGCCGCCCACCAATTGGGATGAGTCGGAGACCCCGCCCGGCACCGCGAACATCCTGCTCAAGTCCGCTGGCGCGCCGATCGATGCGTTTTCCTACGAGACGATTGAACTGCTGCGCGACACCGCGGCGCGCTGGGCGACCCTGCGCCGGATCCGCCAATCTGCAGCCTTTGCCGGCAACAAGGACCCTGAAGTGGCCGCGGCTCTGCGCGTGCCTGCTGCCGAGATCTATGCGATCGACGTGTCGTTTCCCGCGCTGAAGGACAAGGCCGAAATCGCTTACCTGAATCAGCAGCCAACCGCCTTCTTTCTGCCAACGGAAGCCGTTGATCGCCTCCGCGCCGCGGCAGGCACGATCATTCTCGAGTCACCCGAATTCAGGCGGCTGCTGAAGGACGTGGACGCAAGAGTTGTCAGTTCGCAGGATGGGCCGTCGAAAGGAGCGAAGTGATGACACCTCGTCGATCGGCGCATTCCACAACACGCCCTGTTCGAATTGGTCCGCTCTGGGCCTGCGCTGCAGCGTTACCGGTAGCGAGCGTGCTGCTGCTCGCACCCCGCCCCGCCGCCGCCGACGAAGGCGGTGTGAGCTTCTGGCTGCCCGGCCAGTTCTCAAGCTTCGCCGCCGTGCCGGGTGAAGCGGGCTGGAGCCTGCCAGCCGTCTACTACCACACCAACGCCGAGGCAGGCGGCAGCCGCTCGTTCCCGCTGAGTGGCCGCGTGACGGCCGGGCTGGAGGCAAGGGCCGATCTGATGTTCATCGCACCCACCTATGTGCTTGGTGCACCGGTCGCCGGCGGGCAGGCGTCGTTCACCCTCACCGGCGTGTTCGGGCGAATGAACGTCGACATCAACGGCACGCTCACCGGACCGGGGGGTGGCGTGCTCACCGGCAGCCAGAGCGACTCGCTCACCAATGTGGGCGACCTGTACCCCATGGCGCAGCTCAAGTGGAACCACGGCGAGCACAACTTCCTTGCCTACACCATGGCCGGCGTGCCGGTGGGCAGCTACGAAGCGGGTCGCCTGGCCAACCTCGGCACCAACCACTGGTCGCTCGACGCTGGCGGCGGCTACACCTACCTCGATCCCAAGAAGGGCCATGAGTTTTCGGCCGTGCTGGGCTTCACCTACAACTGGAAAAACAAGGACACCGACTATCAGAACGGCGTCGACGCCCACCTCGATTGGGCCGCCTCGCAATTCGTCTCCGAGCAGCTCCACGTGGGCGTGGCCGGCTACTTCTACATGCAGCTGAGCGGCGACAGCGGCTCCGGCGCGGTGCTGGGTGACTTCAAGTCACAGGTATCCGGCATCGGACCGCAGGTCGGCTATTTCTTTCCGGTGGCGGGCAAGAAGTGGTACGTGAACTTCAGGGGCTACTACGAGTTCGATGCGAAGAACCGGCCGGAGGGCTGGAACACCTGGCTGACGCTGGCCATCCCGCTCGGCGCGTGAGGCAAGTGAAGTCAGCGCACTGGAGTGCAAGAGGAACAGATGATGAAACGAATCCACAGACCCCAAGTTGTTGCCGCGCCTCTCAGCCCTTCCCCAGCAAGAACAACAAGCGTGACAAGCTGATCGTCAACGCCGACGGGTCGGTCGACCTTTTCTTCGGCCCCAAGGCACCTGCCGGCAAAGAGGCCAACTGGATCCAGAGCGTGCCCAAGAAGGGCCGGTTCGCCGTCATCCGGCTCTACGGCCCGCTGGAGCCGTGGTTCAGCAAGACATGGCGACCGGGCGAGATCGAAGAGGTCAAGCCATGATTCCGTGAAGGGCCAATCGCCCGGGACGCGCACGCGGGCGTTGCGAACAAGTCCGCTACGCCACGGCCTTCAGCGGCCCCAGCCGGCGCATCTTGTCGTACAGCGTCTTGCGCGGCAGGCCCAGCCGCTCGGCCGCGGCGGCGGCGCTGCCGTTGCAGGCTTCCAGTGCCTCGTTGATCAGGTAGCGCTCGAATTGCGCCATCTGCTCTTCCAGGCTGCGCTCGCTGCGCGCGGCCTCGTGCATGCGCGCTTCGCCATCCCACAGGCCCAGCACGAAGCGGTCGGCGATGTTGCGCAGTTCGCGCACGTTGCCCGGCCAGGCGTGCGCCATCAGCGCTTCCAGGTGGCGGCTGTGCACCGGCGGCAGTTGGCGCTCGTGGCGCAGTGCGCCCTGGGTGGCGAAATGGGTGAAGAGCAAGGGAATGTCCTCGCGGCGCTCGCGCAGCGGCGGCAGCTGCAGCACCACCACGCCCAGGCGGTAGTAAAGATCGTCGCGAAACTTCCCTTCGCGCGCAGCGGCCAGCAGATCGGCCTTGGTGGCGGCGATGACGCGGCTGTCCATGGGCCGCAGTTCGTTGGAGCCCAGGCGCTCGAACTGCCGCTCCTGCAGGGTGCGCAGCATCTTCACCTGCAGGCTCATGGGCATGGTCTCGATCTCGTCCAGAAAGAGCGTGCCGCCCCGCGCGTGCTCGACCTTGCCGATGCGCCGCTTTGCCGCGCCGGTGAAGGCGCCGGCCTCGTGGCCGAACATCTCGCTTTCGAACAGCGCCTCGGGCATGCCGCCGCAGTTGATGGCGGCAAAGTTGCCGCCGCGCCGCCGGCTGCCCTCGTGCAGGCAGCGCGCCACCAGTTCCTTGCCGGTGCCGGTCTCGCCCAGCACCAGCACGTCGGCGTCGGAGCTGGCCAGGTCGCGCACCAGGCGGCGCAGCCGCTGCATGGCGGGCGAGCGGCCGATCAAGCGGGCTTCGATGGATTCATAGCCCGCCAGTTGGCTGCGCAGGCGTTCCACCTCCAGGCTCAGCGCGCGCTTTTCCAGGGCGCGCAGCACGACCTCACTCAGCTGCTCCGGCGAGAACGGCTTTTCCAGGAAGTCGTAGGCGCCAAGGCGCATCGCGTGCACCGCCATCGAGATGTCGCCATGGCCCGTGATCAGGATCACCGGCAGCGTGGGTTCGATCCTGAGGGCGCGCGAGAGCAGTTCCAGCCCGTCCATTCCCGGCAGCCGCACATCGGTGACCAGCACCGCGGCCAGGCCCGGCACGACCTGGGCCAGCACCTTCTCGGCCGAGCCGAAGCCGGATACGCGCAAGCCCGCCAGTTGCAACGCCTGGGTGCTGCCCAGGCGCACGGCGGCGTCGTCTTCCACGAAAAGTACTTCCAGCGCTTTGGGTTCAGTCATGGGCAATCTCGCAATGTCCGTTGCGCAAGGAGACGACGAAGGCCGCGCCGCCCAGCGTGCTGCGGGCCGCCCGCAGCAGCCCGCCGAAGTCGCGCACGATGCCGGCCGAGATCGCCAGGCCGAGGCCCAGGCCCCGTCCCTGCTCCTTGGTGGTGAAAAAAGGTTCGAAAAGACGGGGCATCGCCTCGGGCGCGATACCCGGGCCGTTGTCATGCACCTCCAGCGCCACCCCTTCGGGCGTGCGCTGCGCCACGATGCGCACCCGCCGCGACAGGCCACTCGCCGCGGTGGCGTCGAAAGCGTTGACCAGCAGGTTCACCAGCACCTGCTCGAGCCGGTTGCCTTCGCACAGCGCGCACAGGCCGGGCTCGATGTTCTGCTCCAGCGCGATGCGTTCCTCGCGAATGCGCTGGCCCAACAAGAACACCGCATCGGCAATCACGTCCGCCAACGGCACCGGCTGCAGTTCCACGCCCGAGCGGCGCGCAAACTTCTTGAGCTGCGCGGTGATCTGGCCCATGCGGTCGGTGAGCTGGCAAATGGTGCGCAGGTTCAGGTCCACCTGCCCGGCCTGCCCGCGCTGCAGGAAAACCACCGCGTTGGCCGACAGCGTGCGCAGCGCCGCCAGCGGCTGGTTGAGCTCGTGCGTGATGCCGGCCGACATCTGGCCCAGCACGGCCATCTTGCCGGTCTGCACCAGGTCTTCGAGGGTGGTTTTCAGAATTTCCTCGGCGCGCTTTCGCTCGGCCACTTCGGTCTGCAGGTGCAGGTTGGCCTCGCTCAGCGCCTCGGTGCGCAGTTGCACCTTGTGCTCCAGTTCGTCATAGGCGCGCTGCAGTGCCTCGCGCGCCGCCAGCCGCTGGTGAACGATGCGCTGCCGTTGCTGGAAGAACAGCACCAGCAGCGTGAGAAAGACGAGGGCGAACATGGTCATCACGGCGGCCGTGCGCGCGAAGGCATGCACCGGGCCCATGTCCGAGAGCATGATCAGCTTCCAGTCCGTGCCGTCCACCGGGCGGCTGTCCAGCAGAAGGTCGGGGCCGAAACCGCCGTTGGCAGCCTTTGCGCGCGGCGCGTCGGTGCCGATCTGCACCACCGTTGCCGCGCCGCCCGACCAGGGCTGGTGCTCGCGCAGGTCGAGCGCGGTGAGCACGCCCGCCTCGGTGTACTGGCGCGTCTGCGCCAGCTGCTGCAGTGTCTGGGTGGACAGCGGGCGCAAGGTGCGGAACTTCCACGCCGCAACCGACGACAGCACCACCACGCCGTTGCGGTCGATGGCCAACACTTTGTCCGCCGAGTTCGCCCACGGCGCGTCGAGCTTGTCCAGGCCCACCTTGACGGTGGCCACGCCGATCCGCCGCCCGTCATGGGAGATCGGGAAGGAGAAGTAGTAGCCCGCCTCCCGGCTCACCGTGCCGATGCCGTAGAAGCGGCCCGGCACGCCGCCCATCGCGTCACGGAAGTAGGGCCGGTACGAGAAATTCATTTGCACGAAGCTGCCCGGCTGGCCCCAATTGCTGGCCGCCAGCGTCAGGCCCGCGTCGTCCATCACGTAGCTCGCGCTGGCCTGCGCATGCGCGTTGACCGTTTCCAGGTAGACGTTGGCGTCGCGCCGCAGCACGTCGTTGCCGGGAGACCGGAGCAGGTCCAGCACGTCGGGGCTGAGCGACAACACCTGGGGCAGGTATTCGTAGCGGCTGAGCTCGCTGCGCAGACCGGTGGCGTAGATGTCGAGCTGATGCAATGTGCCCTGCTGCAGCGAGCGGATGCCCGCCCGCTCGGCTGCCAGATAGGCCAGCGCGCCAGCCACGGCGAGCAGGCAGCCCCACACGCCCACGGCCGCCCAGCGCCGCCACCGCGCGCGCGGCGCCGAATGCTCGCGAAGCTCGCCCAGGGAGCCGGCCAGGCTGGCGCGGTACGGCTGGGAGAGCCTCAGCACGGCGCGTCCTGCCGAAAGAAGCGATGACACGGGAATGAAAAGCGGCGCGGCTTGAGTTGGCGACAACGGGAAAGGATCATAGGGATGCCCTCCTCCAGCCGCGAAGGCGGAATTACCCTCGTGCTGCACGGCCGCATGACCGCCGCCCCGCGTCAGTCCGCGTAAATCCCCGCGGCCTTGATGACGGGCCCGAAGCGCGCCACTTCACTCTGCACGAACTTCTTGTGCTCGGCCGGCTCCACGCGCTTGTCAGCCACCACCACCGCGCCCAGGCCCTCCTGCTTCTTGATGAACTCCGGGTCCTTCAGCGCCACCTTCAGCGCATCGTTGAGCTTCTTGAGCACCGGCGCCGGCGTGCCCTTGGGCGCGTACAGGCCGTGCCAGATGGTCACTTGGAAGTTCTTCAGCCCGGATTCGTCCAGCGTGGGAATGTCCTTCAAGGCCGGCGTGCTCAGCTGCTTGAGCGTGGTCACCGCGTAGGGCTTGACCTTCCTGGCCTCGATCTGGCCCGTGGTGTTGGTGGTCTGGTCGCACAACAGGTCGATCTGCCCGCCGATCAGGTCGGCAATGGCCGGGGCGGTGCCCTTGTAGGGCACGGTGGTCATCTCGGCCTTGAGCTCGCTTTGAAAAAGCAGGCCGCACAGGTGCGACGCCGAGCCGATGCCCGCGTTGCCCAGGTTGACCTTGCCCGCGCTCTTGGCGATCCACTCGCGCAGGTCCTTGAAGTTGTTGGCTTCCAGCTGCGGCTTGCCGATGAGGGTCATGGGCACGTCGTTGATTAGCCCCAAGTACTCGAAGTCGGTTTCGTAGTTGTAGCTGAGCTTGCGGTACAGCACCGGGGTGGTGGCCATGCCCACGTGGGTGACCAGCAGGGTGTAGCCGTCGGGCTTGGCGCGCGCCACCTTGGCGTTGCCGATGGTGCTGCCGGCGCCGGCAGCGTTGTCGATGACGACGCTCACGCCATCCAGCGGCTTGCGCAGCGCCTCGGCCAGGTCGCGGGCCACGCGGTCGGTGGGGCCGCCGGCGGAAAAGGGCACCACGATGGTGATGGGCTTGCCGTCGGGAAAGGTCTGGGCATGCAGGCCCAAGGAAGCGGTGGCTGCTGCAGCAACCAGGACCAGGGATTTGAGTTTTGTTGAAGCGTTCAAGGTGTCACTCCGCAAGGCGGACAGATCGTGGAAAAAGGGAACGAGGAAGGCGGCCGCCGGGCGCACCCGGCGGCCCATGCATCACTACTGCAGCACGCTTTGCGTGACCAGGCCCGTGATGTCGAACAGCAGGTTCACCGGCGAGGGCCCGAAGGACAGCCAGGTGCCGGCCAGCGGCTGCTGCCCCACGCCGGGCTTGGTCCAGTCGCACACGCCTTCAGGGAAGACGGCGGCCAGCCGCGCCCATTGCGCGCCGCTGAAGATCACGCCGTAGTCGGACGGGTTGAGCGGCTTGAGCTGGCACTTGGCGATGTCGTCGGCCAGCGGGCCGCCGGCCGCCATGCGCGGCGTGGTGCCGGCCGGGTAGAAGGTGTTGCAGGCGCCGGGGCCGAACGCGGTCTGCTCTTCCTCATACTTCAGGCCGTTGGCCCAGCAGGCGTCCTTCAGGTCGGCCGGGCGGTCCGCCCTCACCTTCTGCGCCAGCGTGCGGTCCGAGGTGTCGGCCTTCACGGCGCGCAGCCAACGGCCCATGGCATCGAAGGCCTCGGCGCTGCTGGCGCCCTTGGTCCACATCACGTGGTTGCCGATGTCGCCGTTGGCGCGGCGCAGGCGTTCACGCATCGAGAAGGAGTGGATCTTGGTGTGGATGTCGCCGTTCACCACCTGGTCGTTGTAGTCGCGCAAGTCGATGACGGCGGTGGACGCCAGCCCGCCGCCGCCGTCGACGATGCGGCCCGACTGGTAGGCCCGGCGCAGCGCGTCGATGTCGCCCACGGTGCGGGTCGCGGTGCGCTTCATGTCGCGGTCCACGCCGCCCACGCGCTCGTTCAGGTCGAGGAACTTGTCGATGCCGAGCTTGCCCTCGTTGAGCGCGTTCAAGCCGTACTGGATGCCCACGTTGTCGATCGGCCGCAGCGCGAAGCCTTCGGCCGCCGTCTTGCCATAGACGTTGACCGTGTGGTCCCACACCGTGGCGCGCGCGCCGGTCGGGTTGTTGACCGGGTGATAGCGCTGGGCCGCCGGCACGCCCGAGGGGAAGGACACCACCGGGTCGAGGCGCCCGGCGCTGTTGCTCATGTTCGGGATGTTGCCGATCTGCAGGTAGCCCGATATGGCTTGCTTCTCCGCCACCGTGTAGCTCAGCGCGGCGGTCGCCGGGTCGTTGAAGTAGTTGTTCAGCACCCGCGAGTCGTGCAGCTTGAAGATGGTCGACGAGGTGACGTCGGCGAACACCGAACTCACCACCACGCCGTCGAACAGGCCGGGGTAGTTGTCGCTGGTCTGGTGGCTCTGGTAGGAGCCGCCCGAGCCACCGGTGCCGATGGTGTAGTCGGGCACGCCGAAGTTCTCGACGAAGCGCTCCTTGACCATGGCGATGGTCTCGGACGAAAGCTGGTCGTTGCAGTTGGTGCCGAATACGTTGAGCGTGGAGGTGGTCACCGCCAGGCCGCGGCTCTGGTAGGTGGGGTTGATCAGCGTGGCGAAGTCATTGCCCTGCTGGAACCAGCCGCCCTGGCAGCCGCCGCCCAGCGGGTAGATCAGGCCCCCGGTCCAGCCGGCCGGCCTCGACGTGGGCGACGGCGGCGGCTCGTTGAGCACATCGTGCAGGATCGCCGACTGGTAAAGGCCACGGTTGATGGTGCCGCTTTCCAGCCGCACCACGTAGGGCACCGTCTTGCCGTTGACCGTGAGGTAGGCCATGTTGGCCGGGTAGGCGGTGATGCTCTCCGGCACGAAGCGCGTGTTGCCGCCCGAGGTGGTGCGGTAGTAGTAGTCCACCCGCGTCACGACCGAGCACTTGTCGTCGCCGGTCGGCGTGAGCTTCTGGCCGCCCATGCGGGTGAAGGTCTCGTAGCCGCAGACGAAGGGCTGCTCGTGCGGGCCCGAGATCATGGGTCCGGTGACCGGGTAGGTCGTGAGCACCTGGTGCGCGCGATAGCCGCGGAACTTGGCCACCAGGTCGTTGTCGCCGAGCTTGAGGCCCGTGAGCCTGGCGATCAGCCGGCCGGTGACCGGATGCGCCTGGAACGCATCGGTCACGTCGGTTCCGTTGAGGGTCACCGAGAAGTCCGTGCTGGGCTGGGGCACCAGCTTTTCCAACTCGACCAGGGCGTCGTCGCCCGACACCAGGTGCGGCTTGGAAGACAGCACGCCGATGCGGATCGTCGGCTCGCTGTTGCGCGGCTCGCCCGGCACCGTGGGCTTGGCCGAGGCGGCGGCCCCGGTGGCGCTGCCGGAGCCACCGCCGTCGCTGCCGCCGCCACAGGCAGCCAGGAGCAGCGCGGCGGACAAGGCGCTGAGCCTTGCGGGCAGTTGGCGCGTGCGAAACCTCTTCTGGGCTTGGAACATCGTCTTTGTCTCCTTCATGGGTGTTGGAATGACCGAAGGGCGCGGGGCCCTGCAGGCCAGCGCTCAAAAGCAATGCGCATGCCACGCCGGGCATGGCTTGCAACCCATTGAATTCAAAGGAAACGCGGGACGCGGATCGTGGTTTTCCCGGGCCGATGCGGCTGGAAATCCGGACATGCAACGGTCGCGCTGTCCGGGAAATGGCACGCGCGGTGCCGGCCTGGCGCCGTCAGAGCACGGGGAGCGTGCCGTCAGCCGAGCACGTCATTCACCTGCTCGTTGAACTCCGCCAGGCTCCAAGCCGTTCCCAGCTCCCTGGGCAGCGCATCCCGGACCGAGAACACGCCCAGCACCTTCTTGCCGGCCACCAGCGGCAGGTGCCGAAAGCCTCGCTCCAGCATCAGGCACACGGCGTCCGACACCGGCGTCTCGGGCGGAATGCAGATGGGGTTGGGCGTCATCACGTCGCGCGTCTTGGTGCGCTCCGGGTCCAGCCCCTTGGCCAGCACGCGCGTCATCAGGTCGCGCTCGGTCAGGATGCCCAAGAGGATGTCGGGCGGTTCCATGATCAGGACGCTGCCGCAGTTGGCATGCGTCATCACGCCGGCGGCTTCGCGGATGCTGGCCTGCGGGCCGATGCACAGCACGTGCTTGCGCGAGATGGATTGGAAGACGGTGCGCTCGTCACCGCCGTTGCTGCCGTAGCGGCTGCCGGTTGTCGAGATGGTGATGGCCATGGCATTGCCCCTCTCTTCGAACGACGACGATTTCGAAGCGCGTGATGTTGAAGCAGCCGCCGCCTCAGCGCAAGGCCGCGTTGAGATTTTTCAGCGCGCCGGCGCCCGGGCACAACTCGGCGGGACCCAGGCTGTTGAGCGGCCGGTCGGTGGTGTTCAGGGCCGTGTGCAGGTCGGTGGCCAGCGGATCCACGTACAAGAGGCCCGTCAGCACCTCGCCCATCTCCTGGTGTTTCTGCATGTACGCCATGGCGGCGTAGCGGTCGCCAGGGTTGTAGTCGGGGTGCAGGCTGCGCAGGCGCAGCAGGGTGCCGTCGTGCTGGCGCACGTCCATCACCTCGCCGGGGCCGATGTCGGCGGTGATCTCGTCCTTGCTGCTGATGAAGTCGATGCGGCTCACCGCTTCGTTGTGTTCGCGCACATAGTCGTAACTCTTCGTGCTGCCGGGGTGGTTGTTGAAGGCCACGCAGGGGCTGATGACATCGATGAACGCCGCGCCGCCATGGCTGATGGCGCCCTTGATCAGCGGCACCAGCTGCGCCTTGTTGCCCGAGAATCCGCGCGCCACATAGCTCGCGCCCAATTGCAGCGCCATGGCCACCAGGTCGACGGCGCTGTCGGTGTTGACCACGCCCTTCTTGCTCTTGCTGCCCTGGTCGGCGGTAGCGGAGAACTGGCCCTTGGTCAGGCCATAGACGCCGTTGTTCTCCACGATGTAGGCCATGCGCACGCCGCGCCGCATGGCGTGGGCGAACTGGCCAAGGCCAATGGAGGCCGAATCGCCGTCGCCCGACACGCCCAGGTACAAGAGGTCGCGATTGGCCAGGTTGGCGCCGGTCAGCACACTGGGCATGCGCCCATGCACCGTGTTGAAGCCGTGCGATGCGCCCAGAAAGTAGTCCGGCGTTTTGGAGCTGCAGCCGATGCCCGACAGCTTGGCCACGCGGTGCGGCTCGATGTCCAGCTGCCAGCAGGCCTCGATGATGGCGGCCGAGATGGAGTCGTGCCCGCAGCCGGCGCACAGGGTGGAGATCTTTCCCTCGTAGTCGCGCCGCGTGTAGCCGACCTTGTTGGTCGCCAAGGTGGGGTGGTGCAGACGGGGCTTGGCCAGGTAGGTCATGGGCTCTCCTTCATTTCGCCGACGCGCCGATCATCGGCGGCGGCTCGGCAACAACGTGCTCGGGCCCGGCCTTGCCGCGCGCCTTCTCGCTGATGGCCTTGGCGATGAAGCGCGCGGTGATCGGCGTGCCGTCGTAATGCAGCACCGGCACCAGCCGTTCGGGCGCGATGCCCAGCTCGTTGACCAGCAGGCTGCGCATCTGCGCGTCGCGGTTCTGTTCCACCACGAACACTTGGCCATGCGTTTCCAGAAACTTCGCCACGCTGTCGCCAAAGGGAAAGGCGCACAGGCGCAGCGCGTCGAGGTGCACGCCCTCCTCTTCTTCCAGCACGGCCAGGGCTTCCCGCATGGCCGGGCTGGTCGATCCGAAGTAGATGACGCCCAGCTCGGTCTTGCCTGCGGCCGGCCGCAACACCGGCGCCGGCACCAGCTTGGCGGCGCTGGCAAATTTGCGCAGCAGCCGTTCCATGTTGTAGATGTAGTCGGGCCCGCGCTCCGAGTAGCGGGCATAGGGGTCGCGCGTGGTGCCGCGGGTGAAGTAGCTGCCCTTGCTGGGGTGCGTGCCCGGCAGGGTGCGCCACGGAATGCCGTCGCCGTCCACGTCCTTGTAGCGGCCGAACTCCTTGCCGGCTTCCAGCTCTTGCGCGCTCATCACCTTGCCGCGGTCGTAGGATTTGGCGTCGTCCCAGGCAAAGGGCTTGCACAGGCGCTGGTTCATGCCGATGTCCAGGTCGGTCATGACGAACACCGGCGTCTGCAGGCGATCCGCCAGGTCCAGTGCCGCGGCCGCGTGCTCGAAGCACTCGTGCGGGTCTTCCGGGAACAGCAGCACGTGCTTGGTGTCGCCGTGCGAGGCATAGGCGCAGCTCAGGATGTCGGCCTGCTGTGTGCGCGTGGGCATGCCCGTCGATGGGCCGCCGCGCTGCACGTTGATGATGGTCACGGGGATCTCGGCGAAGTAGGCCAGGCCGATGAACTCGGTCATCAGCGACACGCCAGGGCCGGATGTGGCGGTGAAGGCGCGCGCCCCGTTCCACCCCGCCCCCACCACCATGCCGATGGAGGCGATTTCGTCTTCCGCCTGCACGATGGCGTAGCGCGCCTGGCCGGTGGCCGGGTCGGTGCGGAACTTGGCGCAGTAGCGCTGAAAGGCCTCGGCCACCGAGGACGAGGGCGTGATCGGATACCAGGCTGCCACCGTGGCGCCGCCGTAGACGCAGCCCAGCGCGGCGGCGCTGTTGCCGTCCACGAAGATCTGGTCGCCCACCCGGTCGGCGCGCCGCACCTTGAGGCCGATGGGCTCGCGCAGGTTCTCGCGCACGAAGTCCAGCCCCAAGTGCAGCGCCCGCACGTTCGAATCGAGCAGTTTCTCCTTGCCCTTGTACTGTTCGCCGAAGAGCTTCTCGATCACCTCGGGCTCGATGCCCAGCAGCACCGCCAGCGCGCCGACGTAGACGATGTTCTTGAACAGCTGCCGCTGGCGCGGGTCTTGATAAACCGCGTTGCAGATCTCGGTGAGCGGCATGCCGATCACGCGGATGTCCTCGCGGAACTTCGAGGGCGGCAGCGGCCGGGTGCTGTCGTAGAACAGGTAGCCGCCGCTTTCCAGCTCGGCCACGTCCGCGTCCCAGGTCTGCGGGTTCATCGCCACCATCATGTCGGTGCCGCCGCGCCGGCCCAGGTGGCCCTCTTCGTTGACGCGCACCTCGTACCAGGTGGGCAGGCCCTGGATGTTGCTGGGGAAGATGTTGCGCGGGCTCACCGGCACGCCCATGCGCAGGATGGCCTTGGCAAAGAGCTCGTTGGCCGATGCGGAGCCCGAGCCGTTGACGTTGGCGAACTTGATGACGAAGTCGTTGGTGGCTTGAATCTGTTTCATCACGCGGCCACCTCCTGCGGCACGGCGGAACGGCAGGCCGGCCCGGCCGGCGTGATCTCCAGCAAGAACTTCTGCATGTCCCAGGCGCCCGTGGGGCAGCGCTCGGCGCACAGGCCGCAGTGCAGGCAGACGTCTTCGTCCTTCACCATCACGCGGCCAGTCTTCAGGCCACCGGACACGTACAGGTCTTGCGCCAGGTTGAGGGCGGGTGCCTTCAGCCGCGTTCGAAGCTCCCGCTCTTCGCCGTTGCTGGTGAAGCTGATGCAGTCCATCGGGCAGATGTCCACGCAGGCGTCGCATTCGATGCAGGCGCTTTCGGTGAACACGGTCTGCACGTCGCAGTTGAGGCAGCGCTGCGCCTCCTTGAAGGCGGTGGCGGCATCGAAGCCCAGTTCCACCTCCACCTTGATGCTGGCCAGCGCCTTCTCGGCCTTGGCCCAGGGCACCTTGAAGCGCAGGTCGTTCGAGGTGTCGTTGTCGTAGCTCCACTCGTGGATGCCCATCTTCTGCGAGACCAGGTTGGTCATGGGCGGCGGGCGCTCGCGGACGGGCTCGTCGTGCAGCAGCTTGTCGATGGAGACGGCCGCATCGTGCCCATGCGCCACCGCCCAGATGATGTTCTTGGGGCCGAAGGCCGCATCGCCGCCGAAGAAGACGTGCGGCACGGTGGATTGGAACGTGACCTTGTCCAGCTTGGGCAGCCCCCATTCGTCGAACACGATGCCGCAGTCGCGCTCGATCCAGGGGAAGGCGTTCTCCTGCCCCACCGCCACCAGCACGTCGTCGCATTCGAAGTAGGGATCGGGCTCGCCGGTGGGCACCAGCCGGCGCCGGCCCTTGTCGTCGTACTCGGCCTTGACGATCTCGAACGTCATGCCCACCAGCTTGCCGTCCTTGTGGACAAAGGCCTTGGGCACATGGAAGTTGATGATGGGAATGCCCTCGTGCGCCGCGTCTTCCTTCTCCCAGGGCGAGGCCTTCATCTCGTCGAAGCCGCTGCGCACGATCACCTTCACGTCGCTGCCGCCCAGGCGGCGGGCGGAACGGCAGCAATCCATGGCGGTGTTGCCGCCGCCCAGCACGATCACGCGCTTGCCGATGGTCGTGACATGGCCAAAGGACACCGAGGCCAGCCAGTCGATGCCGATGTGGATGTTCGCCGCCGCCTCCATGCGGCCGGGCAGGTCGAGGTCGCGACCGCGCGGCGCGCCGCAGCCGACGAAGATGGCGTCCCAGTCCTCGTCCATCAGGGCCTTCATCGACGCGATGGCCTGGCCGCCGCGAAACGCCACGCCCAGGTCGAGGATGTAGCCGCACTCCTCGTCAATCACCGACTCGGGCAGTCGAAAGCGCGGGATCTGCGTGCGGATGAAGCCGCCGGCCTTGGCCTCGCCGTCGAACACCGTCACCTCATAGCCCAGCGGCGCCAGGTCGCGCGCCACGGTGAGCGATGCCGGCCCGGCGCCGATGCAGGCAATGCGCTTGCCGTTTGGCGGTGCGACGGTGGGCATGCGCGATCGCACGTCCTCCTTCATGTCGGCCGCCACCCGCTTCAGGCGGCAGATGGCCACCGGCTCCGGATCCTGCGCATTGCTTTCTTCCACCCGGCCCCGGCGACAAGCGGGCTCGCAGGGCCGGTCGCAGGTGCGGCCCAGGATGCCGGGGAAGACGTTCGACACCCAGTTGACCATGTAGGCATCGCCGTAGCGGCGCTGCGCGATCAAGCGTATGTATTCGGGGACGGGGGTGTGCGCCGGACAGGCGTATTGGCAATCGACGACCTTGTGAAAGTAGGCCGGGTTCGCAATATTCGTACGCAGCAAAGTGGTCTCCTGGCTGCCGCCCGCGGCTCCCGGGGGAGAAGCCGGTGCGGGTCTTTCTGTGTCCGCTCGGTCAGCGGACTGCTGCCAGTATGCGCCGCTACAAAAGGTGACAAGACTTGGTGGATTCCCGCAGCCCCGCCCCACCCACTTCCGATTTGGCACTGTCTTACTGTCTTGTGGCCTCGGGATAATCGCCGCCGCGAGCACCAGACCACCCATGACAAAAATTCTTCTCTTGAGCGTCAGCGCCGGCCACGGCCACGTGCGCGCGGCCCAGGCCCTGGAGGCCACCGTCCGGCAGCACCATCCGGATTGCAGCGCGGTGCACATCGATGCCATGGCGCACGTGGCGGCGGGCTTTCGCAAGATCTACGCGGACGGCTATATCCGGCTCATCAACCGCGCGCCGGAACTCTGGTCCTACCTGCATCAGAAGAGCGACAGCACGCCGCACCACGCGGCTTCGCAACGGCTGCGCCGGGCCATCGAGCGGCTCAGTTCCACGGCGCTGCTGCGCGCCATCCGCCGCGAGCGGCCGGACGCAGTGATCTGCACCCACTTCCTGCCGGCCGAGCTGCTGATGCGCGAGCAACTGAAGGGGCGCCTGGCCTGCCCCGTGTGGCTGCAAGTGACTGACTACGACCTGCACAACATGTGGCTGGTGCCCGGCATGGCCGGCTACCTGGCGGCCACGCCGGAAGTGGCCTTCCGGCTGCAGGCGCGCGGGATGGCGGCCGACCGCATTCACGTCACCGGCATTCCCGTCATGCCCGCCTTCACGGCGCTGGCTGCCGCGCCCGCCCCGCGCCCGGCCTTGTTCGAAGCACTCGGCCTCGACCCAGCGCGCCGCACGGTGCTGATCACGTCCGGCGGCGCGGGCGTGGGCGATCTGCCCAGCATGGTCCGGCGCCTGCTGGCATTGGGCGATGGCTTCCAGGTGATTGCCGTGGCAGGCCGCAATGCGGACGCGCTGGCGACGCTGCAGGCCATGGCGCCGCACCATGCGGGCCGGCTGCGGCCCTTGGGCTTCACCCACGAGATGGAAAAGCTGATGCACGCCGCCGACCTGGTGGTCAGCAAGCCCGGCGGCCTGACGGTCTCCGAGTGCCTGGCGCTGGGCCGGCCCATGCTGCTGATCTCGCCCATTCCGGGCCAGGAGGAGCACAACGCCGGCTTCCTGATGGAGGAAGGCGCGGCCTGGCTGGCCTACGACGCGATCGGCCTCGAGTACAAGATCGGCCAGCTCATGCGCATGCCCGCCAAGCTGGCCGACATGGCCGAGCGCAGCCGCGCACTGGGACGGCCCGATGCGGCCCGCGAGGTGTTGCGCCATGTGCTCGGCGGCGCCGCTGGCGACAAGGTGAACGCATGACCCGGACCGCGGTCTACCTGGCCTGGGTGGCGCTCATGGCCTTTTTCTTTGCAAAGGTCGAAGTGCAGATCGAAGGGGCCGCCGGCTGGGCCACCGCCTTGCCGACCTGGCGCATCGAACAGCACTGGCTGCTCGACATCTTCTGGGGCGGCCGCCCCATGACGGGCTACCACGCCTGGGTGTTTTCCTTCATGGCACTGGCCTTCCTGGCGCCGCTGGCGTTCAACGGCCGCTGGCGCCTGGGCGATGCGCTGCTGGCGCTGGCCGGGCTGTCGCTGTTCTGGGTGGCGGAGGACTTCCTGTGGTTCCTGCTGAACCCCGCCTGGGGCTGGCAGCGCTTCGGTCCCGCGCACATCCCCTGGCACACGCGCTGGCTGGGCGGTGCGCCGGTCGACTACTGGCTGGGCTTGCTCGGCTGCGCCGCGCTGCTGACCTGGCGCCAGCGCCGCGGCGTCTAGGAGCCTGCTCCTAGGGCGCCTCGGTGCTTCGGTCGGGCGACGAGCCGCTGCGCAGCACCCGCAGCTGGCTGCTGTCGAACACTGCGGTGAAGACCATCGGCGAGTTGGGCGGCTGAACCCAGCGCCATTCCCATTCCAGCTCGTTCTTCAGCGGATAGGGCGTGCGGCTGGCCGGCTTGCCCAGCATCTTGCGCAGGTCTTCCGCGCCCATGCCGGGCTGTACCTTGGCAAAGTTGGCCGGCGTCAGCACCTGGCGCAGGGCGGCCATCTTGCCGTCCGGGCCGATGGTGATCATGTAGTTCTTCTGGCCGGCCGGCTGGCGGTTGTATTCGAACACCCGGCCCGCGGACGAGTCCCATACGGCCTCGGGTTCGCCGAAGGTCTTGCGCACATCGGCCTCGGTCGACACACCCTCTTCCAGCTTCTCGATGCGCCGCGAATCGCAGCCCAGCAAGGACAACGCGGCGCCCAGCAATCCACCCGCCATCAGGCACCTCCATCGTGTCGTCGATCGGTTCGTCATGGTCATGCGCCTATTGGATCACCTTGTCGGCGCGGTTCAGAACCGAGCGCGGAATCGCGAAGCCCAGGCGCTTGGCGGTCTTGAGGTTGATGACAAGCTCGAACTTGGTCGGCTGCTCGATCGGCAGGTCGCTCGGCCTGGCCCCCTTGAGGATGCGGTCCACGTAGCGGGCGCCGTCCTTGCCCTCGGTGTCGTAGCCCGGGCCGTAGGCGATCATGCAGCCGTTTTCCGCGTAGTCGCCACGGGCGCAGATGGACGGCAGTCGGTTCTCGACGGCCAGCTCGGCGATCAGCTTCTGGTTGGAGTTGGCGACCGGGTTGAGCGTGACCCACACCGCGGTGCTGCGCGCCTTGAGCGCCTCCTGGAACGCAGCCGCGTAATCCTGAGGACTGCTGGCCACCATCGAATGCAGCTGCAGCCCCAGCTTGCGGGCCGGCTCCTGGCTGGCCTCCCATTGCGGAATGGAGCCTGGCGCCTTCGGATCCCACAGCACCGCCACGTGCACCAGCTTCGGCACGGCCTCCTTGAGCAGCTCGAGCCGCTTGCCGGTCAGCACGGCCGCCACGTTGGTGATGCCGGTGGCGTTGCCGCCCGGCCGCGCCAGGCTTTCCGCCAGACCGGCGCTGATGGGGTCGGTCACGCCCATGAAGACGATGGGCACCGTGGACGTGCTCTTGCGGCCCGCCTGCGCCGCATTGGTGGTGACGGTCACCAGCACGTCGATGTCCTGGGCGACCAATTGCGCTGCCAGTTCCGGCAGGCGCCGCAGGTCCTGGCTCTCGTGCCGGTATTCGACATGGATGTTCTGGCCTTCGACATAACCCAGCTCGCGCAGGCCGCGCCGGAAGGCCTCCAGCCGCGGCGCGTCGGCGCTGGCCGAGACAGCCGCCAGGTAGCCCAGGCGCGGCATCTTGCGCGCCTGCTGGACCTGCGCCGCAATGCCCAATGATGCCGCCGCCATCAGCAGCAGCCCACGCATCACGGCCCAAAGGAACTTGTTGCCGCGCATCGAAGCGCTCCTTGTTGCAGCATCGGCAAAGCGCGAATTTTGCGCCTCCGGCGACCCTTTGCCTGTGCCGCATGCGGCCGGCTGCCCTCGGCCAATCGCACTAGGACAGTGGTCTTCCCATCGCCCGAAGCCCGATGTCCAATTGACAGGCCATGAAGCCGCCGGATTCTTCGCCTGCCTCCCTGTCGGGCGAGCTTGCGCCGACGGCCCAGGATGCGCGCGGCATTCTGCGCGGCCGGCTGTTCCGCAAGTACCTGCTGCTGATCCTCTCGCTGGTGACCTCGGTGCTGCTCGCTTCCAGCGCCATCAGCCTGTATTTTTCCTACCAGGAGAACAAGTCGGCCGTGGCCAGCATGCAGCACGAGAAGGCCGTGGGCGCGGCCTCGCGCATCGAGCAGTACGTGCTGCAGCTGTCGCAGCAACTGGCCTATGCTTCGCTGGCACAGATCGACGCGACCGACCTGGAGTCGCAGCGAACCGAGTTCTGGCGCCTGCTGCGCCAGGCGCCGGAGGTGACCGACATCGCCCAGCTCGACCACGCCGGGCGCGAAGAGATCGCGGTGTCGCGCCTGGGCCTGGACGTGCAGGGCTCGGGAAACGACCGCTCGGCCGAGCCGGCCTTCCGCCATGCGCTGCCGGGCACCACCTGGTACGGCCCCGTGTACTTCAACCGCGACACCGAGCCCTACATGACGGTGGCGATCCGCGCCGAGGGCGCGCAGGCGCCGGTGACGGTGGCCGAGCTCAACCTCAAGTTCATCTGGGACGTGGTCTCGCGCATCCGCATCGGCGAAAAAGGCAAGGCCTACGTGCTGGACGGCAACGGCCTGCTGGTGGCCGACCCGGACATCGGCCTGGTGCTGCGCAAGACCAGCCTGGCCGCCCTGCCCCATGTGCAGGCCGCGCTGGCCGACGACGGGCTGCAAGAGCAGGCCATGGTCTCGCGCAACCTGCGCGGCGCCACCGTGCTCAGCTCGATGGTGCCGATCAAGCCGCTGGGCTGGAAGGTGTTCGTCGAGCAGCCCATCGCCGAGGTCTACGCCAAGCTCAACGCCTCCATCCTGCGCGCCGCCATCCTGCTGCTGGCGGGGCTGGCGATCTCGGCGCTGGCGGCCTCGCTGCTGGCGCGCAGCATGGTGCGGCCGATCCGCACCCTGGCCCGCGGCGCGCAGCGCATCGGCCGGGGCGAGCTCAGCCAGCAGATCGTGGTGGGCACCAACGACGAGCTGGAAGGCTTGGCCGAGCAGTTCAACCGCATGTCGGCGCAGCTGCGCGAGTCCTACGGCGAGCTGGAACGCAAGGTGGAGCTGCGCACCGCCGAGCTGCGCGCCTCGCTCGAGTTCCAGACCGCCACGGCCGACATCCTGCGCGTGCTGAGCCGATCGCCCACCGACCTGCAGCCGGTGTTGCAGGCGGTGGCGGAGCGCGCCGTGCGCCTGTGCCGCGCGCACGGCAGCCGCGTCTGGCTGCCCGATGGCGAGCAGCTGCGCGCCATGACCGGCTACCAGGTGGACGGCGGCGTCGACGCCGGCCGCGACGACGTGCTGGACCAGGCCGGCACCACGGTGGTGGGCCGCGCCTTCGTGGAGCACCGCACCATCCACGTGGAAGACGTCACCCGCTTGCTCGACTCGCGCTACCCCGCCTCGCGCGAGGCGCAGACGCGCCTGGGCTTTCGCACCGTGCTGGCGGTGCCGCTGGTGCGCGAAGGCGCTTCCATCGGCGTCATCAACGTGCTGCGCAAGGACGTGGCGCCGTTTTCGAGTGCCGAGGTCCGGCTGGTGGAGACCTTCGCCGACCAGGCGGTGATTGCCATCCTGAACGCCCGCCTGTTCCGCGAGATCGAGGACAAGAGCCGGCAGCTGGAGGACGCCAACCGCCACAAGTCGGCCTTCCTGGCCAACATGTCGCACGAGCTGCGCACGCCGCTCAACGCCATCATCGGATTTTCCGAAGTGCTGACCGAAGAAATGTTCGGCCCGCTCAACGACAAGCAGATGGAGTACCTGCGCGACATCCATTCTTCCGGCCAGCACCTCTTGACCCTGATCAACGACGTGCTGGATTTGTCGAAGATCGAGGCCGGCCGCATGGAGCTCGAGCTGAGCTGCTTCGACCTGGGCCTCCTGCTGGACAACGCGCTGATGCTGGTGCGCGAGCGGGCCCAGCGCAGCGGCCTTGCGATCTCGCTCGAGGTGGGCGAAGGCCTGGCCGATTGGGTGGCGGACGCGCGCAAGCTCAAGCAGGTGGTGGTGAACCTGCTGTCCAACGCCGTCAAGTTCACTCCGGCCGGCGGCAGCGTGCGCGTGACGGCACGGCGCATCGATCAGGACGGGCGGACGCTGGCCGAGCTGCACGTGAGCGACACCGGCGTTGGCATCCCGCCCGAGGACCAGGCGCTGGTGTTCGAGGAATTCCGCCAGGCCGGCGGCGACTACCTGCGCAAGGCGGAAGGCACCGGCCTGGGCCTGGCGCTGGCCAGGCGCTTTGTCGAGCTGCATGGCGGCAGCATCCGCGTCGACAGCCGCCCGGGCGAAGGCACCACCTTCACCCTGTCGCTACCGCTGCAGACCCTGGAGGCGGTGATATGAGCGCCGCGCCGAGCCGCCCCAAGCAAGCTCGCGCCCCGTCGGGGGCAGCGCAGCACACGAAGTGGCAAGCGTGGGGGTAAACATATGAGCAAGATTCTGATCGTCGAAGACAACGAGAAGAACATGAAGCTGGTGCGCGACGTGCTCCAGCACCACGGCCACGCCACGCTGGAAGCCCGCACCGGGGAACAGGGCGTGCAGCTGGCCATCGCGCAGCGGCCCGACCTGATCCTGATGGACATCCAGCTGCAGGCCATGGACGGCATCGCCGCCCTGCGGGCCATTCGCGAACATGCGGCGCTGGACGCGGTGCCGGTGATTGCCGTGTCGGCCTCGGTCATGCCCGAGGACCAGCGCCACATCGGCAGCTCCGGCTTCGATGCCTACCTGACCAAGCCGATCTCGCTGCGGCCTTTCCTGGCCGTGGTCGAGCGCCTGCTGAAGGAGGGCCGCGCGCCATGACGAGTGAACACATCCTGGTGGTGGACGACGTGGCCAAGAACGTGCGGCTGCTGGCCGACGTGCTGGGCGCGCGGGGTTATCACACCAGCACCGCGGCATCGGGCGCCGAGGCCTTGGCCTGCATCGCCGCCGACCGTCCCGACCTGGTGCTGCTGGACGTGATGATGCCTGGCATGAACGGCTACGAGGTCTGCCGCGCGATCCGCGCCGACCCGGCCTGCGCCGTGCTGCCGGTGGTGCTGGTGACCGCGCTCGACCCGGAGCAGGAACGCATCAAGGGCCTGGAGGCCGGCGCCGACGACTTCTTGAGCAAGCCCATCCACCAGGCCGAACTGATGGCGCGCGTGCGCTCGCTGCTGCGCGTGAAGTCGCTCTACGACGAGGTGCAGCGCCAGCGCGCCGAGCTGCAGGCATGGAACATCACGCTGGAGCAGCGCGTGGCCGACAGCGTGCAGCAGTTGGAGCGCGTGGGCCAGCTCAAGCGCTTTTTTTCGCCACAGCTGGCCGAGGCGATCCTGGCCGGCGGCGCCGACGATCCGCTCAAAAGCCACCGGCGCGAGATCACCGTCGTCTTTCTCGATCTGCGCGGCTTCACCGCCTTCACCGAAACCGCCGACCCGGAAGAAGTGATGGGCGTGCTGGCCCAGTACCACGCCGCCATGGGCCAACTGGTGCTGCAGCATGAAGGCACGCTGGAGCGCTTCTCCGGCGACGGCATGATGATTTTCTTCAACGACCCGCAGCCGATCGCCGACGCACCGGCGCGGGCGCTGCGCATGGCGGCGCAGATGCAGGCGCAGATGGCCGCCCTCAGTGGGCAATGGCGCCGCCGCGGCTACGACCTGCACATGGGCATCGGCATCGCGCAGGGCTTTGCCACCCTGGGCGGCATCGGCTTTGCGGGGCGCATCGACTACGGCGCCATCGGCACCGTCACCAACCTGGCGGCGCGGCTGTGCGGCGAGGCGGCGGGCGGCCAGATCCTGATCTCGCAGCGCGTGCGCGCCGCGCTGCAGGACATGGGCGAGGACGGCGGCTGGGTGATCGAGCCGGCGGGCGAGCTGGAGCTGAAGGGCTTTGCGCGCAAGGTGCCGGCCTGGCGGGCGAGCGCTGGCGCTTGAGGTTCGGGATATTCGACGGCGCGCAATCCTTCACATCGTTGCATTGCTTTCCTACTCGACTTTGAGGAAAACGCGCGCGCATCCGCCCGCCTCTGCGGGATAACTTGGATGCGTCGACTCACATCCTGGTTCATTCAATGCGCGCAATTCGCTCCACCTGTTTCGCTATCGCTGTGCCACTCACGCTTGTCGCCTGCGGCTCCTCCGGGCCTCGTTACGTCAAACAGGGAATCAGCGAGGAAGATGCGCAGACGGCCATGTCTGAATGCGAATACCAGATCCGACTGAACAAGACACCCAAGGCGGAGCAGGACGAACTTCGCAATTTGTGCATGCAAGGAAAAGGCTTCCGGGCCGGTAAGTGATGCAGTGCGCTGCGAGCCTTCACAGGGCCTCGCTCTTCAACTTGCGCAGTTGCTCCTCTGCATGGTCGAGCTCCTTGCGCAGTTCCCGGATTTCTTGCTCCAACCTCTCGATGCTCGCTGCGCGGCTCTCCTCCGGGGCGAGCGCCTCGCAACGCGCTTGCAACGCGGCCAACGCCTCAGCAAGTTGCCGGCGGCGCAGCATTTGGCCTTTGGAGCGGGCCAAGTCCATGTCCCGCTCGATAGCGGCTATTTGGGCCTTGCATTCAGCGTTGTCCACCTGGCCCGCGGGCTGTGCGATGGCGGGAGTCGCCAGAGCCAGCGCGATGGCCAAAAAGCAAGGGTTCACGCGCATATAGGCAGCATCAGCCCACCGGCTTGGCCGCAGGCGGATCGCTCCACAGCTTGCCGCCGGTAGCCCAGTCCTCTTTGGCGATCTCGAAAAACAGGACGTCCACCGAATCGGGCGAGGTGCCCAGGGTGCGCGCGGCAACCTCGGTCACGGCTTGGGCGAAGGCGCGCTTCTGCTCGACCGTGCGGCCTTCGAACATTTCGACGCGGATGGTGGGCATGGGTTGTTTCTCCTGTGAATGAATGAATGAATGAATGAGTGAATGAATGAATCAGTCGCGGTAGCCGGGCGAGTCGCGGTCCAGCCGGCGCAACAAGGCCGGCCACTCCACGTCGCCGTCCCACTCGCTGCCGTCGCCGACCCATTCGGCGTACGTTCGCGCCGCCAGCTCGTCGCTCACCGCACGCACCACGCCGCCGGCCGCGGCCATGGCGCGCAGCTGCGCCTTGGCGGCGCGCTCCAGCAGGTGCATCAGCATCCAGGCCTCGGCCACCGTGCGGCCGACGACCAGGGTCCCGTGGTTCTCCAGGATCAGGCCGTCCAGATCGCCCAGGGCCTGCACCAGCCGCTGCTGTTCGTCGGCGCCCAGGGCCAGCCCTTCATAGGCATGGCGGCCCAGGCGATTGAAAAGGCGCATGGCGTACTGCGACGTGGGCTGCAGACCGCCCGGCAGCATCGACAGCGCCACGCCCCAGGGTGTGTGCAGGTGGATCACGCACTCTGCGTCGGGCCGCGCCGCATGCACCGCGCCGTGGATGGCAAAGCCGCTGGGGTTGACGCGTGCGCCCGAGCCATCGACCACTTCGCCGCGCACGTTGACCTTGACCAGGCTGGAGGCCGTGATCTCGTCGAAGGTGGCGCCAAAAGGATTGAGCAGGTAGTGCCCCGGCTCGCCGGGCACGCTGGCCGACAGATGCGTGTACACAGTGTCGTCCCAGCCGTTTTGCGCGGCCATGCGGTAGGCGGCGGCCAAGTCGATGCGGACTTGCTGTTCGGTGCGTGTGGGACGCTGGCGGGTGGCGGCGTTCATTCGATGGATCGAGGCATGTGGCCGGGCCGAGGGGGCCGCCACTTTAGCGCGAGGACGCCGGGCGGCGCGATCGAAGGCTTCCATTCCGGAACCGCTTCCTGATAGCCATCCAGCCGACGGAACGGCGAGCAGGCGCTATCGGCACTTCTTTCCAGCAGCATCCTGCGAACGCAGCGCATCGACCACCAACGAAAAGGCGGGTGATGGCTGTCGTCGACTTGGGTAGTAGAGATAGTAGCCCTCGAATGGCACACACCAGTCTTCCAGCACCCGGACGAGTCGCCCTTCGTCAATGTGCGGAGCAAATTCTTCTTCCGGGAGATACGCAATACCCAAGCCGTCCAGTGCCGCAAGAACGATATGCGGAGTGCTGTTGAGGGTGACTTGGCCATCGACGCGAACATTCAACTGCTTCCCCCGGCGGCCGAACTCCCAGACGTACAGCCCGCCATGCGTGGGAAAGCGCAAGTTGATGCAACTGTGCTTGGTCAGGTCTTTTGGTGTTTTCGGCACAGCATGCTTGGCGAAGTATTCCGGCGTTGCAACCGCGGCCATTCGCAGCTTGGGACCAATCGGCACCGCGATCATGTCCTTGTCGATCGTGTCGCCCAAGCGCACGCCCGCATCGAAGCGATCCGCCACGATGTCCCTCAATCCATAGTTCACGTCGAATTCCACCCTGACGTCTGGATACTCGTGCAACAGTGGCGCGACCTTTGGCAAGAGCGTGGTTTTGAGCACATGGTCGCCACAGGTGATGCGCACCGTGCCGGCCGGCTTGTCGCGCAGCTCCGACAACTCGTCCAGCTCCGATTCGATCTCGTCGAAGCGATGCCCGATGGCCCGCAGCAACCGTTCTCCGGCGGCCGTCGGCGACACGCTGCGGGTCGTTCGGGTCAGCAAGCGGATCTCCAGCCTGGCCTCCAGGCCACTGATGGCCTGGCTCAGCGCCGATTGGGTCACGCCCAGCAACGCGGCCGCGCGCGTGAAGCTGCCTTCCCGCGCTACCGTCACAAATGAGAGGAGATCGTTGAGGTTTCGTCTGACCATGCTTTCAGTTTCCCATGGCTTTTGATTAGTCTTTCTTATAGACCTTTTAAGTATTGATTAGCTAGTCAAGGTGTTCGACACACGGGAAAATTCGCTACATACCGATGGACGGGCCTGCGCTTTCGGCCGAGATGGAAGCATGAAAGGAAATTCACCATGGACAATTCCAATGGAGGTGGCAACGCAATTGCCGATGTGGGCGTTGCCGGTGCAAGCCGTCGCAACTTGCTCAAGATGACCGGCACAGGCATCGCCGCGCTGAGTGTCGGCGCGATCGCCACGGCGCCCGCCTTCGCCCAATCGCGCGTGAAACTCAGCGACAAGTGGGACAAGACCTTCCCCAAGAGCACCAAGGTCGACCACAAGAAGGTCACCTTCAAGAACCGCTATGGCATCCTCCTGGCGGCGGACCTGTACCGGCCGAAAAATGCCGGCGGCAAGCTGCCGGCGATTGCCATTGGAGGCCCGTTTGGCGCAGCGAAGGAGCAATCGTCAGGCCTCTATGCGCAGACGATGGCAGAGCGCGGCTTCGTCACGCTGGCGTTCGATCCGTCCTGCACCGGGGAGAGCGGCGGCGAGCCTCGCAATGTCGCCTCGCCAGACATCAACACCGAGGATTTCAGCGCGGCAGTCGATTTTCTTGGCCTGCAATCCACCGTCGATCGCGAGCAAATCGGCATCATCGGCATTTGCGGCTGGGGCGGCATGGCGTTGAATGCCGTCGCGGTGGACAAGCGCGTCAAGGCCGTCGTAGCCAGCACCATGTACGACATGACACGCGTCATGTCCAAGGGCTACAACGACAGCGTGACTCTCCAACAGCGCACGCAGATGCTGGAGCAACTTGGCCGGCAGCGATGGAAAGATGCGGAAAATGGAACCCCGGCCTATCAACCGCCCTACAACGAACTAAAGGGTGGCGAAGCGCAGTTCCTGGTCGACTACCACGACTATTACGGGACGCGGCGCGGTTACCATGCGCGCGCGGTCAACTCAGGCAACTCCTGGACGCAGACTACGCCGCTGGCGTTCATGAACATGCCGATCCTGACCTACATCGCGGAAATCTCCCCGCGTCCGGTCCTGTTCATCCATGGCGAAAAGGCCCACTCGCGCTACTTCAGTGAAACCGCCTACGCGGCTGCGGCGCAGCCGAAGGAACTGATGATCATCCCGGGCGCCAACCACACCGATCTGTACGACCGTGTGGACGTGATCCCGTTCGACAAGCTGACGTCCTTCTTCAAGCAACACCTGGCATCGGCATGACGGCTTGAAGGAGCCGCATCCAGGCGGACGGACGGTGCGCGTCCGCCGGACGCGTGGCGGTTCCCTTTGAGCATCGGAGCACAACAACGAACTCCATGACACCCAACACATCTGATGCCCCCGCGGGGGCTCAATCCGAAGCTGGAGATCGACCCGCCTACTGGAGCGGCATCTTCGCCATGTCGCTGTGCGTGTTCGCACTCGTCGCCTCCGAGTTCATGCCCGTCAGCCTGCTGACGCCGATCGCCACCGACCTTCGGATCACCGAAGGGATGGCCGGTCAAGGCATCGCGATATCGGGCGCATTCGCGGTGCTGACCAGCCTGACGATTTCGGCGCTGGCCGGCACCATGGATCGCAAGACGCTGCTGCTGGTGATGAGCATTTTGATGGGGATCTCCGGCGCCATCGTGGCGCTGGCTCCGAACTATCTGATCTATATGGCCGGCCGCGCACTCATCGGTGTGGTGATCGGCGGCTTCTGGTCCATGTCCGCAGCCATGGCGATCCGTTTGGTGCCCTCCAGCCTGGTGCCGAAGGCCTTGGCCATCTTCAACGGCGGCAACGCGCTGGCCACCGTGATTGCCGCACCACTGGGGAGCTATCTGGGATCCATCATCGGATGGCGCGGGGCGTTCTTCGCCCTGGTGCCCGTGGCGCTGATCGCATTGGCCTGGCAATGGATCGCATTGCCTCCCATGAAAACAGATGCACGCGCACCGGGCTCCGGCAACGTGTTCAAGATGTTCAAGAGCCGCACCGTCGCCTTCGGCATGGCAGGGTGCGGCGCGTTCTTCATGGGCCAGTTCGCGCTGTTCACCTACCTGCGTCCGTTCCTCGAAACGGTGACGCACGTCAACGTGTCCGCGCTGTCGCTGCTGCTGCTGGTGATCGGGATAGCGGGCTTCATCGGCACCCTGGTCATCGGCGCGATCCTCGAGCGTGGCCTGTACGGTCCGCTCATCACCATCCCGATCCTCATGTCGGTGATTGCCGTGGCGATGATTCCGCTTGGCGCCTGGGTGGTTCCGGTGGCCGTGCTGCTGGGTCTGTGGGGATTGATGGCAACGGCCACACCCGTGGGTTGGTGGAGCTGGATCGCGCAGGCGATGCCGCATAACGCCGAGGCGGGGGGCGGCCTGATGGTGGCTGTCATCCAGTTTGCCATCGCCCTGGGTTCGACCGTCGGCGGTGTGCTGTTCGATACCAGCGGCTTTCGAAGCACCTTTTTGGCAAGCGCGGTCGTGTTGCTGATCGGCGCCTTCCTAACCTTTCAGACCTCACGCGCGCATGCGCAGCAAAGCGCCTAATCCATTTCCGCGCTGCAAGTAGAACCCCATGGCCAACGAAACCTTTGATGCCGGCAAAGGCAGCCGATACGTCCCGGTTCCCGTGGCGAGCCGTCGTCATTCCTGGCACCTGCGGGTCATGCGACGGCTGAGTCTTCCGCTTCTTCTCCTTGCGCTCGGTGGCTGCAATGCCGACCAGTCAACCGCCCCTGCGGCGCCTGCTGTCGCCGCGCCGGATGCCGCTCAGGCATCCATGAGATCGGAGGAATCACGCATGTGGATGATCGTCGGCAAACGTCGCTTCGCTATTACCGTGGCCGACACCGATGCTGCTCGCGCATTCGCCGCCATGTTGCCGCTGACGCTGGACATGGAGGAACTCAACGGCAACGAGAAGCACGGCGAGTTGCCGAAGGCGCTGCCGACGGATGCGAACCGGCCCGGCACGATCCGCGACGGCGATCTCCTGCTGTGGGGCTCGCGCACCGTGGTCGTCTTCTATCTGACCTTCGATTCGCCCTACTCATACACGCGTCTCGGCCGCGTAGACGACCCCGCCGGTCTGGCCCAGGCGCTCGGCCGGCGCGACGTACGGGTGGTCTTTTCCAAGAACTAGAAAGCCGGATGCCGAGTTGGGGCGCCACTTCAGCGTGAGGACGCGCTCCCTGCTGACGACGCCGCAATGCCGCCCTTGATAGTCTTGCTTCATGCCCAGCATCAGCTTCCGTCCGCTCGCACGCGCCGACTTTGCGCTGCTGGGCCACTGGCTGTGCCAGCCGCACGTGGCGCGCTGGTGGGCCGACGACCCCTCGCCCACGGCGCTGGAGCAGGACTACGGCGCTTGCATCGACGGCCGTGAGCCCGCCCAGGTCTTCATCGCCCTGGCCGACAGCGCACCCTTGAGCCTGGTGCAGCGCTACCGGCTTGCCGCCTACCCCGAGTACCTGGCCGAGCTTGCAGCGCTGATCGACGTGCCGGCACGCGCCAGCAGCATCGACTTTTTCCTGGGCGAACCGACCCTGCTGCGCCAGGGCCTGGGCAGCGCCATGCTGCGCGCCTTTGCCGACGCCAGCTGGCGCGCCGACCCCGGCGCCTCGTGCATCCTGGTGCCGACCCATGCGGACAACCTGCCGTCGCAGCGCACGCTGGAGCGCGCCGGCTTCGCGCGCGTGGCGCAGGGCGAGCTCACGCCGGACAATCTCGCCGATACGCGCGCGCATGTGCTCTACCAACTGGATGCGCCCGCCACCCATACCTCGCTTCCGGAAGGCAGACCAAGTTGAAGCCCACCAATGTTTTCTTCACTCTGCCTTGATTGAGATGGCAAGAAACATCGAGATCAAGGCCCGCGTTTCCGATCTTCGCCCCATCGCCGAAGCGGCGCAGCGCCTGGGTGCACAAGGCCCCATCGACATCCAGCAGGACGACAGCTTCTTCCCCTGCCCCAATGGCCGCCTGAAGCTGCGCGCCTTTGCGGACGGCACGGGCGAACTGATCTTCTACCGGCGCGCCGACCAGGCCGGCCCCAAGGAATCCTTCTACCTGCGCACCGCGACCGGTGAGCCCGATGCCTTGCGCGAGACATTGGCCTTGGCGTACGGCAGCGCGGGCCGCGTGCTGAAGCAGCGCATCCTTTACCTGGCCGGACGCACGCGCATTCACCTGGACGAGGTGCAGGGCCTGGGCAGCTTTGTCGAGCTGGAGGTGGTACTGAACGAGGGCGAATCCGCCGAGCACGGCATGCAGGAGGCGCACCGCCTGATGCGCGAGCTGTCCATCGAGCCGAGCCAGCTCGTGGAGGGCGCGTACGTGGACCTTATCGCGTGGGACGCGTGATTGCGCAGCTCGCGAGGAAGCGCAAGACTTGTCATCCTCGATCCCCTTGGAGCCACATGCCATGACCCCAAAGCGACAACGCCTGCGCGTCAACTGTTTCGCCCTCTCCCTCGACGGCTACGGCGCCGGTGTCGACCAGAGCCTGCAAAACCCCTTGGGTGTGCACGGCGAAGAGCTGCACGGCTGGATGCTCACCACCCGCACCTTCAAGAAGATGATCGGCCAGGACGGGGGCGAGACCGGCACCGACGACGATTTGGCGCAGCGCGGCTTCGACAACGTGGGCGCCTGGATCCTCGGGCGCAACATGTTCGGCCCGATCCGCGGTCCCTGGCCGAACGACGAGTGGAAAGGCTGGTGGGGCGCAAACCCGCCTTATCACGTGCCGGTGTTCGTGCTGACGCATCACGCCCGCGCGCCCATCGAAATGGAAGGCGGCACGACCTTTCACTTCGTCACCGATGGCATCCATGCCGCACTGAAGACCGCAAAGGCCGCCGCCAAGGGCAAGGACGTGCGACTGGGCGGCGGCGTGTCGACCGTCCGCCAGTATCTGCAAGCCAAGCTCATCGACGAGTTGCACCTGGCCGTATCGCCGGTGCTGCTGGGCGCCGGCGAATCGCTGTTTCACGGGCTCGACTTGCGCGCGCTCGGCTACCGCTGCGTCCGGCAGACGCCCACCGAAAAAGCTGCGCACGTGTTCCTGCAGCGAGAGGCGCCGTGACCAGGCCCTGGTGTGCTTACTTAGGTTGTACGAACGCGGCGCAAAGCATTGCTTTGCATCGCATCTCGGCGCGCCGTCTTACACGGCGGCCGCGCGACGGGCAGATAGCCTAGCTCCATACAGGAGTACCGGCATGCCGCTTCGCACAAGTCCCAAAGGTAAATGGTCTCCCCTCATGTACGGCGTCACGCTGACCCTGGGAACGGTCGGCGCGATTGCGCAACCGCCCGAGCCCAGCGCGCATGAAATCGTGAAGGCCACCATCGGCTGGTGCCCCGCGCCGCACGAGACCGGAGCGGATGCGCACGACGGGCAGCCGGGTGCTGCCGCTCAGAGCGTGAGTCCCTAGTGTCCTGTCCCAGTAATTCGCCCGCAGAGCCGGGCGAATTTCCCAAGGATTGAATCGGCGGTGGCGGTCCAGGTGAACGGCTTGCAGTTTTCGTTGTATTGCAGCTGGCCAGCACCGCTCCATTGAGCACGTTCAGCGCCGCGTGGTCGTGCCATGACGCACGTAGTCATGGGTGAAGGATGCCTCAGCCCATGCAGTTTCTCTGCCTATGAATTAACGGGACAGAACACCAGGCGATCACGCCCGCGACCACATTGATGCTGTGGGCCAGCACCAGCATGTTGGAGCCGAAAGAAAAGAAAACACGCTGTGCACGCGCGTGATGCGGCGCAGCCCGGACCTCTCAGGCAATGACCTTCGTTCGTGCCAGCTCGGCTTTGAGCCACGTTGCGATCGCGCCCGGCTTGGCCTCGACGCTCCAGATCAGGTCGAGCCCGATCGACCATTCGGTGAATGGATAGGCCTCTAGCGTGAGTTCCTTCAGCTCGCCACTGGCAAGTTCTGCCGCGATCAGGCGCCTGGGCACGATCGACCAGCCTATTCCGCTCTTGAGCAACTCGATCAACGCCACTTCACTCTGCACGAACCACTTCTTCGGCGAGTTGAGGTACTCGCTGGTCAGAAGGTGGGCGGTTTGGGCCAGCAGCAGCAATTGGAGGTGGTCGGCCAATTGTGCGAACCGAACGCGCTCCAGCCGGGCCAGCGGATGGTCGTGGCGCGCCGCGTTGACCAAAGTGACCTGTCCGAGGCGGCAGAAGCCGATGCCCTTGGGATAGTTGGCCCTCGCGCAGCCCAGCCCTAGTGCAGCGACCCCCGACAACACCATGTCGAGCAGTTCCGCGCTGGACGGTTGCAGCAAGTCCAGCCGGACCCCGGGATGCTGCTGGTGCAACTCCCCGAGGACCTCCGCCAGCGCCGTGCCCGGAAACGCATCTTCAATGGCCAGGGCCAGTTGCGCTTCGGACGTACTGGTCAATGCACTCGCGCGCTCCTGCAAGCTCCCGCAACGCGACAGGATGGCCTCGGCCTCTTCCAGCAGGGCTTCGCCTTCGGGCGTGAGCAGGGGATAGCGGCCGCCTCGATCGAACAGGGCAACGCCAAGGTCCACCTCGAGGTCGGCAATAGCAGTGCTGATGGCCGACTGCGTCTTGCCCAGCCTCCGGCCGGTCGCCGAGAAGGATTTTTCGCGCGCTGCAGCCACAAAGACGGCCAACTGGTCGAAGGAGAACCTCATGCCGATGCATCTGGATTTTTGATGGATCCCATTTTTACACCTCGCGGCTCCACTACGAGAATTTCCTCGACCTCACAAGCCGACCCCGTTGGCCATCAAAGAAAGGAATGGAGACATGAACTCGAGGGACAAAACGCCTGACCCGGTGGATCAACAGTTGCCCGCAGGGCGCACGGCCCTTCTGGGCTTCCAGCACGTGCTGGTGATGTACTCAGCCTGCATCGTGGTGCCGCTCATCCTGGGGGCGGCCCTCAAGCTGCCCCGCGATCAACTGATCCTCATCATCAACGCAGACCTCTTTGCGGCCGGGCTCGCGTCCCTGGTCCAGTCGCTGGGCTTCTGGAAATTCGGCATTCGCATGCCCGTCATGATGGGCGTGACCTTCACGGCCGTCACTCCGATGATCGTGATCGGCAGCAACCCATCGCTCGGATTGCCGGGCATCTACGGCGCCATCATCGCCTCGGGTGTGTTTGGCATCCTGTTCGCGCCATTGATGGGCCGCTTCCTGCGCTTCTTTCCCTCGGTCGTGACGGGCTCGGTGCTCCTGGTCATCGGCATCAGCCTGATGAAGGTCGGCATCGACTGGGCCGCAGGCGGGCAGCCATTGCTGCCCGACGGCAGCGCCAACCCGAACTACGGCCGTCCGTTGTACCTGGGCATCTCGCTTGGCGTTCTGCTGGTGATTCTGCTGCTGTCGCGCTTCGCCAAGGGCTTCGTTGCCAACATTGCCGTGCTGCTCGGTGTCGCGTGCGGCTTTGTTGCCGCTTGCCTTTTCGGCGAGGTTCGACTTGACGAACTGGGGGCGACGCCGTGGGTCGGCGTGATCAAGCCCTTTGCCTTCGGAATGCCGGTCTTCGACCCGCTGGCCACCGTCTCGATGTGCCTGGTCATGCTGGTCACGCTGGTGGAGTCCACCGGCATGTTCCTCGCGCTTGGCCAGATTGTCGGCAGGCCGACCACACCGGAGCGACTCGTCCGAGGCCTGCGCGCCGACGGGCTTGGCGCCGTACTGGGCGGCATCTTCAACGCCTTTCCCTATACGTCGTTCTCCCAGAACATCGGGCTGGTCACGCTCACGGGCGTCAAGACCCGCTTCGTCTGCGTTGCAGGCGGCCTGATCCTGGTTGCGCTGGGCCTGTTCCCGAAAATGGGCTACATCGTCGCCGCGACGCCGTCCTTCGTTCTCGGCGCAGCGGCGCTCGTCATGTTCGGCATGGTCGCAATGATGGGAATCCGCATCCTGGCAACGGTGGATTACGAGCGCCACCGCGGCAATGCCTTGCTGGCCGCGGTCAGCGTCGGCGTGGGTGTGATTCCGCTGTTGTCGTCCGCCTTCTTCTCGCAGCTGCCCGCGTGGACACGCGTCGTGACGGACAGCGGAATCATCCTGACCACGATCACGGCCATTGCGCTCAACCTGCTCTTCAACGGGCTGGGCACGCGCCAGCAGGCGCAGGAGGCCGCAGCCCGCGGCGCCGCGATGGCAGAGGCCTGAAATCCTTCCCTTGAAAGACTCACTTCACCATGAATGCACAAATCCTCCATCCCGACCATCTCGTGACGATGGACGCCAACAACACTGTCGTCAGCGATGGGGCCGTCCTGACCAACGAGGACGGCCGCATCGGCGCCGTCGGCGTGATCTCTTCCCTGGTTGGCAGCCACCCCGGCGTACCGGTGCGACGCCTGAAGAATCGCCTGCTCATGCCGGGCCTCGTGAACACCCACGCGCACTCTGGCCTGCTGCGGGGCACGGCCGAGGGCTTGCCGGTCTGGGAATGGCTGCAGCAGCACATCGATCCGATGCACCGCGTCATCAATGCCGAAGAGGCCGAGCTGGCTTCCCGCCTGTGCTATGCCGAGGCCTTGCTGTCGGGCACGACCACGATCGTTGACATGTGGCGCCATATGGAGGGCAGCGCGCGGGCCGCCGCCGATCTGGGAATCCGGGCCGTGCTCGTGCCCTACGTCGCCGAGCATCCGGAGCACGACTATTTCGAGACCCTGGACACCAACGAGGCGCTGATCGAACGCTGGCACGGTGGTGCGGACGGTCGCATCCATGTCTGGGTGGGCCTGGAGCACATGTTCTATGCCACCCCCGCGGCATGGCGCCGATGCGCCGAGATCAGCCGGCGACATCGGGTCGGGTTTCACACGCATAGCAACGAAAGCCGATTCGATGTCGACGAAACGCTTCGACGCCACGGCATGCGTCCGATCGAAGCACTCGAGGAGTTCGGCCTGCTCGACGCACACCACGTCATGCTGGCGCATTGCGTTTGGCCATCGGACAAGGAGATGGACATCCTTGCCGCACGTCGCATCGGCGTGGCGCACAACCCGATCAGCAACATGAAACTCGCCAGCGGTGCCGCGCCGGTTGAAGCCATGCTGGCGCGGGGCATCGCCGTTGGCCTCGGAACGGACGGCGAAAAGGAAAACAACAACCTCGACATGTTCGAGGAGATGAAGACCGCATCATTGCTGGCCAAGTTCTCCAGGCTGGACGCCGCCGCGCTCGATGCGTGGACGGTGTGCCGCATGGCGACCATCGGCGGTGCCCGGGCGCTGGGACTCGATGACACGATCGGTTCGATCGAAGTGGGCAAGGTCGCTGATCTGGTCGCGCTGCGCACCGACACCCCGCGTATGACGCCTCTTCTGGGCGGTGCCGATGGCAATCTGCACCACAACCTGGTGCATGCGGTGCAGGGTGGTGACGTGGACCTCACCATGGTGGCGGGCCGCATCGTCGTCGAAGGTGGTCGGCTGCTGTCAGGCGACCTGTCGGAGACCATCGCGCGCGCCAATCGCGCCGTGCCCCAGCTGTTCGAGCGCCGCGCCCAATGGCTGCGCACGCATGGCACGGTCAATGCGCTCTTGGCATAAAAGGGCTGGTTGCCTCTGGCATCCGTCGTAGCGCGTGGCAGGCAGCGTCCGGCAAATGGCGGAGCCGTCCTGGGGCGCCGGACGGCAACTGTGCAGCGGTTGCGGACAGTCAGCAATGCCGCTCAGATTGACCGCTTCGAGGTCCAAGCAGTCGCTCGTCGTACAGCCATGGTCGGCCACCAGCTGGCATCAGACTGATCAGATGCGACCTGCAGCTTGTGGCCCTGTTCCCAAAGTGTTGTCCGTTCGATAGCGCACATAGGGCAATGCAATCCCTATACTGACTTCACCATGGCCAAGGCCCCAGATCCTCTCGACAACCATCTGTTGGCCGCCTTGCCAGAAGCGGAACGGCAGCGTTGGTGGCCTCAGCTCGAGGTGATCGACATGCCGCTGGGCCAGGTACTCTACGAGTCGGGCCGCACACTAAGCCATGTCTATTTCCCGACCAACTCCATCGTGTCGTTGCTGTACGTGATGGAAAACGGCGCCTCGGCCGAAATCGCCGTGGTCGGCAACGAGGGCATCGTCGGCATCTCGCTCTTCATGGGCGGCGAATCGACGCCCAGTCGCGCCGTGGTGCAAAGCGCCGGACGAGGTTTTCGCCTGGAAGCACAATGCATGAAGGACGAGTTCAACCGTGCGGGTCCGGTACTGCATCTGCTGTTGCGCTACACGCAGGCATTGATCACGCAGATGGCGCAGACCGCCGCGTGCAACCGCCACCATTCGCTCGATCAGCAGTTGTGTCGCTGGCTCCTACTTAGTCTTGACCGTCTTGACGGCAGCGAGCTCGTGATGACGCAGGAACTGATTGCCAACATGCTGGGCGTTCGCCGCGAAGGCGTCACCGAAGGCGCGCTCAAACTGCAACATGCGGGGCTGATTCGCTATGCGCGTGGCCGCATTTCGGTGCTCGATCGAGAAGGTCTGGAAAGACGCACTTGTGAGTGCTATGGGGTGGTCAAGACCGAGTACGACCGCCTGCTTCCGCCAACGGCCGCAAGCTGAGCTGCTCTGTGCGCTGGCAGACAGTCAGCCCCGCGCGGGTGCGTGCACACTGGTGCGTCGCCCTGTTCGTGGAGCACCTTTGGCCGACGCACAGAACCACCTCATCGAATTGCTCCCCGGCGCCGACCGCGAGCGGCTGCTAGCCTCGTGCGAGCCCATTCGGCTCGCACTGGCGGAGGTGCTCTATGAACGTGGTGCGTTCACGCAGCATGCATGGTTCCCAATCGACAGCTTTGTCTCGCTGATTGCACAAGTCGACCTCCATCCGGGCCTGGAAGTTGGCATGGCGGGTCGCGAAGGCATGCTTGGCGCACACTTGACCCTTGGTGTGACCAGGGCACCGCTGCACGCGCTGATGCAAGGGCCTGGCACGGCGTGGCGCATCACGACCGACAACTTCCGCGAAGAGCTCGCCCGCAGTGCCGCGCTGCGGAGCAGCATGGCGCGGTATACGCACGTGCTGATGGCACTGTTGGCGACGTCGGCGGACTGCCTGCGCTTTCATCTGATCGGACCTCGCCTGGCGCGCTGGCTGCTGATGAGCCAAGATCGCGCGCAAGCCAACCACTTTTGCATGACGCAAGAGTTTCTCGCCTACATGCTGGGCGTGCGGCGCGTGGGCATCACGGCTGCCGCCAGTGCCCTGCAGCGCCGGGGATTGATTGCCTACAGGCGTGGCGAACTGACAGTGCTCGATCGGGGCGGGCTCGAAACGATGGCCTGCGCCTGCTATGACGCAGACTGCAAGACTTACGGGCAATTGCTCTGATGCCTACAGCCGCGTCGTCCGGACGGTCCGTGCGCTAGCGTACGGACGGCAGGTGCAGCGCGTTCTATAAGTGTTCTTTGGACCTCAGCGCGAGCAATGCATGGACCACGACCCCGACATCGACCAAGGCGAAGCACGCGCAAGGACAGCCATGACGAGCCCGCCCTTCTTCGATGAAGCGTCAGGCACTGTTCGGTTCTGGGTGACCATCGACGGCACGGAAGTGGGCGCCATGATCGGCAAGGAGACGCTGCACTACCACTATCGGCCGGCTGCCATGGACGATCTGCCCTTGGACACCTTCGTGCATCACGCGGAGGAGCTCGATGCCGCCGTACGTCGGCGCGTCATTGCCGGCGCCTACGTGCCGGTGATGCTGCGCGAGTTCGATCTCGCGGTCTGACCGCTGAGCTTCTGTGCGCCGGCGTTCGTCATATCGTGAAAAGAGAGATCTCCGATCGCGAAGCGGTCGCTGGCGTCGTGGTCTCGCTGGTCCACTCAAGGCTGATCAAGTGTGGATCGAGCAAGACCTTGCGCACTGGACTTCACGCGAGCGTGCCGGTCAGCGAACGAGCTTCTGTGCGCCGGGGACTTATTGCGCTGATGGACCATGGGGTCCTGGCAATGTCCGGCGAGGACATCGGATTTACTTACAAGGGGCGATTGCTTCTCGCATACGTGCAACGTGCGCACCACAAGGCGCCTGCGGTCGACGAGCGCAATGATCAGCGCCCGGAAGAGATCGGTTCGATTCTCGGAGCCATTGATCGGGACGATCGCTTCGACTCCCGAGGACCCGTCGAAATGGTCCAATCGCTGCCAGTTCGGCTGCACACTGCACGCGAATCTCGTCGATCTGTCTTCTCGGCAAGGGGGATTGCCTATGCCTGCCTACTCGCGGTCGCGGCCGCCGGGATCGGGACAGTTCTGCCTAGTTGATCGCGTCCGAGAGCCGGTCATATTCGGTTCGCAGCCAGCGTTGAAGTTTGATGTCCTGAACTGGTCTTGATCATTCTTGTTCGAAGGCGAAGGAGCACAACATGAGGATTGCACAGGTGGCCCCGTTGTACGAGGCGGTGCCGCCGAAACTGTATGGCGGCACGGAGCGGGTGGTGGCCCATCTCACGGACGCTCTGGTTGATCAGGGCCACGAGGTCACGCTGTTCGCCGCTGGCGAGACACAGACCAAGGCCAGGCTGGTCACGACACGTGCCCGGCCGCTGCGCCTGGACGGCGGACGCCTGAACTCGGACCTGGCCAGCCACCTCACCATGATTCACGAGGTGCGACGGTGTGCCGATGCATTTGACGTCATTCACTTTCACGTCGATCTGATCCACTTCCCCTTCTTCGAGGACATGCCCGAACGCACGCTCACCACCTTGCATGGTCGGCTCGACATCGACGATCTGCGCGGCGTCTATGGACGCTGGCATTCGTATCCATTGGTCTCCATTTCCAGCAGCCAGCGCGCTCCGCTGCCGGATGCCAACTGGTATGCCACTGTGCAACACGGCATGCTGCCCGATCACTACCAGTTGAGTCCACGGACTCAAGGGGGCTACCTGGCCTTCCTGGGACGGATCTCGCCGGAGAAGCGACCCGATCGCGCGATCGAGATCGCGAAGGCGGCTGGTGTGCCCTTGAAGATTGCGGCCAAGGTCGACGCAGCAGATCGCGCCTACTTCGACGAGTGCATCCGGCCTCTTCTGGACCATCCTCTGATCGACTTCGTCGGCGAGATCGGCGACTCCGAAAAAAGCGCCTTCCTGGGCGGCGCGCGGGCATTGCTGTTTCCGATTGACTGGCCCGAGCCTTTTGGCCTGGTGATGATCGAGGCGATGGCGTGCGGCACACCCGTCATCGCCTGGCGTTGCGGTTCGGTCCCGGAGGTGGTGGAGCATGGCGTCTCGGGTCTCATCGTCGACGACATCGCTGGGGCCGTGAAGGCTGTCCACAGTATCGGAGAACTGTCGCGCACGCGCGTGCGCCGAGCGTTCGACGAGCGCTTCACTGCACAGGCGATGGCGAAACGCTACGCCCGCCTGTATTGGCAACTCGTTGGCAACCGCCGTCTGCACGAAAGCGAGGTGGCATGAACGCGCCCCATCCGCAGGAAGTGCCGCACCCTCAGAGCGCAACGGCGAGCGCATCGGTGCCGCGCACGCCCGACCATCTCTACGTCCTCAAGGATGGCGACAGTTTCGTGGTTGCCGACACCTATGGCGACATCGCGGGTTCGGGCGATGGCTTCTTTCAGGAAGATACGCGCCTGCTGTCGTGCTTCTACCTGTTGCTGGGAGGCGAACGGCCGACCCTGTTGTCCAGCGCGGTCAGCCGTGACAACGTGTTTTTCACCGCGCATGCCACCAACCGGCCGCTGCCCCCGCTCGGGGACGAATCCTTGCCGCAGGGCATCGTGCATATCGAGCGGCGACGCCTCCTGTGGGACGGGCTGTTACGCGAGAGCATCACCTTGAGGAACTACGGCAAAGCGGTGACACGGCTGCAGCTCACCTTGGCCTACGGTGCGGATTTCAGCGACACCTTTGAGGTGCGCGGGGAGCGCCGTTCCCGACGGGGCGAATTTCTGCCCGCCAAGGTGCAGAGCAAGGAGGTCGAATTGGGATACCGAGGGCTGGATGGTGTGGAGCGGCGGACCCGCGTGGTGTTCTCGACCCAGCCCACAGTCATCGATGAGAAGCACTGCCGCTTCGACCTTGTCCTGAACGGTCGCGAGGATGTTGTCCTGTATGTGGACATCGGCCCGGCTGCGCTGGCACCGACGTGCGCGCAGTTTCGAGCCGCGAGCGCTGCTGCACGGCGCAGCATGCGCACTCGTCAGCGCGCCGGTGCGCGCGTGCGGACTTCCGCCCGGCAGTTTCAGACCTGGCTGGATCGCTCGGAAGTCGACCTTGCGTTGCTGACCACTGCACTGCCGACCGGGCCCTATCCCTATGCTGGCATTCCGTGGTTCTCCACGCCCTTCGGTCGCGACGCAATCATTACCGCGCTGCAGACCCTGTGGCTCAAGCCTTCCCTGGCGCGTGGCGTGCTGGCCTACCTGGCCAGTCATCAGGCTCGGGAGACGTCGGCCTTTCACGACGCGGAGCCGGGCAAGATCATGCATGAACTGCGCAAGGGCGAAATGACGGCGTTGGGTGAATTGCCCTTCGGCCGCTACTACGGCGGCGTGGACACAACGCCGTTGTTTGTTGCGTTGGCGGCTGCATATGCCCGGCGCACCGCGGATCGGTCCTTCATCGTGGAGCTGTGGCCTGCATTGGTGGCAGCGACCGCCTGGATTCTGGGCAATGCGAGTCGGCATGGCGGATTTCTGTCTTACGCGCGTGCGCAAGCTTCCGGCCTGGCCAACCAGGGTTGGAAGGACAGCCACGACGCCATCTTCCACGAGGATGGGCGCACGCCCGAAGGGCCAATTGCACTAGTCGAAGTTCAAGGCTACGCGGTCGCTGCATTGCAAGGAATGGCGCTGCTGGCGAATTGGCTTGGGCATGACATGGCAGTCGCGCCCTACGCGCAGGCGGCCGAGGCTTGGCGGGAGCGGGTCGAGGCAAGCTTCTGGCAGGAAGACATGCAGTTCTACGCCTTGGCGCTGGATGGTGCCGGTGCGCCGTGTCGCGTCTATGCCTCCAACCCGGGGCACTTGCTGTATGTGGGACTGCCAGGCGCCGAGCGCGGCCGGGCCGTAGCGCGCCAACTGCTTGCTGCCGGCCTCGAGTCGGGCTGGGGACTGCGCACGCTGTCGTCCAAGGCCATTCGCTTCAACCCCATGTCCTACCACAACGGGTCCGTCTGGCCCCACGACGTGGCATTGTGCGCTGCCGGCATGGCGCGCTACGGCGAGCGGGACAGCACAGCGCGATTGACCAGCGAGATGTTCGAATGTGCCAGCCAGGTGGGCATGCGCCTGCCCGAACTGTTTTGCGGTTTCGAAAGGGTGAATGGTGAGGCGCCGGTCTCCTATCCGGTGGCATGCTTGCCCCAAGCTTGGGCCGCCGGCGCGGTGTTCATGCTGCTGCAGGGCTGCCTGGGCATCGACATTGATGCCATGCGCGGACGCATTGTGGTTGAGCAACCGGTTCTGCCCGCCGAGATCGATGCGCTCGTGCTGCGCGACCTGCGCTTGCCCCAAGGCGCCGTCGACCTCAGTTTGACCCGCAGGGGCGCCAATGTGCAGGCGACGGTCTCGCGGCAGTCAGGGGCGGATCAGCTGCAGATTGATCTGCGCTTGTGAAACGACGTGCCGCCATGGTGGCAGGCGCCATCGCGTGTCCGTCCTCGTTCGCGAAGAAAAGCGCCGACGTCAGCTTTCGACGTTCGCCGTCGTTCGGCAGAGAAAATCGACCGGCCGCAGCCAGTCTTTCTCTGCCGTAGACCCTCGCGCCTCGCTCGGCTCTCATCGGCCAACTGCGGACCCTCATCTCGTGCAAATGGGCGGCCGCTCCAGAGGCGAGCGGTCGTCGGCCCCCTCAGCGCACCTCGACTCCACGTACACCACCAGCTTCGATCAGGTCGGTTGACACAAATAGACGTCCAGCGTCTCTCAACGGACCGAACCGGGATGGGACCTCAGACCGAGATGCATCGAACCTTCCCTTTAGGGCAATTGCCAAACCATTCGGGCCGCTGTCATCATCGCGCGGGGCCACTGCGACGGTGCAGGGATCACGATTTGCAAAGGACAAGGTCAATCATGAATGCCGAACTTCCTTCATTCTTGAAATGGGCAGCTATCGCCACAGCCGCGGTGGCTTTGATTGCGGGCTGCGCCAGCAAGAACGACCCCGTGGCCCAGGCCGCGAAAGCAGATGCTGCCAAGGGCATCGCCGCGCCCGGTTTCGCCGAGACCAAGGCCATCGCGGAAGAGGCCTTGATCTACGGGCTGCCGCTGGTCATGAACTATGCGGTGATGTACGAATACGCCGTGGACAAGGGCGGCCCGCAATACAAGGCACCGTTCAACCAGATCAAGAACGAGTCTCGCGTCTTCACCTATCAAGACACGGCCATCATCACGCCCAACAGCGACACCCCGTACTCGTTTGTCTGGCTGGACGTGCGCGCGGAGCCAATGGTGATCTCGGTGCCGGCAGTGGAAAAGCGCCGTTACTACTCGGTGCAGTTGATCGACGGCAACACCTACAACTACGGTTACATCGGCAGCCGTGCCACGGGCAGCGAGCCAGGCCACTACATGGTGGTCGGTCCCGACTGGAAAGGCGCGACGCCTCCTGGGATCAAGAAGGTCTTCACCTCGAGCACTCCCTTTGCCTTGAGCGCCATTCGGACTCAGCTTTTCGACGCCAAGGACATGCCGAACGTGGTGAGGGTGCAGGCGGGCTACAAGGCGCAGCCTCTGTCCGCCTTCCTCAAGCAGCCTGCTCCAGCGGCCGCGCCGGCGATCGATTTCCTCCCCGCCACCACCAAAGGGATCAAGGAAAACTACCTGGCGTATCTGGATGCCGCGCTCCGGTTTGTCCCCGCGACGCCGGCAGACAGGGATGTCCGTGCCCGGCTCGCCCGTATCGGCGTCGGCCCGGGCAAGACTTTCGAGTTCAAGGATCTTTCGCTGGAGCACAAGGCGGCCGTCGGTCTGGGACTGAAGGAGGGTGAGGAGAAGGTGGACAAGTTCCTCGCCAGCGGCGTCAGGAATGTCAACGGCTGGAACATCGGCGCGCTCTTCGGCGACCGCGATTTCTTCAAGGGCGATTGGCTCAAGCGTGCCGCTGCTGCCAAGGGAGGGCTCTACGGGAACGATGCCGTGGAAGCGATGTATCCGTTCACACGCGCCGACTCGAAGGGCGAAGTGCTCGACGGCAGCAAGCACAACTACACCATCACATTTCCAGCCGGGCAACTTCCACCAGTGAACGCCTTCTGGTCGGTGACGATGTATGACGGCAAGAGCCAGCTCCTGATCAAGAACCCGATCGACCGATACCTCGTGAATTCGCCGATGCTGTCCGCGATGAAGAAGAACGCCGATGGATCGCTCACCCTCTATGTTCAGAAGGAGTCGCCAGGCAAGGCACTGGAATCCAACTGGCTGCCTGCACCGAGCGACACAATCTTCCTGGTGATGCGCCTGTACTACCCCAAGGAAACACCGCCTTCCATCTTGCCGGCCGGCGAAGGAACATGGAAGCCGCCGGGAATCGTGGCGTCGAAGTAGATGGTCAGAGCACGTCCTTTGGAAAGGGCATCTCGCTGAATCGAGTGCCGCGTCCAATTCAAGGACTGCTCAGACTTTCATTGCGGTCGCTCAATGGCATATATCGAAGGCCGGCAGTGGGCCCGGCTCAGCCCGTCAGCATCGACAGCTGTCCGGCGGGTCTGCAGCGTAGCAGGCAGTCAGCGATGCACGTTTTTTCGGCGGCTACCTACCAGGTTGCGGGCATTTGCAGCCGCGCCCGGATCGGACTACAAACGTAGCCGTCAGGACTGCCGGAGCACTGTCATGAACCCCTTGGCCTCCAGTCGCGTCACCTGCATGCTGCCAGTGAAGGATTTGGACCGCGCACGCCGTTTCTACGAGGAGGCGCTGGGACTGGAGCCGCTCGGCGCAAAACCCGACGGCAAGTTCATTTACCAGTGCGGCGGGACCGAGCTAGCGCTTTTCCCGAAGCCAGAAGGCACGAAGGCCGAGCACACGGCAGTTAGCTTCCGCGTGGCGCACATCGGCGAGGCCGTGGCCGCGCTCGAAGGGCGCGGCGTGCGCTTCGCCGACTACGACCTGCCGGGCCTGAAGACGGTCGATCACGTCTGCGTACTCGGCTCCGAGAAGGCAGCCTGGTTCGAAGATCCCGAGGGCAATATCCTGTGCCTGCACGAGGACCTGGCCTGAGGCCTGATCAGCCGCGCGGCGCCGTCGCTGCTCCTTGACTGAGCCCCTGCCGCTGCGTACGCCGTAGGCGCACCAAGGCCAAGTCATCATGCCGCAATACGCCACCTTCTATGACTCGTCCACGGCTTCTAGCAATGGGATCTCCAGTTAGCAGGTTGGACGTGACCGGCACCTGAGCACTTTGCAGCGGGAGCGGTCGTAGACTTCGGCCTCGCGATGCGCTGGATCCGGCCATGACGAGTCATTCACGACTGGCCGCTTACCGACGGTGCGCAAAGTCGCTGTTGGTGTCGCTAAGTCCGGGCCGGGAAGGCCATGGCGATCACTTCCTCCGCGCTGAGCCGGGAACCCTCGTTGCGAAGGCGACCGAGCGCTTCGGTGTCGAGACCCGTCTTGACGATGGCGAGTGCCTCTTCGTAGCAACGCTCTGGCACCGGGGGCATACGCACGCGGTCGGGCTCCAGCGTGCAGCTGTCGATATAGGCAATCGTCTTTGCTGCTTCGAAGAACCGACCCTGACGCGCGAGCAGATGCGCGATGTAGCAAAACAACCAGGGAGCAGGACCTGTCGTGTGCGTGACCATGGTCGTCGC
>NZ_JBIXJS010000011.1:0-161582 GCF_052871435.1 Variovorax sp. LARHSF232 | reverse complement strand
TACCGACGCACCCACACAGCCGCATCGACGAACTGCTGCCGCATCGCTGGCAGCAAAGCTGACCACCCCGTCACGCACGCTGCCGTCCGTTGCGGCCATCGTCAAGATGTGTTCGCCGCGTGCTTACAATGCAGCGGCAGGGCATCGAGAAGGCCAAGCAGGCAAGCAGGCAAGCAGGCAAGCAGGACAACCCCGAGAAGTATTCCGGCAGGCCGCCCAAAGCCGACGCTGCTGTGGTGAACTCGTGGCGAGCAGAGCAAGGCGCGAGCATCGCCGCCAATGCGGCGCACTTCGGTCTCGGAAAGGCCACAGTGGCGCGGTACTGGGCCTCTCGGTAGCGCCTATGTCGCCCTAAGGCGGTGCCGCACACCACGCCCTGCGTGGGAGTGATAGAGCACCACATAGAGACGGCCTTCCCGGATCATTCTCAACACCCCCTCGTCTTGGTCGCAAAGCCCGATCCATTGACCGCCCGCTTCGAACCTGTACGGCAGTTTTTGAGCCTGCGAAGGGTCCGTGACGATGAAGGCAGCAATGTTCTTGTTTCGCCGGAAGGTTGCGTCGAACCAGTTGCGGTAGTGCAGAAAGCCGAGGTTCGTGATCGTCGTCGGGCGGTCGCCTCGATTCACTGCCGTCACAGAGACGTAGGTCTTGTCGCCGGGCACGGCGCCGCCGACGAGCTTCATGCCAGTTGAAGCGGTTATCAAAATCTTTGGCCCGGAATGCAGCCACTTGTAGGCATCCCAGCCCAGGACGAACGTCGAGACAACCGCTGCGTATCCTGCGATCCCGAGTGTCCACAGTTCGTTCGTGGTCATGGTGGAGTGATCTGGAATGTCGATCCCAACCTACGCTGGTGCGCTACCGTCCCGCGGTCGGCTGTTCAGTTTGCACTCCAACGCCATGACGTAGGCACGTTGGAAGTGAGGAGCAAGGTCTTGGCCGAGTGCGTTGTGTTGATCAATCACCACAGCCGTGTCCGAGTCCCCAAGGCGATCGCAGAAGATCAACCATGAAAACAAATGCGGAGTTGTCTGAACATACGAGTGCCCGGCGTCCAAGGCCAATCTGCGAGCTTTTTGATCATCGGTAAGAACCGCCTGTCGAATCCTCATGGCGAAAGCAATCGACGACAGCTCTCCTTTGCCCAAGCGCTTGCGCTTCTCCAGCACCTCCACCGATTGAAGGTCGTCAATCGAGCAAGCATGCGCCTTGAAGGCCCCTCGGCCCTGCTCCGAAACCAAACGCGCCATTAGCGTCTGACCCGCTGCATCAGGTGCGGTTCGACGCTTGACCAAACACTCGTAGCGGACGAACTCCGTGATGCAGAACTCACACCGCGCTTCTTTGGCCGCGTTATAGAGACGCAAAGACGACAGAACATTCCACACGGCGCAAGTGTCGACGACGTTGACCAGCTGGAACTTTGACGGATCAAGTGGCATTGAGACTCCGCCCGTACAGCGAGGCCAGACTGGCGAGTTCGGCTCGGCTACTCAACAACGCCTCCGATAAACGCCCCACACTGATGACCCCTTCCTTTAGGGCGTCGAAGCACAGCCCCACGTAGAAGTCCGACAAGCCGAGCTGAAGCAGGTGAGCCTTGCGTTCGCGCTGAGCAGCGCTTAGGCCCTCCTGCAGTTCGGGGTCGAGCTTCGCATCTCTGGGCACCCTTAGACGCTGAATCTGTTGGCTACGCTCTTCGCTAATGAGATTCGCTGCCCGCAGCGCGATCCCGAGCGCGTGACAACTCACACGCAACTTGTTGGCCCACTCGATTGCAACGGCGTCAGTCCATTGCCTTGGAGACGGCAGCCCCGCCAGGAACGCGGGTGGCATGATGAAGCAGGAAGCAAAGCGGTTCGCCCTCACCTCACGTAAATCTCCACCGGTCGGCCGCTCGTACGTCACGCTCGCAACTTGGTCCGCATCAAAAATCGCATGCGCCATCTCGTGCGCTGCGCTGAAGCGTTGTCGGTAGATGTCCTCGCTGTAGTTCACAAGCGCGCATTTGCCTGCGACGGGATGCTTGATGAACAACCCGGAGATGTTGGAGTTTCCCAAGCGCCGTCGGAAAAGGTGAACGCCGGCCCTACGAATTTCTGCGTACACATCGCGTGGAACCTCCCTGTCGCTATAGCCGTGGGCCACTCGCAGGGCGCGGGCAGCCTCCTCGCCGTGGGCCTTCATAAAGTTGCCTGTTGGAGAGAACACGAACTCAGTACCAGAACGTCCCAGTTCCGAGAGCAAGAACGCCTCCGTCTCGCACAGATACAGAAACTCCTGCACTGCCCGCCTGTCGCTCTTGGTGAAGTCTTGACCATGCGCACGATAAAGCGTCTCGGTCTGTTCGAAGGGGGCGACTCGCTCGTTCGAGATGAAGAATTTGAAATCGCACTGAAAGTAGTCAGCGAGGATCAAGACCTCATCGCCGGTCGGCTCCAGATTCCCGGCCTCGATTGAGGCGAGCCGGGCAGGCTCGATGCCTGTCGCTGCGGCGACTTCAGCGATGGTCTCCTGGAGTTGATCCCGATACTTGCCCAGCTTCGCACCTAGCATTGAGAGATTGATACCCATGGGGCGCGATCATAGGTCGGGAGTGCGTGGGGTGTTGGGATCGATGCGCTGTCCAAGACTGCGGGCCGCAACATCGACAAGCACGGGCCACGCTGTCGAAAGCCTTCAAAACGAGACCCCGGTAGGAGACCTCAGCCTTGCTCGGGCTGCTCGCCGACTATGATCTTCGCCACAAGCACAGGAGAAGATTCGATGGCGCAACCCGACCCGGGTGCTGACTCAAGGGTGGCGGTCCTGGTGGACTGCGACAACACGACGCCGGAAATTTTGGAGTACGCCCTGCGCGTCGTTGCTCAGTTTGGCCGCGTGGTGCTACGTCGTGGCTATGGCAACCACGGCACGCTCGCCAACAAATGGCAAGATGCTCTGGTCCGTCTAGCCTTTACCCCGTGCCTGCAATACCAGTACGTCGCTGGCAAGAACACTTCGGACATCGCGCTCGCGCTTGACGCGATGGAAGCCCTCTTCGACCAACGCGCCGAGACCTTCTGCTTGGTGACGAGTGATTCGGACTTCGCCTATTTGTGCCGCAAGCTACGCGAGCGCAGCGCCACAGTGCACATCGTCGGCGAAGCCAAGACTCCTGACGCGCTGCGAAATGCCAGCGACCAGTTCTTCGAATGGACGCCTTCCGAGCCTTCCATTGGTTCAAGCACCTCGGCCCAAGCCGCAAGAGCCGCCGCACCGGCTAAGACCAAACTTCGACCCAAGTCCGTTGTGAACGCCGTGAAGCTCATGGCTGCAGACAGCCCCGACGGGCGAGTGCACGTTGGCAGCCTTGGCGCATACCTGCGCCGCACCGATCCTGCGTTTTCGCCTCAGACCTCCGGACATTCTGGGTTGGTCAGCATGCTCAAGACCTATGACTTGCTCGGACTTCGCCAAGAGCTGGGCGGACATTGGACGGTGGCGCTCGCGGCGCCGAAGGAAATCTCGGAAACGGGACACAGCATCGACACGCCTCCTGAGGCGCAAGGTCATGCATAACATTCCAGATCTTAGAGCGCTGGCAAGTCTGCGAGGCGGAGAGGAGTCAGCGGAGGTGCACCATTGCTGCGAGCCAACTGCAGAATCAGCTTCTGGACCGCCTGTTCCAGCCATAAGTGCTCCTCTGATTGGAGGGGGCGTGCGGCATCCGGTCGCTTTCGTGCCGTAAGGCTGTCGCCGCGTGTTGATGACAACTCGCCGATCTTGCGTAACACGCTCTCCTCGACGTTAAACGTCCTTGCAGCAGCCGGTCGGGAGTTTCCTCCCAAGGCCTCAACAACCGTGAGAACAAAGTAGGCCATGCTTAGAAGCGGTTCTTTGCCTCGCTTGTATCCGCAGTATCGTTGCCAAAGAGAGCCTACATCCGGCGTGACTCTTAGAGTAGCGTCGGGAGCCGGGGGATGGCGGTTGAACGTTCGAACAATCGTCGCATCCATGAAAGTGGCGCCGAACGCGATGCTTTCTGATTGAAGCTCGACGACGCCGGGCGTCGGGGCGCGATCCACCAACTCTGTCTGCTCGTATTTGAGCCGAACATCGACCGAACCAAAGTCCACTGCAATCATCAGTTGCCACGCCCGCACAAGGGGCTCACACGCGACGAGCACCGCCTCGCTGCTCGGGTAATGTGCCTGCGGCAAGAGGACCACGTGTCGCCCATCGACCCGAACGGTGAACTCTGTCAGGCTGTATTCCACAGGTGCTTCCGGTGGCTGATAGATGACAGTTTCGTCCAATTCCAAGTTGTAGTGGACAGCGACAACGTGCGGATCGTTCATGCATTGATAGTAACGATCGATTCGGCCCGAATTTCGATGGGGGATTTCTGCGGGTGCACGCCGCTCGCCCGCGCCCAGCCGCCCCCATGGCCCCAGTCCGGCGAATGCCTGCGACAGCCACCGGCTGAGGGGCGACGTCACGGCGGGGCCGTGTCCGTCTTCATGGCGCAGCCCGCAAGCAGGTTGCCCTGTCCGAGCTTCTCAGGGCCGGATTTTCCCGCCAGTGTCCCACGGAGGCCTGACGGAACGACCTCAACATTGTGCGGACGAGGAGATCAGTCGCCCGGATAGCCCGTGCCCGTCTCCGCCTTATGGATGGTTGCCGGGCGGGGTGGATGCACGGGAGAAGTCGGAAGTCGATTCGCTTCGTTGAACCATCCACACCTGATGGCTACCTTCACTGTGCCTACCCAGCCCGTAGAGGACTGCCATTCTGTGATGGCCCTCGAGGAGGTCATACGGAACTGAGTACCTAAGCCCCCAAGGCGCCGCAAACACTCCATCTGAGTTGTCGAAAACGAGAGGCGGTACAGGCCATGTTCCGTGTGCGGAGATGTATTCGCCGAGACGGTTCATTCGCTGGCTTGGTGTGCCTCTCATAAAGTAATCCCGGTATTGCACAACGGTCTCGTGTTCTTGTAAGCAACGCAGACCCAAAACGTCGGGCCCGATCTCAGTCAACACGAAACGAAGATTGGAGTAGTCCAGCCAAACGTATTCTTCGATGCACTGGTGGTGCTCAAAGAACCACTGTGTGACTACCTGCTCGGGGAAGTTGGGCAAGACTTGCCGCACCCGGTGCGCATACGCTGATGGCGTCTCTATCGGCTGCTCCTGGTTGTCGAGCTTCGGATGCAGTTCTTCGATCTCTTTTCGGGATAGTGTCATCGGACACCATTTTGGCTTGGCCCAGGGCAAAAAATTGCCGGAGATTTTCCCGGAGCCTCACGCCCCCGTCCGCACTGCTCCCGCCCCCCGTGGCCCCGGTCCGGAGAACACTCGGAAATGGCGGCACGAGCAACATGCCGCAGAAGGGCCGTTGGCAGTGCGCCGCACCCTTGCCTACCCGCCGCACTATGGCCCCGCGTGCGGCGATTGGACACGCGAAAGGGCAGTGCAGCAGGAGAGCAGAGCCTTCGCTGACTGGCTGGTACTTAATCGACCGTATCTGTACCAGCGTGAGCGATACGCGAAGAGTGGTACGAAAGTCCTTGACGCCGAATTGTGTACCAACGATGATTCGTACCACGTCAACGTACCAACACAGAGGAACCATGTCCCGCACCTTCTTGTACTGCCGCGTCAGCACCGCCGAGCAAACCACCGAGAACCAAACCCTTCAGGCCAAGCAGGCGGGGTATGAGGTCAAGCCCGCCCGCGTGGTGGCCGAGACGATCAGCGGCACCGTCCCGGCGATGGACCGGCCGGCCTTTGCCAAGCTGGTGGACAAGCTGGAGGAGGGCGACACGCTCATCGTCACGAAGCTGGACCGCCTCGGGAGAAACGCCAGCGACATTGACCGCACCGTGGAGCATCTGCGGCAGGCAGGCATTCGTCTGATCGTGCTGGACCTGCCCGTGGCCGAGGTCACGTCAGCAGCCGGCGACTTGGTGCGGCGCATGTTCTCGGCCTTTGCTCAGTTCGAGCGGGACCAACTTGTCGAGCGCACGCATGCTGGGCTGGAGCGGGCCAGGGCCGAGGGCAAGCGTCTTGGTAGAAAGCCGGCCCTGTCGGACGCACAGCAGGCGCAAGCGCGGGCGCTGCTGGTCGAGGGCAAGGGGGTGCGGGAAGTGGCCCGCATGCTCGGCGTGTCGCACCCGACGATCCTGCGAATGCAGCCGGCCTAGGCAGCCGCCATCCCACCAGCCCAAGGCGCCCCTCGCGGGCGCTTTGTCGTTCCTGGCCCTACGAGACGCGCACGAGGCACTCCGCACCGTTGCCCTAGTCCGATGCGCAGCGTGTGCTGGGCGCCGTCTGGACACGCGGAATCGGTATGCGTGTCTGCGCTCCTCATCGGATCAGTGCCAAAGGCTCGCCTCGGGGACTGTGGGCCATCCTCCAGCTACGCGGGAGCGCGGGCAGGGCGCCCCTTCCCGTACAGACAGGTAGGCCCGGCAGACAGCCTCGCCTAGCCCGCGTCACCTTGCCGCAACCGCAGTTCGGCTTTTTGTCCTCCTATCCGGACAAACCAAACGTCCGTCTAAGTGCGCCAGCGCGCCGAGCCGCGCCTTTCCATAAGCACGGCCAGCGGCCCAAAGACGGCCCATTCCCTCACTTCCACCCCGCCGGAACCCGCGCCGATGCTGGATTCCTGCTGTTTCCCCGAATACACATCAAGGAGCGATCGAACATGAGAAGCACCAGCGCAACGCGCATCACCGGAACCGAAACGGTGAACCTGGACAGCCTCGCCATCTGGTCCGTGAACCTGACAAAGCGCGGCAAGGTTCGGAGCATCGGCGAGTACCTCGACACCGCCACCGGAGAGATCATCCCGGCCGAGCAATTGACCGTCTCGACCTTGGACATTCGGAACAAGCTTCCCGCTCGGGATGCAGTGTTTGATTCCCTGCGGCCCGAGGTGCGCAAGTTCGCCAGCTTCGTCCTCAAGTTCGCCAACAAGCGCCGGGGCATCACGCCGGGCATCGATGCGCTGTGCAAGTGGTACGCCGACCTGCACGGGAAGCGCATTGACAACGTGCGCCGCTACGTCCGGCCGCTGATCGACGCGGGCGTGCTCGTGCATGGAAGCCTCCTAGGTCCGCTGTTCCAGCGCACTGGCGGATCGGCCCGCGCCCATCTCTCGGAGGCTGCGGAGGCGAGCGGCATCTACATGCGAATGCTGAACAGAGCGAAGCCCGTCCGGACCGAGAAGCACCCCGGCGCGGCGCCTGTGCTTGTGTCGCAGGAAGTAGCCCGACTCGATGCAGAACTTGACGCCGAGCGCGAGGCGTGGAAAGCCATCCGCACGGCACAACTCCCGGTCGCGGCCTTCGCCTGACCGACCAAAGGAACGAACATGAACAATCACATTCTTGAGAAAAGCGCGAGCGCGAGAGCCTTCGTCGCGCAGGCACGCGCCGCCGACAACAGCAACGCACTCGCCGGGTATCGCCGGGGCGTGCTGGACGCGACAGGCGCGCTGCCGTCCTGGCTGGAGCGAGGCAAGGGCGGCAGGCCGCGTGCGGCGCTCGACGTGGCGCGGGCAATCGCGCTATGGAAGCAGGAGGAATCTTGGGCCAGCATCGCAAGGGCGCTCGACTCCAGCAGCACCACGGTACGCCGCGCTGTCCTGCGGGCTATTGGCGTTCTATGAGCAAGGGCGCCGGCCGACGCACGCACGATGCGCAGTGGTCCGCATGGCAACAACAGCCACGGGCGCAGAAACTAACCCGGCGCACCCGACAGATTGCGCAGGCTGACGACCAGTTCGCGCAGGCGCTCAGGCTTCGCACCGAGCCGGCCCGCATTGATGCCCTTGTGGCCGGGCGAGGGCAGTTCACCAGCGCCACAGCCTGCCCGCGCTGCGGCAACGCTGAGCGCCGCGTGTCTGACCGCGCCTGCTGGCATTGCTGGCAACGGCACAGACCGGCCGCGCAGTGGGCAACAGTCCGGGCTGGCACGGGCTACACGGGCGGCAAACGAAGCCGGGACGGACACCTCGCGCATCTCGCATGGCAGCGCGAGCAAGCCGCGCAGGGCGTGCGGACCTACCAGCGCGGGCCGTGGACTGTCCACCAGCACCCGGACCAGCGCGTAGAGCTTTGGAACAGCGTGCGCGCCTCGCACTGCCCCGACCTACAGCGCGAATTCAACAACAACGCTGCCGCATGGTTCGCACTCGCTCAGGCGGATGCGGACTTGACGGCACTGCTACAGGACGACCTTGGATGGTGAACCAACCGACAACCATGCCACCCTTCCCCACGGAGCCCGACAGGGGCGACTGGTGGGAAGCCGCGATGACGCTCTACACCTTGCCGTCATGGTGGACGACCCCGATTCAGCACGCCGACCCGCTTGGCCGAATCGCAGCACGCGCCCGCGACATCATGCGGACGCGGCACACCCGCACCCCGGCCTATCAAGCATTCCTCGCAAGCGAGGAGGCGAAGCGTCGCGCCGCTGCCGCCGCAGAGGACGCCGAACGCGCCCGCCGCAATGCCGCCACGACCGAGAAGGAGCGTGCCGAGGAAGCTGCCTTCTATGCCGATGGCGGCACCGCTCTCGAATGGTCGATACAGCAAGAGGCGAACCAGCAGGCCAAGGCCGACGCCGCGAAGAAGCGCGCTACGTCCCGCATGCGTGCGAAGGCACGAACAACCCCAAGGCGGAAGCGCACCAGCGCGACCGCTTGACCAACCCACAAGGAAACCATGAACGAGAACACATCCCCCTTCAACGGCCAGCACGGTCCTACCGGCTTCTCGGGCCGCAGCGTCACCAGCGCCCGCGCTGAGATGGCCCAAGCAGGCCGCAACGAGTCTGCGCTTGTCAGCACCAGCCCAGCCACGTACAGCCGCAGCGACGCGCCTACGTCCCGCGAATTCCTGGCGCACCAGCACCAGCAGCAGGCTCGCGCAGATGCATCGGTCTGGTACGACCACAGCACCGCCGCGCCGGTCGTATCGGGCAACGTCCATTCGGACCACAACCCCGAGTCGTTCCTGGCGGCACACGGCTTCCGCGCCACCAACGCGCAGGGCGAGGACGTTGCGCTTACGCCGCGTCAGGCACGCGGGCTGATTGGTCGCTACATGGATTCGCTGACCCGTGGCGCGAACGAGAGCGTCAGCTTCCGCGACGACAGCCTGCCCCCGGCGCGAGCGACGGTCTTTCTGCGTCGTCGCTGAGAGCCACACCTACCCACCACGGGGCGCCGAGTGCGCCCCTTTTCACATCCCCAAGGAACATACATGACCACCAACCACATCGCCGCCGTCAAGGCAGAACTCTCCACCGTCACGGCCCTGGCCGACCAACTCCGCGCCATACAGGCCGCAGTCGCCCGCGAGGCCGACCTGAAGCGGAAGCTGACGCAACTTGAAGCGCAACAGGCCGACGCCGACCGTGCTGCCGCTGGGAAAGCCGCTGCCGTCGCACGGTTCCAGAACATCCGCGTTGAGGGCACCGGGAAGGGCAACCCACGCATAGACGACTACACGATCCACTACACCGCGTCACACTGGGATTCGATGCTTGGCGAGCAGGTGCGCCGCCCCGGCAAGCAATCTCTCACGGGTCCGACGCCCGAGCTTTACGCCGCCGTCCTCGCCGACCCTAGCGTGCTGCCCGCTGCGATCCTCGCCTTGGATGCAGACGCGGACGCCGCCGTGCGTCGGTACTGCCGCGATAAGGCCCGTGGCTACGTCAGCGCCTGAGGGGAAAGAGCATGTCGAGAAACACCCAGAACCGCCCCTCCTTCGCCCAGTTGGCCCGCCGCTACCTTGGCACCTTAAACGAGTACCGCGACGCCAAGGCGGCTGTCAGCGTAGCCGAGCACATCGGCCACGATGTCGGCGATCTGGGGTACCACGCGGCGCAAGCGCACGCCCGCCACCAGGATGCGTTCGGCGAACTTGTCCGCCTTGCTGTGCGCCTACACGAAACAGGTGCGCTGGCATGAGCGCTGAGTACACCCTGATGCACAGACAGGGGGCTGCAGCTCGAAGCGGCAACAGCGCTGCGTACACCGCCGCGAGTGCCGCTGTTGAAACTGCGCGAGCCGAGGACTTCCTGCTGCGGGAGGTTGAAGCGCGGACCGAGCAACTACTCGAATCCCGGCAGAAGATCGAGCGCGCCAAACGGGCGCTTGCGGATGCCCGCGCTGCGTTGATCCAAGGTGCTTGGACGGATGGCACGTTGGCCGACGCACATCCGCTCAGCGTTGAGGTAGCTCGACTACTGGAGCGGCCACGGGATTGTGGCGGGCGAGCTACGGACTGAAAAATTGCTCTTGTCCCACACGTGTCCCATGCGGGGGGGCGATGCGGGCTCTGACCGAGTTGGCGCGGGTCGTGTGTCACCTGCATTGCCGGTGCTGGGTCTGTGTTGACGGCCTTCAGTAGGTCTTGCAACACTGGCCGCGCATCAACCAAGAAAGGCACCTCATGCAACGCGGCTTCCCGCCCCTTCCTCCCGGCATGCGAGTCATCGCAGACATGACCGTTGCCCTCATCGATGACTTTGGCTGCTTCGCGGACGGCGAGAAGGGCCGCGCTTTGCACGTCGATGCTGACAGTGCGCTCGCATGGATCGCGTTCGACCACGGGGGGTCAAGTCTGGTTCCTCTCGCCCTGCTTGCCGAGCCCAGCGCTGAGTCCCGGCGTGCAGGCCGCATGTGGCTCAAAAGGGGTATCGAACTTGGGACAAATTTGGGACAATCCATCCCGCCGCAGGGGTAGAGCACAGCATTGAAGCCCCTGCGGCGCAAGCCGTGGGGGCGCTTTCACACTGCTGGGGTCGGAGGTTCGAAACCTCCACCGCCCACCAAGTTTCTCCATCGGAAAAAGCGACCTGGATCTCCAGGTCGCTTTTTTTTCGCCCGCGGCGCGCCTCTACTTCAGTCCCAGCGCGCGCCCGCCACTTGGCGCACCGTCACGTTGAAGCGGTTCCACACGTTGATCGCGCCGATGCATGCAATCAGCGCGGCCAGCGCGCGCTCGTCGAAATGGCGGGCCGCTTCGTCATAGATGTCATCGGGCACCGGGTCGGGCCGGTCGCTCAGGCGCGTCACGGCCTCGGTCAGCGCCAGCGCGGCACGCTCCGCATCGGTGAACCAGGGCGCATCGCGCCACGCGGCCACCGCGAACAGGCGCTCGTCCTTCTCGCCCGCCTTGCGCAGCTCGCGTGCATGCATGTCCACGCAGACGCTGCAGCCGTTGATCTGGCTGGCGCGCAAGTGCACCAGCTTGGTCGTCACATAGGGCAGGCCTTCGATGCTTTCCGTGGCCTTGTTCAGCGCCATCATGGCCTGCATGACGGCAGGCAGGACCAGGGCGGGGTTCTTCATACGTGCTTGCATTGGGATCATTCCTATCAAAGTTGGACGTTGGATGGGCGACGAACACCCGTCGGGGGCCAAGGCCCGCCGTAACATCGGCCAGCCTTCGTCCGTCATAGGCATGACGAAGCAGCAACGGGAAACGTGACACATGGACGCGCAAATTCTTCTGGCCGAGCGATTCCAGGCCCAACGCAACCGCCTGCGTGGCGTGGCCTACCGCATGCTCGGCTCGCTCAGCGAAGCCGAAGACGCGGTGCAGGAAACCTGGCTGCGCCTCGGGCGCACCGAGGCCGGCGAAATCGCCAACCTGGCGGGCTGGCTGACCACGGTGATCGGCCGCGTCTGCCTGGACATGCTGCGCAGCCGCAAGTCACGGCGCGAGGATTCGCTCGATGCGGACGACGACGCCGTGTGCACCCCGAGCCCGTCGCCGAAGGCCCCGGCGGTGGCGATCCGCAGGCCGAAGCCGAACTGGCGGATGCCGTCGGCCTGGCGCTGCTGGTGGTGCTGGAGACGTTGACGCCGGCCGAGCGCGTGGCTTTCGTGCTGCACGACATGTTCGATCTGTCCTTCGAGGAAATCGCGCCGATCGTCGAGCGCTCGCCGCTGGCCACGCGGCAGCTGGCCAGCCGGGCCAGGCGCCGTGTGCAGGGGCGGCCCGCGGCGCCCGAGCCGGTGCTTCGCGAGCAGCGCAGCGTGATCGAGGCCTTTCTCGCCGCTGCGCGCGCCGGTGATCTTCCCGGCTTGCTGGCGGTGCTCGCCCCCGATGTGGTGTTTCGGGCCGACGTCGCCGCAGCGCGCCTGGGGTCCCAGCCGGAGATTCTTGGCGCGGCCGCCGTGGCCAAGGCCTACGCCGGTCGTGCCCAGCAGGCGCGCGCTGCCTTGGTCGACGGCCAGGTCGGCGTGCTGGTGGCGCCGAGCGGCCATCTCTTGCTGGTTCTCAGCGTGCGGGTCGAGGGCGGGCGCATCGTCGCCATCGATGCCATGGCCGATCCGGATCGGCTGCCACGCCTCGAGCTGGCGGCTTTGCCCGATTGAAACTTGGCCGGGCTTTGCCTTGTGGCGCATCGCGGTGCACACTCATGCCCCATCTGGAGTAGCGCATGGCCCTGAAACCAGAACTTCATACACCGCACAAGCCCGGCCCAGCCGATCCTGGCGAGATGCCGGTCGAGCCGGACGAAGGGCCGGTGCCGCCACCCGCCCAGCCGGACGACCCGGCCGAACCCATCGCGCCGCCGCATTGAGCGTCAGGGGGCGGCGCCGCGCCGCTAAGCTTGCGGCATGCAAGCAGAAAGAATCGATTGCGCCGTCGTCGGCGCTGGCGTGGTCGGCCTGGCGGTCGCGCGCGCCCTGGCCATGGCAGGGCGTGAAGTGGTGGTCCTCGAGAGCGAGGGCGGCATCGGCACCGGCACCAGTTCGCGCAACAGCGAGGTCATCCACGCAGGCATCTATTACCCGCAGGGCTCGCTGAAGGCGCGCCTGTGCGTGCAGGGCAACCAGATGCTGTATGCCTACGCCGGCGAGCGCGGGCTGCCTTTTCGCCGCTGTGGCAAGCTGATCGTCGCGACCTCGCCCGAGCAGGTGGGCGAACTGGAAGGCATCGTCGCCAAGGCACGCGCCAATGGCGTCGACGACCTGGTGCTGCTCAGTCGCGACGAGGTGGCGGGCCTGGAGCCGCAGCTTCAATGCGTGGCGGCGGTGCATTCGCCCAGCACCGGCATCATCGACAGCCACGCGCTGATGCTGAGCCTGCAAGGCGACCTGGAGAACGCAGGTGGGATGGTGGCGATGAAGTCGCCGGTCGAGCGCGCCGAATGCGCGAACGGCTCGATCGATCTCATCGCACAGGACGGCACGGTCTTGCGCTGCGCCAGCGTGGTGAATGCCGCCGGGCTGCATGCGCCGGCGCTGGCGCGCTGCTTTGCCGGGCTGCCCGCGCGGGCCGTGCCAGAGGCGTACTTTGCCAAGGGCAGCTACTTCACCCTGAGCGGGCGTGCGCCCTTCAGCCGGCTCGTCTACCCAGTGCCCGAGCCGGGCGGGCTGGGCGTGCATCTCACGCTGGACCTGGGCGGCCAGGCCAAGTTCGGGCCGGACGTCCAATGGGTGGATTCGCCCGAAGACCTGGTGGTCGATCCGGCGCGCGGCCAGGCTTTCTACGGCGAGGTGCGCAAGTACTGGCCGGCCTTGCCCGATGGCGCGCTGGTCCCCGGCTATGCCGGGATCCGGCCCAAGATTTCCGGGCCTGGCGAGCCCGCGCGCGACTTCATGCTGCAGGGCGCGCACGAGCATGGCGTGGCGGGCCTGGTCAATCTTTTCGGCATCGAATCGCCGGGCCTCACCAGCAGCCTGGCGATCGGCGCACACGTGGCTGAAATGCTGGCGTAGCGCCGGGCAGCCTGTAACATGAGGCCATGCGCCATTTGTGGTGTGTGACACCGTCGGCGTGTGGCCGGCGAACTTCAGTCCAGGAGGATAGTCAGTAATGTCAACATCAACCGCCAACCTCGAAGCAGCCGCCAACCAGGTGGTCGAAGACATCGCCAGCGACGTGCGTGGCGTGCTCTCGAGCAAGGAACTGGAATCGGTCCCGCACATCAAGGCCCTGCGTCAGCGCGTCGATGCCAAGCTGGCCATTGCGCGCGAACTGGCCGCCGAGAAGGGCAAGCTCGCGGCCAAGAAGGCGCGCGAGGCGGCCGGCCAAGCCAACGCCTACGCACACGACGAGCCCTGGCAGATTGCCGGCGCGGCACTGGCTGTCGGCGTCCTCGTGGGCCTGCTGCTTGGCCGTCGCTGAGCACATGAAATTCCGGGCCGTGGCGCCCGGCCAAGCGGTGTCGAGCAGGGCCCGCACATGATGGGCCCGCTGACCGAGCGGCTGCTTGCGCTCACGGGCCTGGACGGAAAGCTGCGCAACCTGCGCGTGGCCGTGGGCGAGAGCGCCCTGGCGGCCGAAGACCGCGCCCAGTTGCTGCAGATGGCCTGGGAGGAAGAGAAGCGGCGCCTGCAGCTCGTCACCCTGCTGGTGGTGGCGGTCATGGGCCTGACGACGGTGGCCGTAGCGCTGCTGTCGGTGGCAGTGGTCGTGCATTTCTGGGAAACGCCCCAGCGCGTGGCCGCCGCCTGGATCGTGGCCGGCATCTGGGTGGTGATCTGGCTGGGCTTTCTGGCCTGGCTGCTGAAGGCTCTGCGCACCAAGTCCGAAGGCATCGAACTGGCACGCAACGAGTTCGCACGCGACTGGCACTGGGTGCAGGCGGAAATTGGCGCCAGGCCGCGCGACCCCGCATTGCGCGAGCCGCGCCCGGCCACCCGCGACGAATTGCTGGCGCGGATGGAGCGCCAGCGCGAGCGCATCCTGCGCCTGCAGAATCCCCCGCCGGGCTCCGGCGCGGCAGCCGGTCAGAAGGCACCCTTGAGCGCCATGCTGACCCAGACCGTGCGCGAGCACCCGGTGGCCACCACAGCCGCCGCGCTTGGCATCGTTGCGGTCGTTGGCCCGAAGCGCCTGGTGCGCTGGGCGGCCTGGGTGGCGCCCATTCTTTGGCGCATGCGCTGAGTTTCTTCGCTCAGCCCGGTGCGCGCGCTGCCGCCAGCGCGCGCGCCCCTTCCCGCACCAGCGCCGGTCCCCGGTAGATGAGCCCGGTATAGATCTGAACCACGTCGGCCCCGGCCGCGCGCTTGGCGCGGGCGTCCTCGCCACTGAGCACACCGCCGACACCGATGATGGGAAAGTCCTCGCCCAGGGCCGCGCGCAACTGCGCGATCACGCGGTTGCTGGCGGCCTGCACCGGCCGGCCCGACAGGCCGCCGGCCTCGTCGGCATGGCGCAGGCCGGTCACGGCGTCGCGCGCCAGCGTGGTGTTGGTGGCGATCACGCCGTCCATGCCGTTGCGCTGCAAGGTGGCGGCAATCAGCTGCACCTGCGCTTCGTCGAGGTCGGGCGCGATCTTCACGAAGATGGGCACGCGCTTGCCATGCTGCGCGGCCAGCTCCTCCCGCCGCTGCGCGATCGCCGCGAGCAAGCGGTCCAGCGCCTCGTCGCTTTGCAGGCTGCGCAGGTTGGCGGTGTTGGGGCTGGAGATGTTGACGGTGACGTAATCGGCATGCGGATACACGCCGGCCAGGCCGATCAGGTAGTCGTCCACCGCGTTCTCGATCGGCGTGGCCGCGTTCTTGCCGATATTGAGGCCCAGCAGCATCGGCTTGGCCTGGCCGGCGCCACGGCGAAAGCGCGCGCGCTGCACGTTGCGCAAAAAGGCGTCCAGCCCCTCGTTGTTGAAGCCCAGCCGGTTGATCAGCGCGTCGCGTTCGGGCAGGCGGAAGATGCGCGGCTTGGGATTGCCCGGTTGTGCCTTCGGCGTCACCGTGCCGACCTCGACGAAGCCGAAGCCCATGGCGGCAAAGGCGTCGATGCAGCGTGCGTTCTTGTCCAGTCCGGCGGCCAGGCCCAGCCGGTTGGGGAAGCTGAGGCCGGCCAGGCTCACCGGGTCTTCGACGCGCGTTTGCGCATAGAAGCAGGCCAACGGTGTGTTCTGCGTGCGCGCCAGGGCCTCCAGCGTGATCTCATGGGCCTGCTCGGCATCCAGGCCGAAGAGGAAAGGGCGGGCGAGGCCGTAGGGAACGAGTGACATCGGATAATTCTCTTTTCTTCGTAGCAGCCAAGGATTTTCCCCGATGAACAGCATCCCCCCGACCCAGGACGAACTCAAGGCGCAGGTCGGACGCGCCGCGCTGGCTTATGTGAAGCCGGGCAGCATCGTCGGCGTCGGCACCGGTTCGACGGTGAACAAGTTCATCGACGCGCTGGCCGGCATCAAGGATCAGATCAAGGGCGCGGTGTCCAGTTCGGTGGCTTCCACCGAACGGCTGCGGGCGCTGGGCATTCCGGTTTTCGACAGCAACGAGGTCGAGGAGCTGGCGGTCTACATCGATGGCGCCGACGAGATCGACGGCGGCGGCCACATGATCAAGGGCGGCGGCGCGGCCCTGACGCGCGAGAAGATCGTCGCCGCGCAGTCGCGCCAGTTCATCTGCATCGCCGATGCCTCCAAGAAGGTGCAGACGCTGGGCGCCTTTCCGCTGCCGGTGGAAGTCATCCCGATGGCGGCGCGCCGCATCATGCGCCAGTTTGCCGCGATGGGCGGCCTGGCCCAGGTGCGCGAAAAGGATGGCGCCGCGCTGGTTACCGACAACGGGCAGCACATCATCGACGTGACGGGTCTGCGCATCACCGACCCCAGGGCCTTCGAGCTTGAAGTAAGCCAGTGGCCCGGCGTGGTCACCGTCGGCGTGTTTGCCTTTCAGCGCGCCAGCGTCTGCCTGCTGGGCACGCCCTCGGGCGTCGAGACGCTGAACTTCGACTGAAGGCCGGGCCTGTTCACACTGTTTACGCGATCCCCGTAAACAGTGTGAACAGGCCCTAGAACTTGATGCCGGCCGGATTGTCCGGCGTCGGTCCGCTGGGTGCGGCTGGCGTTGGGGCGGTTGCGGGCCGCGCGGGGGCTGGGGCTGCAGCGGGCGGTGCAACCGGAGCCTGCGCCACCAATGGCGAAGCCGGCGCATGGCGGTAGCTGGGCGGCAGGCGCGAACTCGAAGGATAGCCCGCCGCATCCAGGTAGCGCGTCCATTCGCCATCCTGGAAACCGACCAATTGCTGAGCGCCGATGGCGAGCGTGGGCAGACCGTTCTGGCCGGTCAGGCGCTGCAGCGCTTCGTTGTCCTGAGCGGTCTGCACCGTGCGTTCCGTGAAGGGCACGCCACGCGTGGTCAGCAGCGAGCGCCCGGCGTCGCAGGGCTGGCAATCGCTGCGGGTGTAGAGCGTGACCGGATAGCGCTGAGTCACCTGGCGCAGCTCGTAGGGCAGGCTGCTGTCGACCGGCAACGAGGTCACGCCGTCGGAGCGCACCGGCTGCGCCGTGCGCGCGCTGGGTGGCTGGTCGGTGTAGGTGACCTTGCCGTTGGCATCGACCTGCCGGTAGACCGATTGGGCACAGGCGCTGCCTGCGACCAGGGCCAGCGCGATCCAGCCAATGCGGCCTTTCAACTTCATTGCGAGCTCCGATGTTTGCGAACGAACGATCGGTTGAGTATGCCAAGCGCTTTGCGATTGCGGCACCCAAGCGAGCCGCGTCGATGCGAAAACGCCACTTCGCGCGAGCTCAGGCCGTTGTGGGTGCCATGCCCTGGTGGCGCAGCAGCGCGTCCAGCTGCGGCGCCCGGCCGCGGAAGGCCTTGAAGGACTCCATGGCCGGCCGGCTGCCGCCCGCCTCCAGGATGGCGGTGCGGTAGCGGCGCCCGGTCTCGATGTTGGGCTTGCCCTCGGCGTCCGCGCTTTCTTCAAACGCGGCGTAGGCGTCGGCGCTCAGCACCTCGGCCCACTTGTAGCTGTAGTAGCCGGCCGCATAGCCGCCCGAGAAGATGTGGGTGAAGGTGTTGGGCGTGCGGCTGAAGGGGGCGGTCGGCATCACGGCCACCTCGGCGCGCACCTTGTCCAGCAGGGCCATGACGGCGCCCGGCTGCGCACTGCTGGCGTCGTGCTCGGTGTGCAGCAGCATGTCAAACAGCGAGAACTCGATTTGCCGCACGGTTTGCAGGCCGCTCTGGTAGTTTTTGGCCGCAGTCATCTTGTCGAACAGCGCGCGCGGTAGCGGCTCGCCCGTCGCGACATGGGCCGTCATGTGGCGCAGCACGTCCCATTCCCAGCAGAAGTTTTCCATGAACTGGCTGGGCAGCTCCACCGCGTCCCATTCGACGCCGCTGATGCCCGAGACGTCGCGTTCGTTCACCTGCGTCAGCATGTGGTGCAGGCCATGGCCGAACTCATGGAAGAGGGTGGTCACGTCGTCGTGCGTGAGGAGCGGCGGCTTGCCATCCACGCCATCGGCGAAGTTGCACACCAGCTGCGCCACCGGCGTCTGCAGCGTGTTGTTGTCGGGGCGCAGCCAGCGGGCGCGCACATCATCCATCCAGGCGCCACCGCGCTTGGCCGAGCGCGCCGACGGATCGAGGTAGAACTGGCCCACCAGTTGCACGCCCTTGGGGCCCTGGCGCTCGATGCGGTAGAACTCGACGCTGGGGTGCCATACCGGCGCGCTGTCGCGGCGGATCGAGACCTCGAACAGCGTTTCGACGATCTTGAACAGGCCCGCCATCACCTTGGGCGCGGTGAAGTACTGCTTGACCTCCTGCTCACTGAAGGCATAGCGCGCCTCCTTGAGCTTCTCGCCGATGTAGCTCCAGTCCCAGGGCTGCGGATCGCTGATGCCCAGCAGTTCGGCCGCAAACGCGCGCAGGTCGGCCAGGTCACGCTCGGCGTAGGGCTTGGCCTTGACGGCCAGGTCGCGCAGGAACTTCAGCACTTCTTCCGGCGACTCCGCCATCTTCGGCACCACCGACAGCTCACCGAAATTGCGGTAGCCCAAGAGCTTGGCTTCTTCCTGGCGCAGCGCCAGGATCTCGCGGATGAGCTCGGTGTTGTCGAAGGCCTCGTCGCCCAGCTCGCTGGCCCGCGTGACATAGGCGCGATAGAGCGCTTCGCGCAGGCGACTGCTCCCGGCGAACTGCATCACCGGCAGGTAGCAGGGCATCTTCAACGTGAGCTTGTAGCCTTCCTTCTGCTCGGCCTGGGCCGCGGCCAGGGCAGTGGCGATCACGTCCTGCGGCACGCCGCCCAGCTCATCAAGCCGTGCGTAGTAGGCGAAGGCATCTGTGGCGTCGAGCGCGTTTTCGCTGAACTTCTGGCTCAGCTCGGCCTGCCGCTCCTGGATGACGGCAAAGCGCTCCTTGTCGGCGCCTTGCAGGTCGGCGCCGCCGAGCACGAAGTTGCGCACCGCGTTCTTGTGCGCCTGGCGCTGCTCGGGGTTGAGGCCGGCTGGATCGATGGCCTTGTATTTGGCATACAGGCGTTCGTCGGAGCCCACGCGGGTCCAGAAGGTGGTGACGCGCGGCATCGCCTCGTTGTAGGCGGCGCGCAGCTCGGGCGTGTCGGCCACGGCATTCAGGTGGCCGACCGCGCCCCAGGCCCGGCTGAAGCGCTCGGTGGAGATATCCAGCTCTTTGGCAATGGCCGTCCAGTCGGCCGGAAACTCTGGCGCGGTGACCGTCTGCAGGGCCTTTTCGGCGTCAGCCAGCAACTGGTCGACCGCCGGCGCCACATGCTCCGGACGGATCTGATCGAACAAGGGGAGGTCGTTGAAGTCGAGCAGCGGATTGGTCATGTCTAGCAAGATGGGGCCGGTTGGGGAAAAGCGCAAGGGCGGTGGCGGATCAGGCTTGCCGCTCGGCCGCCTCGATGGTGTTGACCAGCAGCATGGCGCGCGTCATCGGGCCGACGCCGCCGGGCACCGGCGTGATCCAGCCGGCCACCTGGCGAACGCCGTCGAAATCGACGTCGCCGCACAGCTTGCCTTCGTCGTTGCGGTTCATGCCCACGTCGATCACCACCGCGCCGGGCTTGACCATGTCGGCCGTCAGCACGTTGCGTTTGCCGACGGCGGCGACGATCACGTCGGCCTGCCGCGTCATGGCGCCCAGGTCGGGGGTGGCGCTGTGGCAGATGGTGACGGTGGCGCTTTGCGCCAGCAGCATCATGGCCATCGGCTTGCCGACGATGTTGCTGCGCCCGATCACCACCGCGTGCTTGCCGCGAAGCGAGTAGCCGATGGATTCCAGCATCTTCATGCAGCCGTAGGGCGTGCAGGGCCAGAAGCCCTTGGCGCCGGTCATCAGCGCGCCGGCGCTGGCGATGTGAAAGCCGTCCACGTCCTTGGCCGGCGAGATGGTCTCGATGACCTTCTGGCTGTCCATATGCCTGGGCAGCGGCAGCTGCACCAGGATGCCGTGCACCTTGGGGTCTTCGTTGAGGGTGCGGACGCGCGCCAGCAGATCGGCCTCGCTCATGTCGGCGGGGTAGCGCTCCAGGGTGGCCGACAGGCCGGTCTCGGTGCTGTCGTTGACCTTGTGCTTGGTGTAGACCTGGCTCGCCGGATCCTCGCCGACCAGGATGATCGACAGGTGCGGCTGAACGCCGCGTGCCTTCAGCGCTTGCGTGCGGCCGGCGACTTCGGTGCGGATGGTGCGGGCGAGGGCGTTGCCGTCAATGAGTTGGGCCGTCATGGCGCGATCTGATCCTGAAAGTAGAAACGCCCGCTTGCGCAGGCGTATTCGTGGGGGTTGGAGGGGTGTGGCCTCAGGAGGCCTTCGCGGCGACTTGCCCGAGGGCGATCTTGAGCAGGTCGGCCACCGTGTTGGCGTTGAGCTTTTCCATGATGTTGGCGCGGTGCGCCTCCACCGTCTTGATGCTGATGCCCAGGTCGTCGGCGATCTGCTTGTTCAGGCGGCCGGCGACGATGCGCTCGAGCACCTGTGCCTCGCGGCCGGTGAGCTTGGATAAGAGGGCGTCGCGGCTCGCAGACTGCTGGTGCTGGGCAAAGGTGCCGCGGGCATGCTCGAGCATGCGCTCGACCAGGGCCACCAGTTCTTCGTCATTGAAGGGCTTCTGGATGAAATCCATGGCGCCCTTCTTCATCGAGTCGACCGCCATCGGCACGTCGCCGTGGCCGGTGATGACCACGATGGGCAGCGGCGAGCGGCGCTCGATCAGCCGTTCTTGCAATTCGAGACCCGTCATGCCGCCCATGCGGATATCGACGATCAGGCAGGCCACTTCGCGCGGGTCGTAGCGCGAGAGGAACGATTCTGCGGAGTCGAAGCAGCGAACGCGGTAGTCCTTGCCTTCCAACAGCCATTGCAGCGAATCACGGACGGCTTCGTCGTCGTCGACGACATAGACCGTGCCCTTCTTGGGAATCAAACTCATGCAGGTACCTTTGCCTCGTCGCTTGCTATTGATTTCATGGCGTCGAGTACCGGAATCCAGAATGAGAAACGGCACCCGACGACCTCTGAACCATTGTAGATGTTCTCCGCCTGCATCCGGCCCTTGTGCGACTCGACGATGGTGCGGCACAGATTGAGGCCGATGCCCATGCCTTCGGGCTTGGTGGAGAAGAAGGCTTCATAGAGGCGCTCCATCACTTCGGGGGCCAGGCCCATGCCGGTGTCCTGCACGGAGAACTCCACCGCCGGGTTTCCGTCGATCACGCGCGGCAGCACACGCAGCTCGACGCTGCGGCGCGCCGGCGGGCGCCTGGCCACGTCGATGGCCTCGGCCGCATTGCGCAGCAGGTTCACCAGCACTTGCTCGATCAGGATCGGGTCCACCTGCAGCACCGGCAGGCGCGCCGCCACGTAGTGGTTCAGGCGCACGTTGCGCCGGCGCAGCTCGATGCCGGCCAGCTCGACCGCCTCGCTCACCATGGTGGTGGCCTCGGCCGGCGTGCGGTTGGGTTCGCTGCGCTTCACGAAGGTGCGGATGCGCTGGATGATCTGGCCGGCGCGCTGCGCCTGGCGCGATGTCTTTTCCAGCGCCGAGAGCAGGGAGTCCGAATCGATCTGCGAGCCCTTGATGCGCGACACCATCCCATTGCAGTAATTGGTGATGGCGGTGAGCGGCTGGTTCAGCTCATGCGCCACGCTGGAGGCCATTTCGCCCATGGTGATGAGGCGGCTGGCGGCTTGGGCGCGGTCGGCCTGGGCCGCGTTCTGCTCTTCGGCGTCGCGGCGCTGCGTGATGTCGGTGGCAATCACCATCTGCGCCAGCCGGCCGTCCACCCAGGTCAGGTAGCGCGAACGCACTTCCAGCCACTTGCCCAGCTCGGGCACGAAAATCTCGTTGTTGGCCGGTTGGGCGCCGGTCAGGGAATCGAGCGGCAGGCCGGCGAAGGCGTCGACGTCATCCATCTCCTCGTCATGGGAGGCCGCAGGAGGGACGCCGGCCTGGGCCACCATCCCCAGGTGGCCCACCGTGTCGGAGCCGAACCACAGGCGGTACAGCTTGTTGGCAAACAACAGTTCTTCGCTGCCGATCGGCGCCACCGAGATGGCCGCGTCGAGCGCTTCCAGCACGGTGGTGAAGCGCTCGTAGGAGGCCGACAGCTGCTCGCGGATGCGGGTGGGCTCGGTGATGTCGGTCATCGAGGTCATCCAGCCGGTCTGGTGGCCGCGCGCATCGATCAGGGGCGAGACGTACAGGCGGGCGTTGAACACGCTGCCGTTCTTGCGCTTGACCCGCACCTGGAAGCCGCCGGGCAGTGAACGGCCATGCAGCTCTTCCTCGAGCCGCTCGTTCATGATCTCGCGGTCGGCCTCCAGCCAGTAGGGGAAGGGAGGCGATTGGCCGACCAGCTCTTCCTCGCTCCAGCCCGTCATGGCGCAAAAGGCGGCATTCACGTACGTGATGCGGCCTTCCAGGTCGAGCACCCGCATGCCGGTGGGCATGGAGTTCTCCATGGCGCGGCGAAAATTGGTTTCCGCGACCAGCGCCTGCTGCGCCTGTTGGCGCCGGCGCGTGTGGCGCCAGGTGCCGATCAGCATCCAGCTGGTGAGCACGCTCAGCGCCACCACCAGCCAGAACAGGCCGTTGCCCACCAGGCCTTGCGAAGTGCGGTAGGCCTGGGCTCGCAGCAGCAGGCTGTTGCCCACCGGCGAGACGGGCACTTCGTATTCGTTAAGGTGCTTATGCCAGGGCAGCATGCGTTGTCCGGGCTCCGGCGGGCTGACCTTGTTGCCGGCGATCAGCCTGCCGTTGCCGTCGAGCAGCGCCACCGCGTAGCGAGCCGCCACCTCGGGCGGAATGCCGTAGCGCAGCAGCCCGTCGATGGAAAATTCGCCCAGCACCACGCCGGCAAAAAGGCCTTGGTCGAACAGCGGGATGTGCAGTTGCAGCACTGCCGGCAGGTCGCCACCGCTGCTGGGCTGCGAGAACACCGGTTGCCGCAGCTCGCGCGCCAGCGCGTAGTGGGTTTCGATGTCGCCGGGCCGCAGCACATCGCCGGCCAGGTGCTGCTGGGAAGGATGCACGCTGGGCGCCGAATAGCTGGCCTGGAAGCGCCGGCGGTCGTCGATCCAGCTGATGGCCTGAAGCTCCGGAAACTGGCTGACGAGCGACTCGGAACGGCTGACGAATTCGCTGGCGTCGATCTCCCGGTTGCCGGCGTCGCGGGCCATGCGCATCAGTTGTTCCTGGCGCTCCAGCAAGCGCAGGCGAACGCGCTGCTGCGCGTATTCGACGTCGCGCCGCACCGACTCCTGTTCGCGCTCCAGTTCTTCGGCGCGCAAATACCAGAAGGCCGCGACGATGGCCGACAGAAAGAGCAATACCGCCGCCATCGGCGCCAGCATGGCGACGGCGTCTTGCAGCATCGGCGTCTGGCGGCGCCACCCGCGCCGCCAGACCGCCCATGGCGATGAGGACGTGGACGAGCGCGAACTCGCTCGGACCGCGGTGGACGGCAGGGGAGGCGGGGGCATCGCGCGAGTGTAGGGGAACGGTCAAGACACCTTGGGTTGCGACAACGATTGCCATGCCAATGTCTTGTAATTTCACATTGCAAGATGTGAAAGCACCATTTGAAATTTGCACTTTTTTGTGGGAAACTGCCGCGCAACCTCAACCGGCACTAAATTACAGCCACACCCATCAAGGAGACAAAGCATGTCGGCAAATCCCGAAAACACATTCGGTTCGGCAGCGGCAAACGATGCGGACGCGCAAGAAACGCGCGAATGGATGGACGCCTTGTCCGCCGTGATCCAGAGCGAGGGGCGCGAGCGCGCCCACTTCCTCTTGGAACAACTGCTGGAGCATGCGCGGCAGAACAGCATCGACAAGCCCTTCTCGGCCAACACCGCCTACGTCAACACCATCGAGACCGACCAGGAAGAGCGCAATCCCGGCAACATCGAGATCGAGGAACGGCTGCGTTCCTACATGCGCTGGAACGCGATGGCGATGGTGGTCAAGGCCAACCGCCTGCACCCGCCCGAGGGCGGTGACCTGGGCGGCCACATCGGCTCCTTTGCCTCGCTGGCCAGCATGTTCGGCGCCGGCTTCAATCACTTCTGGCATGCCGAGAGCGAGAAGCATGGCGGCGACTGCCTCTACATCCAGGGCCACGTCTCTCCTGGCATCTATGCCCGCGCCTACCTGGAAGGGCGCCTCACCGAAGAGCAACTGCTCAACTTCCGCCAGGAAGTGGACGGCAAGGGCCTGTCGAGCTACCCGCATCCCAAGCTGATGCCCGAGTTCTGGCAGTTCCCCACGGTCTCGATGGGCCTGGGCCCGCTGATGGCGATCTACCAGGCGCGCTTCCTCAAGTACCTGCATGCCCGCGGCATCGCAGACACCGCCAACCGCAAGGTCTGGGTGTTCTGCGGTGACGGCGAAATGGACGAGGTCGAGTCGCTCGGCGCCATCGGCCTGGCGGCGCGCGAGAAGCTGGACAACCTGATCTTCGTGATCAACTGCAATCTGCAGCGCCTGGACGGCCCGGTGCGCGGCAACGGCAAGATCATCCAGGAGCTGGAAGGCGAGTTCCGTGGTGCCGGCTGGAACGTCATCAAGCTTCTGTGGGGCAGCAACTGGGATCCGCTCCTGGCGCGCGACAAGGAAGGTGCGCTGCGCAAGATCATGATGGAGACCAACGACGGCGACTATCAGTCCTTCAAGGCCAACGACGGCGCCTATGTTCGCAAGCACTTCTTCGGGCGCGATCCGCGCACGGCGGAGATGGTGGCCAAGATGAGCGACGACGACATCTGGAACCTGCGCCGCGGCGGCCACGATTCGCAGAAGGTCTATGCGGCTTTCGCTTCGGCGGTGAAGCACACCGGCCAGCCCACCGTGCTCCTGATCAAGACCGTCAAGGGCTTCGGCATGGGCAAGATCGGCGAAGGCAAGAACACCGTGCACCAGACCAAGAAGCTGGGCGATGAGGACATCAAGGCCTTCCGCGACCGCTTCAACATCCCGATTCCCGACAGCCAGATCGCCGATTTGCCGTTCTACAAGCCGGCCGACGACACGCCGGAGATGAAGTACCTGCACGAGCGCCGCAAGGCGTTGGGCGGCTACCTGCCGTACCGCCGCACCAAGGCCGAAGAGAGCTTCACCGTGCCTTCGCTCGAAACCTTCAAGGCGGTACTCGAGCCCACGGCCGAAGGGCGCGAGATCTCCACCACGCAAGCCTATGTGCGCTTCCTCACGCAGCTGTTGCGTGACCAGGCGCTGGGTCCGCGCGTGGTGCCGATCCTGGTCGACGAGGCACGCACCTTCGGCATGGAAGGCCTGTTCCGCCAGGTTGGCATCTACAACCCCGAAGGGCAGCAGTACACCCCGGTCGACAAGGACCAGGTCATGTACTACAAGGAAGACAAGTCCGGCCAGATCCTGCAAGAAGGCATCAACGAGGCCGGCGGCATGTCCAGCTGGATCGCAGCTGCCACGTCGTACAGCACCAGCAACCGCATCATGGTGCCGTTCTACGTGTACTACTCGATGTTCGGCTTTCAGCGCATCGGCGACCTGGCCTGGGCGGCCGGCGACATGCAGGCACGCGGCTTCCTCTTGGGCGGCACCTCGGGGCGCACCACGCTCAACGGCGAAGGCCTGCAGCACGAGGACGGCCACAGCCACATCCTGGCCAACACCATTCCCAATTGCCTGAGCTACGACCCGACCTTCGCGCACGAAGTCGGCGTGATCCTGCACCATGGCCTGAAGCGCATGGTGGAAAAGCAGGACAACGTCTACTACTACATCACCCTGCTCAACGAGAACTACCCGATGCCCGGGCTGCAACCCGGCACCGAGGAGCAGATCATCAAGGGCATGTACCTGTGCAAGCAGGCGCCGGTGATCAAGGCAGCCAAGGGCAAGGAAGCGCCCTCGGTGCAACTGCTGGGTAGCGGCACCATCCTGCGGGAGTCCTTCTTCGCGCAAGAGCTGCTCGAAAAAGACTGGGGCGTGGCAGCCGCCATCTGGAGCTGCCCGAGCTTCAACGAGCTGACCCGTGACGGCCTGGACGCCGATCGCTGGAACCTGCTGCACCCAACCGACGAGCCGCGCGTGCCCTTCATCGCGCAGCAGCTGGCGGCCAGCAGCGGCCCGGTGGTGGCATCCACCGACTACATGAAGGCCTATGCCGATCAGGTGCGCGCCTTCATTCCCAAGGGCCGCAACTACAAGGTGCTGGGCACCGACGGCTTCGGCCGCAGCGACTTCCGCAGCAAGCTGCGCGAGCACTTCGAGATCAACCGCCACTACATCGTGGTGGCGGCGCTCAAGGCGCTGGCCGAAGACGGCGTGCTGCCGGCGGCCAAGGTGGCCGAAGCGATCAAGAAGTACGGCATCAACGCCGACAAGGTCAACCCGCTCTACGCGTAATCAACAACCTCAACAAGCAACAACACGCTTTCGAGCGGGAGACACAACATGGCAATTGTGGAAGTGAAGGTGCCGGATATCGGCGATTTCGACGAGGTCGCAGTCATCGAAGTGCTGGTCAAAGTCGGCGACACGGTCAAGCCCGAGCAGTCGCTCATCACGGTCGAATCGGACAAGGCCTCGATGGAGATTCCTTCGTCGGCCGCCGGTGTCGTCAAGGAGCTCAAGGTCCAGGTTGGCAGCAAGGTGAAAGAGGGCAGCGTGGTGCTGGTGCTCGAGGCCGAAGGGGCTGGAGCCGCAGCCCCGCCGGCTGCAGCGTCTTCGCCTGCGCCGGCACCTGGACCGGCACCTGCCGCCGCCCCGGCCCAGGCGCCTGCAGCCGCAGCGCCGGCTGCCAGCAGCGGCCCGGTCGAGGTGAAGGTGCCCGACATCGGCGACTTCAAGGACGTGGCCGTCATCGAAGTGCTGGTCAAGCCGGGCGATGCCGTCAAGGTCGAGCAGTCGCTGATCACGGTCGAATCGGACAAGGCCTCGATGGAGATTCCGTCCTCGGCCGCCGGCACCCTGAAGGAACTCAAGGTCAAGGTGGGCGACAAGGTCAACGTGGGCGACCTGATCGCGGTGCTGGAAGGCGCCGCCGGTGCCGCAGCGCCTGTACCGGCTCCGGCGGCCGCAGCGCCGGCGCCCGCAACGGCAGCTGCAGCAGCTCCAGCCCCGGCGCTTGCCGCTGCGCCTGCAGCAGCCGTGCCAGCGCATGAGCCGACCGCGGCCCCCAGCGGCCAGCTGCCGCATGCCTCGCCCTCGGTGCGCAAGTTCGCACGCGAGCTTGGCGTGGCGCTGGACGAAGTGAAGGGCAGCGGACTCAAGGGCCGCATCACCCAGGACGACGTGCAGAACTTCACCCGCGCCGTGATGAGCGGCCAGGTGGTGCCCAAGGCGGCGGCTGGCGCACGTCCCGCGGCGGCCGGCGGCGGCGCCGGCCTGGACCTGCTGCCCTGGCCCAAGGTGGACTTCAGCAAGTTCGGCCAGTTCGAGCGCAAGGAGCTGTCCCGCATCAAGAAGATCAGCGGCGCCAACCTGCATCGCAACTGGGTGATGATCCCGCACGTCACCAACAACGACGAGGCCGACATCACCGAGCTGGAGGCCTTCCGCGTGGCCACCAACAAGGAGAACGAGAAGTCCGGCATCAAGGTGACGATGCTGGCCTTCGTCATCAAGGCGGTGGTCGCGGCGCTCAAGAAGTTCCCCGAGTTCAACACCAGCCTGGACGGCGACGCGCTGGTCTACAAGCAGTACTTCAACGTCGGCTTCGCGGCGGACACGCCCAACGGCCTGGTGGTGCCGGTGCTCAAGAACGCCGACCAGAAGGGCATCCTCGCGATCAGCCAGGAGATGGGCGAACTCGCCAAGAAGGCGCGCGACGGCAAGCTGGGCGCGGCCGACATGCAGGGCGGGTGCTTCTCGATCAGCTCGCTGGGCGGCATCGGCGGCACGCATTTCACGCCGATCATCAACGCCCCGGAAGTCGCCATCCTGGGCCTGTCCAAGAGTGCGATGAAGCCGGTGTGGGACGGCAAGCAGTTCGTGCCGCGCCTGACCCTGCCGATGTCTCTGTCCTATGACCACCGGGTGATCGATGGCGCGTCGGCCGCGCGCTTCAACGCCTACCTGGGCCAGGTGCTGGCGGACTTCCGCCGGATCCTGCTGTGAGCCACTTCAGGGCGCACGCATGACCACGGTAGTGGCCGTCCGCAAAGGCGGCCAGGTGGCGCTGATGGCCGACACGCTGGTCACCTTCGGGGACACGCGGCTGTCGCATCGCATGGAGGCCAACCAGAAGGCCTTCGTGGTGGAAGACGCGCAGGGCAAGAGCATCTTTGCCGCTGCCGGGGCCGCCGCGCATTTCCTGGTGCTGCGGCATGCGCTGGCAGCGCAGCCCCGGGAAGAACTGCGCCTTGGCAGCAAGGACGACGTGTTTCGCACGCTGATGCGCCTGCATCCGGTGCTCAAGGAACACTTCTTCCTGCAGACCAAGGAAGACGACCATGACCCGTACGAGTCGAGCCAGTTCACGCTGCTGATCGCCAATCGTGCAGGCATTTTCGGCGTCTACAGCTACCGCGAGGTGTTCGAGTTCAAGGAGTTCTGGAGCATCGGCTCGGGGCGCAGCTTTGCGCTCGGCGCCATGCATGCGGCCTACGCCAAGGCGCGCACGGCGCGCGAGATTGCCCAGGCCGGCATCGATGCCGCCTGCGAATTCGATCGCAATTCGGCCGGACCGGTCGACGTATTCACACTCAAGTTGAAGGTGTAGAAAAAATGAGCGAACAACAAATCAAGGTGCCCGACATTGGCGACTTCGACGAAGTGGCGGTGATCGAGGTGCTGGTCCAGGTGGGCGACAAGATCAAGGCCGAGCAGTCGCTGATCACGGTCGAATCGGACAAGGCCTCGATGGAGATTCCCTCCAGCCACGCCGGCACCGTGAAGTCGCTGGCCGTGAAGGTGGGCGACAAGGTGAGCGAAGGCTCGGTGGTGCTGACGCTGGAGGTGGAAGAGGGCGCAGGTGCACCCACACCGGCTCCGGCACCAGCACCCGCTGCAGCCGCGGCACCTGCATCAGCAGCGCCCGCCGCCAGCCCGGCGCCCGCGCCGGTGGCGGCGGCCCCGGCCGGCAGCTACGGCGGTCCGGTGGACCTCGAATGCGACGTGCTGGTGCTGGGCGCCGGCCCCGGCGGGTACTCGGGTGCATTCCGCTCTGCCGACCTGGGCCTCAAGGTCGTGCTGGTCGAGCGCTATTCGACCCTGGGCGGCGTCTGCCTCAACGTGGGCTGCATCCCGTCCAAGGCCTTCTTGCACGTGGCTTCGGTGATGGACGAGGTGAAGCACTTCGCCGACCTCGGCGTGGACTACGGCACGCCGAAGGTGGACCGCAGCAAGCTCCTGGGCTACAAGAACAAGGTGGTGGGCCGGCTCACCGGCGGCCTCACCGCCATGGCCAAGATGCGCAAGGTGACGACCGTGCGCGGCGTCGGCAGCTTCCTCGACCCCTACCACGTGCAGGTGGAAGAAACCACCGGCAGCGGCCAGGACAAGAGCGGCAAGAAGCAGGTCATCAAGTTCCGCCACTGCATCATCGCGGCCGGCTCGCAGTCGGTTCAGCTGCCCTTCATGCCGAAGGATCCGCGCGTGGTCGACTCCACCGGCGCGCTCGAGATGGCGCACGAGCCCAAGCGCATGCTGGTCCTGGGCGGCGGCATCATCGGCCTGGAGATGGGCACGGTGTATTCGACCTTGGGCGCGCGCCTGGATGTCGTCGAGATGCTGGACGGCCTGATGCAGGGCGCCGACCGCGACCTGGTGAAGGTCTGGCAGAAGATCAACGCTCCGCGCTTCGACAACATCATGCTCAAGACGAAGACGGTGGCCGCCGAGGCGACGAAGGAGGGCATCCGCGTGAGCTTCGAGGGCGAGCAGGCGCCCAAGGAGCCGCAGCTCTATGACCTGGTGCTGCAGTCCGTGGGCCGCAGCCCCAACGGCAAGAAGATCGCCGCGGAGAAGGCCGGCATCGCAGTCAGCGATCGCGGCTTCATTCCGGTCGACATCCAGATGCGCACCAACGTGCCGCACATCTTTGCGGTGGGCGACATCGTCGGCCAGCCGATGCTCGAGCACAAGGCCGTGCACGAGGCACACGTGGCGGCCGAAGTCATTGCCGGCGAACAAAAGGGCGACAAGGAACTGGCGAGCGCTGCCTTCAATGCGCGGGTGATTCCCAGCGTGGCTTTCACCGATCCCGAGCTGGCGTGGGTCGGCCTTACCGAAGACCAGGCCAAGGCGGAAGGCATTGCGATCAAGAAGGGCCTGTTCCCCTGGAGCGCTTCGGGCCGTGCGATTGCGAACGGCCGCGACGAGGGCATGACCAAGCTGCTGTTTGACGCGCAAACACACCGAATCCTGGGCGGCGGCATCGTCGGCACCCACGCCGGCGACCTGATCAGCGAAATTGCGCTGGCCATCGAGATGGGCGCCGACGACATCGACATCGGCAAGACCATTCACCCGCACCCGACCCTGGGCGAGAGCGTGGGCCTGGCGGCCGAGGCGGCGCACGGCAGCTGTACGGACTTGCCGCCACAGAGGCGCTAGAAGCAGCAAGCCCGCCACTGGCGGGTTGCTCATGCAATGAAACACACGTTGCCTTCATTGGAATAGCCATGGCGCCTCGCAGCGCGGAACATTCGTGCTGCCATCACGGCTTGTCTTCAAGGAGCGCACCATGCATTCAACGCAGTCCACGGCAGTGTCCCCGCTCGCCAGTCTCGCGGGCATTGCCGTCCTTCTCGCCGCAGGCAACGCCTTCGCGAACGATGATTTCGAAACTCAGCTCAGGAGTTACGCGGAGGTTCCCTCGGTGTCATCGACCGCCTCGGGGCGTTTCAAGGCATCGCTCGACCGCAAGTCCGCCTCCATCCGCTATGAGCTTTCCTATCGAGACCTGCAAGGCGAGGTGCGCCAGGCGCACATCCACTTGGGGCAGAGAGGGGTGAACGGCGCGATCATGGTGTTTCTCTGCCAGACTGCGGCCAACCCCGACCCGACCGGCCTGGCGCCGCAATGCGTGCAATCGGGTAGCGTCCAGGGCGTCCTGCAAGCCGCCAATGTGGGCGCGGCCGCTGCGGCGCAGGGGGTCGCCGCGATGGAGTTCGAAGAGATGGCGGACGCCATTCGCGCCGGCGTTGCCTACGTCAATGTCCACTCGTCCACCTTCCCTGGTGGTGAGCTGCGCGGGCAGCTGCGAGAAGACTGAAAACCGAGTGCCGGACTATTCGCCGGCCGGTGCCGCAGCCGCGTCGCCGCCAGCGACCACGCGCCGCGCGCCATTGAAGCGGCGCTGCCAGTAGCTGCCGTTCATGTCTTCGATGCGCACGGATGCGCCGGTGCGGGGCGCATGGACGAACTTGCCGTCACCGATGTAGACGCCCACATGGCTGAAGGCGCGGCGCATGGTGTTGAAGAAAACCAGGTCGCCGGGTTTGAGCTCGGAGCGGTCGATCTTCTCGGTGGCCGCGGCCTGCTCTTCGGCGCGGCGCGGCAGCACCAGGCCCAAGGTCTGGTTGTATACGGCGCGCACCAAGCCACTGCAGTCGAGCCCGGTTTCGGCGGTGTTGCCGCCACGCCGGTAGGGTACGCCCAGAAAACCGAGGGCGCCGGTTACCAGGACAGAAGTCCTGTCCGTGACCGTCTGGCGAACCTGCTCGAGCTGGGCGATCAAGCCCTGGTCGACCATCAGGCGGCCGATCTCGTCATTGCGCTCGATCTGCGGTGCCGCGATGGCGGTCGTGCACACGGCCAGCAGGAGTACAGGTAAGACGATAAAACGCATGACGCGTAGGATATTGATGACATTGGGTCATGTCAAACAAAGTTGCAGATGAAATACGACCTGCAACTCCTTGTCGCACAATGCTTTTTCCCAGACGTTTGATTATGGAAATGTAACTTGTTTGGCCCGCCCTCGATGGGTGGATCAAGCAAGTAATGGCAAAGTTTTCTTATTTGGACTGGAGGCTTTATGCGCTTTCCGTGCTTTCTTGCCTGGCTTTTGGCGGTTTTTGGCGCTACCGCAGCGCTTGCCGAGCCGCGCCCGGTGGTGTTGGCGCGCGGTCTCGAAAACCCCTGGGCGCTGGCCTTCCTGCCCGGCGGCCGTTTTCTGGTGACCGAAAAACTGGGCCGCATGCGCGTCGTCGAGGCGGATGGCAAGGTCGGCCCGCCTCTCTTGGGCGTGCCGCCAGTGGCCGTCGGCGGCCAGGGCGGATTGCTGGATCTGGTGCTGGATTCCGCCTTCGAAACCAATCGCACGCTGTACTTCTGCTATTCCGAGCCGGATAGCGAAGCCGAGGGCGGCCGCACCAACAGCACCGCCCTGGCGCGGGCCCAACTCTCGACCGACCGTGCCCGCCTGGAAGGCGTGCGCGTGATCTTCAGCCAGAAGCCCAAGGTGGCAAGCCGCAACCACTTTGGCTGCCGCATTGCCGAGGCACGGGACGGCACGCTGTTCATGACCCTGGGTGACCGCTTCAACCGCAAGGACGATGCACAAACCCTGGACAACCACCTGGGCAAGATCGTGCGCGTCACCAAAGAGGGCGCGGCGCCGCCAGACAACCCCTTTGTCGCACGGGCCGGCGCACTGCCGGAGATCTGGAGTTATGGGCACCGCAACGGCCAGGGCCTGGCCTGGGCGCCTGATGGTCGCCTGTGGATGAGCGAGCACGGGCCGCAGGGCGGCGATGAGCTCAACATCGTGCAGCCCGGGCACAACTACGGCTGGCCGGTCATCACCTACGGCGAGAACTATGGCGGCGGCAAGATCGGCGAGGGCATCAGCGCCAGGGAAGGCCTGGACCAGCCGCTGCACCACTGGGTGCCTTCCATCGCGCCCTCCGGCATGGTGTTTTTGAGCAGCGACCGCTATGGCAAGAGCTGGCGCGGCAATCTCTTTGTCGGCTCCCTCAAGTTCGGCTACCTGGACCGCATCGATCTGCAAGGCGGCAAGGTGGCGGCCGAGCACAAGCTGCTGGACGAAGGGCGGGCCCGCATCCGCGATGTGCGCCAGGGCCCCGACGGCCTGCTCTACGTGCTGACCGACCAGAGCAACGGGCAGCTGATTCGGCTGCAGCCCTGATGCCCTTTTCGGCTGCTGAGCCAGCGAACTCAAGCTCCTGCCGCGCTGATGGCTGTCTTTCGGTGGTACGGTCGAACCATCGCTTTTGAACCTGAAACCATGCTGCTCGACGCCTCCCAATCCCAACTCGTGCTGGTCGACTACCAGGCCAAGTTGATGCCCGCCATCTTCGAGGCCGAGGCCGTGACCCGCAATGCCGTGCGCCTGGGCCAGCTGGCCAAGCTGCTGAAGGTGCCGGCCTGGGGCACGGAAGAGAACCCGTCCGGCCTGGGCCCGAATCTGCCCGAGATTCGCGCCCTGTGTCTGCGCACCCTGTCCAAGATGCAGTTCAGCGCGGTGGAGGAAGGCCTGGCCGAATGGCTGCGCACCCCCACACCCGCAGCGCCGCGCGGTAACGCGCGCAGCCTGCCCAAGCACCTGCAGAAGGCGGTGCCCGCGGCCGAGGAGCGCAACATGATCGTCATCGCCGGATGCGAGGCCCATGTCTGCCTCTTGCAGACGGCGCTGGACCTGATCGAGGACGAGTTCGAGGTCTGGGTCGTCACCGACGCCTGCAGCTCGCGCACCGAGCGCAATCGCGACGCCGCCTTCGACCGCCTGGCCGGTGCCGGCGCCGAGCTGGTGACGACCGAAATGGTGGCTTTCGAATGGCTGCGCGGCTGCGAGCATCCGGCCTTCCGCGAGGCGTTGGCGCTGGTGCGTTGAGACTGCGGGCAGGGCCTGCGAAGGCGTGAACGAGGAGACAAGGAACCATGAGCCCCACCAGCCGCTACGACGAGTTCTACCGTCAGTCGATCGAATCGCCCGAGGCTTTCTGGGCCGAGCAGGCCAAGCTGATCGACTGGCAAACGCCACCGGCGCGCATCCTGGATGCCGACAAGCCGCCCTTCGTGAATTGGTTCGTCGGCGGCACCACCAACCTGTGCCACAACGCAGTCGACCGGCACCTGGCGGCGCGCGGCGACCAGCCGGCGCTGATCCATGTCTCCACCGAAACGGGCAGCGAGAAGACCTACACCTTCCGCCAGCTGCACGAAGAGGTGCAGCGCAGCGCCGCCAGCCTGCTGGCACTGGGCGTGGGCAAGGGGGACCGCGTGCTGATCTACATGCCGATGATTCCGCAGGCAGCCTTTGCCATGCTGGCCTGCGCGCGCATCGGCGCCATCCACTGCGTGGTGTTCGGCGGCTTTGCCAGCGGCGCGCTGGCCTCCCGCATCGAGGACGCCGCGCCCAAGGTCATCGTCAGCGCCGATGCCGGTTCGCGCGGCGGCAAGGTGGTGGCCTACAAGCCGCTGCTCGATGAAGCCATCCGCATTTCCAGCTACAAGCCCGAAGCGGTGCTGCTGACCGATCGCGGCCTGGCGCCGATGGCGCTGACACCGGGGCGCGACCACCTGGCCAGCGAGGTGGCCGCCAGGCTCCCGTCGACTGACGTGCCTTGCACCTGGCTGGCCGCCACCGACATCAGCTACACCATCTACACCAGCGGCACCACTGGCCGGCCCAAGGGCGTGCAGCGCGACACCGGCGGCTACGCGGTAGCGCTGGCGGCCAGCATGAAGCACATCTTCGATGGCCGTGCGGGCGAGACCTACTTCTCCACCAGCGACATCGGCTGGGTGGTGGGCCACAGCTACATCGTCTACGGTCCGTTGATCGCCGGCATGGCCACGCTCATGTACGAGGGCCTGCCGACGCAGGGCATGAACCGCGAGCCTGACGGCGGCATCTGGTGGCGCCTGGTCGAGAAGTACAAGGTGACGGTGATGTTCAGCGCGCCGACGGCAGTGCGTGTGCTGAAGAAGCAAGACCCGGCGCTCTTGAAGAAGTACGACCTGTCTTCCTTGCGTGCGCTGTTCCTGGCCGGCGAGCCGCTGGACGAGCCTACGGCGCGCTGGATCAGCGATGGCCTGGGCGTGCCCATCATCGACAACTACTGGCAGACCGAATCGGGCTGGCCGATCATTGCCCTCGCCAACGGGGTGGAGCAGAGGCCCAGCAAATTCGGCAGCCCCGGCCTGCCGATGTACGGCTATAAGGTGAAGATCGTTCACGAGAGCACCGGCGAGGAACTGACTGGCGCCAACGAGAAGGGCGTAGTCGCGATCGAGGGCCCGACACCGCCCGGCTTCATGCAGACCGTGTGGAAGGACGACGCGCGCTACGTCAACACTTATTGGAAGAGCATTCCCGGCTGCATGGTGTATTCGACCTTCGACTGGGGCATCCGCGACGAGGACGGCTACTTCTACATCTTGGGCCGTACCGACGACGTGATCAACGTGGCAGGCCACCGCCTGGGTACGCGCGAGGTCGAGGAATGCATCTCCGGCCATGCCGGTGTCGCGGAAGTGGCGGTGGTTGGCGTGGCCGACGCGCTCAAGGGCCAGGTGGCCATGGCCTTTGTCGTGCCCAAGGACTCGGCGGTCCTCGGCGACAACGCGCGCGCCCTGGCACTCGAGGGCGAAATCATGCAGCGCGTGAACGACGAACTGGGTGCGGTGGCGCGGCCGGCGCGCGTGCGCTTCGTCTCGGCGCTGCCCAAGACGCGCAGCGGCAAGTTGCTGCGCCGGGCCATCCAGGCCGTGTGCGAGCAACGCGACCCGGGCGACCTCACGACCATGGACGATCCGGCCTCGCTGCAGCAGATCAAGCAGCTCGTGCAAGCCTGAATCAGACGGTCTGGAATTCGCGCCGGGCGCTGCCATATTCTTGAAGTGGCACAATGCGAGGGTACTCAGGCCCTTCCAGCCACAGTCGCATCCGCCAATCGGTTCAGCCGTGTCGCGGAAGGTTTTTCCAACCAGCTAGTGCTTCCTGCAGGGAAGCGAAGGTCAGCGCAACATGAGCGATCCGTCTTCGACGTCCGGTCCGGGCGTCTATCAAGCCTATCAAGGCAACACCTATCTCTTTGGCGGCAACGCTCCGTACGTCGAAGAGATGTACGAGAACTACCTCGCCAATCCCACCAGCGTGCCGGACAACTGGCGCTCGTACTTCGACGCGCTGCAGAACGTACCCGCCACCGACGGCAGCAACACCAAGGATGTTCCGCACCAGCCGGTCATCAACGCCTTTGCCGACCTGGCCAAGAAGGGCACGACCAAGGTCGTGCAGGCCAGCGGCGCCGATTCCGAACTGGGCCGCAAGCGCACCGCCGCCCAGCAGCTGATCGCCGCCTACCGCAATGTCGGCGCTCGCTGGGCCGACCTGGATCCGCTCAAGCGCGCCGAGCGCCCCGCCATTCCCGAGCTGGAGCCCTCGTTCTACGACTTCAAGGACGCCGACCTCGAGACGGTGTTCAACACCAGCAACACCTTCTTCGGCAAGGACACCATGTCCCTGCGCGACCTGCTGAATGCGTTGCGCGAGACCTACTGCGGCTCGATCGGCGCCGAGTACATGTATATCACCGACCAGACGCAAAAGCGCTGGTGGCAAGAGCGGCTCGAGAGCGCGCGCACCAACCCGCAGCTGAATGCCGACGAGAAGAAGCATGTGCTGGATCGCCTGACGGCCGCCGAAGGCCTGGAGCGCTTCCTGCACACCAAGTACGTCGGCCAGAAGCGCTTCTCGCTGGAAGGCGGCGAGAGCTTCATCGTCTCGATGGACGAGCTCATCAACCAGGCCGGCGTCAAGGGCGTGCAGGAAATCGTGATCGGCATGGCCCACCGCGGCCGCCTGAACGTGCTGGTCAATTCGCTCGGCAAGATGCCGGCCGACCTGTTCGCCGAGTTCGACCACACCGCGCCTGAAGACCTGCCCAGCGGCGACGTGAAGTACCACCAGGGCTTCAGCTCGGACGTGACGACGGCCGGCGGCCCGGTGCACCTCAGCCTGGCCTTCAATCCCTCGCACCTGGAAATCGTGAACCCGGTGGTCGAGGGCTCGGTGCGCGCCCGCATGGACCGCCGCGCCGACCCGCAAGGCAAGCAGGTGCTGCCGGTGCTGGTGCACGGCGATGCCGCCTTTGCCGGCCAGGGCGTGGTGATGGAAACGCTGGCGCTGGCCGAGACCCGGGGCTACTTCACCGGCGGCACGGTGCACATCGTCATCAACAACCAGATCGGCTTCACCACCAGCGACCCGCGCGACAGCCGCTCCACGCTGTATTGCACCGACATCGTCAAGATGATCGAGGCGCCGGTGCTGCACGTGAACGGCGACGACCCCGAGGCCGTGGTGCTGGCCACCCAGCTGGCGCTGGAGTTCCGCATGGAATTCCAGAAGGACGTGGTGCTGGACATCATCTGCTTCCGCAAGTTGGGCCACAACGAGCAGGACACGCCCTCGCTGACCCAGCCGCTGATGTACAAGAAGATCGCCAAGCATCCCGGCACGCGCAAGCTGTACGCCGACAAGCTGGCGACGCAGGGCCTGGGCGACACGCTGGGCGACGACATGGTCAAGGCCTACCGCGCCGCCATGGACGCCGGCAAGCACACCATCGACCCGGTGCTGACCAACTTCAAGAGCAAGTACGCGGTCGACTGGAGCCCCTTCCTCAACAAGAAGTGGACTGATGCGGGCGACACCGCGATCCCGACTTCCGAATGGAAGCGCCTGGCCGAGCGCGTCACGTCGACGCCTGCCAACTTCACGGTACATCCGCTGGTGAAGAAGGTGCTGGACGACCGCGCCGCCATGGGCCGCGGCGAGGTGAACGTGGACTGGGGCATGGGCGAGCACATGGCCTTTGCTTCGCTGGTCTCCAGCGGCTACCCGGTGCGCCTGTCGGGCGAGGACTGCGGCCGCGGCACCTTCACGCACCGCCACGCGGTGCTGCACGACCAGAACCGCGAGAAGTTCGACGAGGGCACCTTCGTGCCGCTGCAGAACGTGGCCGACAACCAGGCGCCCTTCGTCGTGATCGACTCGATCCTGTCGGAAGAAGCGGTGTTGGCCTTCGAATACGGCTACGCCTCCAACGACCCCAACACCCTGGTGATCTGGGAAGCGCAGTTCGGTGATTTCGTCAACGGCGCGCAAGTGGTGATCGACCAGTTCATTGCCTCGGGCGAAGTGAAGTGGGGCCGCGTCAACGGCATCACGCTGATGCTGCCGCACGGCTACGAAGGCCAAGGCCCCGAGCACAGCTCGGCGCGCCTGGAGCGCTTCATGCAACTGGCCGCCGACACCAACATGCAGATCGTGCAGCCCACCACGGCCAGCCAGATCTTCCACGTGCTGCGCCGCCAGGTGGTGCGCAACCTGCGCAAGCCCTTGGTCATCATGACGCCCAAGTCGCTGCTGCGTAACAAGGATGCGACCTCGCCGCTGTCCGAGTTCACCAAGGGCAGCTTCCAGACGGTGATTCCGGACAGCCGCGACCTGAAGGCCGAGAAGGTCAAGCGCCTGGTCGCGTGCTCGGGCAAGGTCTATTACGACCTGGCCAAGAAGCGCGAGGAACTGGACCGCGAAGACGTCGCGATCATCCGGGTCGAGCAGCTGTACCCCTTCCCGCACAAGGCTTTTGCTGCGGAACTGAAGAAGTATCCGAATCTGGTCGACGTGGTGTGGTGCCAGGACGAGCCGCAGAACCAGGGCGCCTGGTTCTTCGTGCAGCACCAGATCCACGAGAACATGCAGGAAGGCCAGAAGCTGGGCTACTCCGGCCGCGCCGCCTCGGCCTCGCCGGCGGTGGGCTACTCGCACCTGCATCAGGAACAGCAGAAGGCACTGGTCGATGGCGCCTTCGGCAAGCTCAAGGGCTTCGTGCTGACCAAGTAAGAACAACGACCAAAGTCAATCAGAGAACACGAAGCGGAGCACCCTTCAAATGTCTATCGTAGAAGTCAAAGTCCCCCAGTTGTCCGAATCGGTGGCCGAAGCCACCATGCTGCAGTGGAAGAAGAAGCCCGGCGAGGCCGTGGCGATCGATGAAATCCTGATCGAGATCGAGACCGACAAGGTCGTGCTGGAAGTGCCGGCACCGGCAGCCGGCGTGCTGTCCGAGATCATCGCGGGCGACGGCGCCACCGTGGTCGCCGAACAGCTGATCGCCAAGATCGACACGGCCGCCAAGGCCGGCGCCGCTGCACCCGCGGCGGCACCCGCAGCCCCTGCCGCTGCATCGGCCCCCGCAGTCGCTGCCGCCCCGGCAGCAACCGGCGGCAGCAAGGGCGACGTCGCCATGCCGGCGGCTGCCAAGCTGCTGGCTGACAACCAGCTCACCACCGCCCAGGTGGCCGGCTCCGGCAAGGACGGCCGCGTGACAAAGGGCGACGTGCTGGCGGCCGTGGCTGGCGGCGCCAAGCCGGCGCAGTCGGCCGCTGTGATCCCGATGCCCGCCGCCAAGCCGGCCCTGCAGCAAGTCGCCGCGCCCACCAGCGCGCCCGACCTGGGCGAGCGCCCCGAACAGCGCGTGCCGATGAGCCGCCTGCGCGCCCGCATCGCCGAGCGCCTGCTGCAATCGCAAGGCACCAACGCCATCCTGACCACCTTCAACGAGGTGAACATGGCGCCCGTGATGGAAATGCGCAAGCGCTTCCAGGAGAAGTTCGAGAAGGAGCACGGCGTCAAGATCGGCTTCATGAGCTTCTTCGTGAAGGCCGCGGTGCACGCCCTCAAGAAGTACCCGGTGCTCAACGCCTCGGTGGACGGCAACGACATCCTCTACCACGGCTACTTTGACATCGGTATCGCCGTCGGTTCGCCGCGCGGCCTGGTGGTACCGATCCTGCGCAATGCCGACCAGATGAGCTTTGCCGACATCGAGAAGAAGATTGCCGAGTACGGTGCCAAGGCGCGCGACGGCAAGCTGGGCATCGAAGAGATGACCGGCGGCACCTTCTCCATCAGCAATGGCGGCGTGTTCGGCTCGATGCTGTCCACCCCCATCATCAACCCGCCGCAGTCGGCCATCCTGGGCGTGCACGCCACCAAGGACCGTGCCGTGGTCGAGAACGGCCAGATCGTGGTGCGCCCGATGAACTACCTGGCCATGAGCTACGACCACCGCATCATCGACGGCCGCGAAGCCGTGCTGGGCCTGGTGGCCATGAAGGAGGCGCTCGAAGACCCCGCTCGCCTGCTGTTCGACATCTAAGGAGAAGCAGATGTCCAACAAGCAATTCGACGTCGTCGTCATCGGCGGCGGTCCCGGGGGCTACGTTGCCGCGATCCGCGCGGCGCAGCTGGGCTTCAATGTGGCCTGCATCGACGAGTGGAAGAACGCCAAGGGCGGCCCCGCCCTGGGCGGCACCTGCACCAACGTGGGTTGCATTCCCTCCAAGGCGCTGCTGCAGTCGTCCGAGCACTACGAGCACGCCGGCAAGCACTTCGCCGACCATGGCATCCAGATCGAAGGCCTGGGCCTGGACCTGGCGAAGATGGTCGGCCGCAAGGATGCGGTGGTGAAGCAGAACAACGACGGCATCCAGTTCCTCTTCAAGAAGAACAAGGTGACGTTCTTCCACGGTCGCGGCTCGTTCGCGAAGGCTGGCGAGGGCGGCTACGAGATCAAGGTGAGCGGCGCAGCCGAGGAAACCATCTCCGGCCAGCACATCATCCTGGCCACCGGCTCCAACGCCCGTGCACTGCCCGGCGCTCCCTTCGACGAGGAGAACGTCCTGTCGAACGACGGCGCCCTGCGCATCGGCGGCGTGCCCAAGAAGCTGGGCCTGATCGGCTCGGGCGTGATCGGCCTGGAAATGGGTTCGGTCTGGCGCCGCCTCGGCTCCGAGGTGACCGTGCTGGAAGCGCTGCCCACCTTCCTGGGCGTGATCGACGAGCAGATCGCCAAGGAAGCGAAGAAGGCCTTCGACAAGCAGGGCCTGAAGATCGAGCTGGGCGTGAAGGTCGGCGAAGTGAAGTCCTCCAAGAAGGGCGTCAGCATCGCTTATGAAAACGCCAAGGGCGAAGCGCAGCAGATCGAAGTCGACAAGCTGATCGTCTCGATCGGCCGCGTGCCCAACACCATCGGCCTCAATGCCGAAGCGGTGGGCCTGCAGCTCGACGAGCGCGGCACCATCGTGGTGGACGCGGACTGCAAGACCAATCTTCCCAAGGTCTGGGCCATCGGCGACGTGGTGCGCGGCCCGATGCTGGCGCACAAGGCCGAGGAAGAGGGCGTGGCGGTGGCCGAGCGTATTGCCGGCCAGCATGGACACGTCAACTTCAACACCATCCCCTGGGTGATCTACACCTCGCCCGAGATCGCCTGGGTCGGCCAGACCGAGCAGCAGCTCAAGGCCGAAGGCCGCGCCTACAAGGCCGGCACCTTCCCCTTCCTGGCCAACGGCCGCGCGCGCGCACTGGGCGACACCACCGGCATGGTGAAGTTCCTGGCCGATGCCGCCACCGACGAGATCCTGGGCGTTCACATCGTGGGCCCGATGGCCAGCGAGCTCATCTCCGAGGCGGTGGTGGCGATGGAGTTCAAGGCCAGCGCCGAGGACATCGCCCGCATCTGCCACGCGCACCCGTCCCTGAGCGAAGCGACCAAGGAAGCTGCCCTGGCGGTCGACAAGCGCACGCTGAATTTTTGAGCGTGAACGACGTCAGCGCACCTTCGGTGCGCTCCGTCTACGAGGCGGAGCTGAAGGCGCGGGGTTTCCAGAGCGACCCCGCGCAGCTGCGCGCCATCGACGCGCTGGAGCGCTGTTGCCAGGACTGGGTCGCCTACAAGGCCCAGCGCTCCAACGCCTTCAAGAAGCTGATCAACCGGCCGGATATTCCGCGCGGCGTCTACATGTACGGCGGGGTGGGGCGCGGCAAAAGCTTCCTGATGGATTGCTTCTACACGGCCGTGCCGCTGCACCGCAAGACGCGCCTGCACTTTCACGAGTTCATGCGCGAGGTGCACCGCGAGTTGGCCGATCTGCAGGGCACCGTCAATCCGCTGGACGAGTTGGGCCGGCGCATGGCCAAGCGCTACCGGCTGATCTGCTTCGACGAGTTCCATGTCGCCGACATCACCGACGCGATGATCCTGCACCGCCTGCTGGTGGCGCTGTTCGACAACGGAGTGGGCTTTGTCACCACCTCCAACTTCAAGCCGGACGGGCTGTACCCGAACGGCCTGCACCGGGACCGCATCCTGCCGGCCATCCAACTCCTCAACGAGCGGATGGAGGTGATCAACGTCGACAACGGCACCGACTATCGGCGCCGCACGCTGGAGACGGTGCGCCTGTACCTGACGCCCAATGGCGCCGAGGCCGATCACGAGATGCGCGAGGCCTTCCACCGCCTGGCCGAAACGCATGCCGACGAAGACCCGGTGCTGCACATCGAAGCGCGCGAGATCCGCGCGCGGCGCAAGGCCGGCGGCGTGGTCTGGTTCGACTTCAAGACCTTGTGCGGCGGCCCGCGCTCGCAGAACGACTACCTGGAAATTGCCAGCCAGTTCCACACCGTGCTGCTGTCGGACGTGCCGTACATGCCGGTGCGGATGGCTTCGGAAGCCCGCCGCTTCACATGGTTGGTGGACGTGCTGTACGACAGGCGTGTCAAACTCATCATGTCGGCAGCGGTGCCGCCTGAGGCGTTGTACACCGAAGGCCCGCTGGTCCACGAGTTTCCCCGCACCGTCTCGCGCTTGCACGAGATGCAGTCGGCGGAGTTCCTGGCCCTGGAGCCACGGTCGGTCGATACCCGCATCACATGAAGACAAGGCGTTTCCTTCCTTTTTTCCTCCTCGCAGCCCTGGCCTTGCCGGCCGCGGCGCAGGCGCCGTCGGCCCAGGCTGATGCGGAGGCCGAGAAGACCCGCATCGCGGGCGAGCGCAAGGCCATCGATGAGCGCTACGGGCAGGAGCGCGCGGTCTGCCATCAGAAGTTCGCGGTGCAAGACTGCCTGACCGATGCCCGGCGCCGCCGGCGCGTGCAGGTCGAGGACCTGAACCGGCAGGAAGCCATCCTTAACGATGCGGAGCGCAAGCGCCGCGCCGCCGCCGCTCTCGAAAGGCTGGATCAGAAGGCCAGTCCCGCGTCGGCTGCCGAAGACGCTGCCAACCGCGAGCGGGCCCAGCAGTCGCAGCAAAACCGCGAACAGCGAGCCGCCGAACGTGCCGCCGACCGTCAGGCCAGGGACGCACAGGCCGCCGCCAACCGCCGCGCCTACGAGGAAAAGCAGCGTGCGCACGCCCAGGAGCAGGCCAAGACAGCCGAACGGCGCTCGCAGGAGCAGATCGAGCGCGAGCGCTACGAGGCCAAGCTGAAGCAGGCCGAGCAGGAGCGGGCCGAACTGGAAGCGCGCAACGCCAAGCGCACCAAGCCGCGGTCGCCGCCGCTGCCGACGCCCGCGCCCTGAGCTTCAGTCAGTCAAATCTCAGGCGCGCTGCCCTTTGGCAGCGGCTCGAGCTTGAGGATGGCCAGCGAGATGTTGTCGCCGGTGCCACGGGCGCGCACACGCGCCTCGTCGATCAAGAGTTCGACCGATTCGCGCGGTGTTCTCTCGGCGATCAGCGCGCCCATCTCTTCCGGGGTGAAGTAGTGCCAGAGGCCGTCGCTGCAGGCCAGCAGCGCGTCGCCCGGGCCCAGTTCGGGAATGACGTGCGTGTCGATCGGCGGCGGCTGATTGGCCATGCCCAGGCAGCCGAGCAGGATGTTGGACTGTGGATGCTCTTCCATCTCGTCCTCGTTGATCTCGCCGCGGTCGTGCAGGGCCTGCACATAGGAGTGGTCGCGCGTGCGCTTGACCAGGCGGCCCTTGCGGAACTGGTAGATGCGCGAATCGCCCACGTGGATCCACGTGCATTCGCCACGCGGATTCATGATGAAGGCCGCCACCGTGCTGTGCGGTTCCTGCTCGGCCGACAGGGCCGTGAGCTTGATCACCGTGTGGGAGTCTTCCACCAGCTGCTTGAGCAGCAGTGGGGCGCTGTCGGTGTCGGGCGAGTACTTGGCGAACAGCTGGCGCGCCGTCATCAGCACCTGGTCGGAGGCCTTGCGGCCGCCGCTGCGCCCCCCCATGCCGTCGGCCACCACGGCCATCACGCAACCCTGGATGCGGGGATGGCCAAGCATCAGGACCTGGTCCTGCTGGTAGGGTCGATCGCCGCGGTGAAGCCCGCTGGCGGCAGCTAGTCGAAAGCCTTGTGTCATCGGTGCAGCGGGCGCCGGTGGCGCGCAGTGCCTTTCCTTCTTGCTTCGGGGGTGATTGGACTATTATCAAGCGAACAGGGTCCGCGTCCCATCGTAGTGTGCGCGCGGCGCAACTTTGGACTCCAATCTCCACTCCCTTTCCCGCCAGCTGATCGAGTTCCGCATGGAACATGCGGACCTGGACGCCACCATCGATCGCCTGGCCGAGGCCGTTCCGCTCGACGAGCTGCTGCTGCGGCGCCTGAAGAAGCGCCGCCTGGCTTTGCGCGACCAGATCGCGCGGCTCGAGCGCGAACTCGACCCGCAAGAGCCCGCTTGATGATGCAACTCGAAGAACGGGTGCGCGAGGTTTTCGCGCAGGGAGGCGCACTGTCGCGAGCCGCCGAGCAATTCCTCGAGCGCGAGGGCCAGACCCGCATGGCGCTGGCGGTGGCGCAGGCGATCGAGGAGGGCGGCGCGCTGGTGGTGGAGGCCGGCACCGGCGTCGGCAAGACCTTCTCCTACCTGGTGCCCGCCCTTCTGAGCGGTGAGCGCGTGCTGCTGTCCACTGCCACCAAGACACTGCAGGACCAGCTCTTCGGACGCGACCTGCCACGCCTGATCGAGGCGCTGGGCCTGCCGGTGCGCAGCGCCCTGCTCAAGGGCCGTGCCAGCTACCTGTGCCTGCACCGGCTGGAGCTGGCCCAGCGCGATGCCTCGCCCGAGCGGGCCTCGCAGCGCACCCTGGCCAAGATCGAGCAATGGTCCAAGGCCACTCGGACTGGCGATCTGGCGGAACTGCCGGGCCTGGACGAGCGCTCGCCGGTGATTCCGCTGGTCACCTCCACCCGGGAGAACTGCCTGGGCGCGCAGTGCCCGCAGTTTCGCGCCTGCCACGTCAACCTGGCGCGGCGCGAGGCGCTGGCGGCGGACGTGGTGGTGGTGAATCACCACCTGTTCTTTGCCGACCTGGCGGTGCGCGAATCCGGCATGGCCGAGTTGCTGCCCTCGGTGCGGGTGGTGGTGTTCGACGAGGCGCATCAGCTCAACGAGACCGGTGTGCAGTTCCTGGGCGTGCAACTGGGCAGCGCCCAGGCGCTGGACTTCTCGCGCGACCTGCTGGCCGCCGGCCTTTTGCATGCGCGCGGGCTGGTCGACTGGCAGCAACTGGCGGCTCGCGTCGAGCGCGCCGCGCGCGAGCTGCGCCTGGCGGTCGGCAAGCAATGGGCCGGCACCAAGCTGCGCTGGACCGAGGCCGCGCCGGAAGGCATCCCCGAGCAGCTCTGGCAGGGCGCACTCGACGAGATGCAGGATGCCTTCGAGCAGGCCGCCGAAGGCCTGGACATGGTTACTGAACTCTCGCCCGACTTCGTGCGCCTGCACGAGCGCGCCGCCGAGCTGGCGCGGCGCAGCGCGCGCTTTGCCCAGCCCTGCGCCGGCGGGTCGGTGCGCTGGGTTGACGTGGGCAATCAGCTGCGGCTGGTGGAGTCGCCGCTGGACATTGCACAGGCCGTGAAGAGCCGCATGCTCAAGGAGGATTCCGAAGACCCCGAGGCGCAGGGCCGCAGCTGGATCTTCACCTCCGCCACCCTGGGCGACGAGCCGCAGCTGCGCTGGTTCACCGAGCCTTGCGGGCTGGAAGCAGCCAATGTGCTGCGCGTCTCCAGCCCCTTCGACTATCCGCAGCAGGCGGCCCTGTACGTGCCGCGCAACTTTCCCAAGCCCAGCGACCCGGCGCACAGCGCGCAGGTGGCGCGGCTGGCGGGGCGCGGCGCCGCGCGGCTGGGCGGGCGCACCCTGGTGCTGACCACCACCTTGCGGGCCTTGCGCAGCATCGGCGACGACCTGCGCCGCCAGTTCGAGCAAGGAGATGCGGCGCAACAGCTGGAAGTGCTGGTGCAGGGCGAGTTGCCCAAGCGCGTGCTGATGGAGCGCTTTCGCGAAGGCGGCGCGCACGGCCGGCCGGGTTGCGTGCTGGTGGCATCGGCGTCCTTCTGGGAAGGTTTCGACGCGCCGGGTGAGGCCTTGCAGCTGGTGGTGATCGACAAGCTGCCCTTTCCTCCGCCCAACGACCCGCTGGTCGAAGCGCGCTCCAAGCGGCTCGAATCGCAGGGCCGCAGCGCCTTCAACGACTACTTTCTGCCGGAAGCGGCGGTGGCCCTCAAGCAGGGCGCCGGGCGGTTGATCCGGCGCGAGAGCGACCGCGGCGTGCTGGCAATCTGCGACACCCGCTTGACCGCCATGGGCTACGGCAAGCGCCTGCTGTCCGCCGTGCCCGGCATGCGCCGCCTCGACAGCGAAGCCGACTTCGACGCCGCGCTGGCAACCCTGCTGAGCTGAGATCTCGCTTCAGTATCAGCCCCACACCGCGGAACCGGCTTTGCCGGGCCGCAGATGAGGTCCCCTCCTCGGGAGGTGGCGAATTACACGCAGCGAAGCGAAGTGAAAAGCCGGGAGGCCCCAGTAATCACCAGAGCTTCCACCAAGGGTCGTCCTTGGCGCGGAAGCCCTGGGTGAGATAGCTGCTTTGCGGATAGTTGGTGGTGAGCACGCGCTGGGCGTCGTCGCGCAGCTGCGTCATGCCCAGGGCGTCGTAGGAACGCACCATGATGTAGAGCGCTTCCTCGATGGCAGGCACTTCACGGTAGTCCGCGATCGCCAGCTGTGCCCGGTTGATGGCCGCCAGGTAGGCGCCGCGCGAGTAGTAGTAGCGCGCCACATGCACTTCGTACTGCGCCAGCGAATTGACGATGTAGTTCATGCGCGCACGCGCATCGGGCGTGTAGCGCGAGCCGGGAAAGCGCGTCACCAGCTCCTTGAAGGACTCGAAGGATTCCTTGGCCGCCTTCTGGTCGCGCTCCGACAGGTCTTGCCGGGTGAACGACGAGAACATGCCCAGGTCGTCGTTGAAGTTGATGATGCCGCGCATGTACAGCGCGTAGTCCAGTGCCGGGCTGGCCGGGTGCAGCTTCATGAAGCGGTCGAGCGTGGCGACGGCGGCGGCCCGGTCGCCAGCCTTGTACTGCGCATAGGCCTTCTCGAGCTGCGCCTGCTGTGCCAGCGGCGTGCCGGCGGCGCGGCCCTCGAGCTTCTCGTACAGGGGGACGGCCTTGTCGAAGGCGCCGGAATCCGCTTCGTCCTTGGCTTCGGAGTAAATGCGGTTGGGGCTCCAGTTGGCCGTCTTGTCGACGTTGTCGCTCGCGCATCCGGCCATCAGTGCCGCCGTCGCGGCCAACGCGATCCAGCGGGGGACAGCCGATAATTTGGTGCGAAACATCACTAGAAGCTTTCGTGAAACAGGTGCCCTTAATTATATCGACCGACCCTTTGGACGAAGGCGCAGACGGATGGCCCCAGGGCGATCCCGAGCAGGCCAGCGAAATCCGCGAGTTCACCATTCCTGTGGCGCACCACAAGGACCGGCTGGACCGCGCGCTGGCCGAACTGATTCCCGAGTTCTCGCGCAACTACCTGCGCCAGCTGATCGAGGCCGGCGCCGTGCAGCTGAAAGGACGCGTGCTGACCAAGCCTTCGGCCAGCGTGCAGGCGGGCGAGACCGGGCAGATCGAGTTGCGGCCGACGCCGCAAAGCCAGGCCTTCAAGCCCGAGCCCATGGCCTTGCGCGTGGTGCACGAGGATGCGCATCTGCGCGTGATCGACAAGCCGGTCGGCCTGGTGGTCCATCCGGCGCCGGGCCACTGGAGCGGTACGCTGCTCAATGGCCTCTTGGCGCTCGATCCGCAGGCCGCCCATCTGCCCCGTGCCGGCATCGTGCACCGGCTCGACCGGGACACCAGCGGCCTGATGGTGGTGGCGCGCACGCGCGCCGCCATGGACGCGCTGGTGACGATGATCGGCGCGCGCGAAGTCACCCGCCAGTACCTGGCGCTGGCGCACCGGGCCTGGCAGGGCGCCGGCGCGCGCCATGTGGATGCGCCGATCGGGCGCGATCCGCGCAACCGGCTGCGCATGGCGGTGGTCGACCTGGCTCGCCATGCGGGCAAGCCGGCGCGCACCTTGGTCGAGCGCCTGGACAGCAGTGACGAAGGCTGCGTGGTGCGTTGCACCCTGGAGACCGGGCGCACGCACCAGATCCGCGTGCACATGGCGTCCATCGGCCATCCGCTGGTGGGCGACGCGCTGTACGGCGGCGCGGCCTCGGCCGAGCTGAGCCGCCAGGCGCTGCATGCCTTCCGCCTGGCCTTTGCCCATCCGATGACCGGCGAGCCGCTGGCCCTCGTCTCGCCGCCGCCGGCCGATCTGGTGGCGGGCTTGCGCGCCTGGGGCCTGGACTACAATCGCGCGTGATGGCCCGCTGGGCCTCGCCGGTCCTTGCAAGCCGGCCCCGCGTTGCTCCTGCCCAGGTGCCGGCAACGCCTTCCTCGACCTTCCAAATCTGAACGCGCCTCCCGGCGCTTATTCCGGATCACGCGAACCATGAATACCGCGGATGCCAAGCGCATTCTCGAAACCGCCTTGATCTGTTCGGCCCAGCCGCTGCCGGTGCGCGAGCTGCGCGTGCTGTTTGACGATGAGCTTGGCGCCGACACCATCAAGACCTTGCTGAGCGAACTGCAGGACGAATGGACGCAGCGCGGGCTGGAACTGGTCAACGTGGCCAGCGGCTGGCGCTTCCAGAGCCGTCCGGACATGCGCGACCACCTGGACCGGATGCACCCCGAGAAGCCGCCGCGCTACACCCGCGCCGCGCTCGAGACCCTGGCCATCATTGCCTACCGCCAGCCGGTGACGCGCGGCGACATGGAAGACATTCGCGGCGTCACCATCAACTCGCAGATCCTCAAGCAGCTCGAAGACCGCAGCTGGGTCGAGGTGATCGGGCATCGCGAGACGGTGGGGCGGCCGGCCCTCTACGCCACCACCAAGCAGTTTCTCGACGACCTGGGCCTGGAGTCGCTCGACCAGTTGCCGCTGATCGAATCGCCGGCGCAGCAGGGCGCCTTTGTCGACGCCCTGGCCGGCGCGGCGGATGCCGCGGTCAAGCAGGGCACGCTGCCGATCGAGGAAGCGGCGCCCGATGCGGCAGTGCCCCCCGCTGAAGAAGAAGCCCCTGCAACCGACCTGCCCACCGACGCCGTGGCCTCGAACGACCCTGCCTCGAACGACCCGGCCTTGGCCGAGCGCGCGGACGAGCAAGAAGAAGACGACGACACACCGGGCATTGCGCCCTCCGGAATTCCATCATGACCCCTGAAGATCCCGTCGTTCCCATGCCGACCCTCGAGCCCAAGGGCGCAGAGGATTCGAGCGGCGCACCCGCCGCGCCTGCCGTGCAAGGCGAGCAGGGCGCCGCGCCCAAGCGCCGCCCGCGCCCGCGCAAGCCCAAGCCGGTCGACGCCGAGGCAACGCCGTCCGCCGATGCGCAAGAGGCCGCTGATGCCAAGGAAGGCGCCGATGCGCCGGAGGAAGCCGATCGGCCGGTGCCGCCCCAGGCCGGCGCGCCATTGCCCGTGCCGGTGACGGCGCCGCCCGTGGCGCAGCACGACGACGAAGACGACGAGGTGGACGAAGACGATCTGGACGAGGAAGAGGACGACCTGGACCGCGCTCGCCGCGCCGCCGATCGCGAAGCCCGCAACGCGCCGCCGACCGAGCCGATCCGTTTTTCCGACGTGGTGTCGGGCCAGTTCGACGCCGACGAGGACAGCCCCGAGGTCGCGCCGCTCAAGCGCGTGCTGCTGCCGGAGGCCGATTCGCCCAAGCTGCACAAGGTGCTGGCCCAGGCCGGCCTGGGCTCGCGCCTGGAGATGGAGCAGCTCATCCTGCAGGGGCGCATTTCGGTCAACAACGAGCCGGCCCACATCGGCCAGCGCATCCAGTACGGCGACCAGGTCAAGATCAACGGCAAGCCGATCCGCTACCGCATCGCGCCGCCGGCGGCGCGCGTGATCGCCTATCACAAGCCGGCTGGCGAAGTCGTCACCCACGACGATCCGCAGAACCGGCCCACGGTGTTTCGCAAGCTCCCGCGCCTGCAGCAAGGCAAGTGGCAGTCGGTGGGACGGCTCGACCTGAACACCGAAGGCCTGCTGCTGTTCACCAGTTCGGGCGAGCTGGCCAACAAGCTGATGCATCCGCGCTTTGGCCTGGAGCGCGAATACGCCGTGCGCGTGCTCGGCGCCCTGAGCAACGAGGAAAAGAAGCAGTTGCTGGAAGGCGTGCGGCTGGAAGACGGCATGGCCCGCTTCGGCAGCATCGAAGAAGGCGGCGGCGAAGGCTCCAACTGCTGGTACCGCGTCACCATCTCGGAAGGGCGCAACCGCGAGGTGCGGCGCATGTGCGAGGCGGTGGGCCATGCCGTCAGCCGGCTGATCCGCATCCGCTATGGCGCCATGGTGCTGCCGCGCGGCCTCAAGCGCGGTGCCTGGATGGAGCTGGACGAGCGCGACATCCGCGCCCTGACCCAGGCCGTCGGGGGCATGGCCGAGCGTCCGCAGCAGCAGCAGCATCAGCGCGGCGGCGAGCAGGATGGCGGTCGCGGCAAGCGCAACAACAACAAGCGCCGCCGCGGCGGCCAGGGCGGCGGCAACAACGGCCAGCGCGCCGAGGGCGGCGCGCCCATGCCCAACCCGATGGGCGGTGGCGAGGGGCAGCGCGGCCGCGGCGGCCGCAATCGCGGCCCGGGCGGCAACAACCCCGACGCCGGCCAGCGGCGCGGCAACAGCAGCGGGGGCGGCGAGGGCGGTGGCAACCGCGGCGATCGCCCGCAGGGCGGCGCCCAGCCCGATCCGATGAAGACCTCGCTGGGCTACATCGGCGCCGACAGCTTCTCGCGGCAGCGCCGCGAAGGGCGCGGTGGTGGCGGTGGCGGTAGTGGTGGTGGCGGCGGCGGCGGCGGCGGTGCACGCCGCAGCGGCGGTGGTTCCGGCGGTGGTGGCCAAGGCGGCCGGCGCCGCGGCCGCTGAAGCCGGCGCGCACAACAAATACCCCTGCACTTCGCCCCTGTCCTCTGGGCGGGGGCGCGGCCCGGTTAAAATAAAAGGCTTTGTCAAGGCGGGACTGCCGCAGGCGCCCGTCTTGACGAAATATCTCCAAAATCAACGCTCAGGAAGCATTTCCAAATGGCTATCGAACGCACCCTCTCCATCATCAAGCCCGACGCCGTCGCCAAGAACGTCATCGGCAAGATCGTTTCCCGCTTCGAAGCTGCCGGTCTGAAGATCGTTGCCGCCAAGCTGATCCACCTGTCGCGCGCCGAAGCCGAGCAGTTCTACGCCGTGCACAAGGAGCGTCCTTTCTTCAAGGATCTGGTCGACTTCATGATCTCCGGTCCGGTGTTCGTGCAAGCGCTGGAAGGCGAGAACGCCATCGCCAAGAATCGCGACCTGATGGGCGCCACCGACCCCAAGAAGGCAGCGGCCGGCACCATCCGCGCCGACTTCGCCGACAGCATCGACGCCAATGCCGTGCACGGCTCGGACGCCGCGGAAACGGCCGCCGTCGAAATCGGTTTCTTCTTTGCGGGCCACAACGTCTACGCACGTTGAGCCTCGCCCGCCCCTGACGCAATGACGACGGCCAACCTGCTCGATTTCGATCTGGAGGGGTTGGCCGCGTTCTGCGAACGGCTCGGTGAAAAGCGCTTTCGCGCGACGCAACTCTTCCGCTGGGTCCACCAGCGCGGGGAGAGCGACTTCACCCGCATGACCGACCTGGCGAAGTCCCTGCGCGAGAAGCTCGCCACCGCGGCGCACGTCGAGGCGCTGCCGGTACTCACCCAGAACGAATCCGCCGACGGCACCATCAAGTGGCTGTTCGACGTGGGCGACGGCAACGCCGTCGAGGCGGTGTTCATCCCCGAGGATGACCGCGGCACCTTGTGCGTGTCTTCGCAGGCCGGCTGCGCCGTGGGCTGCCGCTTCTGCTCCACCGGCCACCAGGGCTTCAGCCGCAACCTCTCCACCGGCGAGATCGTTGCCCAGCTCTGGTTTGCCGAACATTTCCTGCGCAAGCACCTGAAACGCGACGAACGCGTCATCTCCAACGTGGTGATGATGGGCATGGGCGAGCCGCTGCAGAACTATTCGGCGCTGGTGCCGGCGCTGCGCACCTTCCTGGACGACAACGCCTACGGCCTCTCGCGCCGCCGCGTGACCGTATCCACCTCCGGCGTGGTGCCGATGATGGACCGCCTGGGCGCCGATTGCCCGGTGGCATTGGCGGTGTCGCTGCATGCGCCCAACGATCCGTTGCGCGACGACCTGGTGCCGCTCAACCGCAAGTACCCCATCGCCGAGCTGCTGGACGCCTGCAAGCGCTACCTGGCCCATGCGCCGCGCGACTTCATCACCTTCGAGTACTGCATGCTCGACGGCGTGAACGACACGCCCGAGCACGCCCGGCAACTGGTGGCGCTGGTGAAGAAGCACGCAGGGCAGGGCGTGTCCTGCAAGTTCAACCTGATTCCCTTCAACCCCTTCCCGGCCTCCGGCCTGCTGCGCTCGCCGCAGCCGCGCGTGGCGGCCTTTGCCAAGGTGCTGGCCGACGCCGGCGTGATCACCACGGTGCGCAAGACCCGCGGCGACGACATCGACGCCGCCTGCGGCCAACTGGCTGGCGACGTGAAGGACCGCACCCGCGCCGCTGAGCGGATGGCGCAGCGCCGCGTGGTGGCCGATGCCGCCTTGCGCCCCATCGTCATGCATCCGGCCCGCAAGAAGGCCGGTTCCCTTTCCGACCCCCAGGAGCGCTGATCCGATGAGCTTTGCCCTTCCGATTTCACGCCATGCCGCGTGCCGCCTGCTTTTGACAGCGATCGCCGGCGTGATGCTGGCAGCCTGTGCCGGCAACAAGAGCCTCGGCTCCAGTGCCCCTGCCGCGCGGACGGAATCGGAAATCATCACCGACTCGGACGAAACCCCTGGCCGCAAGCGCGCGCGCCTTCGCCTCGAGCTGGCCATGGGCTACTTCGAGCAGGGCAAGACCACGGTGGCGCTCGATGAGATCAAGCAGGCCCTGTCGGCCGACCCCAACTTCTCGGATGCCTACAACCTGCGCGGCCTGGTCTACATGCGCCTGGACGATCCCGGCCTGGCCGAGGACAGCTTCCGGCGTGCCATTTCGCTGAACCCGCGCGACGCCAACGCCATGCACAACTATGGCTGGCTGCTGTGCCAGCAGAAGCGCTACGCCGATGCGGTGCAGCAGTTCGGCCGTGCGCTCGAGGCGCCTGGCTATGGCGACCGCGCCAAGACCCTCATGACCCAGGGCGTGTGCCAGATGCAGGCCGGCCAGAAGGCCGAGGCCGAGCGCAGCCTGACCCAGGCCTACGAGCTGGATGCCGCCAACCCGATCACCGGCTACAACCTGGCCCTTTTGTTGTCGCAGCGCCAGGAGTGGACCCGGGCCCAGTTCTACATCCGCCGCGTCAACAACACGCAGGCCGCCAATGCCGAAACGCTTTGGCTGGGGGTGAAGGTGGAGCGCCAGCTCAACAATCGCGATGCCGTCACCTCGTTGGGCGGGCAGCTGCAGCGTCGCTTCCCCCAATCGAAGGAAGCCCTGGCCTACGAGCGCGGAAATTTCAATGATTGAGCGGGCGAGCGAATTTGGCGCGTCGGCGGCGGTGCCGCTGGTCAGCGGGGACAGCACCCACCAGAGCGCGGGCGACATGCTGCGCCAGGCGCGCGAGGCGCACGGCCTTGACGTGGCCGTGGTCGCCGCGGCGCTGAAGGTGCCGCTGCAGAAGATCGAGGCGCTGGAGGCCGACGACATCGACGCCTTGCCTGACCCCGTCTTTGCCCGCGCTCTGGCCGCCAGCATGTGCCGCGCGCTGCGCGTCGACCCCAGGCCGGTGCTGGCCAAGCTGCCGGACGCGCGCAGCGCTGCCCTGCATACGCAGCCGGCCATGAGCCAGGGCTTCCATACCGACATTCAACGCACTTCCAATAGCGCTCTGGGATCCCGGCCGCTGCTGATCGTGGTGGGCCTGCTGCTGGCCGGCGCCGCGGCCTTGGTCTGGCTGCCGCAAAGCTGGCTGGACCAGCTGTCGGCTTCGGTCGATCGCGTTGTGGCGCGCGACACCGAAGGCGCGGCCAAGCCGCAGGCGGATGCGCCCGCGGCCGCCGGCGCAGTCGATAGCGCACCCGCCACGGTTGCCGAACCGGTGCAGGCCCAGACGCCGATGGCGCCCGCTGCGCCAGTGGCGATCGCGCCGGCCGCCAGCACGGCGCCCGAGGCCGCGACGCCCGCATCCGCTGCGCCTGGCGCGGCAACGCCCAGTGCCGGCCAGTTGATCGTCTTCAAGGTACGCGACGAATCCTGGATCTCGGTGACCGAGGCCGGCGGCAAGCAGCTGGTGCACCGCACCGTGCCAGCCGGCGAGACGGTGGCACTGGACGGCAAAGCGCCGCTGTCGGTGGTGGTCGGCCGCGCCTCCGGCGTCGATGTGCAGGTGCGCGGCAAGGCTTTCGACCTGGCGCCGCTCACGCGCGGCGGCAGCGTGGCACGCTTCGAGGTCAAGCCATGACGCAAGACAGCCTGAAACCGAGCATCTGCCTGCCCATCGAGGCGGCAGCGCCGCGTCCGCGCCGCTCGCGTCAGGCGCAGGTGGCCTGGGGACCGCGCATCGTGACCGTGGGCGGCGACGCGCCGGTGCGCATCCAGTCCATGACCAACACCGACACGGTGGATGCCATCGGCACCGCCATCCAGGTGAAGGAACTGGCCGCGGCCGGGTCCGAGATGGTGCGCATCACCGTCAACACGCCCGAGGCCGCGCGGCAGGTGCCCTACATCCGCGAGCAGCTCGACCGCATGGGTGTCGACGTGCCGCTGATCGGCGACTTCCACTACAACGGGCATCGGCTGCTGACCGACGACCCGGCCTGTGCACAGGCACTGTCCAAGTACCGCATCAACCCAGGCAACGTGGGCAAGGGCGACAAGAAGGACAAGCAGTTCGGCCAGATGATCGAGGCCGCCGTGCGCTGGAACAAGCCCGTGCGCATCGGCGTCAACTGGGGCAGCCTCGACCAGGAGCTGCTGGCCAGCCTGATGGATGCCAACAGCCGCCGCGGCGAGCCCTGGGACGCCAAGCAGGTCATGTACGAGGCGCTGATCACCTCCGCCATCGAGTCGGCCAAGCTCGCCGAATCGATGGGCATGAATGGCGACCAGATCATCCTGAGCTGCAAGGTGAGCGGCGTGCAGGACCTGATCTCGGTCTACCGCGAGCTGGCGCGCCGCTGCGACTACCCGCTGCACCTGGGCCTGACCGAAGCCGGCATGGGCACCAAGGGCACCGTTGCTTCGGCCACGGCGCTGTCGATCCTCTTGCAAGAGGGCATCGGCGACACCATCCGCGTCTCGCTCACACCGCAGCCGGGCGAGTCGCGCACGCAAGAGGTGGTGATCGCCGCCGAGATCCTGCAGGCCCTGGGCCTGCGTGTGTTCGTGCCCAGCGTCACCGCCTGCCCCGGCTGCGGGCGCACCACCAGCACCACCTTCCAGGAACTGGCCAAGCAGATCGACGACTACCTGCGCATGCAGATGCCGGTCTGGCGCCAGAAGTACCCCGGCGTCGAGGCCATGAAGGTGGCCGTGATGGGCTGCATCGTCAACGGCCCCGGCGAAAGCAAGCACGCCGACATCGGCATCAGTCTGCCGGGCACCGGCGAGGCGCCGGCCGCCCCGGTATTCATCGACGGCGAGAAGGCGCTGACCCTGCGCGGCGAGAACATCGCCAACGAATTCCATGCGCTCGTCGAGCGCTATGTCGAACAGCGCTTCGGCAACAAGACCGAGGCCGTGGAAACGGCCTGATCCAAAAGAATGTCCCAGAACCAAGCTCCGGGCGCGCAGGCGCCCGTTTTTCCTTCGAAGCAGCCCAGGCCTTCCTCGCCCAAGTTCGAGAAGCTGTCGGCCGTCAAGGGCATGAACGACATCCTGCCGCCGGAATCGGCGCGCTGGGAATGGCTCGAATCGATCGTGCGCGAGCTGATGGCGCGCTACGCCTTTCGCAACATCCGCACGCCGATCCTGGAGCACACGCAGCTCTTCGTGCGCGGCATCGGCGAGGTGACCGACATCGTCGAGAAGGAGATGTATTCCTTCGAGGACCGCTCCGACAAGCACGGCCAGGCCGAGCATCTGACCATGCGCCCGGAAGGCACGGCCGCCGTGGTACGCGCGGTGATCGAGAACAACCTCTTGTATGACGGCGGCAAGCGCCTGTTCTACATGGGCCCGATGTTCCGCCGGGAGAAGCCGCAGCGCGGGCGCTACCGCCAGTTCCACCAGGTCGGCGTCGAGGCACTGGGCTTTGCCGGCCCCGAGACGGATGCCGAGGTGATCCTGCTGGCGGCCTCGCTGTGGAAGGCGATCGGCCTCACGGACGTGCGGCTCGAGCTCAACAGCCTGGGCCAGCCGGCCGAGCGCGCCCAGCACCGCGCCCAGCTGATTGCCCATTTCGAAAAACACGCCGACAAGCTCGACGAGGACGGTCGCCGCCGCCTGCACAGCAACCCGCTGCGCGTTCTCGACACCAAGAACCCGGCCATGCTGGAGGTGGTGGAGTCGGCGCCGCGCCTGCTGGACTTCCTGGGCGCGGAATCGCTGGCGCACTTCGACGGCCTGAAGGCCATCCTGGATGCCAATGGCGTCGCCTACAGCATCAACCCGCGCCTGGTGCGCGGGCTGGACTACTACAACCTGACGGTGTTCGAGTTCGTCACCGACCGCCTGGGTTCGCAGGGCACGGTGTGCGCCGGCGGTCGCTACGACGACCTGATCGTGCAGATCGGCGGCAAGCCGGCGCCGGCCGTCGGCTGGGCACTGGGGGTGGAGCGCGTGCTCGAACTCCTGAAAGAGCAGGGCGCCGAGGTGCCCGTGCCGGCGCCCCACGCCTATGCCGTGGTGCCCGATGCCGCCGCCATGCCGCTGGCCCTGCGCACCCTGCAGCAGCTGCGCGAGCTGGGCGTGCGGGTGCAGATGCACGCTTCTGGGCCCGATGGCCTGGGCAGCTTCAAGTCGCAGTTCAAGAAGGCCGACGCCAGCGGCGCCGCCTTTGCCCTGGTGTTCGGCGCGGATGAGCTGGCACGCGGCGAAGTCGGCCTCAAATCATTGCGCGACGGCAAGGGCGAGCAAATCGCCCGGCCGCTTGCGGAACTTGCCGCCCTGGCGAGCCACCTACAATCCCCCGCTCCCAAGGACTGACAGCGCATGGCTACCCATCTCGATCTCGAAGAACAGGAACAGCTCGACCAGCTGAAGCATTTCTGGAACACCTACGGCACCCTGATCACCACGGTGGTGGTGCTCGCGGCCCTGGCCTTCGCGGGCTGGAACGGCTGGCAGTACTACCAGCGCAACAAGGCCACCGCCGCCGCTGCCCTGTATGACGAACTGCAGCGCGGCGCAGAAGCCGGCGACACGGCCCGCGTCGAGCGCGCCCTGGCCGACATGAAGGACAAGTTCGGCAGCACCGCCTATGCGCAGCAGGCAGGCCTTTTGGCCGCCAAGACCCTGCACGACAAGGGCAACGCCGACGCATCCCGCGCCGCACTGACTTGGGTGGCTGAAAAGGCCGCGGATCCGGGCTATCAGGCCATCGCCCGGCTGCGATTGGCGGGCGAGCTGATGGACAGCAAGTCCTACGACGATGCCCTCAAGCAGCTGGCCGCCCCCGTGCCCAAGGAATTCGAGGCCCTGGTGGCCGACCGCAAGGGCGACATCTACCTGGCCCAGGGCAAGCGCGACGAGGCCAAGGCTGCCTACCAGCAGGCCTGGAGCGCCTTCGACGCCGGTTCCGAATACCGCCGCCTGGTGGAGGTCAAGCTGAACGCCGTCGGCGTCGATCCGCAGACGCTCAAGACCGCCGCGGCATCCGCCAAATAAGCCGAGTGATCCGCAACATGAACTTCCAGCGTTCCGTGCCTTGCGGCACGCGCCTTCTGCGAGGCGCGGCCGCCGTGCTGTCGATCGCCGTCCTGGCCGCCTGCCAGGGCACGAGCAAGCCCAAGCCGGCGGAGTTGCCGCCCAAGGCCGAGGTGCTGGGCGTGCGCCAGGCCTGGTCGGTGCAGATTCCCACGACCACCAGCTTCTCGCTGGTGGCCAATGTCTCGGGCGACGTGGTCACGGTGGCAGGTGCCGACGGCACCGTGGTGGCCATCGACGCGCGCAATGGCACCGAGATGTGGCGCGCCAAGGCGGGTGCACCGCTGGTGGCCGGCGTCGGCAGCGACGGCACCGTGGCGGCCGTGGTGACTAACGAAAACAACCTGGTGGCCCTGCAGGGCGGCAAGGTGCTGTGGAAGCAGAAGCTCTCGGCCGAGACCTACACCCCGCCGCTGGTGGCCGGCCGCCGCGTCTTCGTGCAGACGGCCGACCGCAACACCACCGCCTGGGACGGCCAGAGCGGCCGGCGCCTGTGGACGCAGACCCGCACTGCCGACAACCTGGTGCTCAAGCGGCCCGGCGTCATGCTGGCGGTGGGCGACACCCTGGTTGCAGGGGTGGGTGGCCGGCTGGTCGGCATGAACCCGGCCAACGGCGCTTCGCGCTGGGAATCGCCCATTGCGGCGCCGCGCGGCACCAACGACGTGGAGCGCCTGGTCGACCTGACCGGCACCGTCAGCCGAGTCGACAACAACCTGTGCGCGCGCGCCTATTTCGCCAGCATCGGCTGCGTGGACGCCACCCGCGGCGCCTTGCTGTGGAACAAGCCGGCCCAGGGCTCCGACGGGCTCGCCGGCGACGATCGCGCCCTGTACGGCACCGAGTCCAATGGTGTCGTCACTGCCTGGCGCCGCACCGACGGCGAGCGCCTGTGGAGCGTCGATACCTACAAGTACCGCAGCCTGACGGCGCCGCTGGCCGTCGGCCGTACGCTGATCATCGGCGAGGGAACCGGCCAGCTGCTGTTCCTCAACCGCGAAGACGGATCGCCCATCAACCGCGTCTCGCCCGATGGCTCGCCCATCGCGGCCGATCCGGTGTTGGCAGCCAACACGGTGGTGGTCGTCACCCGAAAGGGCGGCGTGTTTGGCTACCGTCCCGAGTGATGCTGCGCGCCCGACCCCACAACTAGAAAGAGATTGCGCATGAAACCAGTCATCGCGCTGGTCGGGCGGCCCAATGTGGGCAAATCGACGCTGTTCAACCGCCTCACGCAAAGCCGTGATGCGATCGTGTCCGACTATGCGGGCCTCACCCGCGACCGCCACTACGGCAACGGCAAGGCCGGCAAGCACGAGTACATCGTGATCGACACCGGCGGCTTCGAGCCCGACGCCGGCAGCGGCATCTTCAAGGAGATGGCCAAGCAGACCCGGCAGGCCGTGGCCGAGGCCGACGTGGTGATCTTCGTGGTCGACGCCCGCGACGGCCTGTCGGCCCAGGACCACGACATTGCCAACGAGCTGCGCCGGCTGGGCAAGCCCTGCCTGCTGGCGGCCAACAAGGCCGAGGGCATGGCCAGCAGCGCCAAGCTGGTCGACTTCTACGAGCTCGGCTTTGGCGAGGTGCATGCCGTCTCCGCCGCCCATGGCCAGGGCGTGCGCGGCCTGGTCGACCTGGCGCTCGAGGCGCTGAACCTGCCCGAGCCGGACGAGGACGAAGAGGACGACGAAGGCAACAACAAGCCGATCCGCCTGGCGGTGGCCGGTCGCCCCAACGTCGGCAAGTCGACCCTGATCAACACCTGGCTGGGCGAAGAACGCCTGGTGGCCTTCGACCAGGCGGGCACCACCCGCGACGCCATCATGGTGCCCTTCGAGCGCAACGGCCAGCGCTTCGAGCTGATCGACACGGCCGGCCTGCGCCGCAAGGGCAAGGTCTTCGAGGCGATCGAGAAGTTCTCGGTAGTCAAGACTCTGCAGGCCATCGAATCGGCCAACGTGGTGCTGCTGCTGCTCGACGCCACCCAGGGCGTGACCGACCAGGACGCCCACATCGCCGGCTACATCCTGGAAAGCGGCCGTGCGGTGGTGCTCGCCATCAACAAGTGGGACGCGATCGACAGCTACCAGCGCGAGCAGCTGCACCGGCAGATCGAGACCCGGCTGGCCTTCCTGAAGTTCGCCTCGATGCACTTCATCTCGGCCATCAAGCGCCAGGGCCTGGGCCCGCTGTGGCAGGCCATTGCGCAGGCCCACAAGGCGGCCACCCGCAAGATGTCGACGCCGGTGCTGACCCGCCTGCTGCACGAGGCGGTGCAGTTCCAGGCGCCCAAGAAGAGCGGCATGTTCCGCCCCAAGATGCGCTATGCGCACCAGGGCGGGATGAACCCGCCGGTGATCGTGGTCCACGGCAACTCGCTGGAGCACGTCACCGATGCCTACCGGCGCTTCCTGGAGGGGCGTTTCCGCAAGGAATTCGACCTGGTGGGAACGCCCTTGCGCATCGAGTTCAAGACCTCCCAAAATCCGTTTGCGGACAAGGACGAGTAGGGGCGGCCAGAGCGAGCGCGCGGCGGGCGGAAGGTTCCGTTTGCCGAGTGACTTTATTTTTTCAGGGCCATTGGGCCGGCCTGCTGCACCGCGGAAACCCTGTGTTAAGGTTCTCGATCCAACAACAACTTTTTGAACACGGAGAATATCGTGAGCAACAAAGGGCAGCTTCTGCAAGACCCATTCCTGAACACCCTGCGCCGTGAACACGTGCCGGTGTCGATCTACCTGGTCAACGGCATCAAACTGCAGGGGCAGATCGAATCCTTCGACCAGTACGTGGTCCTCCTGCGCAACACGGTGACCCAGATGGTGTACAAGCACGCCATTTCCACCATCGTGCCCGGACGCGCGGTCAACTTCTCGGCCAACGAGAGCGACGACGCGGCCGCCTGACCGGCACGGCGCGGCGGCTTTTCAAGCTGCCGCGTTTTTTTGAACGGTCTTACCCCGCTTGTCTGAACACATCCCCCGCCAAGAAGGCGCCGCCGTCCTCGTCGGCGTCGACTTTGGACTTCCGCATTTCGACAACGAGCTCGAAGAACTGGGCTTGCTCGCCCAAACCGGCGGCCTGACGCCCGTTGCCCGCCTGAGCTGCAAGCGCAAGGCGCCCGACGCTGCGCTCTTCGTGGGCAGCGGCAAGGCCGACGAGATCCGCGAACTGGCCGAGCTGCATCGCGCCAGCGAAGTCATCTTCGACCAGGCGCTCAGCCCGGCCCAGCAGCGCAACCTCGAGCGTGCCATCGGCATCGCCGTCTACGACCGCACCTTCCTCATCCTGGAGATCTTCGCGCAGCGTGCGCGCAGCCACGAGGGCAAGCTGCAGGTCGAACTGGCGCGCCTGCAATACCTGAGCACCCGGCTGGTACGCCGCTGGTCCCACCTGGAGCGCCAGCGTGGCGGCATCGGCACCCGGGGCGGCCCTGGTGAAACCCAGATCGAGCTGGACCGCCGGATGATCGGCGAAGCCATCAAGCGCACCCGCGAGCGCCTGGCCAAGGTGCAGCGCCAGCGCGGCACCCAGCGGCGCCGGCGCGAGCGGCGCGACACCTTCAACATTTCGCTGGTGGGCTACACCAACGCCGGCAAGTCCTCGCTGTTCAACGCGATGGTGAAGGCGCGCGCCTATGCCGCTGACCAGCTCTTTGCCACGCTGGACACCACCACCCGCCACCTCTACCTGGGCGAGGGCGCCGGGCAGGCCTCGATCTCCGACACGGTGGGCTTCATCCGCGAGCTGCCGCACGGCCTGGTCGACGCCTTCAAGGCCACCCTGCAGGAGGCGGTGGATGCCGACCTGCTGCTGCATGTGGTGGACGCCTCCAACCCGCACCATCCCGAGCAGATGGCCGAGGTGCAGAACGTGCTGCGCGAGATCGGCGCCGACGGCATTCCGCAGTTGCTGGTGTTCAACAAGCTGGACGTCCTGCAGCCCGAGCAGCGTCCCCTGCGCCTGGCGGACAGCATCGAGGTCGACGGCGCCCAGGTCGAACGCATCTTCCTGAGCGCTCGAAGCGGCGAAGGCCTGCCGGCGCTGCGCGAAGAGCTGAGCCAGCGCGCCCAGGCCGACAACGAGGCGATGCCCCTTGCCGACGCTGCGCCTTTGCATGGCGCCGTCCATTGATTGGCACAATCTGCGCCACTGAATTCCAAGAGAAGAAAAGAAAGCGAATGATTGCAAAGCCACTGTGGAGACGGTTTCACGGCATGTTCAATCTGAACGACGGCCGCTGGGGCCGCGGTGACGACAACTCGCCCGAGGGCGATCGTCCTGCCAACCGGCCCGATGCCGAACCGCCGGGCCGTCCGCCCGCGCCGCCGGAGCGGCCGCGTGGCAATGGTCCGAACCAGGGACCGCCCGACCTGGACGAGCTGTGGCGCGACTTCAACCGCAAGCTGGGTGGCCTGTTCGGCGGGCGCGGCGGCAATCAGCCCCCCTCGGGCGGCAACGGCGGCAATGGCAACTTCAAGCCCGACATGAAGAACGCCGGCTTTGGCCTGGGCCTGGTGGCCGTGGTGGCCCTGCTGATCTGGCTGGGCACGGGCTTCTTCATCGTGCAGGAAGGGCAGCAGGCCGTCATCACCCAGTTCGGCCGCTACAAGACCACCGTGGGCGCCGGCTTCAACTGGCGCCTGCCGTACCCGATCCAGCGCCACGAGCTGGTGGTGGTGACGCAGATCCGCTCGGTCGACGTCGGGCGCGATTCCATCGTGCGCACCACCGGCCTGCGCGAATCGGCCATGCTGACCGAGGACGAGAACATCGTCGAGATCAAGTTCGCCGTGCAGTACCGGCTGAGCGACGCCCGCGCCTACCTCTACGAGAGCAAGGCGCCGGCCGAAACGGTGGTGCAGGTGGCCGAGACCGCCGTGCGCGAAGTGGTCGGCAAGATGAAGATGGATGCGGCGCTGGCCGAGGAGCGCGACCAGATCGCTCCGCGCGTGCGCGCCCTGATGCAGACCATCCTGGACCGCTACAAGGTCGGCGTCGAAGTGGTGGGCATCAACCTGCAGCAAGGCGGCGTGCGTCCGCCCGAACAGGTACAGGCCGCCTTCGACGACGTGCTCAAGGCCGGCCAGGAACGCGAGCGCGCCAAGAACGAGGCGCAAGCCTATGCCAACGACGTGGTGCCGCGCGCCACCGGTACCGCATCGCGCTTGAAGGAAGAATCGGAAGCCTACAAGGCCCGCGTCGTGGCGCAGGCGCAGGGTGACGGACAGCGCTTTGCCCAGGTGCTGGCGGAGTACCAGAAGGCGCCGCAGGTCACGCGCGACCGCATGTACGTGGACGCCATGCAGCAGGTCTACAGCAACACCACCAAGGTGCTGGTCGATTCCAAGCAGGGCTCCAACCTGCTGTACCTACCGCTGGACAAGCTGATGCAGCAGACCGGCCAGGCCAGCGCCGGCGCGCCGGCCGACGCGCCGCCGCCCAGCGTGGCAGGCACGGCGCCGCCCCAGTCCTCGCTGGTGGCGCCCGGCGGTGGCGAGTCGCGTGCGCGCGACGGCCGTTCGCGCGATCGGGACGTGCGTTGAAGCAGCAGCGACAAGAAAAAGACTGACATGAACAGAATCGGATTCATCGCCACCTCCTTCCTGATCGCGCTCATGGTGCTGAGCTCGACCCTCTTCGTGGTCGACCAGCGCCAGTTCGGCGTGGTCTACGCGCTGGGGCAGATCAAGGAAGTCATCACCGAGCCGGGCCTCAACTTCAAGCTGCCGCCGCCGTTCCAGAACGTGTCGTACATCGACAAGCGCCTCCTGACCATGGCCAGCCTCGACACCGAGCCGATGCTCACCGCCGAGAAGCAGCGCGTGGTCATCGACTGGTACGTGCGCTGGCGCATCATCAACCCGTCCGAGTACATCCGCAACGTCGGCCTGGACGAGAACGCGGGCGCCAACCAGCTCAACCGCGTGGTGCGCAACGCCTTCCAGGAGAACATCAACAAGCGCACCGTGCGCGACCTGATCTCGGTGCGCCGCGAGGCCCTGATGGCCGACGTGCAGCGCGAGGTGCTGGCGGTGGTCAAGGGCAGCAAGCCCTGGGGCATCGACGTGGTCGACGTGCGCATCACCCGTGTTGACTACGTGGAAGCCATCACCGAGTCGGTCTATCGCCGCATGGAAGCCGAGCGCAAGCGCGTGGCCAACGAGCTGCGCTCCACCGGCTATGCCGAAGGCGAGAAGATCCGTGCCGACGCCGACCGCCAGCGCGAAGTGATCGTGGCCAACGCCTACCGCGATGCCCAGGCCATCAAGGGCCAGGGCGATGCGCAGGCCGCGTCCGTCTACGCCGAAGCCTTTGGCCGCGATGCGCAGTTCGCGCAGTTCTACCGCAGCCTCGAGGCCTACAAGCAGAGCTTCAACAAGAAGGGCGACGTGCTGGTGGTCGACCCCACGGGCAGCGACTTCTTCCGCGCCATGCAAAGCCCGGGCGCCGCTGCGCCTCGTCGCTGATCCGGCGGACGGACAACCAGGCAGGGCAGCGCATGGCCAGCGATGTCTTCTGGAGTGCGCTGGCGCTGGTGCTGGTGATCGAGGGGCTCCTGCCTTTGCTGTCGCCGGGCAGCTGGCGGCGCGGCTTCTCGCAGCTGCTGCAACTGCGTGACGGGCAGCTGCGCTTCTTCGGCCTTTGCAGCATCGTGGGCGGTTTGCTGCTTCTTTGGCTGGTGGGGTGAGAGGGCGTAACGGGGACCTGTAAAATCCCTGTTTTAACCGCCCGGGACTTTTGTTCCTCGCCCCACATGTCTGCCTGGGTTCTCCCGGACCACATTGCCGATGTGCTGCCTTCCGAGGCGCGCCACATCGAAGAACTCCGACGCCAACTGCTCGATACCGCTCGCAGCTACGGCTATGAGCTGGTGATGCCGCCGCTCTTGGAGCACCTGGAGTCGCTGCTGTCGGGCACCGGCGAAGCGCTCGACCTGCAGACCTTCAAGCTGGTCGACCAGCTCTCCGGCCGCTCCATGGGCCTGCGTGCCGACACCACGCCGCAGGTGGCCCGCATCGACGCCCACCTGCTCAATCGCCGGGGCGTGGCGCGCCTGTGCTACTGCGGCCCGGTGCTGCACACCCGGCCCGATCGCCCGCATGCCACGCGCGAGCCGCTGCAGTTCGGCGCGGAGATCTATGGCCACGCCGGCATCGAGGCCGACATCGAAAGCCTGCGCCTGGCGCTGGACTGCCTGCAGGCAGCCGGTGTGCGCGACGGTGCCGTGGTCGACCTGGCCGATGCCCGCATCGTGCGCGCGCTGCTGGCCGACGCCACGCAGGATGCCGCCGTCGTGGCACGCGTGCATGCTGCCCTGGCCGCCAAGGATGCGAGCGAGCTGCGTGCCATCACCCAGGACTTTCCCGCTGCCTCGCGCGAAGGCCTCCTGGCCCTGGTGCAGCTCTTTGGCGATGCCAAGGTGCTGGACGAGGCGCAGCAGGCGCTGGGCAAGGTGCCCGGCGTGGAACACGCCCTCGACGAGCTGCGCCTGCTGGCCAAGTACCAACTGGACGGCGCGCGCATCAGCTTCGACCTGGCCGACCTGCGCGGCTATGCCTACTACAGCGGCATGCGCTTTGGCATCTACGTGCCCGGCGCGGCCGATGCGCTGGTGCGCGGCGGCCGCTATGACGAAGTCGGCGCCGTGTTCGGACGCAACCGACCGGCCGTCGGCTTCAGCCTGGACGTGCGCGAGCTGGTCGGCGTGCTGCCGGCGCGCCCGCTGCGCGCTGCCATCCGTGCGCCCTGGCGCGATGCCGCTGGCCTGCGCGCCGCCATTGCGGCGCTGCGTGCGCAAGGCGAGACCGTGGTGTGCGTGCTGCCTGGCCACGACAGCGAAATCGACGAATTCCACTGCGACCGCGAGCTCACCGAGCAGGGCGGCCAATGGAACGTGTTACCCATCTGAATCGAACAATCGGAATGACTATGAGCGCAACCACCGGAAGAAACGTGGTCGTCGTCGGCACCCAGTGGGGCGACGAAGGCAAGGGCAAGCTGGTCGACTGGCTGACGGAAAGCGCCCAGGGCGTGGTCCGTTTCCAGGGCGGCCACAACGCGGGTCACACGCTGGTGATCAACGGGGTGAAGACCGCGCTGCACCTGATCCCCAGCGGCATCATGCGCCCGGGCGTCAAGTGCTACATCGGCAATGGCGTGGTGCTGTCGGCGGCCAAACTGTTCGAGGAGATCGAGGGCCTGGAGAAGGCTGGTGTCGAGGTGCGTTCGCGCCTGCGCATCAGTGAAGCCTGCCCGCTGATCCTGCCTTTCCACGCGGCATTGGACATCGCCCGCGAGGCCTACCGCGAGAAGGGGGGCGTCGAGAAGATCGGCACCACCGGCCGCGGCATCGGCCCGGCCTACGAGGACAAGATCGCACGCCGTGCGCTGCGCGTGCAGGACCTGAAGCACCCCGAGCGCTTTGCCGCCAAGCTGCGCGTGTGCCTGGACCTGCACAACCACGTGCTGGTGGAAGTGCTGGGCGCCAAGGCTGTTGACTACCAGGCCGTGTACGACGAGGCGATGCGCCACGCCGAGCTGCTCAAGCCGATGATGGCCGACGTCTCGCGCGAACTGAACGAAGCCAACAAGCACGGCGCCAACCTGCTGTTCGAAGGCGCGCAAGGCACCCTGCTGGACGTGGACCATGGCACCTATCCCTACGTCACTTCGAGCAACTGCGTGGCCGGCAATGCGGCCGCCGGCTCGGGCGTGGGCCCGGGCATGCTGCACTACATCCTGGGCATCACCAAGGCCTACTGCACGCGCGTGGGCGGCGGTCCCTTCCCGACCGAGCTGGACTGGGAAACGCCCGGCACCGTGGGCTATCACCTCAGCACCGTGGGCGCCGAGAAGGGCGTGACCACCGGTCGCAGCCGCCGCTGCGGCTGGTTCGACGCGGCCCTGCTCAAGCGCTCGGCGCAAGTCAACGGCCTGTCGGGCCTTTGCATCACCAAGCTGGACGTGCTGGATGGCCTGAAGGAGCTGCTGCTGTGCACCGGCTACATGCTGGACGGCGAATACACCGACATCCTGCCGATGGGCGCCGACGAGATCGAGCGCTGCACGCCGGTCTACGAGACCCTGGAAGGCTGGAGCGACAGCACTGTGGGCGTGACCCAGTTCGAGAAGCTGCCGGTCAATGCGCGCCTGTATCTGCAGCGCATCGAGCAGGTCACCGGTGTGCCGATCCACATGGTGTCCACCAGCCCGGACCGCGACCACACCATCATGATGCGCCACCCCTACCTGGCCGATTGACCCCATCATCACTGCGCCGAACCACCCCCAGGAGCCTCACCAAATGTTGACCGAAGACGGCAAGCATCTCTACGTTAGCTACGACGAATACAACAACCTGATCGAGAAGCTCGCCATCAAGATCCATCAGTCGGACTGGGAGTTCGACACCATCCTGTGTCTGGCGCGTGGCGGCATGCGTCCGGGCGACGTGCTGTCGCGCATCTTCGACAAGCCGCTGGCCATCATGTCGACCAGCTCCTATCGCGCCGACGCCGGCACGGTGCGCGGCCACCTCGACATCGCGCGCTTCATCACCACCCCCAAGGGCGAAATTGCGGGCAAGGTGCTGCTGGTGGACGACCTGGCCGACTCGGGCCACACCCTGCACGCGGTGATGGACATGCTGCGCAACAACTACAAGCCCATCACCGAGCTGCGCAGCGCGGTGATCTGGACCAAGGCGCTGTCCACCTTCACGCCGGACTACTCGGTGGACTACCTGGCCACCAACCCGTGGATCCACCAGCCCTTCGAGTACTACGACTCGCTCGGGGCCGAAAAACTGATCGAGAAGTGGTCGGTCTGACCGAAGCTCAGCAGCCCGGCTCCTTGTCGTAGCGGCGCTGCATCTCTTCGGTCGTCACATCCTCGATGTGATGGCCGACGTTCCAGCGGTGGCCGAAAGGGTCGAAGAAACTGCCGGAACGCTCGCCGTAGAACTGGTCCGCCAGCGGCATGTGCAGCGTGGCGCCGGCCAGCAAGGCCTTGTCCACCACCTCGTCGGCGTTCTCCACATGCAGATGAATGGTGACCGCGGTGCCGCCGATCGACTTGGGGCTGCGGATGCCGTACTCGGCAAACTCTTCGCTCAGCATGAGCGTGGCGCCGTCGAAGTCCAGCTCCACATGGCCGATGCGGCCGCCTGGCTCGGTGAGCCGGAACTTCTCCTTCATGCCGAACACGCGGCCGTAGAAGTCGACCGCCGCATTGGCGTCGTGCACGCACAGGTAGGGGAACATCTCTCGCGCTGCTGCTGCCATGGAATCACCTCGTCATCGAATCAATGTGTGGCGGCCATTCTCGGCCTCCACGCAAGGGGCGTCTTGTAAGAAATTGACCCTGCTTCAGCGCGGAACGTGCCGTGGCGAAGCGGGCGTCGCCCTGCGCCAGGCCTGCGGCGACAGGCCGGCAAAGCCGGTGAAGGCGTGCGTCAGGTGCGACTGGTCGCTGTAGCCGGCGTCGACAGCAATCTGTGCCCAATCGAGCTGCGGCTGCGCCGCCGCCAATGCGAGCACGCGGTTCAGCTGATTCAGGCCGGCGTACGCCTTGGGCGCCAGCCCGGTGGCGCCGCGAAACAAGTCAATGAATCGGCGATGGCTCAAGCCGCTGTGCCGAACCACCTGGGCGACGGGCGGCGCGCCCCGCATCAAGGGTGCCAGGGCTTGCGCCACGGCCGGGTGCAGGCCGTGGAAGCAGCCGCCCAGGCGATCGAGCAGCAGGGCCTCGAACAGCTCGAGCTGTCGCGCCAGGCTGTCGGCCGCCTGCAGGCGCTCCAGCGCCAGGTTGGCATGCAGGCCCCACAGCGCATCCAGCGGCGTATGGCGGCCTGCCAGGTGCCCTTCTGGCGCGCCGAACAAGGGCAGTGCAGCCCCCGGGTGCAGCAGGGCGCCGACCGAGGCCGTGGGTCGCGACACGTCACGTGCATGGAAGCTGCTGCGAGCGCCACTGACGATGGCATGCCCAACCGCGCTGCCCAGCCGGTCCTCGGCGCCCGCAAAGATCCGCAGCGACGGCCCCGACAGCCGGAAGACCAGGTGCATCGCGCCAGTGGGCAGCACATGCTCGCGCCCGCTGGGATGCGGCTTGGCGGCCGTATCCGGCGCCATGGCCCATAGCGCCTGCACGAACGGGCGCAGCCGTGGCGAGGAAGGCGGGCGCATCAGGTGCGGCATGGGGCGCATTGTGGGCGCTTTGGCGCGCGTTAGCATCCCGGCCATGAGCAAGCCCATCACCGACCTGATCCACCATCCCTATTCGCCGCCCGAGCATTTCGAGGCACCGCAGCCGGGTGTCTTCAAGGCCTCGACCGTCTTCTTTGCCGACGTGGCCGCGATGCGCGCGCGCGACTGGAAGACCAAGGCGGGCTACACCTACGGCCTGCACGGCACGCCCACCACCTTCATGCTGGAGGAGCGGCTGGCGGCCCTGGAGGGCGGCAGCGAATGCCTGCTGGCGCCCAGTGGCCTGGCGGCCGTCTCACTGGTGTCGCTGGCCTTGCTCAAGACCGGCGACGAGCTGCTGCTGCCGGACAACGTCTACGGCCCCAACAAGGCGCTGGCAAGCGGCGAGCTGGCCAACTTCGGCATCACGCACCGCTTGTACGACCCGATGAACCCGCGCGACCTGGCGGCCAAGCTGTCGGACAAGACGCGCCTGGTGTGGATCGAGGCGGCCGGCTCGGTGACCATGGAATTTCCCGACGTGCCGGCACTGGCGCGCATCTGCCGGGAGCATGGCGTGGTGAGCGCACTGGACAACACCTGGGGCGCCGGCCTGGCCTTCCGGCCCTTCGACCTGGAAGGCGAGGGCGAGGGGGTGGATGTGTCGGTGCAGGCCCTCACCAAGTACCCCAGCGGCGGCGGCGACGTGCTGATGGGCAGCGTCATCACCAATGATCCCGCGCTGCACCTGAAAATCAAGCTGACCCACATGCGGCTTGGCATCGGCGTCGGCGTGGACGACGTGCAGGCGGTGATGCGCTCGCTGCCCAGCATGGTGTTGCGCTACCGCGCCCACGACGCCAGCGCCCGCGTGCTCGCCCGCTGGCTGGCCCAGCGCGACGAAATTGCCCAGGTGCTGCATCCTGCGCTGGAAGGCTCGCCCGGCCACGACAACTGGCGCGAACTGTGCGGCGCCGATGGCTTGGCAGCCGGCCTTTTCTCCGTGGTGTTCGACGAGCGCTACGGCACCGAGCAGGTCGACCGCTTCTGCGACGCGCTGGAACTTTTTCGCCTGGGCTATTCCTGGGGTGGCCCGATCAGCCTGGTGGTGCCCTACGACATCGGCCTGATGCGCGACCCCAAGGTGGCGCCATGGCCGTACAAGGGCACGCTGGTGCGCTTTTCAGTCGGGCTGGAGGCCGTGGAAGACCTGCAGGCGGACCTGGAGCAGGGGCTGAGTGCCCTTTGATGGTCGGGCGATACTCGTTTCGCTTACATTGTGGGCATTGCCGTCATCAGGACGGAGCTCGTTCAAGGAGAAGCTGTGGCTACACCCAATTACGGCTACGAAAAGCGCCAGAAGGAGCTTGCGAAGAAGAGAAAGAAGGAAGACAAGCTCAAGGCCAAGGCCGATCGCAAGCTCGGCATCGGCGGCGCTGAGTTGGCGCCGGACGATCCGGATTCCGACGTGGCATCGCAGGAGCATGATCCACCCACCGTGCCGGATATCCCGACGAAGAACGCCTGAGCGTGTCTCCCGGATGAAAACCACCGCCTTGCCGGCGGTGGTTTTTTTTGCGCCTGGTTTCAGCCGCCGCGCCAGCTGTCGTCGCCCTCCGATGCAGGCTCAGTCTGCCTCGAACAGCCGCTGGAGCCGAAGGCGCGTGATGATCGCGATCTGGCCGAGTGCCGCGGCGCGCTCGTGCTCGGTGTCGTTGGCGATGCGTTGGTGCAGCGCCGCGAAGATCTGGGCTCGGGTGTTGGTCAGCACCGCGATCACGAAGGGAAAGCCATGGCGCGCCGCGTAGGCGGCGTTGAGTGCGCGCAACTGCGCGACTTCGTCGTGGCTCAGCGCATTCAGGCCGGCCTGCTCGGTGGTGGAGTGCTCGGTCATGGTGCCGGCTTGCGCTTCCTTGCCGGCGAGTTCCGGATGCCGGCGCAGGAACTCGACCTGCTGCTCGGGCGCCAGCGCGCGCACCGCGTCGATCATGGCGTCGTGAAGCGTGTCGAGATCGGCAAAGGGGCGCTGCGCCCTGGCGGCTTGCGCGACCCAGGGCGAATGCTCGAACACGCCTCCGAGCGCTTCGACGAATCGACGGTCGTTGCAGCGGTTGAGTTCGTCCAGGACCAGTGGCGCCGCCGCGAGAGTCGAATCCGCCTGGCTCATGCCGCCGCCTTGCGCACGAAGCGCGGAACGAACACCAGGATCAGCAACAGCGCACACACCTCGATGCCCGCCACGACGAACAGGCCGGGCGAAAGCTGCCCGGTCGAGGTCTTGATCAGGCCCAGCATCCACGGCGCGCCGAAACCGGCGAGGTTGGCGATCGAGTTGATCAGTGCCACGCCGCCGGCCGCGGCCGTGCCGGCGAGGAAGCGCCCGGGCAGTTGCCAGAAGACCGGGATGGCGCTCATGGTGCCGACGATGGCGACGGTCTGGGCGACCAGCGCGAGCAGGGGATTGACATGGATCAGGAAGGCGGTGGCCGCCAGGCCCGCGGCGCCCAGCGCCGCCGCGATGCCGCAATGCAGGCGGCTTTCCTGCTGCCGGTCGGAGCGGAAGCCGTTGTAGACCATGCCCACCGCGCCGCACAGGTAGGACGCCGCCATGATCCAGCCCACCGTCGCCGGGTTGCTGAAGCCGACCTCCTTCACCACCGAAGGGCCGAAGAAGGTCAGGGAGGAATTGGCCGCGATGATGCAGAAGTACACCAGGATCATGACCCACATGCGCGGGTCCTTCAGCGCGGACAGCAGGCTCTCCTCGCGGTGCCCCAGCGACTTGCCGTCCCGGGCCAGGTCATCGACCACCAGGCGGCGCTGCTCGGCGGTCAGCCAGCGCGCCTGCTCGGGCCGGTCGGTCAGGTAGAACCAGGTCACGATGCCGGCGATGATGGAGGGAATGCCCTCGATCAGGAACACCCACTGCCAGCCCGACCAGCCGTTGAGGCCGTGCATGTTGTTCATGATGGTGCCCGCCAGCGGCCCGCCGATCACCCCGGCCACCGCCGAGGCCGACATGAACATGCCGAAGGCCTTGGCGCGCCGCTCGCTCGGGTACCAGTAAGTCAGGTACAGGATGATCCCGGGATAGAAGCCGGCTTCGAATACGCCCATCAGGAAGCGCAGGAAATAGAACATCTCCGGCGTCTTCACGAACATGGTCGCCACGCAGACCAGGCCCCAGCCGATGGTGATGCGCATGATGGTCTTGCGCGCGCCGATCTTCTGCAACAGCAGGTTGGAGGGCACCTCGAAGAAGAAGTAGCCCAGGAAGAAGATGCCGGCGCCCAGGCCGTAGATCGCGTCGCTCCAGCGCAGCTCGTCGAGCATGGTGAGCTTGACGAAGCCCACGTTGACGCGGTCGATCCAGGCCAGCACCCAGAGCACGAAGATGAAGGGAATGATGCGCCAGGTGATGCGCCGGTAGGCCGCGTCCAGCGCGCTGGGCGCGTTCGATGCCGCCTGCGGGATCTCGATTGCTGTTGTCATTGAATTTGTCTCCTTTGTTTTGCAGCCGGCGTTTGTCGCGCGAAGCGGCCGTGTGCGGAAATCGAATTGGGCCAGCCGGGGCCCTGCGGTGTCGATAGGCCGGCGGCATCTGATTGCCTATAGACTGCATCGGCGATGGCGATACACAAGCAGCACAAGCAGCGGACGGCACGATGACCCGAGGGATTGACCAGCTCGACGGGCACCTGCTGCGCGTGCTGGCCACGGTGATCGAGGAGCGCAGCGTCTCGCGCGCCGCGGCTCGGCTGCGGCAAAGCCAGCCGGCCGTGAGCGGCTCGCTCAAGCGACTGCGCGAGATCTTCGGCGATGCCCTCCTGGTGCGCGACGGCACGGCCATGGTGCCGACGGCGCGCGCCGCCGGGCTGGCCGGGCAGGCACGCCATGCACTGGATGCGCTGGAGGCCATGCTGCAGCAACCGGGCCACTTCGTGCCGGGCGAAGCGCAACTGCGCTTTCGCATCGCCTCACCGGACTACATCGCGCCCGCCTGGATCGCGCACCTGGTCCAGCGGGTCGCCGCCGAGGCGCCTGGCTGCCGCGTCGAACTACGCCCGCTGGGGCCAACCTACGACTACGAGCGCGCGCTGGGCGAGGACGAACTCGACCTGGTGATCGGCAACTGGCCCGCGCCGCCGGAGCACCTGCACATCTCGCTGCTGCTGGAGGACGAGGTGGTCTGTCTACTGGCGCGCGACCATCCGCTGGCGCGCCGCAAACGCGTGGACGAGGCCGCGTACCTCGCGGCCGGCCACATCGTGCCGCTGCCCTATGCGCTGGCGCAGCGCGGCGTGGTCGAAACCCATCTGGCCGAGCGCCGGCTCCAGCGCGATGCACGGGTGCAGGTGCCGTACTTCGCGCTCGGCGCATCGATCGCGGCGCAGACGCAGTTCATCTTCACCACCGCACGCCACTTTGCGCACTACCACGCGGGCCTGTTGCCGCTGGCGGTGCTGCAGGCGCCCGAAGGCTTTCCGCGCATGCGCTTCTACCAGCTGTGGCATGACCGGGTCCATCATTCGCCGGCGCATCGCTGGCTGCGTGCGCAGGTGACACGGGTGGTCCGGGAACTGGCCGCGAGCAGCGCCGAATGAGACTGGCCTCAGAGCAGCTTCTTCAGCTCCGGCCACACGTTGTCCAGCATCCGGGGCTGCGCCACGGCAGCCGGGTGGATGCGGTCGGTCTGGAACAGCGCCGGCGCCTCCGGCACATCGGCCACGCCCTTGAGCAGAAAGGGCACCAGCCCCGCCTGGGTGTTGCTGGCCACAGCGCTGAACATCTCTTCGAACTTGCGCGTGTAGTCGGCGCCGTAGTTGGGCGGCACCTGCATGCCCACCAGCAGCACCTTGGCGCCGGCCGCCTGGGCGGCGCGGGTCATCTGGGTCAGGTTGTCTTCGGTGCTCTTGAGCGGCAGGCCGCGCAGCGCGTCGTTGCCGCCCAGTTCCAGGATCACGTGCGAAGGCTTGTGCTGTGCCAGCAGGGCCGGCAGGCGCGAGCGGCCGCCCGAGCTGGTGTCGCCGCTGATGCTGGCATTGATGACCGTTGCGGCAATGCGCTGGTCGGCAATGCGCTTTTCCAAGAGGGGCACCCAGCCTTCGCCGCGCTTGAGGCCATATTCGGCGCTCAGCGAATCGCCCACCACCAGCACCACGGCGCCACGCTTGCTGCTCACAGGCACGGGTTGCTGCTGTTGTGCATGCGCCAGGGGCAACCCCAGCAAAGCGGCGGCTGCGCCGACCGCGATAAAGTGGCGCCGATCCACCTTCAGCCCAAGAACCTTCATGTCCCCCAATCCTTCCGTTGCTGTTCGTTCCGATGAAGACGCCATTGTGGCCGTCGAGCATGTGTTCAAGTCGGTGTCCGATTCCGCCGGCACCCTGGACATTCTGCAGGACATCCACTTCACCCTCGGCGCGCGGCAGACGGCGGCCATCGTCGGCGCCTCCGGCTCGGGCAAGAGCACCTTGCTGTCGATCATCGCCGGGCTGGACACGCCCACCCGCGGCACCGTGCGGTTGGCGGGGCAGGACCTGTTCGCCATCGACGAAGACGATCGCGCCGCCCTGCGGGCCCAGAAGGTGGGATTCGTGTTCCAGAGCTTTCAGCTGCTGGGCAACCTCACCGCGCTGGAAAACGTGATGCTGCCGCTGGAGCTGGCCGACCGCAAGGACGCGCGCAAGGCCGCGGCCGAGATGCTGGGCCGGGTCGGCCTGTCGCAGCGCCTGGGCCACTATCCCAAGGTGCTGTCGGGCGGCGAGCAGCAGCGCGTGGCGCTGGCCCGCGCCTTCGTCGTGCAGCCGGCCCTGCTGCTGGCCGACGAGCCCACCGGCAGCCTGGACTTCGCCACCGGCGAGCAGGTGATGCGCCTGATGTTCGACCTCAACCGCGAGCTGGGCACCACGCTGGTGCTGGTGACGCACGACCGCGGCATCGCGGCGCAGTGCGAGCACCGCGTGACGATCGAGGCTGGACGCGTCGTGCCGGGCGACGAAATTGGCGTCTGAGTGAAAAGCCGGGAGGCCTCGATAATCGGGGGATGTCTTCCCCCAAAGTGATTTTCGGCTTTCATGCCGTGGGCGTTCGCATCAAGACCGCACCGGCATCGGTGATCGAGGTGCTGTTCGACGCCAGCCGGCGCGATGCGCGCATGAAGCAGTTCATGGCCCGTGCGCAGGAGGCCGGCGTGCGGTTGATCGAGGCCGATGGCGAGCGCCTGGCGCGGTTGGCCGGCAGCCATGGCCACCAGGGCGTGGCGGCGCGCGTGCAGCCGGTGGTTCAAACCCATTCGCTCGATGAACTGCTGGAGTCGCTGGAAGCGGCCGGCACCGTGCCCCTGCTGCTGGTGCTCGACGGCGTGACCGATCCGCACAACCTGGGCGCCTGCCTGCGCGTGGCCGACGGCGCCGGTGCCCATGCGGTGATCGCGCCCAAGGACCATGCGGCCGGCATCAACGCCACCGTGGCCAAGGTGGCCAGCGGCGCGGCCGAGACGGTGCCCTACTTCATGGTGACCAACCTGGCGCGCACGCTGAACGAGCTCAAGGAACGCAACATCTGGTGCGTGGGCACCAGCGACGACGCGCCGGCCACGCTCTACCAGAGCGACCTGAAGCGCCCCGTCGCCTTGGTTCTGGGCGCCGAGGGCGCGGGCATGCGCCAGCTCACGCGCAAGACCTGCGACGAGCTGATCAGCATTCCGATGGCCGGCGCGGTCGAGAGCCTGAACGTCTCGGTGGCCAGCGGCGTTTGCCTGTACGAGGCGCTGCGCCAGCGCACAGGCTGACGCCTCAGGCCGGCTTCGCTTCTTCCGCGCTGGCCGCATCCAGTGCGGCGATGGTGCCGGCATCCAGCTGCAACTGCGCCGCGGCCATCAACTCGTTCAGCTGCGCCATCGAGGTTGCGCTGGCAATGGGCGCCGTGATCGAGGGCCGCGCCACCTGCCAGGCAATGGCGATCTGACCGGGCGTGCTGCTGTACTGCTTGGCCGCCTTGTCCAGCGCGTCCAGGATACGCAGGCCGCGCGGGTTCAGATATTTGCCGACGGCCCCATTGCCGCGTGCGCTCTTGGCGGCGTCGGCCTCGCTGCGGTACTTGCCGGTCAGGAAGCCCGAAGCCAGCGCGTAGTAATTGATGACGCCCAGGCCCTCCTGTACGCACAGGGGCTCCAGCTCGGCTTCGTACGCCGCCCGGTCGTACAGGTTGTAGAGCGGCTGCAGGCATTCGTAGCGCGGCAGGCGGGCGCGCTTGGAGACGTCCAGCGCCTGCGCCAGCCGCGGCGCGCTGTAGTTGGAGGCGCCGATGGCGCGCACCTTGCCCACCTTGATCAATTCGGCAAAGGCGCCCAGCGTGTCTTCCAGCGGCGTGGCGGGGTCGTCCTCGTGTGCCTGGTACAGGTCGATGTGATCCGTCTTCAGCCGGCGCAGCGATGCATCGACCGCCTCGCGGATGTAGGCGGGCGCCAGGCCGACCTTCTTGTCGCCCATGGCCATGCCCACCTTGGTGGCCAGCACGATGCGGTTGCGTTTGCCGCTCTGGCGCAGCCACTTGCCGATGATGCTTTCTGATTCGCCGCCCACATGGCCGGGCGCCCAGCGCGAATAGACGTCGGCGGTGTCGACGAAGTTGAAGCCGGTGTCGACCCAGGCGTCGAGCATGCGAAAGCTCAGCGCCTCGTCGGCGGTCCAGCCGAACACGTTGCCGCCAAAAGCCAGCGGGGAAACTTCAAGGCCGGAACGGCCCAGCGGTCGCAGATCCATGAGTGTTGTTCTCCTCGTATCCCTAGTTTCTTCCAAATCCGTGTCAGACGATGCCCAGCGCGCCCAGCAAGGCACCGGCCCCCAGCAGCCAGAGCAGATGGATGCGCGTGCGCCACACCAGAAAGGCCGCCACCGCCGTCAGCAGCCACAGGTGCCAGGGCGCGGAACTGCTGGCGGCGCCGTTGGCGGCGGCCAGCACCCAGGCGGTGGCCAGCAGCAGGCCGATCACCACCGGGCCCATGCCCTGCTTGAAGGCGCGCACCGCGCGACGCTCGCGGTTGCGGTGGCCCCAGCGGGTCGCGAAGTAGGTGAGGGTCGTGCTGGGCAGCATGATGCCCACCAGGGTCACGGCCAGTCCGACCAGGCCCAGCGGCCAGGCGCGCATGCCGGCCTCCACCCCGCCGGCGGCGTTGATGCCCACGTTCCAGCCCATCAGGGCGACGAACAGCACATTGGGTCCGGGCGCGGCCTGCGCGATCGCCACCGAAGAATTGAACTGCGCGTCGCTGAGCCAGCCCTGCTGCGTCACCAGGTAGCGGTGCATGTCGGGCACGGTGGTGATGGCGCCGCTGATGGAGATCAGCGACAGGAACATGTATTGCAGGAAGAGGGCCAACCAGTCGGGCCATGCCATCGAAATGCTCATGGCCCGATCCTCCGCCAGGTCCAGACGCAGGCGGCGCCGCCAAAGGCAAGCAGCACGGCGATCAGTGGCCAGCGGAGCAAGGCGATGGCGCCAAACACCAGCGCCACCAGCGCCATGGCCATGCGCGGCCCCAGCGGATGGCGGCGCAGCGTGGGCATCAGCTTGATGCCGGTGGCGGCAATCAGGCCGGCGGCCACCGCACCCATACCGCGCAGCGCACCCGCCACCTGCGGCTGGCCGGCGAACTGGGCATAGACCAGGGCCAGCACGACGATCAGCGCCGTCGGCAGCGCCAGCATGCCGGCCAGGGCCGCCAGCGCGCCGCGCAGGCCGAAGTAGCGGTCGCCCAGCATCAGCGCGAGGTTGATCACGTTGGGGCCGGGCAGCACCTGCGCCACGGCCCACTCCTCGACGAATTCCTCGGGCGAGAGCCAGCGCTTGTGCTCGACGATGCCTCGCTGCACCACGGCCAGCACGCCGCCAAAGCCCTGCAGGGCGAGCCAGTTGAAGGTCCAGAAAATCTCGCGGGTGGATTGGGGGCGCGGCCTCGGGTCGGGCGGCATGTCGGGGGAAGCCGGTTGCATCGGCCGATCATAGGATCGAAGAAGTGTGCGTGCGTCCGACTCAAGCAAGGTGTCTTCGGCGAGACTTCGGAGCATGAAGCTGCGCCAACTCTTCGACCTCTGCAAGAAGGCCGTGACGTCCTGGCAGGACGACTACGCGCCCAGCATGGGCGCGGCGTTGGCCTACTACACGGTGTTTTCCATCGCACCGCTGCTGCTCATCGTGATCTCGGTGGCTGGCCTGGTGTTCGGCGAAGCGGCGGCGCGCGGCGCCATCTTCGGCCAGCTCTCCGGGCTGATGGGCGCCGAGGGCGCGATGGCGGTGCAGGGCCTGCTCAATTCGGTGAACAAGCCGGCCGAAGGCATCGTGGCCACGGTCACCGGGCTGCTGCTGCTGATCCTGGGCGCGACCACCGTCTTTCGCGAACTGCAGGATGCGCTGGACCGCATCTGGCGGGCGCCAGCCCGTCCCACCGGCGGCGTGTGGCAGATGGTGCGCACGCGCCTCCTGTCCTTCGGCCTGATCATGGGAATCGGCTTCCTCTTGATGGTGTCGCTGGTGGCCAGCGCGGTCTTCGCGGCCCTGGGCAAGTGGTGGGCGCCGGTGTTCGGCGGCTGGACCGTGGTGGCCCAGGTGGTCAACTTCACGTTCGGCTTTGCCGTCACCGTGGTGGGCTTCGCCATGATCTACAAGCTGATGCCGCGCGCCCGGGTGCAGTGGCGCGACGTGTGGGTGGGCGCGGCGGTGACGGCGCTGCTCTTTTCCATCGGCAAGCATCTGATCGGCCTGTACATCGGCAAGAGCAGCGTGGCCTCCGGCTTCGGCGCGGCGGGCTCCCTGGTGGTGGTGCTGGTGTGGGTGTACTACTCGGCGCAGATCTTTCTCTTGGGCGCCGAGTTCACCTGGGTCTATGCGCACGAGTTCGGCTCGCTCAAGGGCCGCCAGCGTCCGGCTGGGCCAGCATCGGTTGGCGACGAAGCGAATTTCACTTCGCTTTCGTGAACACCTTCGCACTGCGAAGCGCACGGTGACATTGCGCCAGATTTCGGCCATCCCCTCGTTTCTAGAATGCCCGGCCTTTCGGCCTGGCTGGAGGCTTTTTGACGAACAACTCACCAGGGAGAAAAATGACATGAACAGTACGTTGAAGAAACTATCGGCCGAGTGCCTCGGCACCTTCTGGCTCACATTTGGCGGCTGCGGCTCGGCTGTGCTGGCGGCGGCCTATCCGGAACTGGGCATCGGCTTCGCCGGGGTGGCGCTGGCCTTCGGCCTCACCGTGCTGACTGGCGCCTATGCCTTCGGGCCGGTGTCGGGCGGGCACTTCAATCCGGCGGTATCGGTGGGCCTGGCGGTGGCGGGGCGCTTTCGCTTTTCCGAGCTGCCGGGCTATGTCATCGCGCAGGTCTTCGGCGCCGTCGCCGCGGCCGCGGTGCTCTACATGATCGCCACCGGCAAGCCCGGCTACGAGGTGGCCGGCTTTGCCAGCAACGGTTTCGGCGAGCGCTCGCCCGGCAAGTACAGCATGACGGCTGCGCTGCTCACCGAGGTGGTGCTGACGGCGGTGTTCCTGTTGGTCATCCTGGGTGCCACCGCCAAGCGCGCGGCCGCCGGCTTCGCGGGGCTGACGATCGGCCTGTGCCTGACCCTGATCCATCTGGTGTCCATTCCCGTCACCAACACCTCGGTCAATCCAGCGCGCAGCACCGGTCCCGCGCTGTTCGCGGGCGACGCCGGTGCCGTCGACCAGTTGTGGTTGTTCTGGGTGGCGCCGATCGTGGGCGCCATCGTGGGGGCGGCGGTCCATCGCCTGTTCCAGTCGGAAGACGAATTCTGAGTTCAGGCGGCCTGCTGGTTCGATGTTGTCAAATCGGGCCCCATGAGCAAGACAAGACCGACCAACGGACTCAACGACAAGCGGCGCGCCGCCATGCAGAAGGCGCGCCGGGCCCTGGTGCTGCAGGGGGGCGGTGCGCTGGGGGCCTACCAGGCGGGCGTCTATGCGGCACTGCGCGGCACGCAGCGGCCGCCCGACTGGATTGCCGGCGTTTCCATCGGCGCCATCAACGCCGCGCTGATCGCCGGCAATGCGCCCGAGAAGCGGGTCGAGCGCCTGCGCGAGTTCTGGGAGCTGCTGTCTTCCGGCCCCGCGCAGCGGCTGCCCTCCTGGCTGGCCACGCGCGAGATGCTCAACCAGTGGAGCGCCACCATGGCCTCGATCGTCGGCGTGCCGGGCTTCTTCGAGCCGCGCCGCACGCCGGCGCTGCTGCTCGGCACCGCGGCGCCCTTGCTGAGCGTGTACGACACCTCGCCGCTCAAGAGCACGCTGGAGCGCCTGGTCGACTTCGATCGGCTCAACGACGACGGCATTCGCGTCAGCGTGGGCGCGGTCAATGTGCGCACCGGCAACTCGGTCTACTTCGACAACACGCAGCAGCGCCTGACGGTGGAGCACATCATGGCCTCCGGCGCCTTGCCGCCCGGCTTTGCCCCGGTGACCATCGACGGCGAGGACTACTGGGACGGCGGCATCGTGTCCAACACGCCGCTGCAATACGTGCTGGACCTGCATCCGCGCAGCGAGCCGCTGGTGGTGCTGCAGGTCGACCTGTTCAGCGCCCGCGGGCTGTTGCCCACCACCCTGTCGGAAGTGATGGAGCGGCAAAAGGACATCACCTATTCCAGCCGCACCCGCATGAACACCGACGCGATGGCTGCCAACCTGAACCTGCAGCAGGCCATTGCCGACCTGATCGCCAAGCTGCCGCCGCAGATGCGCCAGGACCCGAGCGTGGCGCAGGTGCAGGCGATGCTGACGCACGAGCCCATCGACATCTTTCACCTGATCTACCGCGACAAGCCCTACGAGCAGGAGTCGAAGGACTACGAGTTCTCGCGCGCCGCGGTGGACGAGCACTGGGAGTCCGGCATGCGCGACATGCGGCGCACCCTGGCCAACCCCGAGTTGCTGATGGGCACAGCCGCATTGAACGGCGTCACCACCTACGACCTGTGCGAAGAAGGCGCGCCGCGGGTCAAGCATCCGATGGCCGACCCGACCGCCACGGTGCGCAACGGCCGGCGCGCAACTAGAGCTTGAGCGACCAGGTCTCGCCCACCAGCTGCTGGCCAAAGCCCTCGTAAGGCTCGGACTTGTCCAGCTTGAAGCCGCGCGAGGCATAGATGCCGCGCGCGGCCGTCAGGCAGCTGTTGGTCCACAGCACCATCTTCCGGTAGCCCTTGGCGCGGGCGAAGGCGATGCATTCGTCGGTCAGCCGGGCGCCCAGGCCCATGCCGCGTGCGCGCGGGGCCAGCAGCAGCATGCGCAACTGCGCGCTGGTGGCGGATTTGGCGCACAGGAACACCGCGCCCACGCGCTCGCCGTCGAGTTCGGCGATCCAGCACTTCTCGCGGCCCGGCTGGAAGTTGCGCACGAACTTGGCAGCAATGTCGGCCACCAGCGCCTCGAACTCGCTGTTCCAGCCGTACTCGCGGGCGTAGATCTCGCCGTGCTGCTGCACCACCCAGCCGATGTCGCCGGGCGCCGGGTCGCGCAGGACCACGGTGCGCGGCGCGGCGGCCCCCGCACCCGCCTGCGCCGGGGACAGCAGGGCCTGCACCGTTTCCATGGCATGGATCAGGCGCTGCTGGTCGGCCGGCGCCAGGCGGGCGAGCAGGGCGGCAGCCTCGTCGCGCGATTTCTGCTGCAGCGGCCCGAAGGCTTCGCGCCCGGCCGGAGTCAGCGTCAGCACGCTCTGCCGGCCGTCGCCGGCGCGGGTGGCGCGGGTGAGCCAGCCCTGGGTTTCGAAGCGGCGCAGGATGCGGCTCAGGTAGCCGCCGTCCAGCCCGAGGTCGCGCGCGATCTCGCTGGCCACCGGCTCGGGGCGGTGCGCCAGTTCGTAGAGCACGCGCACCTCGGTCAGGGGCAGGGCGCCGCCCAGATAGGGGTCGAGAGCGCCGATTTCGCGGGTGTAGAAGCGATTGAACTGGCGCACGGCCTTCACGGCCGCGGCGGAAGGCAGGGGGCTGTCGGCGAGGTTCATGCTTGCCATTGTCATATAAATGCTTGACTGAGGCAATCAATTGGCGCGCCGATGCCAGGCGGCGGGACAGGGCCATGCGGGACAAAACCTGTGGAAAACCCTAAAATGAAAGGTTGCCCGCCAAGGCGTGTCCATGCCACACGCCAGAAACTCCCCACATGAACGCCCCCGTCGACGTCTCGTTCTTCACGCGCGCCGCCAAGCCGCTGACCAGTTACCGCAAATACTGGGCTGCGCGTTTCGGAACGGCCAAGTTCCTGCCCACCTCGCGGGCGGAGATGGACGCGCTCGGCTGGGACAGCTGCGACATCGTGCTGGTGACGGGCGATGCCTATGTCGACCACCCGAGCTTCGGCATGGCCGTGATCGGCCGCATGCTGGAGGCGCAGGGCTTTCGCGTGGGCATCATTGCCCAGCCGGATTGGCAAAGCGCCGAGCCCTTCAAGGCACTGGGCAAGCCAAACCTCTTTTTCGGCGTGACCTCCGGCAACATGGATTCCATGATCAACCGGTACACCGCCGACCGGAAGATCCGCAGCGACGATGCCTACACCCCCGGCGACGTCGGCGGCGCGCGGCCGGACCGCGCGGCCATCGTCTATTCGCAGCGCTGCCGCGAAGCCTGGAACGAGGTGCCCATCGTGCTGGGCGGCATCGAAGGCTCGCTGCGCCGCATCGCGCACTACGACTATTGGTCGGACAAGGTGCGCCGCTCCGTCGTGGTCGACGCCAAGTGCGACCTGCTGCTGTACGGCAATGCCGAGCGCGCCATCGTCGAGATCGCGCATCGCCTGGCGGCGCGCGAGCCGGTGGCGCACATCACCGACGTGCGCGGCACCGCCTTCGTGCGGCGCGAATCGCCTGAAGGCTGGTTCGAGATCGATTCCACCAGCGTGGACGAGCCGGGCCGGGTCGAAGCCCATGTGAACCCCTACCTCATGGTGTCGGAGCAGGCCAAGGCCCAGGGCGCGAGCTGCGCCCGCGAGGACGAGGCGCAGGCGGTGGCCGATGCCGCCAATGTCGCCAATCCGGCGATCAAGCCCATCACCTTCGTGCCCAACCCGGCCCTGCAGGGCAAGGGCACGCACAAGGTCCCGCCGCGCGACCGCTCGGTGATCCGGCTGCCTTCCTACGAGCAGGTGCGTGCCGACCCGGTGCTCTACGCCCACGCCAACCGCGTGCTGCACCTGGAGACCAACCCCGGCAACGCCCGTGCCCTGGTGCAGACGCATGGCGAAGGCACCATCGCGCGCGACGTCTGGATCAACCCGCCGCCCATCCCGCTGACCACGGCCGAGATGGACCACGTGTTCGACCTGCCGTACGCGCGCAGCCCGCATCCGCGCTACGCCGATGAGCAGGGCGGCCACGACGGCGCGACCAAGATCCCGGCCTGGGAAATGATCCGCTTCAGCGTGAACATCATGCGCGGCTGCTTCGGCGGCTGCACCTTCTGCTCGATCACCGAGCACGAGGGCCGCATCATCCAGAGCCGCTCCGAGGATTCCATCATTCGCGAGGTCGAGGCGATCCGCGACTCGGTCAAGGGCTTCACCGGCACCATCTCCGACCTGGGCGGCCCCACGGCCAACATGTACCGCATCGGCTGCAAGTCGCCCGAGATCGAGTCCGCCTGCCGCAAGCCCAGCTGCGTGTACCCGGGCATCTGCCAGAACCTCAACACCAACCACGACCCGCTCATCAAGATCTACCGCCGTGCCCGTGCGCTCAAGGGCATCAAGAAGATCCTGATTGGCTCCGGCCTGCGCTACGACCTGGCGGTGCAGTCGCCCGAATACGTGAAGGAGCTGGTGCAGCATCACGTGGGCGGCTATTTGAAGATCGCGCCCGAGCACACCGAGCAGGGCCCCTTGTCGAAGATGATGAAGCCGGGCATCGGCAGCTACGACAAGTTCAAGCAGATGTTCGAGAAGTACAGCGCCGAGGCGGGCAAGAAGCAGTACCTCATCCCCTACTTCATCGCGGCGCATCCGGGCACCAGCGACGAGGACATGATGAACCTCGCCGTCTGGCTCAAGAAGAACGGCTTTCGGGCCGACCAGGTGCAAACCTTCTATCCCTCGCCGATGGCCACCGCCACCGCGATGTACCACTCCAACAGGAACCCGCTGCGCAAGATCACGCGCGACAGCGAAGCGGTGGACATCGTGCGCGGCGAAAAGCGCCGGCGCCTGCACAAGGCCTTCCTGCGCTACCACGACGCCAACAACTGGCCGCTCTTGCGCGAGGCGCTCAAGTCCATGGGCCGCGCCGACCTGATCGGCAATGGCAAGCACCACCTGATCCCGAGCTGGCAGCCCCTCACCGACGGCAGCTACCAGAGTGCACGACGCAAAAATTCCAGCGCCGCGGCCAGCACGGTGGCCACCGCTGCCAAGCGTCCGGGCACGCCGCCGCCCAAGGGACGCCTGCTGACGCAGCACACCGGCCTGCCGCCGCGCGACACGGGTGCCGGCGCGACGCCCCGGCCGAAGCCCGGCGCCAAGCCGCTGCGCAAGGGCGCCAGGTAAGCACGACGTGCGCGGCGCGCAGCTCGATTTCCTCTTTTTTGGAAGCCGATGCCTGCGCTGGCTGCTGGCGCTTTCCATCGCGTACCCGTTGCTCGCCGCGCATGCGCTGGCCCAGGCCAGTCCGCGCGCCGAGGCGCTGCTGACCCGTCATAGCGCCCTGCAAAGCCAGCTTGCCGCCAGTGTCCTGGGCCGTCCGCTGCTGATCGAGTCGGAGGAACTGCCCGAAGGCCTGCGCGGCGAAGTCTTTGCCGAGGTCGAACAGCCCTTTGCGCAGGTCGCGCAGGCGCTGGCGCAGCCCTCGCATTGGTGCGAGATGCTGCTGCTGCATGTCAACAATCGGCGCTGCAAGCTCATCAAGGGCGAGGGCGGTGCGCCGGCCCTGGAGCTGGCGGTGGTGCGCCGCTACGACTTGTCCGTGGAGTCGGCCTTCATCCTGCCGCTGGCGGTGCGCGTCGACCGCGGCGCGCCCGACTACCTGGTGGTCGAACTGAGTTCCGAATCCGGTCCCATGGGCACCAGCTCGCACCAGGTCCGGCTGGAGGCCGTGGCGCTGCCGGGCACGGACAAGAGCTTCCTGCACTTCAGCTATTCCTACCAGCACACGGCACTGGCCCGCATGGCCACGCAGGCCTACCTGGCCACCTTCGGCCGCCACAAGGTGGGCTTCACCGTGCTCGGGCAGAGCGCCCAGGACGGGCCCGACTACATCCGCGGCCTGCGCGGGCTGGTCGAGCGCAACGCGGTGCGCTACTTCCTCACAGTGGAGGCCTACCTGGACGCCATGCGCGCGTCGCCGGCCCAGCAGGCCGAGCGCCGCCTGGAGAACTGGTACGCGGGCTCGGAACGCTATCCGCGCCAGCTGCATGAGATCGACCGCGCGACCTACCTGGCGATCAAGCGGGCCGACCGCAGTGCGGCGCCTGTGCGTCCTTGATCGGTCGCCGGCCACCCGGGCCGGACGGTCCCTCAGTGCACGCGCAGGAAGGGCGCCAGGGTCGGCGCTTCGAAGTTCTTCAGGGTGAGAAAATTGGACAGGTGCAACTCGTCAGGCACCGTTTCTGCCTGTTGCTCCACATAGGGCGCGCAGGCGATCTTGCGCAGGGCCTGGCGCCGCTGGCGCCGTGCGTTGATCTCGGCGCAGCGCTTGCGCAGCAGTTCGATGACACGCGCCTCGGCCGCCAGCAGGCGCTGGCGCGCGTGCAGCCAGGGCGCGAAGTCGGCGGTGTTGGGCCACGACTTGGGCGGCTGCAGCGCCCAGAAGTCCTTGCTGCGCCGGTTCAGACCGACGTAGGCCAACTTGTCGGCGAGATAAGCGGACTCGAGGGCGCGCACCGCCTGAACGAATTCGTCTCGCAATGAAGTCATCGTCAAAATTCCTCTTATGCAGGCCGCCAGTATGAATGTTGCAAAGCGTTACTGCACGTCAATTCAATGACTTTGCAAAAGAAATTGCAATGCACTGTCGGAACTTAAATCCTTCGATTTAAGGCTGCACCAGAGGGTGTCGCCAAGACGCTGCTTACCTTGGACTTCGGCCGGTTTTCGGGGGGCGGGCGCAATTCGAAACTGGTGAATTGGCAGCGGTCCTGCTTGCGTGAATTCGCGCAGCAGGCTTTCCGGAGAATTGCGCCGGCCGCTGCACTTAATTAAATAGTTCTCGCCAATGAATGTGCTGTCATTGGCCGTCGTCCGGCATGGTGAACAGCGGTATATCTTGCGCCACCGCCAGTTCGTCCAGCTCGGCGCAACTGCGCCCGTGCAGGTAGGCGCCCACCGCCGCATGGGTGGACGAGCGGAACATGGCGTTGTGGCCCTGCGCATCGGCGGCGTCCACGCCGGCCGCCGCGCACAGGCGCTGGGCGAAATGCGGCTCCAGCGCGGCCACCGCCACCCGCCCGTCGGCGCAAGGGTAGACGCGATAGCCCGCATGCGCGCCGCCGACCGCGCCGGTGCGCTGGGTCAGCCCCCAATGGCGCGGCAGGGCCAGGTAGTCGGCGGCCGCCGACAGCGCCACCTCGATGTGGGCGCCGCGGCCGCTCACGGCGCGCTGCACCAGCGCCTGCAGCACGGCTTCGCTGGCCATCACCGAGCCGGCCATGTCCGCGTACAGCGTGGGCGGCAACTCCAGTCCGGGGACCAGGCCGCTTTCGGCCACGTAGGTGAGGTCGTGGCCCGGCTCGTCGGCGCGAGCGCCCGGGGCGCCGACGATCTCCACCAGCGACAGGCGCGGGTGGCGTGGCTGCAGGCTGGCCCAGTCCACGCCCAGCTTGGCCGAGGCCGAGGGGCGAAAGGACGTGATCAGCACATCGGTCTGCGCAAGGTGCGCGTGCAGCGCGGCCTGGCCGTCGGCGGTCTTGAGGTTGGCATGCACGATCTCCACGCCCTCGTGCAAGGCCTCGTAGGCGCCGCGGTTGTAGGCGCCCATCGGATCGCTGGATCGGCTGCCTTCCGGCGGCGGCGCTTCCAGCTTGGTGCAGGTGGCGCCCATGCGATGGCAACGCATCAGCGCGGCGGGGCCCGGCAGGTTGAGCGCCAGGCTCAGCACGCGCACGCCGGTCAGCGTGGCTTGGGTCGGGGTTGTGGTTGTGGTTGTCGTCGTCATGCGGATGTCTCGTCCTTGTCGTTCACAAAGATGGCGGCGCCGCGCTCGGCCAGCAGGGCGCGCAGGACGGAACGGTGGCAGTGCGCCTCGTTCTCGCAATAGCAGCCCATCGACATGGCGCTGGCATGCGACAGGGCAGCCAGCAGGTCCAGGCTGCGGCTGGCGTCTGCCTCGCCCATTTCGCTGCGGTACTTGCGGGCAAAGGCGTTCCACTCTGCCGGCGTCTTTGCCTCCTGGCCGAGCTTCATGGTCTCGGCTGACGGAGCCAGGTTGGGGTACCAGACGTCATACCAGTCCTGCGCCGCAAACTGCGCCTTGGGCACGCCCCGCGGCGGGCGGCGAACGGTGCCGATGCGCACGCCCTCGTCAGGCGCGCGTGGGGTTCCGAGGCGAACGATTCGTATGGGCATGGGGAACGGGTCCTGTGGGTCCTGTCGGTGACGGCGCTGGCCGAAACTGCCGAAGATACTCGCTGGCGAAACCTCATCCAAGGAGACCCGCACATGGACAACCCGAACCTGCCCCGCATCGATTGGATCCGCCACGAAAACGGCGTGGTCGAGCTTGCGCTGGCCCGCCCCGACAAGATGAACGCGCTGGACCCGGCCATGTTCGACGCGCTGATCGATGCCGGCGAGCGGCTGAAGAGCGATTCTGGTGTTCGCGCCGTGGTCATCGCGGGCCGCGGCAAGGCCTTCTGCGCCGGCCTGGACATGCAGTCTTTCGCTCGCATGGCCGACAAGGGTGGCCCAGGCGGCAGCGAGGTGCTGGGCCAGGGCGCCGCCGGCGCTGACCTGCTGGTGCGCACCCACGGAATCGCCAATGCCGCGCAGCAGGTGGCGATGGTATGGCGCGAGGTGCCGGTGCCGGTCATTGCCGCCGTGCACGGCGTGGCCTTCGGCGGCGGCCTGCAGGTGGCGCTGGGCGCCGACATCCGCCTGCTGGCGCCCGGCACCAAGATGTCGGTGATGGAGATCAAATGGGGCCTGGTGCCCGACATGGGCGGCATGGTGCTGATGCGCGAGCTCGTGCGCGCCGACCTGGTGCGCGAGCTGACCTACAGCGGCCGCATCGTCGAGGCCGAGGAGGCCGTGCGGATCGGCCTGGCGACCCGGCTGGCGCAAGACCCGCTGCAGGAGGCGCTGCAATTGGCCGCCGACATCGCCGGCAAGAGCCCTGACGCGATTCGCGCCGGCAAGCGCCTGCTCAATGCCGCGGCCAGCCTCGATGCCGCCGAGCTGCTGCTGCGCGAATCGGTGGAGCAGAAGGCCCTGATCGGCAGCGCGAACCAGGCCGAGGCGGTGCGCGCCAACATGGAGAAGAGGGCGCCGGCCTTTCGCTGAACGCGCGCCCGACCCCGCGCACTACAGGCCGTGAAATCGCAGCCACTCGTCCTCGGGCGCGCGGCTGGACACCAGCGCATTCACCGGATGCGCCGCGTCGCGATAACCGATGGCCATGCCGCAAAAGAGCATGCGCCCAGCGGGCCATTGCAGGGCCTCGCGCACCGTGTCCGGATAGATCGACCAGCACTCCTGCGCGCAGCTGTCCAGGCCCTGCTCGCGCAGGAGCAGCATCACTGTCTGCAGGTACATGCCCAGGTCGGACCATTGCGGCGGCCCCATGCCGCGGTCGACGCTGCAGAACAGCGCCAGCGGCGCGCCGAAGAAGTCGAAGTTGTTGGCGAACCAGCGCCGGCGCGCCGCCTTGTCCTCGCGCGCGATGCCCAGGTGCCCGTACATGGCCTCGCCCACCTCGAAGCGCCGGTCGCGCCAGGGAGCGCGCAGCTCGGGCGGGTAGACCGCGTATTCGGGCGCCTGTTGCTCGCCGGAAGCCAGCACCCCGCGCATCGTTTCGCGAAAGCGCGCCAGCGGCTCGCCGGCCAGCACGTCGATGTGCCAGGGCTGCAGGTTGCCGCCCGACGGCGCACGCGCGGCCGTCGCCAGCACCTGGCGCACGGTGTCGGCCGGCACCGGCGTGGGAAGAAAGGCGCGGATGGAATGGCGGCTGGTGACGGCTTCGTGGACCTGCATGCGTGGGAACTCCATGGACGGCGGCACGCCATGGTGCCAGCAGGCCGCCATCCTGCTAACCTTCGTTTGGCCCAGCGACACATGAGACTGCCATTCATGGGGACACCAAGCACATTGCGAAGCGGTGCGAAATCGTCCGCCGGAGTGCCCGCGAAAAAGACGGCGCCGCACGCGGCCGTGCCCACCACCATCGACGAATACATCGCCGGCTTTGCGCCCGAGGTGCAGGACCAGCTCGAACAGGTGCGCCAGGCGGTGCGTGCCGTCGCCCCGGACGCGCGCGAGGTCATCAGCTACCGCATTCCGGCCTTCAAGCAGAACGGCATCCTGGTGTACTTCGCTGCCTTCAAGAATCACATCGGCTTTTATCCGCCGGTGCGCGGCGATGCCGCGCTGGAGCAGGCCGTGGCGCCCTATGCCGGCGAAAAGGGCAACCTGCGCTTTGCACTGGGCCAGCCGCTGCCGCTGGATCTGATCAAGCGCATCACGCGGCTGCGCGTGGCGCAAGACCTGGCGCGCGGCGGCGGCGCCAGGAGCAGGGCGGGGCAGCGCCAGACATGACCCTGCCGGACCCCCAGAGCCTTGCCCTGATCGACAACTGCACCCAGGCCTCGCTCGACCTGCTGGCGCGCAACCTGACGCCGCACGGCATCCTGGCGGCCAGCCGCACCGAGGCCGCGGTGGCACGGCGCTACACGCGCATCTTCGGGCGCGACGCGGCGATCTGCGTGATGGCCATGTGCGGCAGCGGCGTTGCGGCGCTGGAACAGGGCGCGGTGGCCAGCCTGGACACGCTGGCGGCGCAGCAGGCGGCCAACGGGCAGATTCCCAAGTACGTCGACCCCGAAGGGCGCGATGCCGATTTCTGGTACCTGGGCTGCATCGACGCCACCTTGTGGTGGCTGATCGCGGTGGACCACGTGCGGCGCCATGGCCGCGTCGGCGCCGCACACTGGCAAGACGAGGTGCAGCGGGCCATTGGCTGGCTGCTGGCCCAGGAGCACCAGCACTTTCGGCTGGTGCAGCAGAACGAGGCCAGCGACTGGGCCGACATCATGCCGCGCTCGGGCTACGTGCTCTACAGCAACGCGCTCTGGTACGAGGTCAAGCGGCGCTTCGCGCTCGAGCATGCTGAGGCCTCCGAGCACCACTTCAACCACCTGTTCAACCCCTTCCAGCGCGACCTGCCCGAGTACCACCGGGCGCGCCTTCTGCGCCACTACGCGCGGCGCGGGCGGCGCGATCCGGCGCTGTATCTGAGCTTCGTCAATCTGTCGGTGGTCGGCGACGAAGGCGACGTGTTCGGCAACGTGCTGGCCATCCTGTGCGGCCTGGCCGACAGCACCATGGCGCGCCGCATCGTGCGCACGATCGATACGGCCCGAGCCTGCGAGCCCTATCCGGTGCGGGTGGTGCTGCATCCGCTGGCGGACCAGCATCCGCTGTGGCGCCCCTACATGGCGCGGCATCGGCAGAACATCCTGCACCAGTACCACAACGGTGGCCTGTGGCCTTTCGTCGGCGGCTTCTGGGTGATGGTGCTGGCGCGCATCGGCCAGCCGCAACAGGCATGGCACGCGCTGGCGCAGCTGGCACGCGCCAATGCGCTGGACGACTGGCGCTTCACCGAGTGGTTCCACGGCCGCAGCCTGGCACCGATGGGCATGGCCGGCCAGAGCTGGAACGCGGCAGCCTTTCTCATGGCCCGGCGCGCGCTGGAAGGCGGCGCCGCGGCCTGGGAGCCAGGCTCCCAGTAGTCAGTCGCCCTTGGCGACCTCGTGGTTGGCCATGAGCTCCAGCGCGCGCACCAGCGCCGAGTGATCCAGATCGCCCATGCCGTTGGCGGCCACGCTCTGCATCAGCTGCGCCGCATTGGCGGTCTGCGGCAGGGCCACGCCCAGTTCGCGCGCGCCCTGCAGAGCCAGGTTCAGGTCCTTCTGGTGCAGCTTGATGCGAAAGCCCGGATTGAAGGTGCGCTTGATCATGCGCTCGCCATGCACTTCCAGGATGCGCGAGGAGGCAAAGCCGCCCATCAGCGCCTGGCGCACCTTGGCCGGGTCGGCGCCGGCCTTGCTGGCGAACACCAGCGCCTCGCTGACCGCCGCGATGTTGAGCGCCACGATGATCTGATTGGCCACCTTGGTCGTCTGGCCGTCGCCGACGCCGCCCACCAGGGTGATGTTCTTGCCCATCTTCTCGAGCAAGGGCCGCACCTTCTCGAACACCGCGGGCTCGGCGCCGCACATGATGGTGAGGCTCGCCGCCTTGGCGCCCACTTCGCCGCCCGACACCGGCGCGTCCATGTAGTCGGCGCCGGCCTCGTTGATCTTTTTGGCAAAGCCCTTGGTGGCGATCGGAGAGATCGAGCTCATGTCGACCACCACCTTGCGCGTGCCGCCGCCCCCAGCCTCGAGCCCGGCCGCGACGCCCCCTTCGCCGAACAGCACCGCCTCCACGTCGGGCGTGTCCGGCACCATGAGGAAGATGATCTCGGATTGGCGCGCCACCTCTTGCGCGCCGGCACAGACCTTGGCTTTGGAGGCCGCAATGCTGTCGGGCACCTTGCTGCGCGTCTTGACGAAGAGTTGGTGGCCGGCGTTTTCCAGGTGCAGCGCCATCGGCGCGCCCATGATTCCGAGGCCGATAAAGCCGATGTTCATAGCTTCTCCTTTGAGTGGAAGTGGAAGTGGATTAGGGCCCTAGTAGCTGGCGCTGCCCGCTGCGGGTGAGGGCTTGGGCGTCGAGCCGCCGGCGCGCATGCGCGCGATGGCCTGCTGCGCGCCAGCCGCCATCAGCCGCGCGTCGGAGCCGACGGTGACGAACTGGAAGCCCTTGGCGATGCGTGCGAGCGCCACCGCCGGGTCGCCGTTGTGCACGCCGGCCACCAGGCCGTGCGCCTTGGCGCGTTCCAGGATGTGGTCGATGGCCTGCTGCACGGGTGGATCGACATCGTCGAACACCGGCCGGCAGCCCAGCGCCAGAGACAGGTCCGAAGGGCCGATGTAGACCGCGTCCAACCCTTCCACGGACATGATGGCGTCCAGGTTGTCCAGCGCCTTGGCCGTCTCGATCATGGCGAAGGTGACGATGGTGTCGTTGGCATGCTGCGGGTAGTCGGCGCCGCCATAGAGCAGGGCGCGGATCGGGCCGAAGCTGCGCGTCCCCTGCGGTGCGTAGTGCGTCCAGGCCACCAGGTTCTGCGCGTCCTCGCGGGTGTTGACCATGGGGCAGATCACGCCATAGGCGCCAGCGTCCAGCGCCTTCATCAGGATGCCCGGCTCCAGCCAGGGCACGCGCACCACCGGCACGGTGGGCGTGGTCGAGATCGCCTGCAGCATGCCCAGCATCGCCTGGTAGTCGGTCACGCCGTGCTGCAGGTCGATGGTCAGGCTGTCCCAGCCCTGGTGGGCCATGGTCTCGGCCGAGAAGGAATTGGGAATGGCCAGCCAGCCGTTGACGGCAGCGCCACCGGATGCCCAGATTTCGCGCAGGCGGTTTGTTCTCATGGGGTGGCTCCTGTGTGGTTGCTTGGCTTCTTGTCTAGCGCACGAAGGCCGGGCGCTTGGGATCGAACTTCCAGCCGGGCACGAGCGCCTGCATGGCCACCGCATCATCGCGCGAACCGAGGCCATGCTGCAGGTACAGCTGATGCGCCTTCTCGACCTCGGCCATGTCCAGCTCGATGCCCAGGCCGGGCTTCTTCGGCACCTGCACGTGGCCGCCGACGATCTGCAGCGGCTCCCGGGTCAGGCGCTGGCCGTCCTGCCAGATCCAGTGCGTGTCGATCGCCGTCACGCGGCCCGGCGCGGCGGCGCCCACGTGGGTGAACATGGCCAGCGAGATGTCGAAGTGGTTGTTGGAGTGCGAGCCCCAGGTCAGGCCCCAGTCGCGGCAGGTCTGCGCCACCCGCACCGAACCGGCCATGGTCCAGAAGTGCGGGTCGGCCAGCGGGATGTCGACCGACTGCAGCGACAGCGCATGCACCATCTGCCGCCAGTCGGTCGCGACCATGTTGGTGGCGGTCGGCAGGCCGGTGGCGCGGCGGAACTCCGCCATCACCTCGCGGCCGGAAAAACCCTCTTCGGCGCCGCAGGGGTCTTCGGCGTAGGCCACCACGCCGCGCATGTCGCGCATCAGGCGGATGGCGTCTTTCAGCAGCCAGCCGCCGTTCGGGTCGAGCGTGACGCGGGCCTGCGGGAAGCGCTCGTGCAGGGCCGTCACCGCTTCCACTTCTTCCTCGCCGCGCAGCACGCCGCCCTTGAGCTTGAAGTCGTTGAAGCCGTACTTCTCGCGTGCGGCCTCGGCCAGGCGGACGATGGCTTGCGGCGTCATCGCTTCTTCGTGGCGCAGGCGGAACCAGTCGTTGCCGGCATCGGGCTCGCTGGCGCAATCGACGTACGGCAGGTCGGTCTTGCGCCGGTCGCCCACGTAGAACAGGTAGCCCAGCATCTCGACCGCATCGCGCTGCTGGCCCTCGCCCAGCAACGCGGCCACCGGCACATCGAGATGCTGGCCCAAGAGATCGAGCAGGGCCGATTCGATGGCGGTCACCGCATGGATGGTGGTTCGCAGGTCGAAGGTCTGCAGGCCGCGGCCGCCGCTGTCGCGGTCGGCAAAGGCCTTTTGCACCTGCTGCAGCACGCGCTGGTGGGCGCCGATGGGCTGACCGACCACCAGGGCAGCCGCATCTTCCAGGGTCTGGCGGATCTTCTCGCCCCCAGGCACTTCGCCCACGCCGGTGTGGCCGGCGGAGTCGGTGAGCACCAGCAGGTTGCGGGTGAAGAAGGGACCGTGCGCGCCGCTCAGGTTGAGCAGCATGCTGTCGCGGCCGGCGACTGGAATCGCGCGCAGGGCGGTGATGGTGGGCGTGGAGGAGGACGAAGGCATGACGATGCGGTGTGTGACAGGAAGGGGCGGTCGGGCGGATCAGTCGATGGTGATCTTGCCGGTCTCGATCACCTTTTTCCAGCGCGCATATTCCTGCTGCTGGAAGGTGGCGAACTGCTCGGGCGTGTTGGCCACGATCTCCAGGCCGATGCTGGTGAACTGCTGCTTCACGGCCGGATCGTTGATGGCGGCGACCATGGCAGCGTGCGCCTTGCTGCGCACGTCGGCGGGAAGGCCCTTGGGCGCCACGACGGCCTGCCAGGAATAGACCTCCACGCCCTTCACGCCGGCCTCTGCCATGGTGGGCACCTCGGGCAGCACCGGCGAGCGCTTGTCGCCCGTCACGGCCAGGGCCTTGAGCTTGCCGGCCTTGATGTGCTGCACCACGGCGTTCACGTTCTGGAAAGAGGCATCGACCTGGCCGCCCAGCAGGTCGGCGATGGCCGGGGCGCCGCCCTTGTAGGGGACATGCAGGCCCGAAGTGCCAGTCTGCTGCCAGAACAGCTCGGCCGTCAGGTGGTCGCTGGAGCCGTTGCCGGAGGACCCGAAGGTCATCTTGGCCGGGTTCTTCTTCTCGAACTCGATCACCTCGGCCACGCTCTTGTGCGGCGAGGAGGCCGGCACCACCAGCACGTTGGGCGCCTGCACCGCCACTGTGATGGTGTCGAAGTCCTTCAGCGGGTCGTACTGCATGCCCTTGATGAGGTGCGGCGCGATCACCAGCGGCCCGAGCGAGGTGACCAGGAAGGTACTGCCGTCGGGCGCCGATCGCTTGACCTGGGCGGCGCCGATGGTGCCGGTGGCACCGGCCTTGTTGTCGACCACGAAGGTCTGGTTCAGCGCCGTCGCCAGCTTCGGGCCGATGGCGCGCGCCACCATGTCGGTGGAGCCACCCGGCGGGAAGGGCACCAGCAGGGTGACGGGCTTGGTGGGCCAGGCCTGGGCTTGGGCGGCACTGGCGGCAGCGAGCGCCAGGGTGCAAACGAGCTTCTTCAGCATGGGGTGTCTCCGCGGGAAATCGAGGGTTGCAGTGGACGGCTGGTGCATCACATCGTCGTGCGTGATAGCGCTACCATTGGTGCTTCATATGGTAGCGCTACCGTTCGCGGCGTCAAGCGGCTGCGCCTAGGGGCAAACCCGCGGCAGGCCGGGGGTCAGGCGCTGGCGCGCTCGATGATCTGGAAGCCCACGTCGACCACCGGTGACGCGGGCGTGCGGCCTTCGGCGCGCTCGATGATGAAACGCGCGGCCTGGCGGCCGATGGCCTGGCCGTCGATGCGCACCGAGGTGAGCGAGGGCGCCAGGTCGGCGGCAAATTCCAGGTCGCCGAAGCCCACCACGGCCAGCTGCTCCGGCACCGCGATGCCGCGCGCGCGCGCCTCGGTCAGCACGCCCAGGGCCAAGAGGTCGGAGCTGCAGAACACCGCGTCGAACTTGCTGCCCGATTCCAGCAGCTCGGCCAGGGCCTGGCGGCCGCTCTTGAGGGTGGTGGGGGCGGGCACGGTGATCGTGAGCACCGCCGGCAACCGGGCCGCACGGGCCGCCTCCTCGAAGGCATGCAGGCGCCGGCCCGAGCGTTCGTCGTCACCGGCGATCACGGCCAGGCGTCGGCGCCCCTTCTTGCGCAGGTAATCGGCCACTGCGCCGCCCACGTTGGCGTGCGAGAAACCCACCAGCATGTCCAGCGGGGTGGGCGTCAGGTCCCAGGTTTCCACCACCGGAATGCCGGCGGCCACCAGGCGCTTGCGGCCCTCGGCTGAATGCATGATGCCGGTCAGCACGATGCCGTCGGGACGGCGGCCGATGATGGCTTCGAGCAGGGCGTCTTCGCGCGAATCGACATAGCCGCTCTGGCCCAGCATCAGCTGGTAGCCTGACTCGGCCAGCGCCTGGGTCAGGGCCTGGATGGTCTGCAGGAACACTGGTCCGCTGATGGTGGGCACCACCGCGGCCACCAAGCGGCTGCGCGTCGAGGCCAGGCTGCCCGCCAGCCCGTTGCGAACGTAGCCGGTCTTGCTGACCGCCTCCGTCACGCGCTGGAGGACTTCGGGCGAGACCTGCTTGGGCGAACTGAGCGCGCGCGAGGCGGTGATGGGTGCCACGCCGGCCAGCTTGGCCACGTCGTGCAAGGTGACCGCGCCGCTGCCGCGGCGCGTGCGTCGAATGGCGGGGGCGGCGCTGTCGGGCTGGCTCATGCGCGCATTTTATGATGCTGATAGCGCTACCGCGCAAGCAGCGCGTGCGCTCGCCGCCGCCATCGGCTGGCCCCACGCACTCAGAGCGGGCCGACGCCGTAATAGCTGTTGATGTCGCGGCTGTACTCGGGGTCGTAATCGCGCAGTTCGTCCTTGCCGTAGCGCGGTGCGTTGCGGATGGTGTCCTTGTCCAGCGGCACCACGTAGCCTTCGCGTGCCGGGTCGTAGTCCAGCATGCTCCAGGGCACCGGGTAGCGATCGGTACCGATGCCCAGCACGCCGCCGAACTCCAGCACGGCGAAGCGGACCTGGCCGGAAATCTTGTCGATCATCAGGTCGTCGATGGAGCCGAGCTTGTCGCCGCTGGTGGCAAAGACCTTGGTCCCTTCCACGCGCTCCGACGAGATGAGATTGCTGCTGACTTCAGAACTGGGGGTCATGGGGATCTCTCCTGTTCGCTAGCAGGCGGCAACGCGCCGCCTGTAGGACCACTATCCCGCGCCCGCCGGCCAGCGTTGATCAGGCAAGTTGCCAAGCGCTTGTAGGTGCGCGTCCGTCATGCCTGTGGCGCGAGGCAGCGGCGGCGGCCAAGATAATTCGCGCATCGCCGCACATCCGCGTGCTCGCGCCCACCAGGAAACTCCCATGCCATTCATCCGGGCCTGCAAGGCCCTTGCAACCTGTCTTCTTGCGCTGGCCGCTGGCACTCCCGCTTTTGCCCAGGGCGAAACCTCGTCCTTTCCGCAACGCCCGGTCAAGCTGATCGTTCCCTTCGCGCCCGGCGGTTCCACCGACATCGTGGCGCGCCTGGTGGCCGACAAGATGCAGGCCAGCCTGGGCCAGGCGGTGGTGGTGGACAACCGCGCAGGCGGCGGCGGTGCCATCGGCTCCGAAGCCGTGGCCAGGGCCGAGCCGGACGGCTACACCATCGGCATCGGCACCGTGAGCACGCTGGCCGTGAACCCGATCCTGCTCAAGGCCAGCCGGGTCGACCCGCTGAAGGATTTCGCGCCCATCACCGCGCTGGCCAGCGTGCCATCGGTGTTCATGGTGCATCCCGACTTCCCGGGCGGGCGCAGCTTCCGGCAGGTGCTGGCCGAAGTGCGCGCCAAGCCCGACGCCTACAACATGGGTTCCTCCGGCCCCGGCTCGATCAGCCACCTGATCATCGAGGCGATGAACGCCGATCTGAAGATCAAGCTGCGCCACGTTCCCTACCGCGGCATGGCTCCGGCGATGACGGCGGTGCTGGCCGGCGACACCCAGGTGGCGACCGACCAGTACCCATCGTCGGCCGCCTACATCAAGAGCGGCAAGCTGATCCCCTTTGCCGTCGGCGCGCATCGCCGGCTCGAGGCCTTGCCCGAGGTGCCGACCCTGAAGGAGTTGGGCCACGCCGATCTCAACGAACTGGCCATCACCTGGTTCGGCATCGTCGCACCGGCCAGGACCCCGGCGGCGGTGCAGAAGAAGCTGCTGGATGCGGCCACCGCCGCGCTGCGCGACCCGGCCCTGTTGGCGCGCCTGAAAGAGCTGGGCATGGAGCCTGCCGCCGACACGCCCGAGGCCTTTCGCGCCCAGATCGCTTCCGCGCTGGAGCGCAACCGCCGCATCGTGCAGGCGGCCCATATCAGCGCCGAGTGATGACTGCCCACATGGGCTGAACGCTTCGCTATATTGGCGCGCGTGTCCAATTGCGTCTGGAGCGACCCATGAAGAATCCTGACTGGTACACGCGCTTTGCCACAGGCGCATCGCGATTCAGCGGCCGTCCGTCGGTGTTCGTGATGGCCTTGGCAGTGGTGCTCGCGTGGATCGTCAGCGGGCCGATCTTCGGTTTCAGCGACACCTGGCAACTGGTGATCAACACGGGGACGACCATCATCACCTTCCTCATGGTCTTCCTGATCCAGAGCTCGCAGAACCGCGACACCGCGGCGATCCAGATCAAGCTGGATGAGTTGATCCGCGCCACCCATGGGGCGCACAACGCCTTGCTCGACCTGGAGGAACTGGAGAACGGGGAGCTCCAGAAGTTTCGCGAGCGCTACGAGAAGCTGGCGCGCGAGGCGCGCCAGATGGCCGCCCGTGGAGAGACCGACACGGAGTCGCCCGAGGCCTGACGGGCTTGAATTGCCGTGGCACGGTTGACGGCCGGCGCCAGCGGCCTAGCATGGAAGGCCCCATGCGAGAGGAGGTGTGTCCATGCCGACCTACCAATACCGTTGCGCGAAGTGCGGCGAGATCTTCGAGCACGTCGAGCACGTGGCCGAACATGAGGGCGCCAAGCTCAAGTGCCCCAAGTGCGGCAGCGAGCGCGTGGAACACCAGCCCACCCAGTTTTTCGCCCGCACCTCCAAGAAAAGTTAGGAGCCTGGGCGATTCCTTGTCCTTGTCAGCGCAGGGCCGACGCTTCCTACGCGGGCTGCGTCCGTGCTCCTACCGGCGCGCGCCGTGGCCGCGCCTATGGTGAAGGCTCCATCACTGTTGTATTGCAGCAAGCAGCTGAAAGTGAAAGGAGCTCCAGATGAATGCACGCAGCAACGGCAGCAAGCAGCAAGGCTGAGCAGGAAGATCGCCATGGCCGAACAACTCCACCCGGAAAACGAGACCCGGGACAACAGGCGCGCCTTTCGATGGGGCGCGATCGCGGTGCTGGTCCTGATCGTGCTGGCACTTGGCTACAACATGATCTCGCACGAGCGCGCCGGGCCGCTGGGGCCGGACACGCAGACACAGCAGGCTGCGCCCCAGCCCAAACCCGCGGAAGGCGCAGGTGCCGCAAGCCCCGCCGGGCCGGGGACTGGTGCGGGCACGAACACCGGGGCCGCGAGCGGCACCGGCGCGCCGGCCGGAACACCGCGGCCCTGAAGCGCGAGCAGATCAGACGCCGGCAAACAGCCCCATGTCCGCCCGCACGCCCAGCCGCTTCATGAACTCGGTCGGGTCGAAGCCTTCCTCGGCATAGTGCCGGCTGATCTGGGCGCGGGCGGCCGCCATTGCCTCGGGGCTGGCCCATTCCACCAGCGTGGCGACATTGAACTCGCTGCCGCTGCGCTCGGTCATCACGCAGTTCTGCCGGCAGCCGGGCAGGGCGGCCAGTGCCTGGTCGATCCAGCGCAGGCGCTTCATGAAGGCGGGCAGCGCCTCGGCCGGGACGGCGAACTTGTCGATGCGGAACACGGGGCCGGAGATTTGCAGTGCCATTTTCGAGAGCTCCTTGTCGATGATGAGAAGGCGAAGTCTCAAACCTCAAGTAAAGTTGAGGTCAAGAACTTTCTTTCTTCCCCCATCTCATGAAGCTTCCCGAAGGCATGGCCCCGACCCTGAGCGTGGGCGACGTGGCGCAGCGCAGCGGCGTTGCCGTGTCGACGCTGCATTTCTACGAATCCAAGGGCTTGATCGCCAGCGAGCGCACCGAGAGCAATCACCGCCGCTATGCGCGCGCCGTGCTGCGGCGGGTGGCTTTTATCCGCGTGGCGCAACGCGTGGGCATTCCATTGGCCGACATTGCGCGCGCACTGGAGGGCTTGCCCGCCGGCGCCGCGCCCTCGCGCACCGACTGGACCCGGCTGTCGGCCCACTGGCGGGCCGAGCTGGACGAGCGCATGGCGCAGCTCAAGATGCTGCGCGATCAGCTCGATGACTGCATCGGCTGCGGCTGCCTGTCGATCGACCGCTGCCGGCTGCGCAATCCGCACGACGCGCTGGGCGAGCGGGGCGCCGGGCCACAGCGCCTGCTGGTGGCGCGCTGCGCAAAGGGCTGAGCTAGGAGCCTGCGCGGCAGAGAGCGGGGCCCAACGCGGGCCCCGCGCGCGGCCCCGCCCGCGGCGGCGGCGCGCTGCGCAACGCGCCGCCCTCCGCCCCGCCGCGCCAGCGCGCGCGCCCCCCCGCGGGCCCCGCTCTCTGCCGCGCAGGCTCCTAAGCCGCGCCGCCCTTCAAGGCGTACACGTCCACCGCCGCCGCCTTGCCGCGCAGCTTCACGGCGCCGAGCGGCTCGGTCTCGCAAAGACCGCCGATGGCCTGGCAGGTGGCGGCGTCGATCAGCATCATGCGTCCGGCTTCCTTCGTGTGCGCTTCCAGCCGCGCCGCCAGGTTCACCGTGTCGCCGATGCAGGTGTAGGTGGCGCGCTTTTGCGTTCCCGTGTAGCCGGCCACCATCTCTCCGGTGGCGATGCCCACGCCGATGCGCAAGTCGCTCTTGCCGGCGGCGCCGCGCTCGGCGTTGAGCGACCGCAGCATCTGCGCCATGTCCTGCGCCGCCTGCACCGCGGCCGCGGCATGGTCGGCCAGCGGCAGGGGCGCGCCGAAGATGGCCATCAGGCCGTCGCCGATCATCTGGTTGACCACGCCGCCCTGCCGGTTGATGGCGTCGAACATCAGCGCATACCAGGTGTTGAGCAGCTCGATGGTTTCTTCCGGCGGCTGCGATTCCACCAGCGAGGTGAAGCCGCGGATGTCGGCAAACATCACCGTGCCTTGCACGCGCCGCCCGCCCAGGGCAAAGCCGGATTGCTGCAGGTCCTGCGCCACCTCGGAGGTGGCGAAGCGGCGCACCATCTCCTTTTGCGCGTCGCGCAGGCGCTTCTTCTCCAGGCTGGCGTCGACGCGCGCCTTCAAGAGCACCGCGTTCACCGGCTTGTGCAGGTAGTCCTCGGCGCCCAGCTCGATGCAGCGCACCACGTCTTCCATGCCTTCGAGGGAGGAGGTGACGACCACCGGCAGATCGCGCAGCCGCGGGTCGGCCGTCAGCTGCTCCAGCACCTGAAAGCCGTTCATCTCGGGCATCTCGATGTCCAGCAGCAGCAGGTCGAACTCGTCTGCACGCAGCATCTCCAGCGCGATGCGGCCGTTTTCGGCGCAGGCCACGCTGTGGCCATGCTGCTCCAGGCCGCGGGTGAGCAGCAGGCGATTGACCTTGCTGTCGTCCACCACCAGCAGGCGCGCCGGCATGGCTTGCGGCTCAGCCATGCTCGATGCGCTCCTGCAAGGCCGCGGCAACGCGCTGCCATTCCTGTTCCAGCGCGTCCAGCTCGCTGCCTTGCGCGGCGGGCAGGCCGCCTTGCTCGAGTGCGCGCGCCTGCGCGGCGAGCGCAAGGGCGCCGAAGGTGAGGCTGTTGGACTTCAGCGAATGCGCGTTGCGCCGGAAGTCGTCGGCATGGCCGGCGGCCAGCGCCTCGCGCATGCTCGCCAGCATGGTGGGCGCTTCTTCCAGAAAGGTCTGGACCAGTTCCGCCATGAAGTCGGCGCCCGCGGTTTGCTCCAGCTCGCTCCAGGCGGCCGAGTCGATGATGCTTTCCCTTGAATCGCTCATGCGATCAATCCTTTCGTGTAGGCCGGCGCCTGCACCAGCGCCTCCACCAGCCGGTCCACACGGATCGGCTTGGTGATGTAGTCGTCCATGCCGGCGGCAATGCACATCTCGCGGTCGCCCTGCATGGCGTTGGCCGTCATGGCCACGATGCGCGGCCGTTCGTTCGGCTGCAGCAGCTTGCAGATCTGGCGCGTGGCGTCGAGGCCGTCGAGCTCGGGCATCTGCACGTCCATCAGCACCACGTCGTAGGCCTGGCGCCGCACCGCCTGCACCGCTTCGATGCCGTTGGCGGCGAGGTCGGCGCGGTAGCCCATCTGCTGCAGAAGGCGCAGTGCCAGCTTCTGATTCACCGCGTTGTCTTCGGCCAGCAGGATGCGCAGCGGATGGCGCTGGCCCATGGTGGGATCGATCTGCGGCTTCCTGGGCTGCCCGTCGGCGGCGGCCGGCGGCGGCGCCGGCGCGTCGTGGTCGGCCAACAGGTTCATCAGCGTGTCGAACAGCTGCGACTGGCGGATCGGCTTGGACAGGAAGGCCTTGAACAGCAATTGCGCCTCGCCCGATTCGCGCCGGCCCAGCGAGCTGAACAGCACCAGCGGCAGCGCGGGCTGCAGCCGGCTCACGCGGCGGGCCAGCTCGATGCCGTCCATCTCCGGCATGTGCATGTCGATGATGGCCAGGTTGAAGCGCTCGCCCCGCTCCAGCAGCGCGAGGGCTTCTGCCGGCGATTCGGCCAGGCACGCATGCATCCCCCACTTGCCCGTCTGCAGCCCCAGCACGCGCCGGTTGGTGGCGTTGTCGTCCACGATGAGCAGGCGCTTGCCCTGCAGCTGCGCCTGCACGCCCAGCACTTCATGGCGGCGGCTGGCCGGCACCTGCGCGGCCGGCGCCTCGATGGTGAAGAAGAAGGTCGAGCCTTGTCCTGGCCCGTCGCTGTGGGCCCACATGGTGCCGCCCATCAGCTCGGCCAGGCGCCGGCTGATGGCCAGGCCCAGGCCGGTGCCGCCGTACTTGCGGGTGGTGCTGGAGTCGGCCTGTGAGAAGGACTGGAACAGCCGCCCCATGCCCTGGGGCGAGAGGCCGATGCCAGTGTCGCGCACCGAGAAAATCAGGCGCGCCTCGCCCGAAGGCGCGGGCTCGGCACGCACCGTCAGCACCACTTCGCCCGCCTCGGTGAACTTCACCGCGTTGGACAGCAGGTTCAAGAGGATCTGGCGCAGCCGCGCCAGGTCGCCACGGATCGCCAGCGGCACCTCGCCCTCGAACACGTAGGCCAGGTCCAGGTGCTTCTCGGTGGCGCGCGCGCTCACCAGGTCCAGCGCCGATTCCACGCAGTCGCGCAGTTCGAAGGGCTGCGCCTCGATCTCCAGCCGGCCGGCCTCGATCTTCGAGTAGTCGAGGATGTCGTTGATGATGGTCAGGAGCGCATCGCCCGAGTCGCGAATGGTGGAGACATAGTCCTGCTGCTCGGTGTCCAGCTGCGTGTCCAGCAGCAGGCCGCTCATGCCGATCACTGCGTTCATCGGCGTGCGGATCTCGTGGCTCATGGTGGCCAGGAAGGCGCTCTTGGCCTCGTTGGCCGCCTCGGCGGCGGCGCGTGCCTCTTGCGTCTGCTTGAACAGGGCCGCGTTCTGGATCGCGATCACCGCCTGGTCGGCAAAGGTCTTCAGGAGCTTGATGTCCTTGTCGGCAAAGGGCCCCGGCGGCTGGCGGGTGACGTGGATGGAGCCGATGTTGCGGCCTTCCCACATGAGCGGCGCGACCATGATCGCGTAGGTGCCGATGGCCTCGCCGATCTCGCGCATGAACTGGGGCAACTGCGCCTCGGCCAGCACGTCCGGGATGTGCATGACTTCCGTGCTCGCCATCACCTGACCGAAATGCGAATGGTCGAAGGGCCGCGGATAGTGCTTTTCCAGCACCTCGCGCGCCGAGCCGCGGTGCGCGCCCAGGTGCACCTGGCCATCCCTGTTGAGCGAGATGCCCATCTGCGCGCCGGAGAACAGGCGCTGGCAGCTTTCCAGGATCTTGTCGAACACCGGCTGCGCATCGGCCATGGAGCCGCTGATGACCTGCAGCACGTCGGCGGTGGCGGTCTGCTGCTCCAGCGCCTCGCGGGTTTCGTTGAACAGGCGCGTGTTCTCGATGGCGATTACGGCCTGCTCGGCGAATGTGCGGGCCAGTTTCACTTCCTGCTCGGTGAAGGCGCCGGTCTGTGCGCGCAGGATGGCGATGTCGCCGATGGCGCGCCGCTCCTTCACGAGCGGCACGAACAGGCCCGACTTGTAGCCCAGCTTGATCGCCAGGTTCTTCATGCGGGGAAACTCGTCGGCCGCGAGACTCGTGTCCGGCACGTTGATGACGCGCGCATCCAGCATGCTGGCCCCGGCGGCGCTACCCCTGTCCAGCGGCCAGGGCTGCAGGACGTCGCCGGCGCTGTCGCCGTGCGAGCCGTCGTCGGCGAAGGCCGCCAGCTGCACAATCCCTTCGCGCGGCACGCAGAAGGCCACCGCGCGGCCATCGAACAAGCGCTGGCAGGCCTGCACGATGGCGTCGAACACCGGCTGCGTCTCGGTCGGCGAGCTGCTGATCACGCCCAGGATCTCGGCGATCGCGGTCTGCTGCTCCAGCGCCTCGCGGGTTTCGTTGAACAGCCGCACGTTCTGGATGGCGATGACGGCCTGGTCGGCAAAGGTCTTGAGCAGGGTGCGCTCGGCCGGCCGGAATGGGCCGACCTCCAGCCGCTGCATGCTCAGGATGCCGATGCCCCGGCCCTCCCACATGAGCGGCGCGGCCAGGTTGGCAAAGCTGCTGCCCAGCTGCCGCGCGTTGTGCTTCATCACCTCGGGCGCACGCGGGTCGTTCAGCACATCGGCAAACTCCACCACGCAGCCGGTGCAAAAGCCGATCTCGGCGGATGTGCCGGACACCGGCGTCGGATAGGAGGTGTGCAGCAGCTTGTCGAGCTCGGCGGCGCGGGCCTTGCCGATCGCCGCGCGCCCGGCTGCCGTGGTCAGGCGGCGGGCGAGCGCGAGCTGGCCCTGATCGTCGAGCATCAGCAGCGTGAAGGAGCTGGCGTCGAACAGGCGCTCGCAGCACTCCAGGATCTTGTCGAACACCGGCCCGGTGTCGGCCACCGAGCTGCCGATCACCTGCAGCACTTCGGCAGCCGCGGTCTGGTGCGCCAATGCTTCGCGGGTTTCGCGGGCGCGCTGCTGCGTCTCGTCGAAAAGCAGGGCGTTTTCCAGCGCCAGGCCCATGCCGGCGGCCACCGTTTCCAGAAGCCGGACCTCGTGCTCGCCGAAAGCGTATTCGCGCTCGTGGTTCTGCAGCCCGATGAGGCCGAGGATGCGCTTGCTGCCCATGATGGGAACAGCGGCAAGCGAATGCGCCCAGTCGGTTCCCGGCGAGGGCGCGATGCCGAACTGGGTTTGTTCCGCCCGCGTGTTGGCCACGCGGACCTCGCGCGAGCTCAGCAGCGTTCGCATGGGTTCGTCTGGCCGAAGTGGACGGGCCGGTGGCAAGGGCAGCGGCACGCCGTGCTCGTAGCGGTACACCGCCTGCACCATCCCGTTTTGCTCGTCCCACCAGACGATGCTCACATCGCCGCTGTCGAAGACCTCGCGCAGCTTGTCGCCGACCAGTTGGATGATGGCGCTGAACTCCAGGTGTTGGGCCATGCCCTGCTGGACGCTGTTGACCAGGGCCAGTTCGGCGCTGCGCTGCGCCAGTCCGGCGTGGCGCTCGGCCAGCTGGACGTGCAGGGCTTCGATGGCGCGCAGCTGGGCGAGTGCGGCGGCAGCCTGGTCGGCCAGCCTGGCCAGCAGTTCGCGCTGTGCGGGCTCGAAGCGGCCGTGCCGCCCTTCGATGTCGGCGTAGAGGTAGCCCAGCAGCTGGCGCTGCGCCAGCAGTGGCGCGACCAGGCAAGAGCGCTGCTCGGCGCGCGGGGCGCCTTGCGGCCCGTGGCGCAGGCTGGCCTTGCGGCTGCGCCGCGCTTCGGAAAGCCAGGGTGCGATGGCGCGCAGCAGGTCTTGCGCCTCTTCGCCGCGCGGCAGCCGGGCACCGAGGATGTACGGGCCATGGTGCGCGTCTTGCACCAGCAGCACCCGCTGCGCGCCGATGAGTGCGGCGGCTTCTTCCAGCAACAGCTTGTGGAGCGCGCGCTCGTCGCGCGCCGCGGCCAGCCGCAGCCCGCTTTCGATCAGCCGGTCCCTGGGGTCGGGACTCGTTCTTGCGCCGGTACTGCGCGAGCCGGGGGTGGCCACCGATGGCCGCGGGCTGGACTGAGCCATGAGGAAGCAAACTCCTTGGGGCGAATGATGCGCATGGGTGCGCACCCGGCAGTCTAGCGGCGAAGAGCTTGCGCCGGCTAAGCCGCCACGACGATCGGAAAGCGGGTATTCCAGCCGTCGGCGCTGCGCTCGAAAGGCCGGGTCAGCGCCGCCCGGTCTTCCTCGGACAGGCTGCGCCACAAGAAGTCGCGCCCGTTGCCCGGCGCGCCTTGCACATAGAGCTGGGTGGTGAGCAGTTCGCGCGGGCCGAGCTTGACCTTGACGTGGATGTGCGGCGTGCGGCCGGTGTAGGGCACTGGCCGGATGGTGCGAAAGCGCCAGCGGCCCTGCGCATCGACCATCACCCGCCCAAAGCCCTGGAAGGCGCGGTCGGCGCGGTCGCCATCGCCCGGATGGTGGTAGTGGCCGGCCTGGTCGCACTGCCAGATTTCCACTGCCGCGCCGGCCAGCGGCTTGCCGTCCAGGTCGGTCACGGTCCCCTCGACCCAGGCTGCTTCGCCGGCGCCGTACCGCAGCGCGCCATTGCGCAGCAGGTCGTTGTCGCTGTCGGCGGGCAGCTTCGCCGGGTAGAAGGGGCCTTCGGTCTGCGCCGGCGTCAGTCGGCGCGCGGCCGGCGCCTGGGCGCGGGCCAGGCCGGTCCAGAGCGCGGGAAAGCCGATCAGCGCAGCAGTGACGCTGCGCCGCGGCAGGCCGCGGGGGTTGGTGCGACGGGGGCTGGCTTGCATGATGGGCGCCAGCATGGCCTGTTGCGTGGCCGCCATCAAGTGGCCGGCCACTTGCCCCTACTTGAGCTTGCGGTCTTCCTGCTTGGCTTCCGCCATGGCCTCGGGTTCCAGTTCCTCGGCGTAGCGGTTCATGCGGATGAACAGGCCCCAGCCGGCCAGGAGCAGGCCCACCGCGCCGATCAGCGCGGCCGCGTGCAGCATCAGCATGGGTTCGGAACGCGCCTTGAAGATGGCCACCAGCGCCTCGACCGCGATCGCCACCACGATCACCACCATGAAGCGCGACAGGAAGCGGCGCACCCGGGTCGGTGCGCTGATGTGGGCGCCACGGACCACTTCCTCCTCGGTGATGGTCTGCGAGATCTGGATCGCCACCACCGCGGCGGCAAGCACGCCCACCGCCTCGATCATGGCCTCGGAGGCCGCGTAGTCCCAGTCGCCGGTGCTGGCCAGCCAGCCGGCACGCGCCGCCGACACCACCAGCATCAGGCCGGCGCCGGCAAAGAGCAGGGCCATGAGGGCCTGGGCCATGGCGTAGAGTCGAAGCACGTATTTCATGGCGCGTCCTCCGTCGCGTCCGACAGCCAGGCGGATGCCGGTGCCAGGTCGCGCAGCCAGGCGTCCCAGGCCGATTCACGCCGCAACGGGTCGCCGCGCAGCAGCGCGGAAGGGTGCAGGGTGACCAGCATGGGCGGGCCGAAGCGGCTGTCCAGCCACTGGCCGCGAAGCTGCATGATCGACAGCGGGCGGCCGAGCAGCGCGCGTGCCGCCGTCGCGCCGAGCGCGATGAAGGCCCGCGGCCGGACCAGCTGCACTTCGCTTTCCAGCCAGTGCAAACAGGCTTGCGCCTCGCGCTGCCCGGGCGTCTTGTGCATGCGGCGCTTGCCGCGCAGCTCGAACTTGAAGTGCTTGACCGCATTGGTCAGGTAGAGCTGGTCGCGCGGCCAGCCGAGCTCGTCGAAGGCGCGGCCCAGCAATTGCCCGGCCGGCCCGACGAAGGGGCGGCCCTGCCGGTCTTCCTGGTCGCCCGGCTGCTCACCGACCAGCATCAGGGCCGCAGGCAGCGGGCCTTCACCGATCACCGACTGGGTGGCGTGCTCGCCGATGGGACATTCCCGGCAGGCGTCGGTGGCCCGCCGCAAGGCCTGGTGCGACGCGGCGGGCTTCAGCGGACGCGGGTTGGCGGACACCCGCTCATTACATCCGCCCCGCGCACGGCCGCGTTGCCGGAGAAGACCGACGCAGCGCGTCGGCGGCCACGCTAGACCAAACAGGCCCTAGTCCTTGTAGCCCGGATCGACGCGGTCCAGCTTGCGCAAGAGCGCCGGCCAGGCGAACTGGCCGCCCATGCCGCCGGTCTGCACCTTCAAGGCTTGCGCCACGCCTTGCACGATGCGCGGGTCGACCTGCACGAGCTCGCTGCCGCCGGACTGCGCGGCAATCTGGATCTGGCAGGTGCTCTCGAACACGTACATCGAGAGGAAGGCATCGGCGATGCTCGGGCCCACCGTCAAGAGGCCGTGATTGCGCAGCATCAGGAAGTTGGCGTTGCCCAGATCGGCCTGCAGGCGCGGCTTTTCGTCATCGCGGAAAGCCACGCCTTCGTAGTCGTGATAGGCGAGCGACGCCAGGACGAAGGTGGATTGCTGGCTGATCGGCAGCACGCCCGCCTTTTGCGCGCTGACCGCCACGCCGGCACGGGTGTGGGTGTGCAGCACGCATTGCGCGTCTTCGCGCACTGCATGCACCGCGCTGTGGATGACGAAGCCGGCCGGGTTCACCGGGTAGGGCGAGTCGATCAGCTTGTTGCAGTTCTGGTCCACCTTCACCAGGCTGGAGGCGGTGATCTCGTCGAACATCAGCCCGTAGGGGTTGATCAGGAAGTGGTGCTCCGGCCCCGGGATGCGCGCGCTGATGTGGGTGAACACCAGGTCGCTCCAGCCGTACATGGCCACCAGGCGGTAGCAGGCGGCGAGGTCGGTGCGCAGCTGCCACTCCTCGGGCGATACCTGGGTCTTCAAAGAGGTCGTGTTCATGGGCTTTGTCTCCTTCAGGCGGCTTGTTGATCCATGGCCGATTGGTACACGGTCTTGCGCGGTTTGGCAAAGACGCGGCGCAGCATCGGCTCGAAACGGGTGATCGGCAAGGTCTCGCCCTTGGGATCGAAAGCAGGGTTGTCGTAGAGCGCGCAGAACTCGGCCGTGCGCTCATAAGAGGGATGCGCCTTGAACTGGTCGCGCATGTCGCGGTCCATGCCGACGTGGTGAAAGAAGTAGTGGCCCTGGAAGATGCCGTGGTGCTTGACCATCCAGAGGTTTTCTTCCGAGACGAAGGGCTGCAGGATGGCGGCCGCCACGTCCGGATGATTGAAGCTGCCCAGCGTGTCGCCGATGTCATGCAGCAGCGCGCACACCACGTATTCCTCGTCGCGGCCGTCCTGCAGGGCCAGGGTGGCGGTTTGCAGGCAGTGGTGGTAGCGGTCGATCGGAAAGCCGCCAAAATCGCCCTGCAGCAGCTTCAGGTGGGCCAGGATGCGATCCGGCAGGCCCTGGGCCATGTGCATGAACTCGGCGCCGAGAATCTGCCAGTCTTCGCGGGTGCTCTGGTCCATGCGGGTGAAGCGGGCCTGGGGGCGTGGCGTATCGTGGCTCATGGTTCTTGGCAGTGGTTGCGGGAAGAGGGGCGATGATGCAAAGCACTGACCGCGCGAGACTGTCAGCTTCTTATCAATGCAGGGTTTGTCCCTGGCGCCTTCTCATTCCTCATGCAAGTTTTCGCCGACAACCCCTGGTTCCGCTGCCTGCCGCCCGGGCAGGCGCAGGCGTTGCTGGCCGTGGCCCAGCCGATCAGGGTGCCGGCAGGCACGGTGCTGTATCGCCAGGGCGACGTGCTGGCGCCATCTTCCGCCGCCTTCTTCGGCGTGGCGCGCGGCGCGCTCAAGCTGTCCATCCTGCATGGCGACGGCAAGGAGGGCATCCTCACGGTGATCGAACCGGGCAACTGGATCGGCGAGGTCGCCTTGCTCGACACCATGCAGCGCGCGCACACCGCCACCGCGCTGGAGGACAGCGAGCTGTACGCCGTCAGCGCCAGGAACTTCGAGGCCCTGATGCAGGGCGCCGACTTCGCGCGCGCCGTGGCCCGGCTGGTGGCCGGCCGGCTGCGCATGGCCTACGAGGCGCTGGCCGGCCTTGCCCTGCAAAGCACGCGCGAGCGGCTGGCGCGGCGCCTGGTGGCCATGGCGCATGGCGACGTGACGCAGTCGGCCGACCAACGCCGCCACATCAGCACCTCGCAGGACAACCTGGCGATGATGCTGGGCGTCAGCCGGCCCACGCTCAACAAGGAACTGCAGGCACTGGCCAAGCTGGGCGCCCTGAGCCTGCGCTACGGGCGCATCGAGATCCTGGACATGCAGCGCCTGCAGGAATGCGCCCGCATGGGCTGAATCAGGCCGCGGCGGCGACGCTTTTCTGCCCACGCGTGACCCAGACGCCGAAGGCGGCGGCAGTGAAGAACATGATCAGGCTGTAGATCGCGGCCGGCACCGACATGGCGCTGTTGTTCAGCACCGCCAGCGCCAGGTAGATGGCCAGCGTGCCGTTGTGAATGCCGATCTCGAAGGCGATGGCGCGGCTCTGGGCTTCGCCCAGGCGCGTCAGCCGGCCCACGTAGTAGCCGATGAACATGCTGGCCAGATTGAAGATCAGCGCGGCCAGGCCGGCCTGGCGGAAGTAGTCGGCCATGTGGGCGCGCTCGCGCAGCAGGATGGCCAGGATCAGCACCAGGAGGATCAGCGCCGAGGCGATCTTCACCGGCTTGTCCATCTTGCGCGAGACGGCGGGGAACCTGGCGTTGATGAGCATGCCCACCGCCACCGGCGCCAGGATCAGCACGATCACCTCCAGCGTCTTGCGAAACTGAAGCGGCACGTACTGCTGCTGGCCCATGAACAGCTCCAGCGCCAGGTTGACGATGATCGGAATGGAGACGATCGCCAGCACGCTGTTGATGGCGGTGAGCGAGATGTTGAGCGCGACGTCGCCCTTGAACAGGTGCGAGTACAGGTTGGCGGTGGTGCCGCCCGGCGAGGCTGCCAGCAGCATCATGCCTACCGCCAGCTCGGGCGGCATGGCAAAGGCCTTGACGAGGCCAAAGCACAGTGCCGGCAGCAGGATGACCTGGCAGCCCAGGCCGATCAGCATGGCGCGGGGCTCGCGCCAGATGCGGCGGAAGTCGTCCACCCGAAGGTGCAAGCCCAGCCCCAGCATGATGATGGCCAGGGCGATGGGCAGGCCGATGGTGGAAAGTGCGCTCTCTTGCATGTGCTCTTGTCTCGTCGTCGTTGTGGGACCGATCCGGGCGACGCCCGGATCGGTGGCGCGACTTTAAAGAGGCAGCGGGGCGCGAACTGTCAGCTTCTTATCAGTTAGGGGTATGTACCGAGCGATCGAGCGGGTCGGCTTGCAGCCTTACTGCGCGTCCTGCTCGCGCAAGCGGTGCCGGTTGAGCGCATCGAGCAGCGGGCCGACGATGTCCAGGGGCAGCGGAAAGACGATGGTCGAGTTCTTGTCGGCGGCGATCACCGTCAGCGTTTCCAGGTAGCGCAGCTGCAGCGCCTGCGGCTCGCGCGCCAGGATCTGCGCGGCCTGGGCCAGCTTCTCGGAGGCCTGCAGCTCGCCTTCGGCATGGATCACCTTGGCGCGCCGCTCGCGCTCTGCCTCGGCCTGGCGGGCGATGGCGCGCACCATCGATTCGTTGAGGTCGACATGCTTGATCTCGACGTTGGTCACCTTGATGCCCCAGGCATCGGTCTGGCTGTCCAGGATCTTCTGCAGGTCGAGGTTGAGGCGCTCGCGCTCGGACAGCATCTCGTCCAGCGAGTGCTTGCCCAGCACCGCGCGCAAGGTGGTCTGCGCCAGCTGGCTGGTGGCGGCCAGGAAATGCTCGACCTGGATCACCGCGCGCTCCGGGTCGACCACCCGGAAGTACAGCACCGCGTTGACTTTGAGCGTGACGTTGTCGCGCGAGATCACGTCTTGCGCAGGAACATCCATCACCACGATGCGCAGGTCGATGCGCACCATCTGCTGGATGCCCGGGATCAGGATCACCAGGCCCGGCCCCTTGACGCGCCAGAAGCGCCCTAGCTGAAAGACAACGCCGCGCTCGTATTCGCGCAGGATGCGCAGCGAGCTGGCGGCCAGCAGCACCAGCAGCAGAAGAAGCAGGGGAGGCGCAATCAGTTGGGTCATGGCGTACTCGCTTGTTGTTGCTGTTCATGGTTTGCGCCGGTGAGTGCTGGCGATGCGGCGGCGGGCCGCACCTCGAGCACCAGGCCGTCCACCCGCGCCACGTGGACGTGCTGCGCGTTTGCCAACGGCTGATCGGCGCGAATGCGCCAGCGCTCGCCCTCGAGCTCGGCCCAGCCTTCCCCGCTTTGCGGATCGAACTCGATCACCTGCGCGCCGGCGCCGATCAGGCGCTGCGTGCCGCTCACGACCGGCCGCGTATGGGCGCGCACAGCCATGCGGGCCACGATGATCACGAAGGCGGCCGAGAGCAGCGCCAATCCGCCGATCAGGGGCAGCGGAATGCCGAATCCCGGCAGTTCGCTGTCGATCAAGAGCAGCGCGCCGAACACGAAAGCCGCGATGCCGCCCAGCCCCAGCGCGCCGTAGCTGGGCATGAAGGCTTCGGCGACGAAGAAGGCGATGCCCAGCAGGATCAGCGCCAGGCCGGTGTAATTGATGGGCAGCATCTGCAGCCCCCACAGCGCCAGCAGCAGGCACACGCCGCCGATCACGCCGGGCGCGACGAAGCCCGGGTTCATGAACTCGAAGAGGAGGCCGTAGACGCCCACCATCATCAAGAGCAGCGCCAGGCTCGGGTCGCTCAGGGCGCTCAGCAGCCGGTCGCGCCAGTCGGGCTCCAGCAGCAGCACCGGCGCATTGCGGGTGGCGAGCTTCGCCGCCGGGACGCCGGCAGCCTCGAGCTCGCGCCCGTCGAGTTGGCGCAAGAGCTCGGTGCGGTCGGCGGCCACGAGGTCGATCACCTTGCGCGACAGCGCCTCGCTGGCCGACAGGCTGGCCGATTCGCGCACCGCCTGCTCGGCCCAGGCGACATCGCGCCCGCGCAGCTGCGCCAGGCTGCGCAAATAGGCGCTGGCGTCCTGCAGGCGCTTGGCGCTCATGGCGTCGCGGTCCGGCTTCTTGCCCTCCGCCTTGCCGGGCTCGTCCTTGTCTTTGTCCTTGTCCTTCGGGCGGGGCAGCGGCGGGCCGCCATCGTCGTCGCCACCGCCCGGGGCGCCCGGCATCCCGACGGCCACCGGCGTGGCGGCGCCCAGGTTGGTGGCTGGCGCCATCGCCGCCACATGGCAGGCAAAGAGGATGTAGGTGCCGGCGCTGGCGGCGCGCGCGCCCTGCGGCGCCACGTAGCCGGCCACCGGCACCGGCGAGGCCAGGATGGCTTGCACGATGCTGCGCATGGACGTGTCCAAGCCGCCCGGGGTGTTCATCTCCAGCACCACCAGTTGCGCCTTCTCGCGCACGGCGCGCTCCAGCGCGCGCTTGAGCTGGTCGGCCGTGGCCGGGCCGATGGCGCCGTCGATGCGCAGCACCAGTACTGCCGACGGGGCAGCGGCTTGCTCCCGCTGCGGTTCGACCGCCGCGGCGGCGACGTCCGGCAGCAGCGCCAACAGCAGCGCGAGCGCGCCGGCAAGGAAGCGGGAACGAAGCGTCACGGCAACCTCCGCGGCCAGCGTACACCGGCGGGCGTCAGCGTGCTACCCGGTCCGGGATTCCGGACACGGGGCAGGTGTTACATCGGGGGGAAAAGGGAGAAGCGAGAGAAGCCGAGAGAGGCGAGAAGCCTCAGGCCGTTTCCACGTCGTCCGGGAATCGGCTCTGGCCCTGTGCGGCGAGCGAGGCCTTGCGCAGGCTGGTGACCCACAGCCGGGCGTGGCGCTGCTCGCGGCTTTCGAAGCGTTCGGTGAACTTGCGGATGGCCGGGCGCTCGATCGCGGCCATGGTCATCCAGTCGGTGCCGGCGAAGGAGGGCGCGTCGTTGCTGCGTTGCGCCAGCGCGGGACGCAGGGCCATCACCCACTCGGTGGGCACGTGAGGATCCTTGTCCAGCATGCGCAGAGCGATCTTTGCCGCCTTGGGGCTGAGTACCTGTACCTTTTGATAGATGAAATCCAGATCCATTCTGCGCACGTAAGTTCGGGTGCGCGAGGATACGGGCAGGGTGTGGGGCGCGATATCGTGGTTCCACCCTACGAAGTTTGGCGATCAGCCGAAAGTATGGATGTGCCACTGAAGTGGCCTGCCCGGAGGGGATCGAACCCCCGACAACCTGCTTAGAAGGCAGGTGCTCTATCCAACTGAGCTACGGGCAGACAAGCCCGCAATTTTGCCATGCGACAGGAAGACCAGCCCGATGACGCAGCAAGAAGACGATCCTTACCACCTCGAACGCTTCACCAGCGCCCAGGCGCCGGTCTATGCGCAGGTGTGCGCCGAACTGGGCGCGGACGAGAAGCGCAGCCATTGGATGTGGTTCGTGTTTCCGCAGCTGGCGGCGCTGGGCCGCAGCGCCACCGCCAAGCATTACGGCATCGGTTCGCGCGCCGAGGCGCTGGCCTATTGGACGCATCCGGTGCTGGGGCCGCGGCTGGCGCAGTGCACGTCGCTGGTGCTGGCGGTGCAGGGACGCAGCGCCTTGCAGATCTTCCAGACGCCGGACGATCTCAAGTTCAGATCCTGCATGACCTTGTTCCATGCGCTGGTGCCGGACGAGCCGCTGTTCGGGCAGGCGCTGCACAAGTACTTTGGCGGACAAGGCGACCCGCTGACGCTGGAATTGCTGGACGCCATGGATTGAGCAGGGGAGGCGCGTGTCACGCACGCAGCTGCCAAGTAAAAAAGGCGGACGCAGAAAAAGAAGAAGCCGGGACCCTGGCCGCTTTGAAGAACAGACCAGACAGCCATCGACGCGAACGGATTCCTCAACCCCAGCCCCGGATCAGCCGCCAAACACCGGCTTGCGCTTCTCGACAAAGGCCGCAACGGCTTCATGATGATCCGCCGTCTGATGCGACATCACCTGGAACGCCGCCGACATCTCCAGCAGCGTGTCGAGGCGCGAATGCAGGGCCTCGCGCAGCAGGCGCTTGGCCAGCCGCACCGCATGCGGTGGGTTGGCGGCAATCTGCTCGGCGATCTCCCTTGCCGTGGGCAGCAGCTGATCGCGCGGCACCACGCGCGAAACCAGATTCCACTCCGCTGCCTGGCGCGCATCGATGGTCTGCCCGGTCAAGGTGAGTTCGGTCGCGCGCGACAAACCGATGATGCGCGGCAGCAGCCACGCACCGCCATCGCCCGGAATGATTCCCAGCTTGACGAAGCTCTCGGCAAACTTGGCTTCCTCCGCAGCCACGCGGATGTCGCACATGCAGGCCAGGTCCAGCCCGGCCCCAATGGCGTGACCGTTGACCGCCGCGATCACCGGCACCTCGAGGTTGAACAGCGCCAGCGGCAGCTTCTGAATGCCCAGGCGGTACTCGCGGCGCAGCTCCATGGCGGGCATCTCGGCATAGCGGCCCATGTCGCGCACGTTGCCGCCCGAAGAGAAGCTCGAGCCCGCGCCCGTCAGAATCACCGCGCGCACCGAATGATCGGCATGGATGCGGTCGATGGCCGCCAGGAACTCCGGAACCGCCGTGTTGCCGGTGAGCGGATTGCGGCGCTCGGGGTCGTTCATCGTCAGGGTGACGATGTGGCCCGCCTGCTCGTAGTTCAGAAAATTGCTCATGCCAGGATCTCCTCCATCACGAATTGCAGCACCGAGGGTGCGGTGCCGCCGAGCATCGTCTCGCCGACGACGCGGTTCCAATAGGCCTCCGAGCCGTCGGCCATGCGCCATTCGTGCAGGCGGCGGCTGTAGAGCTGGAGGTCGAATTCCTCGGTGACGCCGATGGCGCCGTGCAGCGCATGCGCCGTGGCTGCAACCAGCGGCACCGACGCACTGGTGCGCGCCTTCGCGGTGGCAGCGGCGAGCAGGGGCGGGATCTTCTTTCCGGCCTTGAAAGCCAGCTCGGCGGCCACACCCGCACACGCCACGTGCTCGGCCATCACGCTCAGCTGGTGCTGGATCGCCTGGAACTTGCCGATGGCCTTGCCGAACTGCACCCGGTCGTTGCAGTAGCCCAGCGTCATCGAGAACATCCGTTCCATGGCGCCCGCGATGGCGGCGGCGTGCAGCGCTGCGCTGAACACCGCCACCTGGTCCCCGTTGTCGCCGACCGGCGTTCCGATGGCATCGGAGGTCCAGTGCAGCGATGCGGCCAGGCTGCCGCGAATGCCGGTGAGCGTGCGCTGCGCGCCGGCGCAGGCTAGCAGTACGAGTTGCCCTTCAATGTTGGCGACCGCGTGGTCGGCGATCGCGCCAAAGGCGACGTTGCCGGCGCTGACCGAACCGTCGTCCGAACGCCGCGCGTGGCCGATGAGCGTGACCATGCCTTGCGGCGCGGCCACGTCACCCAGCAGTGCGCGTGCCGCGATGCTCTGCGCCGCCGGCACCGGCACCGCGTGCCGGCCAAAGGCCACGAAGATCGGGAAGATCGCCTCCAGGTCGAGCCCGGCGCCGCCCGCCTCCTCGCTGGCCATCAGTTCGAGAAATCCGCTCTCGGCCAGCGCGCCCCACAGCGGGGTGGCCGATCCGCCGTTCTCGATGGCCCGGATGGCGGCGGGCGCGCACTGGTCAACGAGGATCGCCTCGATGGCTTCTGTAAACATGTCGTTGTCTCCTTGATGCTGCGGGCTCAGCGCAGGCCCAGGCCGCGCGCGATCATGCCGCGCAGGATCTCGCGCGTGCCGCCGCGCAGCGAGAAGGTCGGCGAGATCTGGCTCAGGTAGGCGATGGTGCGATGCAGCTCGGCATCGTCAGCCGCGTTGCGTGTCGGGTCGGCCGCGACGGCCGCTTCGATCGCGGCCGGGATGGCCTGCTCGAACTCGGTGCCGATGTCCTTGACCAGCGCCGCCTCGACCACGGGGCTTTCGCCGCGCGCGAGCTTGGTGGTCACGGCCACCGACAAGCTGCGCAAGGTGGCGAGCTGGGTCGTGAAGCCGCCCAGCAGGGTGGCGTCAGTCGGCGAGAAGCCGGTCTTGCGCAGGCTCTGCATCCAGGTGTCCAGCAGCACCACGCTCGAGTACAGGCGCTCGGGGCCGCTGCGCTCGAAGGCCAATTCGGCGTTCACCTGCATCCAGCCGCTGCCCTCGTCGCCGATCAACGCGTCTTCCTTCAGGAAGACATCGTCGAAGGTCACTTCCGAGAAATGCGCATCGCCCGTCAGGTCGACGATCGGCCGCACGTGCACCCCTGGCGCCGACAGGTCGACGATCAGTTGCGACAGGCCGCCTTGACGGTCTTCCGGCGCTCCGGAGGTGCGCACCAGCGCGATCATGTAGTGCGAGCGCTGCGCATTGGTCGTCCAGATCTTGCGCCCCGTCAGGCGCCATCCGCCATCTACGCGCGTGGCACGCGTGCGCACGCTGGCCAAGTCGGAGCCCGAGTTGGGCTCGCTCATCCCGATGCAAAAGAATGCCTCGCCACGGCAGATTCGCGGAAGGTAGAAGTCCTTCTGCGCCTCGGTGCCGAACTTGTTGAGCAGCGGGCCGCTTTGTCGGTCAGCAATCCAATGGGCGGCAACGGGCGCGCCCGCGGCCAGCATTTCCTCCACCAGCACGAAGCGGCGGAAGGCGTCGAGCCCGGCGCCGCCGTATTGAGAGGGCAGGGTGATGCCGACCCAGCCGCGCTCGGCCAGCCGCCGGCTGAAGGCCGCGTCGAAGCCCATCCATGTGCGCGCGCGCACGGCCGGCGCCGCAGGTTCCAGGTGGGCCGCCAGGAATTCGCGCACCTCCTGGCGGAAGGCCTCGGCCTCGTCGGGGAGCCTGGCGAGGCGAAAGGCTTCGAGCAATTGGCTCATCTCAGGCCTCCGCAGCAGGAATTTCGCCGGTGGTCAGCGCGTTGGGCGCGGCCTTCTTCACCAGTTCGGGGATCAGGCCACCGAGTTCCAGGACCGTCCAGCGGCCTTGCTTCTCGATACGCGGACCGGCATGCCAGCCCTCGGCCACCGTGATGCGGCCGCCGCGTGCACCGAACACGCGCCCAGTGATGCCGCGCGATTCGCTGCTGCCCAGCCAGGCCACCAGCGGCGCGACGTTCGACGGGTCGAGCGGATCGAAGCCGGGCGCCTCGTTGCGGATCGCCTGCCACTTGGGGCTGGCGAAGATGTCTTCGGTCAGGCGGCTCATCGCCGTGGGATAGATGGCGTTCACCGTCACGCCGTAGCGGTCCAGCTCGCGCGAGGCGATCACCGACAGCGCGGCGATGCCGGCCTTGGCCGCGCCATAGTTCGACTGGCCGGCATTGCAGTACAGGCCCGAAGACGAGCTGGTGTTGATGATGCGCGCGTCGCGCTGGCGGCCGGCCTTCGATTCGTTGCGCCAGTAGGCCGCTGCATGGCGCGAGGGCGCGAAGGTGCCGCGCATGTGCACGCGGATCACCGCGTCCCAGTCTTCCTCTTCCATGTTGACCAGCGTGCGATCGCGCAGGATGCCGGCGTTGTTGACCAGCACGTCCAGGCCACCGAAGGCCTCGATGGCGGCGTCGATCATGCGCTTGGCGCCGGCCCAGTCGGCGACGTCGTCGCCGCTGGCAATCGCCTGGCCGCCCAGGGCCTCGATCTCGGAAACCACTTCCAGCGCCGGGCCGGTGGCCGAGCCGGGGGCGCCGTCGCCGCGCCCGCCCAGGTCATTGACCACCACCTTGGCGCCCTGGCGTGCGAACTCGAGCGCGTACTCGCGGCCGATGCCGCGGCCCGCGCCGGTGATGACGACCACGCGGTCCTTGCAAAGCTGATTCATCTCGTGTCCTCTTTCACTTCTGCGAGAGGTCGACCTGCTTTGACAGAGCGCGGTAGCGCGCGCTCTCCGAAGCGATCATCTCGCCCATTTCCTTGCTGCCGACGGTGTAGACCTCGGCGCCCGCCGTCTCGGTGACGTAGGTCTTGAATTCGGGCTGCGTCATGGCCTTGAGCAGCGCCGCTTCCAGCGTCTTCACCGCGGGTTCCGGCGTCTTGGCGGCAACGCCCAGGCCGATCCACACATACAGGTCGTAGTTCGGCTGGCCTCTCTCGCGCACCGTCGGCACGTTGGCCAGCTTGGGGTGGCGCTCCTTGCCGGTTACGGCCAGCGGACGCACCTTGCCCGCGGCGATCAGCGGCAGCGCGCCGCCAACGTCGAGCAGCGCCAGGTCGACCTGGCCGCCCATCAGGTCGGTCTGCACCTGGCCGGGCGACTTGTAGGGGATGTAGTTGAACTCGACGCCTGCGCCTTGCTGCAGCATCAGCGCGCCGATGCGGTAGTGGTTGCTGTAGCTGGCCATGCTGACCGTCTTGGGACTCTTCTTCGCCGCCGCCATCGCCTCGGCATAGGTCTTGTAGGGCGATGAAGCACCGGTCACCAGCACCGCGGCGCTGCGCAGCATGGTGGCCAGCGGGCGCAGGTCCTTCTGCGCGTCGTAGGGCAGGCTGTCGTTGATGAGCGGGTTGATCACCATCGACGAGGGCGAGAGCATCAGCACGCTGTAGCCGTCGGCCGGCGAGGCCAGCAGGCTCTGCACCGCCAGCACGGTGTCGCCACCTGGCTTGTTCTCGATGAAGGTGGATTGGCCATTGAGCTCCGGCGTGACCAGCCTGGCGACCAGGCGCGTGATCGTGTCCGAGCCGCTGCCCGGGCCGAGCGGCACGATGAAGCGCACCGGGCGCGAAGGGAAGGAGTCGGCGGCCTGCGCTTGCGGCAGGGCCACGGCCAGCAGCGAAGTCAGTGCGGCGCCCAGCAGGCGAAGGGTGTTGCGGCGGTTCATGCTTTGTCTCCGTTCGAGTTTGAAATCACAGGCGGGCCAGCCGCGCGGCTTGCGCGTCTGCGTCGCCGAACAACTGGTCGAGCACGTGGATGCGGCGCAGGCAGTGGCCCACGGCGTATTCCTCCGTCATGCCGATGCCGCCGTGCGACTGGATCGCCTGCTGGCACAACGCGCGCGCGTGGCGGCCGATGGCCAGCTTGGCGCGCGGCAGGTCGGTGGCAGCGTTGTCCGAGGCTGGGTCGTCGACGGCCACCGCAGCGGCGATGGCCATGCTGCGTGCCATCTCGAGCGCGACGGCCATCTCGGCCACGCGGTGGCGCAGCGCCTGGTATTCGCCGATGAGCCGGCCGAACTGCTTGCGCGTGTTGACGTAGGCGGTGGTGAGCGCGAAGGCGCTTTCCATGGTGCCGACCATCTCGGCGCAGACGGCGGCGGTGCCAGCCGCCAAGGTGGCGCGAATGGCGGCTGCGGCGCGTGCGGTGTCGCCGGTGTCGCCGGCATCGCCCAAGAGCTCGGCCGGGGCGCCGTCGAATGTCAGCTCGCCGGCCGGCGTGTCGTCGATCAGGCGGTAGCTGCGCAACTGCGCAGCGCCGGCATCGATCAGGAACAGCGCCAGGCCTTCTTCGTCGCCGGGCTGGCCGCTCACGCGCGCGCTCACCACGAAGCGGCTGGCCGCGCCCGCGTGCAGCACGAGCGACTTGGCACCCGACAGGCGCCATTGGCCGCCGTCGCGCGTTGCACGGGTCTGCACCCACAGCGCGTCGTGGCGCGCCTGGGCTTCGTCATGCGCCCAGGCCATGCGCATTTCGCCATGGGCCAGGGCCGGCAAGAGGCTGTCCTTCTGTGTCTCGTTCCCAGCCGTCAGCACGGCGGTCGCGGCGAGCACGTTGGAGGCCAGGTAGGGTTCCAGCAGCAGCGCGCGGCCAAAGGCCTGCATCACCGGCAGCCGGTCGCCCGCGCCGCCGCCCAGCCCGCCGAAGGCTTCGGGAATGCCCATCGCCATCACGCCCAGCTCGGCCAGCTGGCCCCAGGCGGCTTCGCTCCAGCCGGCTTGCGAGGCCGCGATGGCGCGGCGCTTCTCGAAGCCGCAGTGGTCGTCCAGCAGGCGCGCGAGGCTTTGCGCCAGGGCCTGCTGTTCTTCGTTCAGTTCAAATTGCATGGCTTATCCCAGGAGCGTCTTGGCCAGGATGTCCTTCTGCACCTCGCTGGAGCCGCCGTAGATGGTGGCTGCGCGGTAGAAGAAGTAGCGCGAGGCGGCGGCCGCCAGCGGATGCAACGCGGCATCGCCTTCGGCATCGCGGCGCTCGAGGCCGGCCGGGCCGGCGATGCGTGCGATCAGCGCGGTGAGCTCCTGCATCAGCTCCGAGCCCTTGAGCTTGAGCACGGAGGCAAAGCCCGGGTTCTTGCGGCTGATCTCGGGGTCGAGCAGGAAGCGCCAGTTGGTCAGTTCCAGCGCGCGAATATCCGCGCCCAGGGCAGCCAGCTCCGCAGCCAGCTTGGGATCGTCCTGCAGGCAGCGTTCGCCCTGGCGGGTCTGCGACGCCAGTTCGTGCGCGTACGCCAGGCGCTCCCAGCACAGGCCCACGTTGGCGATGTTGGTGCGCTCGCTGGCCAGCAGGTACTTGGCGCAGTCCCAGCCGCGACCTTCCTGGCCGACCAGGTTGGCCACCGGCACGCGCGCGTTGTCGAAGAAGACCTCATTGAGGTGGTGCTGCCCGTCGATGGAGACGATGGGCCGTACCGACACGCCCGGGGTCTTCATGTCGATCAGCAGGAAGGAGATGCCGTCCTGCTTGCGCGCCGCCTGCTCGGTGCGCACCAGCGCGAAGATCCAGTCGGCGTGGTGGGCCGAGGTAGTCCAGATCTTCTGGCCATTGACCACGTACTCGTCGCCCTCGCGAACCGCGCGGGTGCGCAGCGACGCCAGGTCCGAGCCTGAATCCGGCTCCGAGAAGCCCTGGCAGAACCACAGGTCGAGCCGGGCCAGCTTGGGCAGGAAGAAGCGCTTCTGCTCCTCGGTGCCGAAGCGCAGCAGCACCGGGCCGAGCATTGCGACGTTGAAGGGCAGGGGATGCGGCGCCGCGGCGCGTTGCAGCTCCTCGACCAGGATCAGCCGTTCAGCCGTGCCGAGCCCGGCGCCGCCGTATTCGCGCGGCCAGTGCGGCGCGGCCCAGCCGCGCTCGTGCAGGATGCGCTGCCAGGCCACGATGTCCTGCTTGCGGCCTGGGTGGCCCCGGTGCAGCCGCTCGCGGATCTCGGCGGGCAGGCGCTCGCGGATGAAGGCGCGCACCTCGTCGCGAAACGCGGCTTCGCTTGGGCTGAGCTGCAAGTCCATGTCAGTTCTTGCCGTACAGGGTCACCACGCAGGCGCCGCCCAGGCCCACGTTGTGCTGCAGGCCCAGGCGCGCACCTTCGACCTGGCGCTGGTCCGCGCTGCCGCGCAGCTGGTGCGTCAGCTCGTAGCACTGCGCCAGGCCGGTGGCGCCCAGCGGGTGGCCCTTGGACAGCAGGCCGCCCGAGGGGTTGACCACGACCTTGCCGCCGTAGGTGTTGTCGCCGTCATTGACGAACTTCTCGGCGCCGCCTTCCGGGCAGAAGCCCAGCGTCTCGTAGCTGATCACTTCGTTCTGCGCAAAGCAGTCGTGCAGTTCGCATACGTCGATGTCCTCGGGGCCGACGCCGGCGGCTTCGTAGACGCGCTTGACCGCGGCACTCGTCATGTGCGTGCCGATCCAGCTCAGCATCGAGGGCGGCTCGAAGGACTGCACCGGGTCGGTGACCATGGCTTGCGACAGGATCTGCACATCGCTGCGCAGGCCGTGCTTCTTGGCGAAGCGCTCCGACACCAAGAGTGCCGCCGCCCCTCCGCATGTCGGCGGGCAGGCCATCAAGCGCGTCATCACGCCGGGCAGGATCACCTGGTCGTTCATCACGTCCTCGGTCGTGACGATCTTGCGGAACAGGGCGAGCGGGTTGTTGGCCGCGTGGCGGCTGGCCTTGGCGCGCACGGCGGCGAAGGTCTCCATGCTGCAGCCGTAGCGCTCCATGTATTCGCGGCCGGCGCCGCCGAAGGTGCGGATGGCCTGCGGCATGCCGTCCATGTCGGCCGTCAGGCCGCGCAGCACCGGCAGGAAGCGCTCGCGCGTGGGCGGGCGGTCGTCCCAGTGGGACTTGAGCGCGCCGGCCTGCATCTGCTCGAAGCCCAGCGCCAGAACGCAATCCGCATCGCCGGAGGCAATCGCCTTGCGCGCCAGGTACAGGGCCGTGGAGCCGGTCGAGCAATTGTTGTTGACGTTGACCACCGGGATGCCTGTCATGCCCACTTCGTAGAGCGCCGTCTGGCCGCAGGTGGAGTCGCCGTAGACATAGCCCACGTAGGCTTCCTGCACGGCGTCGTAGCCGATGCCCGCATCGGCCAGCGCGCGGCGCACGGCCTCGGCGCCCATCTCGGTGTAGCTCAGGCTCTTGCCTGGCTTGGCGAAGGGGATCATGCCGACGCCGGCAACGATTACTTTTTCGGTCATGTGCTTGTCCTGTGGTGATTCAAAGCTTGCGGGCGATCAGGTCGCGCTGGACCTCGCTGGTGCCGCCGAACACGCGGGTGATGCGGTAGTCGGTAAAGGCGCGCGCGATCGGGTACTCCAGCATGTAGCCGTAGCCGCCGTGCAGCTGCACCATGTCGTCGATGCACTTCCACAGCGCCTCGGTGACGAAGAGCTTGGCGATCGCGGCCTCCTGCACGTCGATGCGGCGGCGCATGTGCTCGCCGATGTAGTAGTCGACCAGGGTGCGCGCGGCCACCGCCTGCGCCTTCACGTCGGCCAGCTTGAACTTGGTGTTCTGGAAGTCCCACACCGTGCCGTCGAAGGCCTTGCGGTCCTTGACGTATTCCAGCGTCTGCTCCAGCAGGCGCTCGAGCTTGGCGGCGCAGTACACGGCGATGATCAGGCGCTCCTGTGCCAGCTCTTTCATCAGGCAGACGAAGCCCTTGTTCTCTTCGCCCAGCAGGTTGCTGGCCGGCACGCGCACGTTGTCGAAGAAGAGCTCGGTGGTGTCGGCGGCGGGCTGGCCCACCTTGTCCAGCTTGCGCCCGCGCCGGAAGCCCGCGCGGTCGGCCTCGACCATGATCAGGCTCACGCCCTTGGAGCCGGCCGTCGGGTCGGTCTTGCAGGCCACCAGGATCATGTCGGCGTTCAGGCCGTTGCTGATGAAGGTCTTGCTGCCGTTGATGACGTATTCGTCGCCCTCGCGCACGGCGCTGGTGCGGATGGACTTGAGGTCGGAGCCGGTGCCCGGCTCGGTCATCGCGATGGCCATGATCGTTTCGCCGCGGCAGATCTTGGGCAGCCAGCGCTGCTTCTGTTCCTCGGTGCCGAAGTTGACGATGTAGGGCGCGGTGATGTCTGAATGCACCGACAGGCTGAAGCCCGAGACGCCCGAGCGGTGCAGTTCCTCGGCCACCACGCAGGCGTGGCCGAAGTCGCCGCCGCCGCCGCCATATTGCTCGGGCACGGTCACGCACAGAAGGCCTTCGCGGCCGGCCTTGAGCCAGGTCTCGCGGTCGGTGCGGCCAGCCTTGTCCCACTCGGCCTGCTTGGGCAGGCATTCGCGCTCGAAGAAGCGGCGCGCGGTCTCGCGCAGCATTTCGTGGTCTTCGCGGTAGACGGTACGGGTGATGTTCACGGGGTCTCCTTGTCGTGCAAGGATTCTGGAAGCCACCCCCCGCAACCCCACTACCCCGATCGGGTGGCGGAGGCACGACCAATGCCCCTTGCCTCGAAGAACGGGCGCGCCGTCAAGCGCTCCATCGAGGCGTTCAGCGAGCCAATCTCGTGAACTGCGCCCGCGTCAAGAGTCGCTTGAAGTCGCCATCGAAGGTCACCAAGTGCTCGCCCTGGTGCATGACTGCCGCAGCTAACCACGCGTCCGGAATATCGTTCGCAGTCAGTTGCTGTGCACTGCAAAGATCACGCAACAAGGTCCACTCGCCCCCGAGTTGCGGCCGCTCGACGCCGGGGGAGCCCAGCACCGCATCGGCAAATTCCAACGCGGCGGCAATTGGCGTGGGATTCAAGAAAACCTTCGCGTTCGTCACGAGCCGCAAGAAGCTCGCAATCACCATGGGCTGAATTGCCAGTGAAGGCCCAATACTGGCATCGGCGAGAGCCTTTTCCAGCCATTGGCGCGCGACCGCATGATGGGGATGGTCGCTGCGCGAGGCGGCCACCAGCACGTTGACGTCAGGCGTCACGGTCCGCCGCGTCCAGCATTTCCTTGTTGCTCAGGCCGCTGATGCCGTCAACGAGCCCTCCTTTGCCCCGAAACACGGGGAGGCGGACGGCCTTGGTGGGCGCTGGCGTCGATCGCAGTCGCAATTGCAGCCCTTCCTCGATCAGGCGGGTGAGGCTCGTGCGCTGCTGCGCCGCCAGCGCCTTGGCCTGGCTGAGCAGACTGTCGTTGAGGTTCAGGGTCGTTTTCATACTGCGCCCAAGAGGGTGATGCCGATACAGATATCTGTATTTTAGGTGCCGACCGCCGCATGTCAACTTGAGCGGCGCGTAGTGCCGATGTGGCCCGCGGGTCACAATGGCGCCAGACCCATGTCAAGCAAAGCTCAGCCACGCAAACCCGAGCGCCATCCGGTGGCCAATGAGCAAAGGTCGCTGGTCAGCACCAAGCTCGTCCCGCCCCGCAGCGCCGGGCGCGTGGTGGCGCGCGAGGCGCTGCTGGCCCGCCTGATGGAGGGCCGGCGCCGCCGCTGCGTGCTGCTGCAGGGCCCGGCCGGCTGCGGCAAGACCACCACCCTGGTCGCCTGGCGCCAGGCGCTGCTGCCGCTGGGCTTCGATGTGGCCTGGCTCACCCTGACGCCCGAGGACAACGAGCCCACGCGTCTGCTCGACTACCTGCTGGCCAGCGTGGCGCAGGTGGCGCCCGCCGCCACCCAGGAGGCGGCCGCCTACGCCGGCCGCGGCGTCGACAGCGAAGCGATGGAGCGCGCCCTGATCGCCCTGGTGCGCGGCATCGCCGCCCATCCGCGCGAGCTGGTGCTGGTGCTGGACGACCTGCAGCACCTGATGGACCTGCGCATCCACGAGGCGCTGCAATGGCTGCTGGACTACGCCCCGGCCAACCTGCACATCGCCATCGCCTCGCGCCAGGCGCTGCCGCTGTCGCTCGAGCGTCTGCGCGCCGAGGGCCAACTGCTGGAGATCGACGTGCGCGAGCTGCGCTTCTCAGCAACCGAATCCGAGCGCTTCCTGCGCTCGCAACTGGGCAGCATCGCGCCGCGCGACGCCCTGGCGCTGCACGAGCTGTGCGACGGCTGGGCGGCAGGCTTGCAGCTGCTGGCCATCAACTGGAAGAAGCGCCGGCAGGAGCTGGCGGCAGGCCCTCGCGGCGCCTCCGGCGGCGATGCGCAGCGAGAAGCCCACGCGCCGGACGACTTCGCCCGCGCCCACGTGCAAGATCCTCAGGCCTTTGCCGCCTACTTCGAGAAGGAGGTGCTCTCGCACCTTTCGCCCGCCGACCTGGAGCTGCTGACCAGCGTCTCGGCCTGCAGCCGCTTCTGCGCGCCGCTGTGCGCGGCCCTGCTCGGGCGGCCCGCCGACGACCCCGCCATGGGGCCGCTGCTGGCGCGGCTGGAGGCCGAGAACCTGTTCATCGTGCCGGTGGAAAGCAGCGCCGAACGCGAGACCTGGTTTCGCCTGCACCCGCTGCTGCGCGAGACGCTGCGGGAACGCCTGGGCCGGCGCAGCGAGGCTGATCAGCGCGAGGTGCACCGCATCGCCTGGCGGTGGTTTCGCGACCACGGCCTGATCGACGAGGCGGTGCGCCAGGCGGTGGCGGCCGGCGAGGGGGCGGCCGCCGCGGCGCTGGTGGAGAAATCGGCTCACGGCCTGGCCGTGCACGGCGAGCTGCGCAAGCTGATCGGCCTGGTGCGCCAGCTGCCGCCGGCCGAGGTGCAGGCGCGTATCGGGCTGCGGCTGTGGATGATCCGGGTCGAGCTGTTCGCGCGCGAGCTGGATGCCTTCTCCGCCAACATCGCGCGCCTGCGGCCCGACATTCCGCCGGACGACGCCATCAGCCACTTCTGGCTCACGCTGCTGGAAGCCTCGCTCGCCCTGCAGCGCGACGACACCGACGCCGCCCAAACGCTGCTGCCGCGCCTGCTGGCGGCGCCCGAGGGCGCGGACGCACTGGCCACGGGCGCGCGCGACAACCTCCTCACCTGGCTCTACATGCACCGCGGCGACTACGAGCGCGCCCGGCGGGTGCAGCACGACAACCCGATCCGGCTGATCGATGGCGTGCCGCTGCGCGGCACCTCGTCTGGCACCTTGCAGGGCCGCGCCCTGGTCGGCCTGAGCTATGCCGTGGAAGGCCGCATGACGCAGGCCGAACGCATCTACCGCGAGGTGCTGCGCGAGGCCAACGAAGGCGGCAGCGCCTGCGTCGACGCCAGCTACACGGCGAGCGCGCTGCTGGGCGAGGTGCTGTACGAGCACGACGAGATCGAGGCCGTGCTGACGCTGCTGGAAGACCGCGTGGACGTCCTGGAGCGCGTCTCCATCCCCGATTCGGTGCTGCGCGTGCACCGCACGCTGGCAGCCGCGCACTGGGTGGCGGGGCGCAGGCTGGAAGCCATGGCCTACCTGGAGCGGCTGGAGGACTACAGCGCCGCGCTGGGCCTGGACCGGCTGCTGGTGTTCAGCCTGACCCTGCAGGTGCACTACCGCCTGCAGATGGGCGACGTTGCGGCCGCCGAGGCCGTGCTGCAAAGGGTGAACGAGATCGACGCGCGACATGCCAACGCGCAGCACAGCGCGCTCGGCGAGATCGCCGTGGTGGCCGAACGGGCGCGCATCCGCTGGGCCATGGCGCGCGGCGACATGGACGATGCAGCGCGGCGCATCGAGCCGCTGATCGCGAACATCGAGGCGCGCGGGCGGCAGCGGCTGGTGGCGCAGTTGAAGCTGCTTCAGGCCCTGATCGAGCGGCGGCGGGGCAGGGCGGATGAAGCCAGGCAGTGCACGCTGGCGGCCTTGCGCAGCGGGCATCGGTTGGGCCTGGTGCGCAGCCTGCTGGACGCGGACCCGGCGGTGATGGAACTGGTGGGGGAGGTGATGGCGAAGGATGCTTCGCTGGATCCGGTGTTGGCGTTCTATGCGGAGAGGCTGGGGAGTGCGGGGCGTGTTCCTGTGGCAGCCGAAGCAGCCGTTTCAGAAGGCGCTGAGGCCGATGCCTCGAAAAGACACCCCGTGGAACCGTTGAGCGAGCGCGAGCGCGATGTGCTGGGCCTGCTGGCGCAGGCGATGCCCAACAAGAAGATCGCGCTGGCGCTGGGGCTGTCCATCGATACCGTGAAGTGGCATTTGAAGAACATATATGGGAAGCTGGGGGTGGCGGGGCGGGATGAGGCTGTGGCTTGGATGCGGGATTCGGGGGCGAGGGCGGCGTGTAGCTCCATTTCGCGAACCCCGAGCAAAGGCTAAGGCCGCGATCCGAGTTGATCGATGCCCACCAGAGCGCTGGGGCTGAAGGTGTTGCCCTCCCAGCGAGGAACTCTGCTTCTGGCGTCCGCTCGGATTTCCTCCAGCGCTTCGGTCAACTTACCGATGATCTTGACGCCGAGAAGCGGCAGGACACGTATGAGATAGGCGCTAGATGAGGCTCGCGCAAACACCTCAAACGGGCCTCGATGGTGGCCCACGTAAAGTAGTGTCTCTGGGTACCAGTTCTCATTGCCGGAGACTTCGGCGCGCATGTAGCAAATGAAGTCGGCCTGCATGACCGACTCGAACGAGATGCCGGATGTCTTCGAGCGTTGTTCAAGGAGGTCCGCCCTGAGCGAGAGCCTCCGCATATTCAGTCGACGGTTTCTACGCTCTAGCGACTCAACATACTGTCTGAACTCCTCGTAGGTAACTGTCTTGCTGTTCCTGCCTCTCTCGTCGCCAGAAACGAAGTAAGGCTGAGAGAGGATGTAGGTGGCGGATTCAAGGTGCTCCGCCTTCAGTAGGATCGCCAGGGTGTACAGGAACAGTTCGTGGACGATGAATCTGAAGTTGTCATGCCGGTCGACGAAACGAATCAACGATTCGAGGAACCGATGGAGTAACTGACCATTTGTCGTCGCGCTTCCGTACTGGGTCAGCGTCATCACGACCTGCAGGTACTCGTTGCGAGCTGGCAGGAAGTCCTCGATGGACTTCAAGACGGCATCGTCTAGCTCGTCACCTTCTCGAACCTGAAAGCGCGGCAGATTTTCGACAATGAGGTGGAGATACTCGTCAATTGCTCCACGCGCAAATTCTTTGCCGTTTCGGATGGCGTCGATCGCGCGCTTGGCGGCCGCAGAAGTCCCGAGAGCTGTAGCTGCAGGATCAATGATGTACGAGGGGGCTTTGCCAATCTCGGGCTTCACATTCAACGGCTTGTCGAAGATCCATCGGACCAGCTTTTCGAACTCGCCTGCATAGCGGTCGGATTGACTTAAGTCGATGTAGATGCGAGTGGACAGGTAGACCGGCAAATATGCGTTGCCCTCAGCGTCCCTCTCTGCCACCACAGCGGCATACTTGCTCTGTGACGACTTCTCGTACACCTTCTTCGAGATGATCTGAGTTTCCGTGCCGACGCCGCCGGCTCGGCCATCGGCCTTGTCTGCATAGATCCTGTCGCAAATCACCAAGACCTTCTTGATCGTGTCGTCGGTGACCATTGACTCCATGAAGGCGATGGCGTCGCCGCCTTCACGAAGGTCCCATTTGTCGAGAATGACTTCGACGCCGGATTGAACCAGCTCTGTAGCTAGGTCCATTACCCACTGTTCATGCTGAGGCGAAGACCAACTGTAGGAAATGAAGGCTTTGGGCGGTGACGAATCCGTCATGGTTATTCTTGTGAGAGGGCTGGCAAACCAACAGAGGCCTTACTGAAACGCGCCTTTGCTTCGTGCAAAGTGTTTCGACAGTCGCTCGTTGACGATCTTGAAGAGAGCTTCGAATCGTGCAGCGCTCTCAGCAGGGATCATCGCTGATGGATCATTCGCCATCTCCTTGAGTAGCAGCGAAGAGGGCCGTGTCTTATAGAACTTGATGCCCAGCGCTCTGAACGCGTCTTCGAACCGCTTCGCGATCCTCGGAATGTTCGCGTTCAAGGTGAGTTGCTTCCCTTGCAACTCAGTCTTGTAGCTCTCGCGCACCAGCGCCTCATAGACAGCAGGATCGAGGAGGTCCTCTACATCCGCCTCGGCCGGCGCGGATGCAAATGCCTCCGACACGAACACGACGTTCTGCTCGGCAATGAGCTTCTTGTTCACCAAGTCCTTCTTGGTTGCTTCGGCTTCCTTCTCCTGGTCGAGCAGCACAAGAACGTTTTGTTCTTCAGACGTCAACAAGGCCACCATGTAGGAGACCTTCTGGGCACCGCCAACCGGAGTAATGGTGAGCTCAGAGTTCAGTGAAACTTTCCCTTGCTGGGCGAGATATGACGACACCGATGAGAGAGTCCAAAAGTCAGTCACGCCCTCGACGATAAGGTTGTTCGAGCCAATGAAGAGGCTTTGCGCGATGTTGTAGCCAAGCGCCGCCTGCAATGGGAACAGGGTGTTCGCGTCGCCAGTCGGATCATTGGTGACAGTCGTTCCCGTAGCTTCGGAAATGTTGACGGTGCGCACGGATTCGAGGTGCTGTGTCGGCACCATGAATGGCGAGTGCGTCGTGTAGATGATCTGGTTATCGAAATCAGTCTCGAAGTGGGTCAAGAGGTCCGTCTGCGAGCGCGCATGGAGGTAGAGACCGGGCTCGTCGAGTAGCAAGATGGCGCTCTCGGCCTTGCCTCCCTGAGTGTCGGCCGTAAAGATCACAAAGAACGAAAAGAACCATTGCAGTCCGCGGCTCCGCTCGTTGAGATTCACTTCCACGTCATATACGGCGCTGGGATCGGAAACCAACGTGTCGAGGTATTGGGCGTCGAGGTTGAAGCGGATCTTCAGTGAACGATCTTTCCAGAGCCTGCGAATTTCACCGGTTACCACTGCGCTGGACCGATTGGTCAACTGGTTCCGAGTCTCGGCATCGTTCTGCGTCAGGAGATCCTGTAGCTGCTGTGGATTGAGGCCTGCCACCTTGCACAGCTTTTCGAAGTTGATATCGGCCTCATTGGCCTGCCCCTGAGCCCTTCGCTGGAGATACTCGGTGATGTTCTGATGGCCTTGCAGTTCGGCGTACTCGTCTACGTAGACGAACTTCGGTAGGGTGGTCTGCAGCCACTCGTGAGCTTTCGCTTGCGCGCCCTCATCGCCAATGATTGCTTTCGCCAGATCTTCGAGTTCGACGATTAGCTGGTCTTGCTTGTCAGTCAGCTCCACGTCTGCCGCGGCCATTGTCTTGCGCAGGACCTTGACGGCTGCATCAGCTCGCGTGGCCCACTCGACATGGTCGGGGTCTGGCACTAATGCCGCTTCAAACGCATCTGCCGCAATGGCCAGAGTGGACTTGACTGGGTCCTCCAGCTTGTCGGCAGCTGCCTGTACCGCCGGAACAATCTTCCGAATTTTGGCCTTGATATCGCCTGCCTCGTAAGGCAGTGCAGGCAAGCCATCGATTTGGACCCAGCGGTGCTTGCCATAGGAGCGGCTGATAGTGACCAACACGTCTGCGCCCTGGACTCTCGGCAGGATAGCGGCCAACTGCGACAGTTCATCACCATCCAGCGCCCACCGCGAGTCGACGACAGGCGTTCCGACCGTACATTCCTTTAGGTTCCGGTGGCGCGGAAAATCCTTGATTGGCGACAAGGCGGCAAAGCCTTCAGCAGGATTCAGGCTTCTGAGCCCGCGCAACAAGTTTGACTTGCCGCTCTCATTGCGGCCCAGCATCGCAGTGAGTTGTGCGACATCGACCCACCCGCTGTCATTGATCGAGCGGAAGTTCCTGATCCTGAATGACGTCAATCGCATTGCCATTTGCCCCTTGTTCTCGGAAGCAGATAGTAAGGCAATGTAAACAAGCAACTTACAGGTTATCGCCACTTCACGGTCAGCGCAGTGCTGGCTCAACCGTCGGCCATGGGGGCTGGGTAGCGGAAGGCATGTGACCGAACGCCCCCCAAAAGAGGTGGTCACACAAATGCATTCGGGCTGCTTACTTGAGCCCCTGTTCTAGAGCTGACGCGAGAAACCACGCCTAGCCGCCATGCACCCCGCATCCAACCCAACCCTTCACCAAGGCTCCACCTTCGCCGAGCTCTACCGCTCCGCCTTCAAGGCCTTCGCCACCCGCGAGGCCCTTGTGGGCAACGGCGGCGGCATGCGCATGACCTATCGCGAGCTGGAGCAACAGTGCCACCGCTTGGTCCGCTGCTTCCAGTCCCTCGGCCTGCGCCGCCAGGACGACATCGCCGTTCTGGCCACCAACCGGCCCGAGTCTGTCGCCACCATCATCGCGTCCCACCTGATGGGCCTGGTCTACACGCCGCTGCACCCGCTCGGCTCGGAAGAAGACCAGGCCTTCATCCTGGTCGACGCAAAGGTCAAGGCGCTGGTGATCGACGTGCCGCGCCATGCCGAGCGTGGCCTCGCGCTTGCGCAGCGGCAACTGGTGCCGCACGTGCTGACGCTGGGGCCGGCCGGCTACGGCACCGATCTTCTGGCGGCATCAAGCGGCCTGGACGGCGACACCGACATCGCGCTCGACGTGCAGCCCGACGACATCCTCAAGATCGCCTACAGCGGCGGCACCACGGGCCAGTCCAAGGGCATCGTGCATCACCAGCGCACGGTGGTGACTTCGGCGCTGCAGCAGCTCGCCTGCTGGGAGTGGCCCGAGGAGGTGCGCTTCCTGGCGGCCACGCCGGTGTCGCACGCGGCCGGCGCCATGATCCTCACCACTTTCCTGCAAGGCGGAACGGTGCATCTGCTGGATCGCTTCACGCCCGGCGGCTTCCTGCAGGCCGTGGCGGCCGAGCGCATCACCACGACCTTCCTGGTACCCACGCAGATCTACGGCCTGCTCGACTCGCCCGAGTTGAGTGAACACGATGTGGCGAGCCTTCGCCTGGTGCTCTACGGCGCCGCGCCGATGGCGCCGGCGCGCCTGCGCCAGGCGCTGGGCCGGCTCGGCCCGGTGTTCGCGCAGGTCTACGGCCAGGCCGAGGCGCCGATGACCATCAGCTACCTGCGCCGCGACGAGCATGACCTCGACCGCCCCGAGCTGCTGGGCAGCTGCGGCCGCAGCCTGCCGGGAAACCAGGTGCGCCTGCTCGATGCCGACCATCGCGAAGTCCCGATGGGCGAGATCGGCGAGCTGTGCGTGCGCGGGCCGCTGGTGATGTCGGGCTACCTCAATCGGCCCGAGGAAACGGCCAAGGCCTTCGCCGGCGACTGGCTGCACACCGGCGACATGGCGCGCCGCGACGCCGACGGCTACCTCTACCTGGTCGACCGCGCCAAGGACATGATCATCAGCGGCGGCTTCAACGTCTATTCGAGCGAGGTGGAAAACTGCCTCCCCGGCCGTGGCGCTGGCCGCCGTCATCGGCGTGCCGCACGAGAAGTGGGGCGAGGCGGTGATGGCGGTGGTGGTGGTGAAGGAGGGCGCCTGCGTCGATGCCGCGGAGCTGATCGCCTTCGTCACCGACCGCAAGGGCGTGGTGCAGGCGCCCAAGGCGGTGGAGTTCGTCAATGCCCTGCCGCTGACGGCGCTGGACAAGGTGGACAAGAAGACGCTGCGTGCCAGGTACTGGGCGGGGCGGGATCGGCAGGTGGGATAGATAGACGAGAAACGGCCGCACCGTCCATCACCCATCTCGATGTAACACTGCTTTACACCCTGGATCTCTCCACCTATGAATGAGCCGAGGAGCCGTCCATTCCGGATGACTCCCGCACTGGAGGAGACATACCCATGTGCAAACTCTGCGATCAAGGAATGCCACAAGACCATGCCGATCCGCTGGGTGGTTCTCCGACAAACCATTCACGGCGCAATTTCCTGAAAGCCGGTGCGTCAGGAACCGCTGCTGCGGCAACTGGGCTGGGCCTGTTCACCGAGCGTATTGCTGCAGCGCAGGATGATGATGATTCGCCCAGGGACAGCGGCCGATACGGACGGCGCTATGTCATTCGGGGCGGCCACGTCATGTCGATGGATCCGAACGTGGGCGACTTCGTGCAAGCCGACGTGCTGGTCGAAGGCAAGAAGATCCTCGCCGTCGGACCGAACCTGCCAGGGTCCGGCGGCGTGATCGACGCCCGCGCCAAGATCGTGATGCCCGGGTTCATCGATACGCACCACCACCAGTTCGAGACTGCGCTGCGCAGCTTCCTGGCCGACGGGCTGCTATTCAACGACGGCAAGCCGCACGGCGCCATCAACTACTTCGAGTACATCCTCGGCAAGTTCGCTCCGGTGTACCGGCCGCAGGACGTCTACATCAACGAGCTGTTCGGCGCGCTCAGCCAGATCGACGCGGGTGTCACGACGGTGCACGACATCTCCCAGATCCACCACTCGCCGCAGCACTCCGACGCCGCGATCAAGGGCCTGGCCGACTCGGGGCGGCGCAGCGTGTTCGGCTACTTCGAGAGCGCGGGCAATGTCCCCGGCAACCAGTACCCGGCGGATGCCGCCCGCATCAAGGCGCAGTACTTCAGCTCCGACGATCAGCTCCTGTCCATGACCATGGGCGGCGAGATCTACCTGCCGGGCTTCGAGGTGGCCTGGGCCCTTGGGCGCCAGCTCGGGCTGCAGGTGGTGGCGCACATCGTCGGCAGCTTCGGCATGTCCCCCACCTTCGATGCGCTCGCCGCGTCCAACCAGTTCGGCCCCGACAACTTGTTCATTCACATGACAGGGATGTCCGACATGAGCTGGCAGAAGGTGAAGGATGCCGGCGCGGGCGTCTCGCTCGCCGTCCCGATCGAGATGAACATGCGCCATGGCATGCCACCCATTCTCAAGACGCTGTCCATGGGCATCTCGCCCTCGCTGAGCGTCGACGTGGAATGCACCCTGACGGCGGACATGTTCACCCAGATGCGCAGCGCCATGGCGTTGCAGAGGGCCTTCGTCAACCAGATGGCGCTGGAGCAGAACAACCCGCCAACCCTGCCGGAACTGCTGACCACGCGCGACGTGCTGCGCTTTGCCACGATGGAGGGCGCGCGCGACCTGCGGCTCGATCGCAAGACCGGCTCGCTCACGCCGGGCAAGGAGGCCGACATCATCATCCTCGACGCCGAGGCGATCAACGTGGCGCCGCTCAACGTGGTGCCGGGTGCGGTGGTATCGCTGATGGAGCGCTCCAACGTCGAGACGGTGATCGTCGCTGGCAAGGTGCGCAAGTGGAAGGGGAAGCTGCTCGACGTCGACCTGCGCCGGCTGCGCCGGGACCTGGAAGCCTCGCGCGACTACCTGTTCAACGCGGCAGGCGTCCCGCAGAACCTCTTCCGTCCCAATTGACTCAGCCTCAATCCACCTTCGCGCCCGACACCATCACCAGCTTCTGGATCACCGGCCCGCTGGCGTCCAGGTTCTTCTTGAACTCGGCCGAGCTGTTGCCCATGCCCACCAAACCGAAAGCCTGGAAGCGGGCCTTCATGGCGGCGCCCTGAACCACCGCGCGCGTTCCTTCTCCAGCCGCGCGAGCACCGGCGTCGGGGTCTTGGCGGGGGCGGTCAGCATCACGCCGCCGATCGGCTCGAACTCCTTGTCGGTGAAGCCGGCCTCGGCCATGGTGGGCACGTTGGGCATGTCGGGCAGACGCTTGTCGCCGATGATGGCCAGCGGGCGCAGGCTGCCGCCGGCGATGTGCGGGGCCATCGTGCCCAGGGTGCCCAGGCCCATCGGGATCACGCCGCCGATCATGTCCTGGATCATCGGCGCTTCGCCCTTGTAGGCAACGTGCTCCATGCCCAGGCCGCGCGATTCGCTCAGGTAGGCCATCAAGAGGTGGCTCGACGAGCCGACGCCGAAGGAGCCGTAGTTGGCCTTGCCCTTGTGGGTCTGGGCCCAGCTCACCAGCTCCTTCATGTTGCGCACCGGCACGTCCTTGTTCACCGCGAACACCAGGCTGGCCGAGCAGATCTCGGTGATCAGGGCGAAGTCGCGCTTCACGTCGTAGGGCACCTTCGCGAACATGTAGGGCGCGTAGTAGATCGGCGTGGCGTGCGACATGAACAGCGTGTAGCCATCGGGCGCGGCGCGTGCCACCGCTGAGGCACCGAGCATGCCGGAGGCGCCGGGCTTGTTGTCCACGATGACGGTCTGCCCCAGGCGCTTGCCCAGCTCGTCGGCCAGCACGCGCCCCAGTACGTCGGTCGCGCCGGCCGGCGGAGCCGGGACGACGATCGTGATGGTGCGCGTCGGGTAGTCCTGCTGCGAGAAGGCGAGGGCGCTGGCCGCGATGGCGGTGATGCCGACGAGGCCCTTGATGAATATCGAGGAAGAAGCGATGCCCATGGTTTTTGTCTCCGTTGCTGTGGTTTTTTTTGAAATGGGGTCAGGCGCGCGCGACCTGCGGGCCGGGCTGCGGATCGAACAATTGCGCCGCCAGGTGGGCCCGGCGTGAGCGCGTGGCGGCCTGGTTGACGTAGCCCTTGTCCGCGATCTCGTTCGCGTCCATCGAGGGCGGCTCGGCCATCAGCAGCAGACGCTCCACGCGCAGGCTGGCACTGCCCTTGTCCGAGCGCAGGCGCTCGGCGATGGCGGCGACCAGGGCCGGGTGCGCCACCAACTCGTCGGCACCCAGGCCGGCCAGTTCAGGCAGCAGGCGCTGGCAGGCGGCCACGTTGGGCCAGGCCAGCGCGGCCACGTAGTTCTGGTCATGGCCGCAGATGACGGCGTCGGTGATCAGCGGCGCACAGCGCTCGACCAGGCCGAGGCGGATGGCGCCGGTGCGCACCCAGGTGCCGTTGATGAGCTTGAAGTCTTCCGCCACGCGGCCGTCGAAGCGCATGCCCTGGGCCGGGTCGTCCATGTCCACCAGGCGCACCGCGTCGCCCAGCTTGAAGAAGCCTTCCTCGTCGAAGGCCGCCGCCGTGAGGTCGGGTCGTGCAACGTAGCCGCTGAAGTTGTGTGCGCCGCGCACCCGGATCTCGTAGCGCTCGCCTTCCAGGGGCACGAGCTTGATCTCGGTGCCGGGCGGCGGCGCGCCGATGTTGCTCAGATCGTCGCTGGCCCAGTTGCGGTAGGTGCCGACGCCGGTGGTCTCGGTCGAGGCCAGGCCGGTGCCGAACACGATGCGCTCGCCCACGGTGCGCTCGGCCACGCGCTGGATGCGCTCGTTCACGTCCTTGGGCAGGCTGGCGCCGCCGTAGCCGAAATTGATGACGCGGGCGAACACGCTCTTCGCCAGTTGCGGGTCGCGCTCGAGTTCGGCGGCCAGCATGGTCCAGGCCGAAGGCACGCTGGTCAGCAGCGTGGGCGAGACCTCGCGCAGGTTGCGCACCGTGCGCTCGAACAGGCCGGGCAGCGGCTTGCCGTCGTCGATGTAGTGGGTGGCGCCCAGCAGTACCGAGCGGCCCAGGTTGAGCACGCCGCCCAGGGCGTGGTGCCAGGGCAGCCAGTCGAGGAAGACGGGCGGTTCGCTGTCTTCGGCGAGGCTGGCGAACATGTCGGCCAGGTTCGCCGCGGTGGCCTGCAGGTTGCTGTAGCTGATCGGTACGCCCTTGGGCACGCCGGTGGAGCCGGAGGTGAAGAGGATCCTGGCCACATGCTCCGTTCGGATGGCTGCATGCGCGGCAGCGACCCGGTCTTTGCGCTGCGTCGTCAGTTCCGCATTCGACAGCGTCTTCCACGACAACGCGCTGCCGGTGGCACCGTGCACCGCGATCACCGGCACGCCGGGAGCGCCGACGGCGGCCACAGCGCGTTCGAAGGTGGCGGCATCCTGCACGAAGAGCGCCGCCGGCGGCACCAGTTCGCACACGCCCTTCAGGCGCGCGAAATCGCGGCTCAGCAGCGAATAGGCCGGTGACACCGGCGCGGTCGGAACGCCGACGTACTCGGCCGCCAGCAGCAGCACGAGCTGCTCCAGCGAGTTGGGCGACAGCACGACCAGCGGCCGCCCCTGGCCCAGGCCCAGCTCCAGCAGGCTCGCGCCCACGGCCTGCACCTGCTGCCACAGGTTGCGCCAGGTGATGCGCTTCCATTCGCCGCTTTGCGCATCGCGCTCGCAGAAGGCCGGCAGGTCGCCGCGCCGGCTCGCCCAATGCGGGATATAGCCCGCAAAGCCCGTGCGGCCGGTGGCCTTGGGCGTCAGCGGGGAACGCAGGATCAGCGTGCCGTCGGCGCGCCGCTCGCAGGTGGCCTTGCGGATCGCATAGGGCACGGCCCGGTAGCGCGCCGTGGGGGGCGCGGCCGGGGCCTCGGCGGCGAGGGTTGTCATGCTTGTCGTGTCTCCGGAACTTCTTCTATCAACCAACCAACCTGATGCAGTGGAGGCAGCGGGCCCACTCTGCGCCCGCCGCCATTCCCACTCGGGCGCGCAGTTATTGCGGCGAGCCGGCCACGGCCACGACCTGGCCGGTGATGTAGTTCGACTCGGGCAGACAGAACAGGTACACCGCGCCGGCCGCCTCTTCCGGCGTGCCGCCGCGGCCCAGCGGGTTGCGCTGGGCGTGCGACTTGAGCAGCTCGGGGTTCAGGCCCACGCGGATGTCTCGGCCCTCGATGTTCACGGTGGCACCGGCCTTGGCGTCGGCGTTGGTCATGCGGGTGTGGATCAGGCCGAAGGCCACTGCGTTCACATTGACCTTGAAGCGGCCCCACTCGCGGCTGAGCGCGCGCGTCATGCCGATCACGCCGGCTTTGGCGCCCGAGTAGTTCATCTGGCCGGCATTGCCGTTGAGCGCCGAGGTCGACGACACGTTGACCACCTTGCGGAACACCTCGATGCCCTTTTCCTGGTCGGCCTGGGCCTGCGCCTTGATGACCGGGTAGGCGGCGCGCAGGATGCGGAAGGGCGCCGTCATGTGGCAGTCGACGATGGCGTGCCACTGCTCGTCGGTCATGCGCTGGATCACGTCGTCCCAGGTGAAGCCGGCGTTGTTGACGATGATGTCGATGCCCTTGAAGCTGTCCATCGCCGTCTTGATGTAGCGCTCGGCGAAGTCGGGCGCGCTGACGTTGCCCGCGCAGGCCACGGCCTCGGCGCCGCTCTTCTTCAAGAGCTCGACCGTCTCGTTCGCCGGGTCCGCATCCAGATCGTTGACCACGATGCGCGCGCCCTGGCTGGCCAGCTTCATCGCGATCGCCTGGCCGATGCCGCGGCCCGAACCGGTGACCAGTGCTACCTTGCCGTCAAGAGTTCCCATTTGTCTATCTCCAAAGAAAAAAGTGTTGGATGTGTTCAGAGCGCGACCACGGCATCGCCAACGATCTTGGTCTCGCCGTACTGGTTGCGCGTTTCGATTTCGAGCTTCACGCGCTGCTCGCCGTCGACTTCGAATTTCTCGACCACCTTGCCGCTGCAGGTGATCTGGTGGCCTAGATGCGTGATGCCGGTGAAGCGCACGCCGAAGCTGCGGATCTGGCGCTGGTCGACCCACTGCGTCAGCAATCTGCCCAGGTAGGCCATCGACAACATGCCGTGCGCGAACACGTCCACCATGCCGGCCTTGCGGGCGTAGTCGGTGTCGATGTGGATCTGGTTGTGGTCGCCCGAGGCGCCGGCGAACAGGGCCAGCGTGGTGCGGGTGATCGCCGGCAATGCCAGCGGGGGCAGGACGTCGCCGACGTTGACGGTGGCGAATGTGGGTTGTTGGCTCATGGTCGGTCCCTTCATGCGTTCTTGTGGACCAGGATGCTGCGCAGGTCCGCCACGTGCTCGCCACGCTGGTTGCTGACGCGCGACTCGCGCACCACGAAGCTCAGCGCGCCGCCCTTCTTGTCGTAGATGTCGGCGATGTGCGTCTCGAACTGCAGCGTGTCGCCGGCGTAGGCCATGCGGTGGTAGTTGAAGCTCTCCTCGCCGTGCAGGATGCGCGAGGTGACGATGCCCAGCTCGTCGCGCCAGGCGTTCGAGGGGATCTGGAACTCCAGCGAGAACAGGAAGGTCGGCGGCAGCGGCAGGCCGGGATGCCCGGCGTCGCGCGCGGCCGATTCGTCGAGGTAGATCGGGTTGGTCTCGCCGATGGACTTGGCGAAGAAGCGCAGCTGCCCCGCCTCGGCCGTCGCCTTGTAGACCGGCAGCTTCATGCCGATGTGCTTCTTGTCGATCATGACGCTCAGGCCTTCTTGTAGATGGTGACGACGCCCGCACCGCCCAACCCCAGGTTGTGCTGCAGTGCGACCTTGGCGCCTTCGACCTGGCGTTTGTCTGCCGTGCCGCGCAGCTGGTGCGTCAGCTCGTAGCACTGGGCGAGGCCCGTGGCGCCCAGCGGGTGGCCCTTGGACAAGAGGCCGCCCGAGGGGTTGGTGACCCAGCGGCCGCCATAGGTGTTGTCGCCGTCGTTGACCAGCTTCTCGGCTTCGCCTTCGCCGCACAGTCCCAGGCCCTCGTAGGTGATCAGCTCGTTCTGGGCAAAGCAGTCGTGCAGCTCGATGACGTCGATGTCCTTCGGGCCGACGCCGGCCTGCTCGTACGCCTGCTTGGCGGCCAGGGCCGTCATGTCGAAGCCGACGACGCGGATCATGTCCTTGGCGTCGTAGGTGCTGGGCAGGTCGGTGGTGAGCGACTGGCCGGCGATGAGCACGTCGGTGCGCAGGCCGCGCTTGCGGGCGAATTCCTCAGACACCACGATGGCCGCGGCGCCGCCGCAGGTCGGCGGGCAGGCCATCAGGCGGGTGATCACGCCGTCCCACAGCATGGGCGCGTTCATCACGTCCTCGGTGCTCACGACATTTCGGAACACGGCGAGCGGGTTGTTGGCGGCGTGGCGGCTGGCCTTGGCCCGGATGGCGGCGAAGGTCTCCAGCTTGGTGCCGTACTTCTGCATGTGCGCGCGGCCGGCGCCGGCGAACTGGCGGATGGCCGACGGGATCTCGGGGTGGCCCACCAGCTCGTCGACCACCTTCGCCGCACGCTCGAGCGCCGGGGCGCGGTCGTCCCAGCGCGACTTGAGCGCACCCGGGTTCATCTGCTCGAAGCCGAAGGCAAGCGCGCAGTCCACCGCGCCGCTTTGCACCGCCTGGCGCGCCAGATACAGCGCCGAGGAGCCGGTGGCGCAGTTGTTGTTGACGTTGAGCACCGGGATGCCGGTCATGCCCACGCGGTACACCGCCTTCTGGCCGCAGGTGGAGTCGCCGTAGACGTAGCCGGCATAGGCCTGCTGCACGTCGCTGAACGCCAGCCCGGCATCGGCCAGCGCCATGCGGATGGCCTGTTCGCCCATCACGTCGTAGGGCTCGCTGGTGCCGGGCTTCTTGAACTGGATCATGCCGACGCCGGCAACGAAAACCTTGTTTGTCATGTTGTTCCTTGGGAGGAGGGGGTTGAATCAGAGCTTGCGGGCGATCAGCTCGCGCATCACTTCGCTGGTGCCGCCGTAGATGCGCGTGACGCGCATGTCGACGAAGTCGCGGGCGATCGGGTACTCCAGCATGTAGCCATAGCCGCCGTGCAGCTGCACCATCTCGTCCAGCGCCTTGCCCAGCGTCTCGGTGGAAAAGAGCTTGGCGATGGCCGCCTCCTCGAGCGTGAGCCGGCGGCGCATGTGCTCGCCGATGTAGTAGTCGATCATGGTGCGCACGGCCACTGCCTGCGCCTTCACGTCGGCCAGCTTGAACTTGGTGTTCTGGAAGTCCCAAACGGTCTGGTCGAAGGCGCGGCGGTCCTTGACGTAGTCCAGCGTGTTCGCGAGCGCGCGCTCAAGCCGCGCGGCGGCGCCGATCGCGATGGTGAAGCGCTCCTGCGGCAGCTCGCCCATCAGGTAGGCGAAGCCCTTGCCTTCCTCGCCCAGGCGGTTGGCCACCGGCACGCGCACGTTGTCGAAGAAGAGCTCGGCCGTGTCCTGCGCGTACTGGCCCACCTTGTCCAGTTTGCGGCCGCGCCGGAAGCCCGCGCGCGACGCCTCGACGGCGATCAGGCTGATGCCCTTGGCGCCGGCGGCCGGGTCGGTCTTGCACACCACGATGATCAGGTCGGCGATGAGGCCGTTGCTGATGAAGGTCTTGCTGCCGTTGATGACGTACTCGTCGCCTTCGCGCACTGCCGTGGTACGCACTGCCTTCAGGTCGCTGCCGGTGCCCGGCTCGGTCATGGCGATGGCCAGGATGATCTCGCCGGAGGCGGCGCCGGGCAGCCATTGGCGCTTCTGCGCCTCGTTGCCGGCGCGAAAGATGTAGGGCGCGATGATGTCCGAGTGCATGCCGAAGGCCGGGCCGCTCACGCCCGACCGGGCGGTCTCTTCGGCGAACACGGCCGCGTGGCCGAAGTCGCCACCGCCACCGCCGTATTCCTCGGGCAGCGAGGCGCACAGCAGGCCCTCGCGGCCGGCCTTCAGCCAGGTCTCGCGGTCGACCTGGCCGGCGTCGTCCCAGGCCTTCTGGCGCGGCAGGCATTCGCGCTCCAGGAAGCGGCGCACCGTCTCGCGGTACATCTCATGGTCGTCTCGAAAGACGTTGCGGGTCACGTTCACGGGTTTGACTCCTCTGGGAAATCTGTGGGCTCTAAGTTATTCGCCGAGGGGCGCTTCGCCCCCACTCCGGATGGGTGGCGGGTTCAACCCGCGGCGCGGTCCCAGTCATAGGCGGCCGGCTCGCCGCGCAGGAAGCCCTCGACGGCGCCGTCGTGGTAGGGCGCAGTGGAGGCCACCGCCTGCGCGTTGCATTCGAGTTCGGCCAGGGTGGCGTACGAAGTCTCGAAGGATTTGTTCATCAGGGTCTTGGTCAGGCCCAGGGCTTCGCGTGGGCCGGCGCTGAAGCGGCGGGCGAAGCGCATCGCTTCGGGCAGCAGCGCGTCTGGCTCATGCAGCGCGTGGACAAAGCCCAGTTGCTTTCCCTCGGTGGCACTCACGCGGCGCGCGGTGAGTGCCAGTTCCTTCGCCATGGGCAGGCCCACGGCGCGCGGCAGGAAGTGGAAAGCGCCCAGGTCGGGGACGAGGCCGATCTTCACGAAGGACATGCAGAACACTGCACGGCTGGAGGCGAGGATGAAGTCCGCCGCCAGCGCGATCGAGAAGCCGGCGCCGACCGCCGGGCCGTCCACCGCGGCGATCACCGGCACCTCGAGCGCATGCAGGCGCTGAATCCAGCTGTGGCCGTCCTGCACCCGGCGGCGCAGCGCGTCGGGGGTTCGAAAATCCGGGTCGGTGCTGGTCAGGCGGCCCTTCAGGTCGCCGCCGGCGCAAAAGCTGCCGCCGGAGCCGGTGAGCACCAGGGCGCGCACGCGGCGGTCAGACGCGACCTGCGTGAGCATGTCCTTGTAGTCGGCACGCAGTTCCATCGACAGGGCGTTGCGCGCGGCCGGACGCTGGTGCGTGAACACGGCCACGCCGTCTTCTTCGATCGAAAGCTGCGATTCGCGCAGCAGCATGAGCTCGCTCGGCATGGGAGCCTCCAGGCGTTGGGGTGTGCCATGTTCGGCGCCGCCAGCTCCAAAGGCCCCACCCGTGGCGGGTGGCGCAGTGCTTCAGCCGCCCATTGCAGTGCCGGCGCCGTCGCCTTCGCCCGCCCCGGCTTCCCAGCCGAGGTCGCGCACCCGCGCCACCGCCTCGTCGCGGCCGGACACGCGCAGCTTGCCGTAGATGCGGCTCAGGTACCACTTCACCGTCTCGGGCGACAGGCCCAGGGCGCGGGCGATCTTCTTGTTGGGCATGGCCTGGGCGAGCAGGCGCAGCATCTCGATCTCGCGCTCGTTGAAGTCCTGCAGGCCGATCGGCGTGGCGCCCCGCGCGGGCGCCTTGGCGCCGGCGGCGTGCGAGGGCGCGTCGGGCCGCGTGCGCAGCGCCAGCAGCCGCTCGACGTAGAAGGCCAGCAGCGGATCGAGCGTCTCGGTCTGGGCGAGTTCGCCCAGCATGCGGCGCGCCGTCGGGTCGGCGTCGATCAGGCTGCGCAACAGGCCCAGGCGGTGCCCGCGCTGCAAGGCGTCCTGTAGCTTGCGGCGGGCGGATTCGTAGCGCCCGAGCTGGGCGTCGACCGCCGCGCCGCGCACCAGGAGATGGGCCACGCTGCGCTGCCGGCCGCGCGCCTCGCAGCTGGCGATCAGGGTGGTGAGCTGGCTGGCGGCGCTCTCGAGTTCGCCCAGCGTGACGGCCAGGCGGATGCGCGCGCGCTGCGTCATCTCGCCGATCTCCCCACGCGATCCCGTTCCGGAGGCCGCGTCCGCATGGCGAGCCTCGAGCGCCTGGAGCCGGGCGAGCGCGGCCTCGGCAGCCATCAGTTCGCCCAGCAGCAGGCGGCAATGCACCTCGTCGGCCAGGCGGTGGGCCATCAGGCGGTCCAGCTGGTACCGGGTGGCGTAGGCCTCCAGCCGCTCCAGGTGGGCGAAGGCGCCGGGCGGATCGCCGGCCTGCCAGCAGGCGGCAGCCAGCACCCGGTAAACGCGCAGCACCGCGTCGGGAATCGCGATGCGCTCGAGCATGCCGACCTTGTCCTCGAGCAGCGCACGCGCCTGTCGAGCATCGCCCAGCTCGTAGAGCACGTCGGCCAGCAGGGCGAGCGCGAGGTAGCGCGCATCGACGCAGGCCTTTCCGGCCTGCTCGGCTTCGGCCGCCACGGCGCGCAGGACGCGCTCGGCCTGCGTCATCTTTCCCTCCATCGCGTAGCTGAGGCCGACCAGGCAGCGCCCATGCAGGCTGCCGGCGGCTGTCGCCACCAGAGGTACGCCGTCGACGGTCAGCGGCGGCGCGTCGAGCTGCACGCGGCGCGCCTGCTCGTAGTCGCCCCGCTGCATGTAGAGCCACGACAGCACGTTGCGGTGCACGCCGACGGCAAGCGGATCGGCGTCCGCCGGCACCTCGAGCAGTCGCGGCAGCATTGACAGGGCCGTGTCGGTGTCGTCGCGCTGGACCGCCAGCGCGGCCTGCAGGGCCGCGACGTGGAAGCGATGGGCGGTGGCGTCCGCGGGCAGTTCGCGTTCGAGCGCGTCGAGCGTCTTCGTGCAGGCGTCCAGGTCGCGCTCGAAGTACAGGGCGCGCACCAGCCACAGCCGCATGCTGAAGCTGCCCTGCACCTGTTCGGGCGGGAGCTGGCGCAGCAGCGCCGTCAGTTCGCGCTGCTCGCCGCGCACGATGAGCGAGTGCGCGCATTGGTCCACCAGCGCGGCCGCCTGCGCCGGCTCGCCGGCCTGCACGGCATGGCGCACGGCGTCTTCCAGCAGGCCGCGGTCGCGGAACCAGGCAAAGGCGCGGGCGTGCACGGTCTGCCGCGTGGGCTCGTCGAGGGCGGCCAGGCGGGTCAGCAGCGCCTCGCGCAGCAGTGGATGCAGGCGATACCAGGTCTCGGCCGGCTGGTTCTCGACCTGGAGCACGAACAGGTCTTCGCTCTCGAGCCGCAGCAGCAGCGTCGCGACCTCGGCCACCCTGTCGTTTGCACCGACGAGTGCGGCGCACAGCGGCGCGCAGATGCGCTTGCAGGCCGCGGCGTGCACGAGGATCTCGAGTTCGCCCGGCGACAGGCGTGAACACACCGCCTGCTCGAAATACTGCGTCAGCGCGACGGCATCGCGGGCCGGCAGGCCGGCGAAGGGCTGGCCCGCTTCGGCACGTCCGGATTCCTGTTGTTTCTTCTTCCAGTCGAGCGTGAAGAGGCGCAGGCCGGCCACCCAGCCCTCGCTGAGGTCGTGCAGGCTGCGGGCGGTGCGGGCATCGACCGCCTCGCCCAGCTGCGACTTCAGGTACTGGGCGCTCTCGGCCGCCGTGAAGCGCAGGTCGCGCTGGTCGAGTTCCAGGGTCTTCGCCTGGCTGCGAAGCCGGTCGAGCGACAGCCGCAAGTCGCCGCGCGCGGCGAGCACCAGGTGCAGGTTGGGCGGCGCATAGTCCAGCAGGCACTGCAACGCGTCCAGGATGGCCGGGTGGCGCAGGTGGTGGAGGTCGTCGAGCACCAGGGCCAGGTCGCGCGGATGGGCCGCGACGCCGCGCACCAGGGAGATGACCAGCCGCTCGATGGCGTCGGGGTCGGTGTCGATGTCGGCGGCAGCCTCCTTGAGCGGCGCGGGCTCGACCTGCGCCACGCTGGCGAGCAGGCCCTGGAGGAAGCGCGCGGGCTCGTCGTCCTGCGCGCCGGGCGCGAACCAGGCGAGGTCGAAGCCCAGCGGCACCAGGGCCTGGCGCCAGGCCGCGATGAGCGTGGACTTGCCTGCGCCGGCCGGGCCGGTGACGACGATGCAGCGCAGGCGCCGCGCCTCGAGCAGGCGCACCAGCAGATGCTCGCGCCCGACGATGCCCACGCCCGAGCGCTGCGCCGCCAGCACATTGGCGGGGCTGCTGCTTGGTGCCGCTTCGGGCAGGGCCGGCGGCTTGGCGGAAGGGGAGGTGCGCGATGGCATGGCGGGGTGCAGCGCCGTCCGCAGGACGGGTGTCGCCGGGATTGTGCAGCAGCAGGGGCGCGCGGCAACGCTGGCGGCCGGCCCCTACCCGATGCGGGTAGGGGTGCGCGCGGGGCCCTCTGCTCTACTTCATCCAGCAACGAAATTGGAGACTTCCATGGGTGTTTTGTCCGGCATTCGCGTCCTGGAGTTCGAGGCCATCGGCCCCGGGCCCTTCGGCACCATGCTGCTCGCCGACATGGGTGCCGACGTGATCCGCATCGATCGGCCAGTGGCCCATGCGGACCTCGGCCCCAAGGCCAGCGGTCCGCGTATCGACATCACCGGCCGCGGCCGCCGCTCGGTCACGCTCGACCTGAAGCAACCCGCCGCGGTGGCCACGGCGCTTGAGCTGATCGAGCGGGCCGACGTGGTGATCGAGGGCTTTCGGCCCGGCGTGATGGAAAAGCTGGGCCTGGGCCCTGACGTGGCGCTGGCGCGCAACCCGAAGCTGGTTTACGGCCGCATGACCGGCTGGGGCCAGACCGGCCCGCTGGCCGAGCGCGCGGGCCACGACCTGAACTACATCGCGCTGTCGGGCGTGCTCTCGGGCATCGGCCCGGCCGGCGGCAAGCCGACCGTGCCGCTCAACCTGGTGGGCGACTACGGCGGCGGCGGCATGCTGCTGGCCATGGGCGTTCTGGCTGCCTTGCTGAACGTGCAGCGCGGCGGTGCCGGCCAGGTGGTCGACGCGGCCATGATCGAAGGCGCGGCCCAGCTCGGCGCGGTGTTCTGGGGAATGATCGCCGGCGGCAACTGGAAGGAAGAGCGCGGCAGCAACTGGCTTGACGGCGGCGCGCCCTGGTACGACACCTATCGCACCGGCGACGGCCACTACATGACGGTCGGCGCGGTCGAAGGACGCTTCTATGCGGAACTGCTGACCAAGCTGGGGCTGGCCGATGCCGGCCTGCCTTCGCAGCATGACCGCGCCGGCTGGCCGCGCCTGCGCGAAGAATTCGAGCGCGTGTTCGCAAGCCGCACGCGTGACCAGTGGAGCGAGGTCTTCGACGGCAGCGACGCCTGCGTCGCGCCCGTGCTCGGCTTTGCCGAGGCGCCCAGCCATGCCCAGAACCGCGCGCGCGGCAGCTTCGTGAAGGTGGGTGGCGTGATGCAGCCCGGCCCGGCGCCGCGCTTTTCGGCCACGCCTTCGGCCCTGCCGCGCAGCGCCCCGGCCCGCGGCGAGCACGGCGCCGCCGCCCTGCGCGACTGGGGCTTCGATGCCGACGCCATCGCCCGCCTGCAGCAGCAGGGCCTGGGCCTGAGGGCGGACAACACAACTACCTGATGGATATGGAGAGCAGCCAATGAAAGCACTGGTCGCAGTGAAGCGCGTCCTGGACGCGAACGTGAAGGCGCAAGTCAGCGCCGACGGAACCGGCGTGAACCTCGCCAACATGAAGATGAGCATGAACCCCTTCGACGAGATCGCCGTCGAAGAGGCCGTGCGCCTGAAGGAGAAGGGCGTGGTGACCGAGATCATTGCGGTCTCGTGCGGCGAAGCGAAGTGCCAGGAGCAACTGCGCACCGCGATGGCCATCGGCGCCGACCGCGGCATCCTGGTCGAGACCACCGAGGAGTTGCAACCCCTGGCTGTGGCCAAGCTGCTGAAGGCGCTGGTCGACCAGGAGAAGCCCGAGCTGATCGTGCTGGGCAAGCAGGCCATCGACGACGACTGCAACCAGACCGGCCAGATGCTGGCCGCGCTGCTGAACGTGCCGCAAGCCACCTTCGCCTCGAAGGTCGAGATCGCCGACGGCGCTGCCGTCGTGACGCGCGAGGTCGACGGCGGCCTGGAGACGGTCAAGTTCCGCCTGCCCGCGGTGATCACCACCGACCTGCGCCTGAACGAGCCGCGCTACGTGACGCTGCCCAACATCATGAAAGCCAAGAAGAAGCCACTGGCCACCACCACGCCGACGGAGCTGCGCGTCGACATCGCGCCGCGCCTGACGACCCTGAACGTGGCCGAGCCGCCCAGGCGCGGTGCCGGCATCAAGGTGCCCGACGTGGCGGCGCTGATCGACAAACTGAAGAACGAAGCGAAGGTGATCTGACCATGTCCGTCCTTGTCATTGCCGAACACGACAACGGCGCCCTGAAGAGCGCGACCCTCAACACCGTCACTGCGGCCATCGCCTGTGGCGGAGAAGTCCACGTGCTGGTGACCGGGCACGGCGCGGCCGGCGCGGCGCAGGCCGCTTCGCAGATTGCCGGCGTCGCGAAGGTGCTGCATGCCGACGCGCTCCAACTGGCCGACCAACTGGTGGAAAACGTCGCGGCGCAGGTGCTGGCACAAGCCGGCGACTACAGCCACCTGCTGTTTCCGGCCACGGCCCACGGCAAGAACGTGGCGCCGCGCGTGGCGGCTGCGCTCGACGTGGCGCAGGTCTCCGAGATCACCCGCGTCGTCTCGTCGGACACCTTCGAGCGGCCGATCTATGCCGGCAACGCCATCGCCACCGTGCGCAGCAGCGATGCCGTCAAGGTTCTCACGGTGCGCGGCACTGGCTTCGACGCCGCCGCCACGGGTGGCAACGCAGCGATCGAGAGCGTGGCAGCCGTGGCCGACACCGGCGCCACCAGCCTGGTGGGCCGTGAAGTGACGAAGAGCGACCGTCCGGAGCTGACGGCCGCGAAGATCGTGGTCTCGGGCGGGCGTGCGCTGGGCTCCAGCGAGAAGTTCGCCGAGGTGCTGACGCCGCTGGCCGACAAGCTTGGCGCGGCGCTGGGCGCCAGCCGCGCTGCGGTCGATGCGGGCTACGCACCCAACGACTGGCAGGTCGGCCAGACCGGCAAGGTGGTCGCGCCGCAGCTCTACGTCGCCGCGGGCATCAGCGGCGCGATCCAGCACCTGGCGGGCATGAAGGATTCGAAGGTGATCGTCGCGATCAACAAGGACCCGGAAGCGCCGATCTTCAGCGTGGCGGACTATGGCCTGGAGGCCGACCTGTTCACCGCCGTGCCCGAGATCGTCGGCGCGCTCTGAGGCGAAAGGGGAGCCAAGGCATGGCACTTCTTCGGCAATGCCTGATGGAGCTTCGCGCCGCGGAGGCGGCGCGGGCGTCTCGATCACGAGGCGGGGCGGCGGATTCGTCTAACCCTTCGCAAGCCCAGCAGCCGCCTCGTGGACGAGCGCGGATACTTCCTCAGGCATGGATGCCAGCGAAGCATGGCTCGCCGCCAGCGTGACCGTCTTTCTCGTGTTCATCCTTGTCGACATCATCGCCTGGTTGTCCGGATGGATCATCCGATCCTCGCTGGAGATCTGGTACCAGGTGGGCTTCTTTTTCCACGCAGGCGCCGTAACGGGATCGCCAAACGTGCTGGCCAGTGGCGCTTTCTGGGTTACCGCCATCACCAAGGCTTCGTCCGCAGTCAGGTCCTGGCAGAAGCTCTCGTGGAACTTCTCGGGCTTGATCCAGAGGTAGCCGTCGCTGTCGGGAGCGAGATTGGGCACCGCGGCGGGCGGATGCCCCTGGGTGATGCCACCGGGGCTTTCGCCGGCATCGGGAGCGAATGCCGCGATGTAGACAAGCCCGACCACGTTGGGCTGGTCGCCGGCTTCGGTGATGACCGCACCGCCGTAGGAGTGCCCTACCAACAAGACCGGGCCTTTCACCTGCGCCACCATCTTGCGGGTGCGTTCAGCATCATCGGCCAGCGAGGTCAATGGGAGTTCAACGGCACGGATCGACCCATAGCCTTTGCGTGCCAGTTCAACAATTACTTTGCTCCAGTGGGCCGCTCCGCCCCAGAAACCATGCACTAGAACGATCGTGGTTTGGTTGCTCATCGCTGACTCCTTGAAGTAGAAGACTCGCCGGCTGTCGTGGGTACCCATGGCCCGTCGGCGTTTGGCCATGCCTATGCGGGGAACCAGCGCGACCGCCGGTATCCTTGCTTCATGCTGCGCCTTGCGATGATGTCGCGCCTACGGTTGCTTGGGCGGATTGCTGATCGAGAAGGGGGCGGTCTGAAGGGGCATGAAGCGGCTCCGTGGTGGTCGGGTACAGCGTTTCGCCAGCGGATGTGTCAGTTTGCTTGGTGCATCGCTGGTAGGGGTCCACGGCGCGTGGGTTCAATCCATCCGAATATTCGCGTCCTTGACGATCTTCGCCCACCGCGGCGTGTCTCGCCGCATCACCGCCACAAGCTCCTCGGGAGTGCTGCCCACAGGCTCCATCCCCATGTCGGCGAGCCGCCGGCTCACTTCGGGGCCCTTGACCTCGGCCGAGATGACTTCCGCCAGCCGGGCGACGACCGGCGCCGGCGTGGCGGTCGGCACGAACATCGCCATGAAGCCGTTCGACTCGAAGCCGGCGTAGCCCAATTCGCCCAGGGTCTTGAGCTGCGGCAGCGGCTTGAAGTGCTGAGTGCCCGTCATCGCGATGAAGCGGATCTTGTCGCTCTGGAGCTGGGCGTTGGCGGTGGACTGGTCGACGAAGGCGGCGTCGAGTTGGCCGCCCAGCAGGTCGGTCAGCATCGGCGCGGCGCCCTTGTAAGGCACGTGGATCAGCTCGATGCCGGCACGCTGCCTGAGCAACTCGCCATGCAGATGCGAGGAGGTGCCGGTACCGTAGGAGCCGATGCTCAGCTTGCCCGGCTGCGCCTTGGCCAGGGCGATGAATTCGGGCAGCGACTTGGCCGGCAGCTTCGACGACACCGCCAGCAGGTCCGAGCCCAGCGCCAGCAGCGACACCGGCGCGAAGTCCCTGGCGAAGTTGACCGGGATGTTGGGCATCATCGCCGGCAGCTGGATCATCGAGGTAATGCCCAGGTACAGCGTGGTGCCGTCGGCCGGCGCGCCCAGCACGTTCTGCGCCGCCACGATGCCCGCGGCGCCCGGCTTGTTGTCTACCAGCACCGGCTGGCCCAGCGCCTTGCTCATGCCGATGGCAAGGCTGCGCCCCAGCAGGTCGGTGCCGCCGCCCGGCGGGCCGGGCACGACGATGCGCAGCGCCTTTTCGGGCCACTTGCCGGCGGCGCCGCCCTGCGCATGGGCGAGTGGCGTGATCAGCGCGGGCAGGGCGGCCAGCGAGAGCGAGGACAGCAGGAAGCTTCTGCGATCGGTGGATTTCATCATGTCGGTTGTCTCCGTGGTTTCGTGATTGGATGAATCAGTGGGCAGCGGCCGCGTGGCCGGCCTCCGGCCGGGCCGCCGTTCTGGCCTGCTCCAGCTCCTGCAACTCGCGCCAGGCGATCTTTCCGGTGGGGCCCTTGGGCAGGCTGGCGACGATCTCGACGATGCGCGGCGCCTTGTAGGTGGCCATGTGCTCCTTGCACCAGGTCAGCAGCTCGTCGGCGGTGTCGCGAGCGCCGGCGCGCAGCGCGATGACGGCCTTCACCGTCTCGCCGCGCTTCTCGTCGGGCGACGAGATCACGCAGGCCTCGAGGATGCGCGGGTGTGTGTTGAGGCTCGCCTCCACCTCCGCGGGCCACACCTTGTAGCCCGAAGCATTGATCATTCGCTTCAGACGGTCGCGCATGAAGACGTAGCCCTCCTCGTCGACGCTCGCCAGGTCGCCGGTGCGCAAGAAGCGCTTGCCGTCGATCACGATGAAGCTCTCGGCGTTGGCCTGCGGCTTGTTCCAGTAGCCCAGCATCACCTGCGCGCCGTGCACCACGATCTCGCCGACCTCGCCCTGCGGCACCGGCTGCAGGCTCTCGGGGTCGACGATGCGCAGGTCGACGCCGAAGGTGGGCACGCCCAGGCAGCCGCGCTTGGGCCGGTGGACCGGGTTGGTGCACAGGAAGGACGCCGTTTCGGTCATGCCGTAGCCCTCGACGTATTCCAGCCCGTAACGCTGCTTGAGGATGTCGTTGATGTGCTGCGGCGTGGCGGCGCCGCCGCCGGTCACGATGTAGAGGCTGCGCAGGTCGCGGTCCTCGATGCCTGGCTGGGCGAAGAAGTCCACCAGCATCGCCGGCAGCGCGGCCCAGAAGCTGACGCGGTGGCGCTCGATCAGCTCCGCCGCCGCCTCGCGCTCCCAGCGCGGCAGCAGCACGATGGTCGCGCCGGCATAGATCGCGGGATTGACGTTGGTCTGCAGGCCCAGCAGGTGGAAGAGCGGCGCCACCGCCAGGATCACCGACTCCTGATTGACGCGGCGCCACACGGTGCCGCCCACGAAGGAGGTCATCACGGTGCGGTGCGTGTGCACGCAGGCCTTGGGGGCGCCGGTGGTGCCCGAGGTGTAGGGCAGCATGCACAGGTCGTCCGGGCCGGCCTGGTGCGGCGCGGGTTTCAGGCAGCGGTCCAGTGCCGCCTGCCAGCGCCCGGCACCGGCCGGCAGCGGCGCCGCGGACGATGGCTGGCGCACCCAGGCGGGAACGGGCAGGCCCGCATCGGTGGAGCCCAGCGCATCGCCGTAGGCATGCACGACCACGTGGCGCAGGCAGGTTCGGCCGAGCAGCGGGCTGATCTGCGGCAGAAGTTCCTCGCCCACGAAAGCGGCCACCGCGCCGCTGTCCTCGACGATGTGACACAGCTCGTCTTCCAGCAGCATGGCGTTGACCGGCACGAAGCAGGCGTCCGCACGCAGGATGGCGAGGTAGGCGGCGATGAACTGCGGGCAGTTCTGGCTGAACACCACCACGCGGTCGCCGCGCTTGATGCCGCACGCCTGCTGCAGGTAGCCCGCCATGTGCTCCACGTCCTGCAGCAGCCGCGCATAGGAGATGGCGTTGCCGTAGAACTGGATCGCGGTCTTGTCGGGAAAGCGACGCGCCGAGATCGCCAGGTTCTCGAACACGCTGGTCTGCGGGATGTTCACCGCGCCGGGCATGCCGGCGGCCGCATGGCGCGGATCGACCCGCAGGGCGCCGGTCGGGCGCTCGATCACGCCCTCGGGCGTGGGATGGGGATGGCTGAATGACATGACTGGGCTCCGCTCTCAGAACGCCGTGTCGCCGTCGAGCAGGCGCCGGGCGATGGTGCGGCGCTGTATCTCGGAGGTGCCGTCCGGGATGCGCATGGTGCGCACGAAACGGTAGCCCTCTTCCAGCCGCAGCTCGTTGGTCAGGCCCATGCCGCCATGGACCTGGATGCAGCGGTCGAACACTCGGCCGGCCGCCTCGGTGGAGAAGGCCTTGACGATCGACACCTCCTTGGTCGCCGCCTGGCCTTGGTCGACCAGCCAGGCCACGTGCCGGATCATCGACTTCACCGCGTAGATGTCCATCGCGCACTCGGCCAGCATGATCTGCACCGCCTGGTGCTCGGCGATGGGCTGGCCGAAGGTCTTGCGCACCTTCGAATAGTCCAGCGCCTGGTCCAGCGCCCAGCGCGCCAGGCCGAGGCAGGAGGCCGCCATGCTCAGGCGCCCGGCGTTCACGCCGTCCAGCGCCACCGACAGCCCGCGGTCGACCGGGCCGAGCCGGTGCGTGTCGGGCACCCGCACCTGGTCGAGGCTCACGATGCCGATGTCGGCGCCCAGGTGGCCCATCACCGGGATCACGCTCGGCACCGAGAAGCCGGGCGCGTCGGTGGGCATCAGGAAGCCGGTGATCCCGCCCTTGTGCGCGCGCGCCTTCTCCTCGTCGGTGACGGCGAAGACCATGGCGAAATCGGCGTACGGCGCGTTGGTGATCCACTGCTTGGTGCCGGTGATCAGCCAGTCGTCGCCGTCGCGCACGGCGCGGGTGCGCATGCCGAACACGTCGGAGCCGGCATCGGGTTCGGACAGGCCGAAGCACAGCGTCTTCTCGCCGCTGGCGATTCGCGCCTGCAGGCTATCGAACACCGCGCGGTCCAGGTGTTTGAGCACCGGCGTCAGCCCGTTGGTGAAGGGCGAAGGCAGCACCACGGTCTGCACCAGGTGGCGCGAGGGGCCCACGTGGTGATTGAGCCGCTCTTGCAGGTACACGGCCGCCTGCGCGCCCAGGCCGCCGCCGCCCAGCGCTTCGTCGGACAGCGCGGTGTAGAAGCCCAGTTCGGCCGAGCGCATGCGCACCTGCCGGCGCAGCTGCATCACCTGCGGCGCATAGCGGCCGTCCTCGGTGTAGGCGCGGCGCTCGTTGTCCAGCAGCGCGCGGTGTTCGTGCTCGAGCGGTGCGACTTCGCGGTCGATGAACTTGATCAGCGAATCGCCGATCTCGACCCAGTCGGTGGGAATGTCGAAGTCCATGGTGTCGATTTCCTGTCTCTTGTCGTTGGAGGCGCGGCTGTCAGCGGAAGGCGCCGATACCCACCAGTTCGCGGCCCTGGATGAGCGCGAGGATTCCGTTCATGCCGTCGGGCACCTGGAACATGCGGGCGTCGCGCCACATGCGCTCGATGCCCAGTTCACGGCTGATGCCCATGCCGCCATGCACCTGCATGCACAGCTGGATGGCCCGCTCGCAGGCCTGCGTGGCATGGCGCTTGGCCATCGCCGAGCTGCCGTTGGCGCGCAGGCCGCGGTCGATGGCGTCGAGCGCGCTGTAGCACATGAGGCGCGCGCTGACGATCAGCGTCTCGACGTCGGCCAGGTCCTGCTGCACCAGCTGGTGCGCGGCGATCGGCTTGCCGAACTGCTTGTGCGCCTTGGCGTGTTCGAGCGCGAGCTCGAAGGCCTTCTGCGCCAGGTGCACGCACATCAGGCCGAGCAGCGGCCGGTTGCCGTTCCAGGCCAGGGTGAGCGTCTTGGCCGCGTCGCCGGCTTCGCCGATGATGTTGCCGGCCGGCGCGCGCGTGGCCTCGAACACCACCTCGCTCAGGTGGCCCTGCTGCAGGCCCATCACCGGTGTCTCGCGCACCTCGAATTCGCTCTCGCTGCGGTCCAGCAGGATGCGGCGCGCGATGTTGCGGCCGTTGTCGTCCTGGCCCAGGGTGCACGAGACGTTGATCACGTCCGCGACGGAGGCGTTGGTGATCCACATCTTGCTGCCCGTCACCCAGGCCTCGTCACCCTCGATCTTCAGGCGTGTGCGCACCGCCCCCGAATCCGAGCCGGCGCCGGCCTCGGTGTTGGCGGTGCAGGCGATCTTTCGGCCCGCGATCAGATCGGGCAGGTAGCGCGCGCGGATGTCTTCGGGGCAGCCGGCATGGATGCGCGAGATGGTGCCCTCGTGCGAGATGAGGGAGAGTGCCACCACCGGCGGCAACTGCTCGATCATCAGCCCGTAGTCCAGCATCTTCAGCCCGCCGCCGCCGGCCTCGACCGGGATGCGCGGCGCGGTGATGCCCAGCTCGGCCAACGCGGCATAGATCTCCAGCATCGCCGCCTTGGGCAGCGGCTGGTCGACGGGGTGGCGCGCCAGCACCGGCTCGATGCGCTCGCGCGCCATGCGCCGGGCGGCATCGACCATCATTTCCTGGTCGTCGGAAAGGGAGAAGTTCATGGCAGGGATGTCTCGTGTTCGGAAGGTCAGGCGCCGCGGTAGGCCGGCGGGCGCTTCTCTGCGAAGGCCTTGCGGCCCTCGATGCGGTCCTGGCTGTCGCGCAGCAGGCCCCAGTGCAGGTTGGACTGTTCGACAAAGTCGCGCGGCGCGAGGTGCGCGGTCTGCACGGCCAGGCGCTTGATGGTCTGCACCGCGAGCGGTCCGTTGGCCGCGATGCGCCGCGCAATGGCCATCGCGCTGTCCATCAGGGCCGCCGCCGGCACCACGTCGCTCACCAGGCCGATGCGCTCGGCGTTCTGGGCGTCGATGCGGTCGCCGGTCAAGGCCAGTTTCATCGCGTGGGCTGCGGGAATGGCGCGCAGCAGGTACTGCACGCCGCCCACCGCCGGAATGCTCGCCACTTTTGCCTCGGGCAGCGCGAAGGAGGCGTTCTCGGCCGCGATGCGCAGGTCGCACTGCAGGGCGAGCTCGAGCCCGCCGCCCAGGCAGTAGCCGTTGATGGCGGCGATGAGCGGCTTCCACAGCTCGAGGTCCGACAGGTCGATCAGGCGCGTGTAGCCGCCCATGCGCGACTCGGCTTCGCGCCCGCGCAGGTTGCCGGCGGCAAAGCCGGTCGCTGGCGGCAACGTCGCCTTGAGGTTGGCTCCGGTGCAGAAGGCCTTCTGCCCGCTGCCGGTAAGCACGATGGCGCGCACCGCATCGTCGTCGCGGCACTGTGCCAGGCACTCGCGCAGCGCCAGCAGGTCGTCGATGGCCAGCGCATTGAGCGACTGTGGCGCATCGAGCGTGACCACGGCCACGTGACCTTCTTCATCGAGGCGGTACTGGACGGCCATGGCGCTTCCTTTTTCTCAGACGCTGGGGCTGGACAAAGAGCGCCCGCCGCAGACGTAGATCGTCTGCCCCGTGATGTACGAGGCCTGCGGGCTCGCGAACATCAGCACGGCGTGGGCGATGTCGTCCGGCCGGCCGATGCGGCCCACCGGAATGGTCGCCATGATCTTCGCGCGCTGTTCCTCGCTGAGCGGCGCCAGGATCGGCGTGTCGATCGCGCCGGGGGCGATGGCGTTCGAGGTGATGCCGTGCTTGGCGAGCTCGATCGCCATCGTGCGCGTCAGGCTGATGACGCCGCCCTTGGCTGCCGAGTAGTTGGCCTGCCCGAAGCCGCCCAGCCAGGCGCGCGACGAGATGTTTACGATGCGTCCGTGCCCCAGCGCAGGCTGGGGCAGGGGGCCGGGCCGGGCATGGGTGGCGCGAAGGCCGCCGCGCTCGCGGCCCAGGGCGAACAGGGTCTGCACGGCGGTGGTGGCCGCCGGGCCCATCAGTTCCGTCAGGTGGGTGCACCCCTTGGCGCCGCCCACCAGGGCGCGGACTTTCTTGGTGAAGCCCGGCCCGATCTTCAGGCCGACCAGGGCGTCGTAGATGGCATTGCTTTCTGCGCACCAGGGCGTGGGGGCGGCCTCGGTGCGTACCTGGATGCCGCGGATCACCAGTTGGGCGTCCACCGTCAGCACGAGGTGCATGCGGTGCAGATCCTCGCCGGGCCTCAGCGGCTTGAAAAAAAGGTCGGAGCCGTTGGGCGAGATGTCGCGCATGGTGCTTTCCACGTCGACCAAGCCATCGTCGCGCAGGTAGCCGTTGCAGACGATCTCGCGGGTATGGACCAGGCGGCGCGCGGGGGCAGGGGGCGTTGGGAAATCCATGGGGTGTGTCCTGTGAGTCCTGTGCAGTGGGCTCCCGCATATTCCCCAAGCCGCGGCGTCCCGCCACTACCCCTGGCGGGTGGTCGTGCCACCCGATCGGGGTGGCCGCGCCGACGGTGGCGCGCGGTCTACTCGAAGCCATCCAAGAGACACGGCACATCCGGACGGCACCATGCACGCACCCACGAGCGCAACCCACCCTTGCCCCACGCCCCCTGGCGTGATCGAGCGCCCGGGCGGCGCCCTGCGCATCGACCCGGCGCGCGCCCGGGCCGGCCTCCCGCGCGAGGCCCATATCCCCGAGACCAGCCTGTTTCGAAACCTGGAGACCTCGGCCCGGCGCTACCCCGCCAAGATCGCGGTGCAATTCTTCGGCAATGCGGTGCGCTACGCCGAGCTGTTGGCCGAGGCCGAGACCATGGCCGGCTACCTCCAACGGGTGTGCGGCGTGGCACCCGGCGACCGTGTGCTCGTCTTCAGCCAGAACTGCCCGCAGTTCATCGCCGCCTACTTCGCCATCCTGCGGGCCGACGCGGTCTTCGTGCCGGTCAACGCCATGCTGGTGCGCAAGGAACTCGAGCACATCGTGCAGGACAGCGGCGCCGTGGCGGCCTTCGCGGCGAGCGAACTGCTGGATCGCATCGCGCCGCTGGTCGGCACCGGCGGGTTGCGGCATCTGGTGGTGCATGCCTATGGCGACGCGCTGGGCGACGCCGGCGAAGACCCCGACCTGGTGCCGCCCGACTGGGTGCGCACGCGCATGGCGCATGTCGCGCTGCCGCCGGCCGTCGTGTCCTGGCAGGCCGCGCTGGCACAGGATCGCGTGCCCGAGCCGCACCGCGCCGGCCCCGACGACCTGTGCATGCTGCCCTACACCTCGGGCACCACCGGCAAGCCCAAGGCCTGCGTGCACACGCATCGCACGGTGATGACCTCCTGCGTCGGCTCCTCGCTGTGGCGCCGCACGAATCCGTCGTCGGTCTACTTGGCCGTGGCGCCCCTGTTTCACCTGCTGGGCCTGCAGAACAACGTCAACTCGGCGATCTTCTGGGGCGGCACTATCGTGCTGATGCCGCGCTGGGACCGAGAAGCCGCGGCGCTGCTGATCGAGCGCCATCGCGTGAGCTTCTGGGCCGCGCTGCCGGCCATGCTGGTGGACTTCTTCGCACAGCCGGGCATCGAGCAGCGCGACCTGTCCAGCCTGTCGGTGGTCACCGGCGGCGGGGCCGCCACGCCGCAGCATGTGAACGACATCCTGAAGAACCGCTACGGCCTGGACTATGTCGAAGGCTACGGGCTGACCGAGAGCGCTAACTTCCTGTGCGCCAACCCCATGCACCAGCCCAAGAAGGGTTGCCTTGGCGTGCCGACCTTCGGCGTCGACCTGCGCATCGTCGATCCGCAGACGCTGGCGCCGGTGCCGCAAGGCGAGGTCGGCGAGATCGTGGTGCACGCCGCGCAGATCATGCTGGGCTACTGGAAACATGCACAGGCCAACGCCGAGAGCTTCTTCGTGCGGGACGGCAAGCGCTACTTCCGCACCGGCGACCTGGCCAGCATGGACGAGGAGGGCTACGTCTTCATGCGCGATCGCATCAAGCGGATGATCAATGCGTCGGGCTTCAAGGTCTGGCCGGCCGAGGTCGAGGCCGCGCTGCACGCGCACCCGGCCATCCTCGAAGCCTGCGTGATCGCCGCGCCCGATGCGCGCCGCGGCGAGACGGTGAAGGCAATGGTCACTCTGCGGAGTGGCAGCCAGGACGACAGCGCCAGCCTGCTGGCCTGGTGCCGCGAGCACATGGCGGCCTACAAGGCGCCGCGCATCGTGCAGATCGTGGATGCGCTGCCCAAGTCGGCCACCGGAAAGATCGCCTGGCGCGAACTGCAGGAGCAGGAAGCACAAGCGGCACAGGAGACGGCACCATGTCCATGACCCTTGCGCTGCGGCGCTCGATCCAGGCCACGCCCCAGCGCACGGCCACCGTGTTCCACCAGCGGCGCCAGAGCTTCCGCGCGTTCGGCGACCGCGTGGCGCGCTTGGCCGGCGCCTTGCAGGCCCTGGGCATGAAGCCGGGCGACCGGGTCGGCATGCTGGGTGTCAACTCCGACCGCTGGCTGGAGGTGCTGATGGGCGTCTGGTGGGGCGGCGGCGTGCTCAATCCGGTCAACACGCGCTGGAGCGTGCCGGAGATCGTCTATTCGCTGGACGACTGCGACACGGGCATTCTCGTGGTCGACGATCACTTCCTCGGCCGCGTCGAAGGCATTCGCGCCACCGCCAAGCGGCCGCCGCTGTTCATTCATGCCGGCGAAGGCCCCGCGCCTGAAGGCATGCCGTCGCTGCAGGCCCTGATCGAAGCGGGCGCGCCGATCGAGGACGCAGACCGCGCCGGCACCGACCTGGCCTGCATCCTGTACACCGGCGGCACGACAGGCTTTCCCAAGGGGGTGATGCACAGCCATGGGACGCTGTGGTCCATCGGCATCCAGCGCCTGGCGCAGACACCGATGCCCGGCGACAGCATCGCGCTGCATGTGGCGCCGCTGTTCCACATGGGCGGCATCGGCCGCGCGCTGGTGCAGTTCATCGCCGGCGAAACGCATGTGCTGGCCACCGGCTTCGACGCCCGCGAGGTGCTGCAGACCATCGAGCGGGAGCGCGTCACCGACGTGCTGCTGGTGCCCACCATGCTGCAGGCGCTCATCACGCATCCGGAGTTCGACTGCTTCGACCTGGGCAGCCTGAAGCGCATGGTCTACGGCGCCTCGCCCATCGCCGAGCCGGTGCTCGAACGCGCGCTGACCCTGCTGCCGGGCGTGGCCTTCACACACTCCTACGGCATGACCGAACTGGGCGGCGCCACGTCGAACCCGCCGGAGAACCACGGCGCCGAAGGCCGCGCCTCGGGCCTGTCGCGCTCGGCCGGCCGCGCCACCTTCGGTGTGGTGGTGAAGGTGGTGGATGCGAACGGCCAGGAGCTGCCGCGCGGCGAAGTCGGCGAGCTGATCGCGTGCGGGCCCAACCTCATGCTCGGCTACTGGAACAAGCCCGAGGAAACGGCGCGCGCGCTGCAGGGTGGCTGGCTCTACACCGGCGACGGCGCCCGCATGGACGAGGGCGGCCATGTCTTCATCGTCGACCGACTGAAGGACATGATCGTGAGCGGCGGCGAGAACGTCTATTCGGCCGAGGTGGAGAACGTCATCGCGCGGCATCCGTCCGTGCAGGCCTGCGCCGTGATCGCGGTGCCGCATGCCCAGTGGGGCGAGGCGGTGCATGCGGTGGTGGTGCGCAAGCCCGGCGCACAGCTCGACGACGCGGACCTGCACGCGCATTGCCGGGGCTTCATCGCCGGCTACAAGTGCCCCAAGAGCATCGAGTTCCGCGAAGCCTTGCCGCTGTCGGCGGCGGGCAAGGTGCTCAAGCGCGAGTTGCGCGAACCCCATTGGGCGGGGCAGTCCCGCCATGTGAGCTGATATTCAATGAGTTACATCGCCCCCTTGAAGGACACGCTGTTCAACATCGAACATCTCGCTCGCATCGACCAGGTGGCTCAATGGCCAGGCTTCGAAGACGCAGGCCTCGACACGGCCCGGGCCGTGCTCGAGGAATGCGCACGCTTCAACCAGGACGTGATTGCGCCGCTCAATGCCGTTGGGGATCGCGAGCCCTCATGGTTCAAGGATGGAGAAGTCAGGACGACGCCGGGGTTCAAGGAGGCGTTCGCGCAGTTTGCCGCCGGAGGCTGGCAGGGCCTTGCGCATCCGGTCGAGTTCGGTGGGCAAGGACTGCCCAAGACGGTGGGGGCCGTCTGCGCGGAGATGCTTCATTCCGCCAACATGAGCCTGGCCCTGTGCCCCATGCTGAGCGACGGCGCGATCGAGGCGCTGCTGATGGCCGGCTCCGACGCGCTCAAGGCCACCTACCTGGAGAAGCTGGTCACGGGCCAATGGACCGGCACCATGAACCTGACCGAGCCGCAGGCCGGCAGTGACCTGGCCCTGGTGCGCAGCCGCGCCGAGCCGCAGGCCGACGGCAGCTACAAGGTCTTCGGCACCAAGATCTTCATCACCTACGGCGAGCACGACATGGCGCAGAACATCGTGCACCTGGTGCTGGCCCGCG
>NZ_JBIXJS010000010.1:0-183090 GCF_052871435.1 Variovorax sp. LARHSF232 | reverse complement strand
CGCAGCGCACCGAAGGGGCGCGTAGCGAGTTCCGCGATGCAGCCCCCTGCGCGAGCATCGCAGCGGAGTCGATGCGCAGCATCGACCGCCGCACCATGAGCCCGCCGCGGCAAACACCTGCCGCGCCCCCCGAACAAAGCGAATCCGATCAATGCAGCGAAGAGAGAAACTGCTGCAACTCCGGCGTCTGCGGGCTTCCAAAAAGATGCTCCGGCGGCCCCATCTCGTGCACTCGCCCCTGGTGCATGAAGATGACCCGATCCGATACCTTGCGCGCAAAGCTCATCTCGTGCGTGACCATCAGCAAGGTCATGCCTTCCTCGGCCAGCGACTCGACCACGCGCAGCACCTCGCCCACCAGCTCCGGGTCGAGCGCGGAGGTGATCTCGTCGCACAGCAGTACGGCCGGTTCCATCGCCAGCGCGCGGGCGATGGCCACGCGCTGCTGCTGGCCACCGGAGAGCTGGTCGGGCATGGCGTCGAATTTTTCTTCCAGCCCGACGCGGGCCAGAAGCTTGCGCGCTTGCGAGGCGGCCTGCAGCTTCAGGCGCTGCTTCACCAGCATGGGCGCCAGCATCACGTTGCGGCCGACCGTGAGGTGCGGGAACAGGTTGAAGCTCTGGAAGATCATGCCCACGCGCTGGCGCAGCGCGCGCATGGCCATCGCGCTTTCGTGCAGCAGCGGTTTGCCGTCCACCGTGAGCGAGCCTTCCTGGAAGACTTCGAGCCCGTTGATGCAGCGAAGCAGGGTGCTCTTGCCCGATCCGCTCTTGCCGATGATGGCGATCACTTCGCCGCGCTTCACATGGAGGTCGATGCCCTTGAGTACCTCGTTGGCGCCATAGGACTTGCGCAGCGCGGTGATGCGCACGATGGGCGCACCGGCGGTGGCGGGGGCGGCCACTGCCGCCGGGAGAGGGGTATCAAGCATGGCGGCCATGGGTCTTTCTTCTTTCGAGGTTGCGCGCCAGCAGGCTCACCGGGAAGCACAGGGCAAAGTACATCAGCGCCACGCAGCTGAACACCACGAAGGGCTTGAAGGTCGCGTTGGAAATCATGCTGCCGGCCTTGGTCAGCTCGACAAAACCGATCACCGAGGCCAGCGCCGTGCCCTTGATCACCTGCACCAGAAAACCCACCGTGGGCGGGATCGCGATCTTCATTGCCTGCGGCAGGACGACGTGGCGCATCTGCTCGCCAAAGCCGAGGGCCAGGCTGGCCGACGCCTCCCACTGGCCCTTGGGAATGGCGGCCACGCAGCCGCGCCAGATTTCGGTGAGGAAGGCGCTGGTGTACAGCGTGAGGGCCAGCGCCGCCGCGGTCCAGGGCGAGACCTCGATGCCCAGCAAGGCGATGCCGAAGTAGGCCAAAAAGAGCTGCATCAGCAGCGGCGTGCCCTGGAATACTTGCACGTACACCGAGACGCCGCGCTCGAGGAAGGGCCCGCCCGAGAGGCGCGCAAAGAGCAGCAGCGCCCCCACGATGCCGCCGCCGACGAAGGCGATGGCCGACAGCGCCACCGTCCAGCGCAGGGCCAGCAGCAGGTTGCGCAGGATGTCCCAGAGGGAGAAGTCGTTCATGGGGATGGATCACCGTCCGAAGAAAAAGCGCGGGCCCAGCCAGTTGAGCAGGCGGCGCGCGGCGATCGACAGTGCCAGGTAGACCAGCGTGGCAATGATGAAAGCCTCGAAGGCGCGGAAGTTGCGGCTTTGAATCAGGTTGGCCGCATAGCTCAGTTCTTCCACCGAGATCTGGCTGCACACGGCCGAGCCCAGCATCACGATGATGATCTGGCTCACCATGGCCGGCCACACCTTCTTCAAGGCCGGCGGCAGCACCACGCGGGTGAAGACCTGCACCTTGTTCAAGGCCAGGCTCAACGCCGCCTCGACCTGTCCGCGCGGCGTGGCTTCGATGCCGGCCCGGATGATCTCGGTGGCATAGGCGCCAAGGTTGAGCACCATCGCGATCACCGAAGCGACTTCCGGCGTGAGCTTGAGCCCGGCCGCCGGCAGCCCGAAGAAGATGAAGAAGAGCTGCACGATGAAGGGCGTGTTGCGGACCAGCTCCACATAGCTCCCCACGATCCAGCGCAACCAGCCCGGCCCGCTGGCGCGCGCCCACGCGCAGCCGATGCCGACCGTCATGCCGATCAACGTGGCGATCGCCGTCAGGCCCAGCGTCCAGATGACGCCCTTGGCGAGCAAGCGCCAATCCACCAGGATGGCGCCAAAGTCGAACTCCATGGCCGCCTGCCGATCAGACGGGCAGTTCGCCGATGCCCTTGCCCAGCCACTTCCTGGACATTCCGTCCAGCGTGCCGTCCTTCCTGGCCGCAGCGATGATCTCGTTGACCTTGGCCTTCAGGGGCTCTTCGCTCTTGGCGATGCCGATGAAGCAGGGGCTGTCTTTCAAGAGCAGCTTGAACTCGGCCTTGATCTGCGGGTTCTTCTCGATCATCTGCGCGGCCACGGCGCCGCTGGCGGCCAGGGTCTGGGTCTGGCCCGAGACGAAGGCGGCGATGGTCGCGTTGTTGTCCTCGAAGCGGCGGTAGTCCACGTTGGGCGGCGCTACCTTGTTGAGTTCCTGGTCCTCCATGGCGCCGCGCGTCACGGCCACGGTCTTGCCGGCCATGTCGGAAAAGCTGGCGATCTTCAGGCTCTTGGGGCCGAACACGCCCTGGAAGAAGGGCGCGTAGGCGGCGCTGAAATCGATCACCTTCTCGCGCTCGGCGTTCTTGCCCAGGGTGGAGATGACCAGGTCGGCCTTCCTGGTCTGCAGGTAGGGAATGCGGTTGGCGCTGGTCACCGGCACCAGCTCGACTTTCACGCCCAGCTTGCTGGCGATCAGCCGGGCCATGTCGATGTCCAGGCCGACCGGGGTCATGGTCTTGTCGACCGAGCCGTAGGGCGGGTAGTCGGTGGGAATCGCGACCTTGAGGGTCTTCGTCTTCTGGATGTTGTCGAGAGCGCTCTGGGCGTGGGCGGCGCCCACGAGCGTGGTGGCAGTCAGGGCAAGCGCAAAGGCGAGCTGGCGGGAGCGGAAATGCATGTCGGTGGTCCTGGTGTGGGCGACGCGGCGTCGCGATGCCCACCGAGGCATGCAAGAGCTGTGCCGCCTGCCCGCCGGCCGGACGCTCTCAGGCGCTCTTGAGCGTCGCCTTCAGCGTGATCTCGGGCACGCTGGCCAGTGCCTTCGACAAGGGGCAGTTGGCCTTGGCGCCGGCCGCCAACTCATCGAACTTCGCCGGGTCGATGCCGGGGATGCTGGCCTCCATCTCCAGGGCGATGCGGTCGATCTTGAAGCCGGCGCCGTCCTGCACCAGGCGCACGGCCGCCTTGGTGTCGATGCTGTTGGCCGTGATGCCCGCGCCTTCCAGCGCAAAGGCAAAGGCCATGGTGAAGCAGCCGGCGTGGGCGGCGCCCAGAATTTCTTCCGGATTGGTGCCCTTGCGGTCGTCGCCGAAGCGGCTGCCGAAGCCGTAGGGGTAGTCCTTCAGGGCGCCGGTCTCGGTGCTGACCGCGCCCTTGCCGGTCTTGCCGGCACCTTCCCAATGAGCACTGGCTTTTTTCTCTGGCATGGAGAACTCCTTGCGTGAGTGAGTGGATGAGGGGTGGATGGAGTGCTGCTTATACGCCCGGCCTGCTGCGCCAGTCTGTCAGCCAATCTCGATGGCGCCGCGGCGTCGCGCAGGTGACGCGATCAGGGCCAACCCGCTTCAAGTCGAGGCCAGCTCAGGTAGGCTTCGAGTCCCTCTGGAGACTGCTACGTATGGACCGCCCGCACTACAAGTTCTGGCCCAAGCGCCTGCCCCGTTCGATCACCGTCCCCGCCACCTCGATCTGGCACAACCTCAAGACCAACGCCGAGCGCTACCCGGACAAGGCGGCCCTGGTCTTCTTCGGCGCCGTCACCACTTACGCGCAGCTGGCCGACCAGGTCGAGCGCCTGGCGGGCACCCTGCACGCGTTGGGCGTGAAGCGGGGCGACCGGGTGGTGCTGGACATGCAGAACAGCCCGCAGCTGATCGTGGCGCACTACGCCATCCTGCGCGCCAATGCGGTCGTGGTGCCCGTCAACCCGATGAATCGGGCCGAGGAGCTCAAGCACTACATCACCGACCCCGACGCCAAGGTGGCCATCACCACCGGCGAGCTGGCGGCCGAGCTGGCCAAGGCCAGCAACGCGCTCGATGCGAAGGACCGGCTCGCGCACCTCATCGTCACGCAATACACCGACGCCTTCGACGCCAACGTGGAGGGCGACAACGCGCCCGTTCCCGCCTGGCGCGACTGGCTGCTGACGCGCCATCCGCTGCCCGAGCCGGCCGGCGGCCAGGTGATGAGCTGGACCGATGCGCTGGACGCGGGCCGCCCCGCGCCAGAGCATGTGGTGGGCGCCAACGACATGGCGCTCTTGCCCTACACCAGCGGCACTACCGGCCTGCCCAAGGGCTGCATCCACAAGCACTCGAGCCTGATGCACAACGCGGTGGCCAGCCAGCTGTGGGGCCTGGGCTCGCACGAGATGGTGGTGCTGGCCGTGGTGCCCATGTTCCACATCACCGGCACGGTGAGCATGCTGCACACCTCGATTTTGGTCGGCGCCACGCTGGTCATCATGCCGCGCTGGGATCGTGAACTGGCCGGCCGCCTGATCTCGCGCTGGAAGGTCACCAGCTGGACCAACATCCCCACGATGGTGATCGACCTGCTGGCCAGCCCCAACTTCGCCAGCTTCGACCTGAGCAGCCTGCAGCACATCGGCGGCGGCGGCGCCGCCATGCCGCAGGCGGTAGCGCAGCGCCTGCTGGAGCAGTATGGCCTGAAGTACCTGGAAGGCTACGGCCTGACGGAAACGGCTGCGCCTTCGCACGCCAACCCTTTCGAGAACCCCAAGCAGCAGTGCCTGGGCATTCCCTACATGAGCACCGATTCGCGCGTGGTCGACCCCGACACGCTGCAGGAGATGCCGGTGGGCGAATCGGGCGAGATCATCACCCACGGCCCTGGCGTCTTCGCCGGCTACTGGAAGCGCCCGGATGCAGATGCCTCGGCCTTCATCGAGTTCGATGGCAAGCGCTTCTTCCGTACCGGCGACATGGGCCGCATGGACGAAGACGGCTACTTCTTCATCACCGACCGCCTCAAGCGCATGATCAATGCGAGCGGCTTCAAGGTCTGGCCGGCCGAGGTGGAACTGTTGATGTTCAGGAACCCGGCGATTCAGGAAGCCTGCGTGATCGCCACCAAGGACAGCTACCGCGGCGAATCGGTCAAGGCCGTGGTGGTGCTGCGCCCCACGCACAAGGACACCACCGAGCAGCAGATCATCGATTGGTGCCGCGAGAACATGGCGGTCTACAAGATCCCGCGCGCGGTGCAGTTCGTCGATGCGCTCCCCAAGAGCGGCAGCGGCAAGGTGATGTGGCGGCTCTTGCAGGAGGCGGAGGACAAGTAGGGCCTGTTCACAGGCCCTACCCCACGCGTTCGCGCCCTGGGTAGCAAAATGGCAAGGTCGAATGATTGAATGAGACGGCCATGAAGCTTCTGAAGCTCGCTTGCGCCACGGTCCTGGCCGGGTTGCCGTGCATGGCATCTGCGGAGTCGCTGCGCTGCGCCGGCGGCATCGTGGCGGAGGGCGACTCGCGCCTGTCCGTCATCTACAAGTGCGGTCAGCCGGTGCTTGCCGATACCTACTGTGCGCCGGTGTACTACGGCGGCACATTCAATCTGGTTCCGCCGCCGCTGGCTGCAGCCGTGGTGCCGTGCCTGCCGATGGAAGAGTGGCTGTACGAGCGCGGTCCGGGCACGATGGCGGCGACTGTTTACCTGCGTTCGGGCGTGGTGCAGTCGATCGCATACGGGCGTCAACCACGCTAGTTTTCCTCGCGCGGGTTACAGCGCCTCTTGGCGAAGGCTGCTGACCCAGAGCCGCGCATGGCGCTGCTCGCGGCTCTCGAAGCGATCCGTGAACCGGCGGATCGCAGGCCGGTCGATCGCGGCGATCGTCATCCAGTCCGTCGTCCCGAAAGGCGATGACTCGCTGCTTCGGTCGACCAGCGCAGGGCGCAGCGCCAGCACCAACTCGACCGGAATGCCTGGATCCGCATCGAGTATCCGCAAGGCGATCTTGGCCGCCTTGGGGCTGAGCGTCTGTACCTTGCGAAGATAGAAGTCCGAATCCATCGCGCGGCTCCTGCTTGGTAGTAAGCAAGTATCAATATACAGGGGGCAGCCTGAAAATGGGAAATTGTCACATCCAAACAACGACGGGTCAGCTGCCGACGTAGGCCGCGAGATGCTCGCCCGTGAGGGTGGAGCGGGAAGCGACCAGTTGGGCGGGAGTGCCTTCGAAGACGACACGTCCGCCGTCGTGGCCGGCGCCGGGGCCCAGGTCGATGAGCCAGTCGGCGTGCGCCATGACCGCCTGGTGGTGTTCGATGACGATGACCGACTTGCCGGCGTCGACCAGCCGGTCGAGCAGGCCGAGCAGCTGCTCGACGTCGGCCAGGTGCAGGCCGGTGGTCGGCTCGTCGAGCACGTAGACGCCGCCCTTCTCGGCCATGTGGGTGGCCAGCTTGAGCCGCTGCCCCTCGCCGCCGGACAGCGTGGTGAGTGGCTGGCCGAGGCTGAGGTAGCCCAGGCCCACGTCGGCCAGCCGCTCGAGGATGTCGTGTGCGGCCGGCGTGTGCGCCTTGGCGCCGGCGCCGAAGAAGGCCATGGCTTCCGTCACCGACATCGCGAGCACCTGGCTGATGTCGCGTCCGCCCAGGTGGTACTTCAGCACCGATGCCTGAAAGCGCTTGCCTTCGCACTCCTCGCAGGTGGTGGCGACCTCGGCCATCGGCCCCAGGTCGGTGTAGATGACGCCGATGCCGTTGCAGGTGGGGCAGGCGCCCTCGGAGTTGGCGCTGAACAAGGCCGGCTTCACGCCGTTGGCCTTGGCGAAGGCCTTGCGGATCGGGTCGAGCAGCCCGGTGTAGGTGGCCGGGTTGCTGCGCCTGGAGCCGCGGATCGCGCCCTGGTCGATCGCCACCACGCCATCCTGCCCAGCCACCGAGCCGTGGATCAGCGAGCTCTTGCCGGAGCCGGCAACCCCGGTGACGACCACCAGCACCCCGAGCGGGATGTCGACGTCGACGCCCTGCAGGTTGTGCGTGTTCGCGTCGCGCACCGCCAGCTTGCCGCCGGGCTTGCGCACCGTCTTCTTGAGCGCCGCCCGGTCGTCGAGATGGCGGCCGGTGAGGGTGCCGCTGGCCCGCAGGCCGTCGAAGCTGCCTTCGAAACAGACGCTGCCGCCCGCCGTGCCGGCCCCGGGGCCGAGGTCGACGACGTGGTCGGCGATCGCGATCGTCTGCGGCTTGTGCTCCACGACCAGCACCGTGTTGCCCTTGTCCCGCAGCCGCAAGAGCAGTTCGTTCATCCGCTGGATGTCGTGCGGGTGCAGCCCGATGGTGGGCTCGTCGAAGACGTAGGTGACGTCGGTGAGCGAGGAGCCGAGGTGGCGGATCATCTTGACGCGCTGCGCCTCGCCGCCCGACAGCGTGCCGGACGAGCGGTCCAGGCTGAGGTAGCCGAGGCCGATCTCGACGAAGGAGTCGAGCGTCGCGCCCAGCGCCGTCAGCAGCGGCGCCACCGACGGCTCGTCCAGCCCGCGCACCCACTCGGCCAGGTCGCTGATCTGCATCGAGCAGGCGTCGGCGATGCTGATCCGCTTGATCTTCGACGACCGGGCCGCTTCGCTGAGCCGGGTGCCGCCGCAGTCGGGGCAGGTGGTGAAGGTCATCGCCCGCTCCACGAAGGCGCGGATGTGCGGCTGCAATGCGTCGACGTCCTTGGCGAGCATGGACTTCTGGATCTTCGGGATCAGGCCCTCGTAGGTCAGGTTGATGCCGTCGACCTTGATCTTGGTCGGTTCCTTGTAGAGCAGCTCGTGCAGCTCCTTCTTGGTGAACTTGCGGATGGGTTTGTTGGGGTCGAAGAAGCCGCAGCCGCTGAAGATGCGCCCGTACCAGCCGTCCATGCTGTAGCCGGGGATCGTGAGCGCGCCATCGTTGAGCGACTTGCTGTCGTCATAGAGCGCGGACAGGTCGAAGTCGGTGACCGTGCCCCGGCCCTCGCAGCGCGGACACATGCCGCCGGTGCGGGTGAAAGTCTGCTTCACGGTCTGGGTCTTGTCCCCGCGCTCGACGGTGATCGCGCCGGCCGCCTTGACCGAGGGCACGTTGAAGGCAAACGCGCTGGGCGAACCGATGTGCGGCTTGCCCAACCGGCTGAACAGGATGCGCAGCATCGCGTTGGCGTCGGTGGCGGTGCCGACAGTGGAGCGAGGGTCCGCACCCAGGCGCTGCTGATCGACGATGATCGCGGTCGTCAGCCCTTCGAGCACGTCGACCTCGGGCCGCGCCAGCGTCGGCATGAAGCCCTGCACGAAGGCGCTGTAGGTCTCGTTGATCAGCCGCTGCGATTCCGCGGCGATGGTGTCGAACACCAGCGAGCTCTTGCCCGAGCCGGAGACGCCGGTGAACACCGTCAGCCGGCGCTTCGGCAACTCGACGCTGAGGTCTCTGAGGTTGTTCACGCGCGCGCCGTGCACGCGGATCAGGTCGTGGCTGTCGGCCGCAGCCTGCGGCGCGGGCGATTGCGTGGCCGTCTTTTTCTTGCCCGTGCTCAACGCAACTCCTGGATGCGCAGCAGGTTGCCCGCGGGATCGCGGAAAGCGCAGTCGCGCACCCCGTAGGGCTGCTCGGTCGGCTCCTGGACCAGCTCGGCGCTGCTGGCTTGCAGCCGCTCGAAGGTGCCGTTCAGGTCCTTGGTGGCCAGGAGGAGGGTGGCGAAGGTGCCCTTGGCCATCATTTCGGCGATGGTGCGGCGCTCGTCATCGGTGATGCCAGGGGTGGCCTGCGGCGGATACAGCACGATGGACGTGCCAGGCTGGCCGGCCGGGCCGACCGTGATCCAGCGCATGCCGCCGTAGCCGACGTCCTTGCGCACCTCAAAGCCGAGGATGTCGCGGTAGAAGGCCAGCGAGGCCTCCGGATCGTTCTGCGGAAGGAAGCTCGAGTGAATGGTGATGTTCATGGCGGTCAGTCTCCAGGCGTTGTCAAGGGCGCCGAGTCTAGGGGCAGCTGCGGGGTTGGTGCTTCTCGATTCCTGATCGGTCGGGTCACCTGTTTGGCCACGCAAGCCGGCATCCCCGCGGTCGCCTGGGCGGCCTGGCTGCGATAGACACTGGGCGGCATGCCGACCAGCTCGGCGAAGCGCGTGCTGAAGGTGCCCAGCGACGAGCAGCCGACCTCGAAGCAGACCTCGGTGACGCTGAGGTCGCCACGGCGCAGCAGCGCCATCGCGCGCTCGATGCGCCGCGTCATCAGGTAGCTGTAGGGCGACTCGCCGTAGGCCAGCCGGAACTGGCGGCTGAGGTGTCCGGCCGACATCTGCGCGCCGCGGGCAAGTGCTTCGACGTCCAGGGGCTGCGCGTATTCGCGGTCGATCCGGTCGCGCACGCGGCGCAGGCGGGCGAGGTCGCGCAGGTGCTGCGCGTCGGTGGGGTGGCTTGTCACCGGCGTGATCCTGCCACGCCGCACCGGGGGTGCTCAAGTCCTCGATCCGTCCTATGCTTGGCCGACCGCAACCTCAGCAACCAGGAGAGCAAGATGGACGAAGAGGCGCTCAACATCAGCATCCGCAAGTTCCTCAAGATGGTCGGCGTGAGCTCGCAGCGCGAGATCGAGAAGGCGGCGGAGAAGGCCGACGCCGCCACCGACACGCTGGCCGCCACCATGACGCTCGAGATCCCGCAGGTGGGGCTGAAGATCACGTTCGACGGCGACATCAAGCTGCGCTGAAACGCGCCTTGAGTCCGGCCCTCGCCGGCTCGCTCAGGCCCTCTTCTCGTTCGCCGGCAGATCCGCCACCACCCGCGCGTAGCGCTGAAAGCTCCAGTAGGCACTGGCCCAGTCCATCAGCACCACCAGCCGGTTGCGAAAGCCGATCAGGAAGTACACGTGGGCAAAGAGCCAGAACTGCCAGGCGATGCGCCCGCTCATGCGCAAGGGACCCAAGGGCGTGGCCAGGTCGACCACCGCCGAGTTGCGGCCGATGGTGGCCAGGTTGCCGTAGTCGGCGTAACGAAAGGCTTGCGTCGGGCGGCCAGCCAGGCGGGCGAGGATGTTGCGCGCGGCGGCGCGGCCCATCTGCTTGGCGCCGGGCGAGACGCCAGGCACGGGCCGCGGCTCCTTGCCGGGCACGTGGCTCATGGCGGCGGCCAGGTCGCCCACCACGCTGATCTCGGGATGGCCGGCCAGGCTGAGGTCGGACTCCACCTTGAGCCGGCCGGCGCGGTCCACTTCGACGCCGGTGGCGTCGCCCAGCATGCGTCCCAACGGCGAGGCCGCCACGCCGGCGGCCCACACGATGCAATGGCTGTCGATGCGCTGGCTGCTGCCGTCGGCCAGCTGGATGTCCAGCCCGGTGGCGTCGATACCGGTCACGCGCGAGTCCAGCCGCACCTCGACGCCGAGCTTCTGCAGTTGCACCAGGGCCTTCTGGCTCAACGCTTCCGGCATGGCCTGCAGCACGCGCGAGCCGCCCTCGATCAGCAGCACCTCGGCGCTGCCGGGGTCGATGCGGCGGAACTCGCCCGAAAGCGTGTGGCGCGCGATCTCGGCCATGGTGCCGGCCATCTCCACGCCGGTGGGGCCGGCGCCGATGACGGCGAAGGTGAGCAGGGCGCGGCGGCGCAGCGGATCGCTTTCGCGTTCGGCCGCCTCGAAGGACAGCAGCACGCGGCGCCGGATGTCGAAGGCATCGGCCAGGGTCTTCAGGCCCGGCGCGTTGACGGCCCAGTCGTCGCGGCCGAAGTAGCTGTGGGTGGCGCCGGCCGCCACGATCAGATGGTCGTAGTCGATGCGCAAGCCGTCCGTCAGCTGCACCGCGCGCGCCGCCGGGTCGATGCCGCTGACTTCGCCCAGCAGCGTCGTGACGTTGGGATAGTGGCGAAACAGCACCCGCACCGGCGCCGCGATGGAGGGCGCCGCCAGCCCCGCGGTGGCCACCTGGTAGAGCAAGGGCTGGAACAGGTGGTGGTTGGTCTTTTCGATGACGGTGATGTCCACCTCGGCGCGCTGCAGGGCGCGCGTGGCCTCCAGGCCGCCGAACCCGCAGCCGATGATGACGATGTGCGGACGCCGTGCGGACGAGGAGGTGGTGCTGCTGCTCATGCGTTCGATGATACGCAGCGCGCCCCATCGTCCCGACACTCCTGACAATACGCTGTCAGGAGGACGGGGGCTGCCGGCCCTGTCCTACCTGCCATGTTCGCGGAAATAGGCTAGAAACGCGGTTTGTCCGTCTCAAAAGGAACGGAGCAGCCCATGACCTTCTCCCGTACCCAGGTGCAGGCCGCGAGCGGCACATTGCATGAACGCTTTTGCGATGTGCGCGCGCACACCCTGGCACTGGCGGCTCCGCTGTCGGCCGAGGACCAGTGCATCCAGTCGATGCCGGACGCCAGCCCGACCAAATGGCACCTGGCGCACAGCACCTGGTTCTTCGAGACCGTGCTGCTGGCGCCGCATCTGGATGGCTACCAGCCTTTCGACAAGCACTTTCACTACCTCTTCAATTCCTATTACGAAGCGCTCGGCCCGCGCCATCCGCGGCCGCAGCGCGGGCTCTTGACGCGGCCCACGCTGCAAGAGGTGCACGCCTACCGCGCCCACGTCGATGCAGCGGTGCAGCGCCTTCTGCGGCAGGTCGTCGAGGGCGAGGCGCCATGGCGCGAGGTCGAGGCCATCGTCGCGCTGGGCCTGAACCACGAGCAGCAGCACCAGGAGTTGCTGCTGACCGACATCCTGCATGCCTTCTGGTGCAACCCCTTGCTGCCGGCCTACGACCCGGCGCCGGCCCCGGCGCTGCGCCTGGCCGCTCAACCCGCGCCACAGCAATGGGTCGAGATGCAGGGCGGCGTGGTGCAGATCGGGCACCAGGCAGGCAGCGCCTTTTCCTTCGACAACGAGACGCCGCGCCATGCCGCGCTGCTGCAGCCCTATCGCATTGCAGACCGGCTGGTGAACTGCCGCGAGTACCTGCAGTTCATCGAAGACGGCGGCTACCGGAACGCGCAGCTGTGGCTGTCCGATGGCTGGGCCGCGGTGCAGGCGCAGGCCTGGCACGCGCCGGCCTACTGGCTGGCGCCGGATGATCCGCGCCTGGCGCAGCACGACGCTGGCAGCGCGAAGGGCTGGCAGGTTTTCGGCCTTCAGGGCCTGCGGCCGCTGGACCCCGAGGCGCCGGTGGCGCAGCTGAGCTTTTACGAAGCCGCCGCCTTTGCCGAATGGGCCGGCGCCCGCCTGCCCACCGAATTCGAATGGGAGGCCACGCATGCGGCGCCCGGCATGCGCCAGATGACGGGCCATGTGTGGCAGTGGACGCGCTCGTCCTACGACCCGTACCCCGGCTTCATGCCGCTGCCCGGCGTGGCCGCCGAGTACAACGGCAAGTTCATGGTGGGGCAACTGGTGCTGCGCGGCGGCAGCCTGGCCACGCCGAGTGGCCACACGCGGCCCAGCTACCGCAATTTCTTTCCGCCGGCGGCGCGCTGGCAGTTTTCCGGGCTGCGGCTCGCCAAGGAGCTATGACCATGCGCTTTTCCCCCGCCCAGTTCGACACCGCCGTGGCCCGCGAGGAAGAAGAAATGGATGACGAGGCCAGCAGCTTCGGCCGCGAACTGCTGGCCGGCCTCGCGCGCAGGCCGCGCAGCATCTCACCCAAGTTCTTCTACGACGTGGCCGGCTCGCGCCTGTTCGATGCCATCTGCGAACTGCCCGAGTACTACCCGACGCGCACCGAGCTGTCGATCCTGGCCGAGCGCGCCGGCGAGATCGCGCAGCAGATCGGCCCCCATGCCGAAATCATCGAATTCGGAGCCGGCTCGCTGCACAAGGTGCGCTTTCTGCTGGACGCGCTGAAGGCGCCGCGCCGCTTCGTGCCCATCGACATTTCGGGCGAGCACCTGGCGCAGGCGGCGCAAGCTTTGCGGGCCGACTATCCGGGCCTGGACGTGCAGCCGCTGGTGGCCGACTACACCAAGCCTTTCTCTCTGCCGCGCGAGGCCGAGGGCAGCGGCCCGCGCGTGGGCTTCTTTCCGGGCTCCACCCTGGGCAACTTCAGCCCGGACGAAGCGCTGGCTTTCCTGCAGGGCGCGGCGCGGGCGCTGCGCGGCGGCGGCTTGCTGATCGGCGTGGATCTGGTGAAAGACCCGGCCATGCTGCACGCGGCCTACAACGACGCGCGCGGCGTCACCGCGCGCTTCAACCTGAACCTGCTGGTGCGCGCCAATGCCGAGCTGGGCGCCGACTTCGACCTGGCCGGCTTCAGCCACAGCGCCTTCTACAACGCGCCGCACCAGCGCATCGAGATGCACCTGGTGAGCCGGGCCGCGCAGACGGTGAACCTGCTCGGCCAGAGCCTGCACTTTGCCGAGGCCGAGGCCATCCATACCGAGTACTCGCACAAGTTCACCGTGGAGGGGCTGCGCACCCTGGCGGCGCGCGCGGGCTTCGGCATCGGCCCGGTGTGGACGGACCGCGAGCGCCTGTTCAGCGTGCATTGGCTGCCGGCGGCACAATAGGCGCGTACCCCGCCCGCGCGCGGGGCCGGCCTGGAGATTCATCCGCTATGAAAGCAACCTGGAACGGCGTGACCATCGCCGAGAGCGACGACACCGTGGTCGTCGAAGGCAACCACTACTTTCCCGCCGACTCGCTCAATCGCGACTACGTCACCTTCAGCAACCACCGCACCACCTGTGCCTGGAAAGGCTCGGCCAGCTACTACTCGCTGCTGGTCAACGGCGAACTGAACCCCGACGCCGCCTGGTATTACCCCGACCCGAAGCCCGAAGCCGACATGGTGCGCGACCGCGTGGCCTTCTGGAAGGGCGTGAAGGTGGAGGCGTGAGCGCCGCCCGGCCGCCCGAAGGCGCGAAAGCCCCCTCGGGGGGCAGCGAGCCACACGCAGTGGGTGAGCGTGGGGGCTACGTACGATGAGTCGAGATTTTTCGCCACCGGCCACCACCCCGGAGCATTTGGGCATTGCGCTCGCTGAAGACGGCTACGCCGTGCTGGCGCCCCAGGGCCTGGCCGAGTGGCTGGGCGCGCCGCTGGCCGAGCTGGAGGCGCTGCGTCCCGACTGGAATCAGTTGCCGCCCGACGAATACCTGAAGGACGGCGGCCGCTACCGCACGCGCCGCCATGCCTGCTTCATCGCCGACGGGCACGCGTTGCGCCAGGTGCCGCATCGCGCCCACTGGCAGCCGGTGGAATACAACGCCCTGCACGGCGGCATGCAGCGCTGGTTTGCGCCGATGCTGGGCGAGACCGTGGCGCACCCGGTGTGGCAGCAGCTGATGCGCAAGCTGGCCGATGCGGCCAGCGCCCTGCGCGGGCCGCAGCCCTGGTACATCGAGGCGCACCAGTTCCGCATCGACACCGCCGGCGGCATCGGCCGCCCCACGCCCGAAGGCGCGCACCGCGATGGCGTCGACCTGGTGGCGGTGGCGCTGGTGGGGCGCCACAATGTCAAGGGCGGCGAAACCCGCGTTTTCGAGGCCGAGGGACGGCGTGGCGAACGCTTCACCATGACCGAGCCCTGGACCTTGCTCTTGCTAGACGACGCGCGCGTCATCCACGAATCCACGCCGATCCAGCCATTGGCGGAGGGTGAGGCCGGCTGGCGCGACACGCTGGTGGTGACCTGCCGCGCCGGCGCGTTCCAAGGTGATTGAGAGCCTCTGACTTCTCCTGAACCCTCGACGGGCGGGAGAGTCCTACACCTGACGGGCGGCGGAATCTGTACATTCGGCCCGCAACGCGCCGTGCCGGCACGGATTGAAAGAAAGCGAGGGTCACCATGTTCAACCACATCCTGGTTCCAATCGACGGCTCCGATGCTTCCATGACAGCCGTGAGCAAGGCCAGTGGCTTGGCGCTGGCCTTCGGCAGCCGCATCACCCTGATCCACGTGATCGACAACTACCCCTTCATCGGTGTGGGCGCCGACTACGCGCTGGGGCAGAACGAATACCTGGCCGCCGCCACCTCCAGTGCCAACGCGGCGCTGGCGCGCGGCGTGGCCGCCCTGGCAGCCGAGGGCCTGCACAGCGACCAGCGGGTGATCGACGGCCACGTGGTGCACGAAGGCATCGTGGATACCGCCAATGCCCTGGGTTGCGACCTGATCGTGATGGGCTCGCACGGCCGCCACGGCATCGAGAAGCTGCTGCTCGGCAGCGTGACCCAGCGCGTGCTGCAGGACGCGCACATTCCGGTGCTGGTGGTGAGGAGCTGAGGCCGCCTCAGCTCAGAACGTCGAAGCCGCGCAGGATCCACGACACCTGGTAGGCCAGGCTGCCGGCGGCGAAGGCGCTGTGAAAGCGCCGGCTGGGCGTGGTCGCCGCCACCCACGACAGCAGCAGGTAGGCGCCGATGCGGATCGGGTACTCGATGCCGAAGGCAGCAAAGTGATCGCGCCCCTTGAGCAGCGAATCCACCGCGTCGAACACGATGGAGATCGCCAGGAGCGCAAAGAACCAGCGCCGGCGCGACATGAAATAGTCGCCGTAGTCGCGGTACTCGCGGATGTCTGCCGGAAAGAGCACGGCGCACATGAAGTAGTACAGGATGGCGAAGAGGATCACGAAGAAGTACAGCTCGAAGCGCCAGGCGACGATGCTGCTGAGCCGGTATTCCCACCACCAGAAGCTCAGCATCGACAACAGCATCGACAAGGTCCAGGCCAGGTGGATCCAGTCCGGCTTGTGGCGGTCAGGATGCTGAACGAAGCGCGCCACGCCGGTCAGTACGCTGGCGATCGCCAGGCTGACGACCATGCCGATCGCCACCTTGATGTGGATGAAAAGGGCGGGGTCCTGGATGCTGCTGTCCATGCTGACCGCAATCTTCCCTTACTTCGCCCCGGCCGCCTTCAGCTTGTCCACCATCTGGCGGTAGCCGCGCGCACTGGCCAGCTGCAGCGGCGTGCGGCCCTCGCGGTCGGCCAACTGCAGGTTGGCGCCGGCATCGACGAGCAGGGCCAGGGTGCGCTGGTGGCGCGGGCCGCCGTCGCCCAGCACGATGGATTCGATCAACGCCGTCCAGTGCAGGTTGTTCACGTGATCGAGCGGCGCGCCGGCGGCAATCAGCTGGCGCACCACCTCGTCGTGCCCCAGGTGGGCCGCGGCGATCAGCGCGGTGCCGTCGTAGCGGCTGGTGGTCTGGCCGGCGCTGGCGCCCAGCGAGAGCAGCAGGGCCAGGGTCTTGGGGTCGTCCGCCACCGAAGCGATGGTGACGGCGTCGTAGCGCTCCCCTTCGAAGGCGTCGAGCTTGGCGCCGGCCTGGGCCAGCAGGCGGATCGCCTGGCGCTGGCGCGCATAGGTGGCCACGTGCATCGGCGTGCGCCCGTCAGCGTCGCGCGATTCGGTGACGACGCCAGGCTGGGCCAACAGGCGCTTGAGCTCCGGCAGGTCGCCGCGCCAGGCAGCGCGGTGCAGGCCCTGGTAGGCCTGGGCCTGGGCGGGGGAGGGCGGAACCTGCGCGGCAGCCGGCGGGGCCAGGGCCAGCAAGGCGGCGCCGGCGAGCGCGAGAGCCGTGGCGCGGCGAAGAACAGTGGTCAGGGTGATCAAAGCGAAGTCTCCTCGCGAGGCACTATAGGTGCGGCGCGCCGCGGGCGGCAGTCGTGGCGCTACGGTCGGCGCTCCGTAGTGCTACGGAGCGCTACGGAGCGATATCGGCGCCGCCGAAGGGTGCCGCGCTCTCGAAGCGCAAGGCTTGCTGCGTGAAGGGGTGGACGAACGCCAGCGCGGTGGCATGCAGCAAGAGCCGCGGCGCACGCGCCTGTGCCGCCTCGCCGGCATACAGCATGTCGCCCAGGATCGGGTGGCCGATGTGGGCCAGGTGCACGCGCAGCTGGTGCGTGCGGCCGGTCTGCGGGGCCAGCTCCAGCTGGGTGGCGTTTAGCTGCGGCAGTGCCTGCTTGACGCGCCAGCGGGTCAGGCTGGGCTTGCCGCTCACCGGGTCGATCACGCGCAGCGGGCGGCGCGGCCAATCGGCGGCGATGGGGGCGTCGATCTCCTGCCACTGGCCATTGCCATCGTCCGGCAAGAGGCCGTCGACCACCGCTTCGTAGCGCTTGTCGACCTGCTGCGTCGCAAAGGCGTGGCTCAGCGCGCGCTGCATGTCGGCGCCGCGCGCCATCAGCACCAGGCCGCTGGTGGCCATGTCCAGCCGATGCACCACCAGGGCATCGGGCCAGCGCTGCAGGGCACGGCTGCTCAGGCAGTCCTGCTTGTCGGCCCCGCGGCCGGGCACGCACAGGAGGCCGGAGGGTTTGTCCAGCACCAAGAGGCCGGCATCTTCGTGAATGAGTCCAAGCAAGGGCGAAATCTGTATCGGGAATGAGGCACGGAGCGTAACCTGGGTCCTCCCGCCAGAGGATGCGCAGAGGGCGGGAGCGCCGCATGATGGTGCTCTCCGGCGCGGCCTGAGGGCGAGCACTCCAACATGACAAGCGTGCGACAGCCCGGCCCCGCTGGGGACTTCCATCCCTGTCATCGCTCGGCCATCCGACATGTCTAGTCTTCCGCCCGGTGCGACGTTCTTCGCGCCACGATCCACTGCCACATCTCGTCTTTCCGCCCCGGTCATGAGCTCTTCCGTCGTCCATCGCGTCCTGTCCACCACCGCCCTTGCCTGGCGCCTGGTGGACCCTTTGGGAAAAGGCCCCGCGCCTGCCGGCAAGTAAGCGCTGGCCTCGATTGGGCCCTCTAACACCGACGGTGGCATGGGGCTTTGTCACACTTCGACAGACCCTCCGGCCGCACAATCGCGCCTCCATAGGCGTCGTTGGAAGGAGGATCCATGAACGCGATCAAGCGTGCCCGCAGGTTCATCGAGCAAAGCCCGCAGGACAAGTCCGCCCTGGTGCTGTCGCGCCTGGTGCTGGCGCTCGAGACCGAGCACAGCTTCGAGCTTGCCGAACTCTACGAGCTCGACCTCGAGATGTTCGATCTGGCCATCGACATCCTGAAGGAATGGCGCTTGGACCGCTACTACGCGGGCAAGGCCAAGCTGTTCGACTTGTCCTTGCAGGTCACCGAATTGCAGCCCTGACGGCGCTCGAAACCCGCTGAAACCCGCTGTGTGTGACTTGCGTCACGCGCACCGGGCAGGCTTACTCGGTTCTGTCATGTAGCGCACGCAGCATGCGCGGCGCATGAAAAAGAACTCACTCGCCGCAACACCCACCCCTTTTGCAGCCGTGCAGCGGCGCCAACTCTTGCGCGGCATGGCAGCCGCGGCGGGCCTGGCCTCGATCTGCGCAGCCCCTTTGCGCCATGCCGCCGCGCAGGCCCGTCCGGCCGACGCCGGCGTGATGCGCATGACGCAACTCCTGGACATGTCGCCAGACCAGCAGCAGCTGTCGCGCGACTACGCCACCGGCATCCGCCTGGCCTTTGCCGAGCTGAAGAAGAGCAACATGGCGGTGCCGCTCTTGTCCACCGTCGAAACCGACGGCAGCGCCGCCGCGGCGCGCAGTGCCCTGCAAGCCATTCGCGACGACCCGGCGCAAGTGGCCATCCTGGGCACGGCGGGCGAGGGCCTGGCGCTGGCGAGCCTGACCGAATCGGCGCAGCTCAAGCTGGACATCGCGCATGTCGCGCCCTGGCTGGCCGACCCGCAGATGGACCACAACCCGCGCCTGTTCGCGCTCTTTGCCTCGCGCGAGGAGCAGATCCGCTACGTGCTCAAGACCCTGTCGGTGGTCGGCGTGACCGAGCTGGGCCTGGTCTATCCAAGCCAGCAGCATGCCGACACCCTGCAGGCCGGCATGGCGGTGATCGCCAGCCGCCTGCAGCTGAAGACGCGCAGCCTGGTCATTCCCAAGGGCCAGGACATTGCCGGCTACGCGGCCAAGCTGCCGGCCAGCGCGCCCTTCTTCCTGATGTTCATGGGCGGTGCCATCGAGCTGGCGCTGTTCACCCAGGGCCTGGGGCAGAAGAAGATGCAGCGCTACGTGCTGTGCCTGTCGGACGTGGACAGCAACACCTTCATGCAGCTCAACCCGGGCAAGTCGGTGCCGGTGATCTTCACCGACGTGGTGCCCAACCCGCACACCAGCAAGCTGGCGGTGGTGCGCAACTACCGCAGCGCGCTGCAGCGCCTGTTCGACGAGGCGCCGACGCCGGTGAGCCTGGCCGGCTACCTGGCCGGACGCTACGCCGCCGCGGTGCTGGCCGGCGCCGGACCGGGCGCGACGCGCGCCCGCGTACTGGCCGAGTTCCAGCGCCGCCGGCCGCTCGAACTCGACGGCTGGCACCTGGCGTTCAACCCGCAGGGTCGGGCCAGCAGCTTCGTCAGCCAGACCATGTTGAATACACGCGGTAACTTCGTCGGCTGACGGCGCCCGATTCACCGCGCTGTCACGGCGCATCCCTAGCCTCCCGGACTTCGACGCGCCCAGGGCCCACCTGGGTGCGCCGTCGACCACGCCTTCACGGCATTTCCGAGGAGTACCCACGATGCGATCCACTGCCAGCCCAAGCAGTTTCTCTTTTTCACTTTCATCCCTGGTCCGTTCGCCGCGCGCTCTGATCGCGGCGGTGTTCGTGCTCGCCCTGGCCGCCTGCGGCGGTAGCAGCGGCGGTGATGGCACGGCAAGCACGTCCACCTCGGGCAGCGCCAAGCCTGACGCCAGCACCAGCACCAGCAGCACCACGCCGTCCAGCAACAAGGACGACGGCGAAGTCCGCTACGCGCCCTGAACACCCACGCCACACGAGGAGGACCACTTCATGACCAACGACCGCCGCAAATTTCTGCAGCAAACCGGCATGGCCGCTGCCGCCATCGCCGCCTTTCCGCCCAGCATCCAGCGCGCGCTGGCCATTCCCGCCCACAACAAGACCGGCACCATCCGCGATGTGGAGCACATCGTGATCCTGATGCAGGAGAACCGCTCCTTCGATCATTACTTCGGCACCCTGCGCGGCGTGCGCGGCTTCGGTGACCGCTTCACCATTCCGCTGCCACAGGGCCGCAACGTCTGGCAGCAGAACGGCACCAACGGACAGCCCGTGCTGCCCTATCACCTGGACGGCAACACCGGCAATGCGCAGCGCTTTTCCGGCACGCCCCACAGCTGGGCCGACGGCCAGGCCGCCTGGGACGGCGGCCGCATGGAGCAGTGGGTGCGCTACAAGACGCCGGCCGCCATGGGCTATTTCAAGCAGGCCGAGCTTCCCTTCCAGTTCGCGCTGGCCAATGCCTTCACGATCTGCGACGCCTACCACTGCTCGATGCACACCGGCACCAACTCCAACCGCATGTTCCAGTGGACCGGCACCAACGGCCCAAGCGGCGCCGGCGTGGCCACGGTGAACAACGAATGGGACGGCATGGACAGCTCGGCCAAGGGCTACGAGTGGAAGACCTATCCCGAGCGCCTGCAGGAAGCCAAGGTGAGCTGGATGGTCTACCAGAACATGCCCGACAACTTCGAAGACAACCCGCTGGCGGGCTTCAAGAAGTACCGCCTGGCCAACGAGGCCTCGGGCAAGCCGGTGAGCAACAGGCCGGAGCTCTCGCCGGCCTACGACCCGGCCAGCGACGATGTCGGCAATCCGCTGTACAAGGGCATTGCCAACACCATGCCGGGCCCGCTGGGCGACGCGAACGCCTATCTCCAGACCTTCCGCAACGACGTCAAGAACGGCAAGCTGCCGCAGGTGTCCTTCCTGATCGCTCCGGCCACCTACTCCGAGCACCCCGGTCCCTCGAGTCCGGTGCAGGGCGCCTGGTTCATCCAGGAGGCGCTGGATGCGCTCACCGCCGTTCCCGACGTGTGGAGCAAGACCGTGCTGTTCGTCAACTTCGACGAGAACGACGGCTACTTTGACCACGTGCCTTCGCCCTCGGCGCCGGCGCTCAACGCCGACGGCACGCCCGCTGGCAAGACCACCATCCCGGCCGCCGACCTGGCCTTCGAGTACTTCAACCATCCCAAGCCGCCGGGCACCACCAGCCAGCCGCTGCCCGATGGCCGCGTCTACGGCCCCGGCGTGCGCGTGCCGATGTACGTGATCTCGCCCTGGAGCCGTGGCGGCTGGGTCAACTCCGAGGCCTTCGACCACACCTCGGTGATCCGCTTCATCGAGAAGCGCTTCGGCGTGAAGGAGCCCAACATCGGGCGCTTCCGCCGCGCGGTGTGCGGTGACCTGACCAGCGCCTTCAACTTCGCCAACCCCAACAACGAGCCGCTGCCCTCGCTTGCAGGCCGCAAGACCAAGTCGCAGGCCGACCAGCTGCGAGCCGAGCAGCAGCTGATGCCCAAGATCCTGCCCCCGGCCAACCCCATGCTGCCGGTGCAGGAGAGCGGCACCCGGCCGTCGCGCGCGCTGCCCTACGAGCTGCACGTGAGCGCCCGCACGCGCGAGCGCCAGGGCGTGGTTCGCCTGGTGTTTGCCAACAGCGGCGATGCCGGCGCGGTGTTCCACGTCTACGACAAGCTGCACCTGGACCGCCTGCCGCGCCGCTATGCGGTGGAAGCGGGCGAGAAGCTGGACGACGACTGGGACACCCTGGCCGACGCCGGCCTGTATGACCTGTGGGTGCTGGGCCCGAACGGCTTTCACCGCCACTTCAAGGGCGACCTGAACCGCATTCGCCCGGGCGGCGCGCCGCAGCCGGAGATCCGCGCCGGCTACCACCCGCGCCGCGGCGAGTTGCACCTGAAGCTGCGCAACGAAGGCGAGCGCGACTGCACCTTCACCATCACCGCCAAGGCCTATCGCAACGACGGCCCGTGGGTGGTGAAGGTCAAGGGCGGCGAAGATGCCGAGAAGCGCTGGAATCTGGACGCCAGCGGCCAGTGGTACGACTTCGAAGTCAGCTGCGATTCGGACACGGCCTACCTGCGTCGCCTGGCCGGCCGCATCGAGACCGGCCGCCACACGGTGAGCGACCCGGCCTTCGGCCAGCCCTTCTGAAGCGAACTTGGCCGACCGGCGATTCGGATAGTTCCCACGCGCTGGTCGGCCCGGAAAACCTAGGATCGGATTGCGGTCGTACTGTCTGCAACCGAATCCTCGACCGCTTTTCAGCTCCACCTGTGCGGTGGAGCTTTTTTGTCAACGCACCGCGGCCTTCCACTGGCGTGCCCAATTGATCATGGGCATCAGCGCCGCGTACAACTTGCGCCCCTCGTCGGTCAGCCGGTAGCCGCCTTCGTCATGTTCGACCAGGCCGAGCGCCCGCAACTCGGCCAGTCGCGTGTTCAACAGGCTCGAGTTGGTTTCGCAGGCCTCCTGCAGCGCGCGAAAAGTCAGATGCTCGGCACGCAGCTCCCAGAGAATTCGAAGCGTGGACCGTCTGCCCAACAGGTCCAGCGCCACCATGATGGGGCGGCCGGTCTTGGAGCCACGAACCGGGGCGCCGATCTTTGGCGTGTTTGGAGTGGCCATGCTTTACTTTTCAGAGCGGCATCGATAGAGTCATCATGCTTTAGAAAATGTAGCAGACACCGGAGGCTCGCCATGGTTGCCCGCATCGCTCCCGCTGAACCGCCATTCGCTGAAGGAATCCAGTCTTCGCTCGATCGGGTGATGCGTGGCAGGCCGCCCCTGCGGCTCTTCACCACGCTCGCCCGAGACCCGCGCCTGTTCCAGAAGTTCTTCGCGGGCGGTCTGCTGGACCCTGGAAACCTGACGCTGCGCCAGCGCGAGCTCGTCATCGCACGCACCACGTCGCTGTGCAAGTCGGAATACGAATGGGGCGTTCACATCGCGCTGTTCGCGGCGCGGGCCGGCATCGACGATGCCCAGATCCTGTCCCTGGCGTGCGGGCGGCCGCAGGATGCCTGCTGGACCCATGAAGAGCGGCTGCTGCTCGCGCTGTGCGACATGCTGCATGCCGACTGCACGATCGATGACGCACTGTGGCAGTCGCTGGCATCGGCGTTCAGCGACGAGGCCATGCTCGAGCTGCTGATGCTGGCGGGCTTCTATCGCACGGTCAGCTACTTGACGAACGCGCTGCGCCTGCCGAACGAAGCGGGTTCGGCGCCGTTGCACAGCCTGCGATGCCAAGGAGGCTGACGCGGCCCGCCGTCATCCTCATTGGCCCGAAGCCACTTCCATCGACTCCCGCGCGCAATTGCCGAACTCGCAGCGCAGGACGACCTGCTGTCCGCTGCTGCTGCAGGCGACGCGGTAGCGCTCGAAGCCGGGCCCCTTGCTCTCGAGCACGGCGCGGGCGGAGTCCTGATGGCAGAAGCTCGACCGGGCGTAATGTTCGGCGACGTACGTGTCGCGGCCGCCTTGCTGCATGCCGGGCCCCGAACGCTGCGGCGGCGCCACGTAGGTGACGGTCACCTGAGGGTCGATGTTGCGGTAGCCTTTGCGGGCCATGCAGTTGACCAGGGTGCTTTGCTGCAGCTTGGCGCCTGCGGGTTTGGCGGTGGGAACTTCGTCGGCGAACTCCGCCGCGATGCTCGAAATCAGGGTCATGCCCACGAAGCCGAAGGGCACGAAGATCCCCACGCCCAAGAGGACCGCGTCGGCGATGTCGTTGCTTTCGCCCTTGAGCGGCATCACGCGCACGTTCGAAGCCACGTCGCGGCAAGCGGCCACGTCCGTGGCAAACGCGTCGGCATCCACGCCGTGCATGTCGACCAGGGGCGCGTACCCGGCGCCTGCCCCCGTCCCCGGCGTCGTGGAGGGGTGTTGTGTGGCGCAAGCGCAAACCAGCGCTGTCGCGCAGACGGATGCGAAGACCCTGCTACCCATGAATGCACTCCTGCCTGTCCCAAGCCAAGCGGGCTGCGATTTGAGCACACGTTTCGTTACCTGTGAACGGGAGGCGTCTCGCTTGCCCAACGCCGTGGCGCCAACTTAGTACCTTGGGCCTAGCATCGGCATTCCACGCCCTTGCCTCACTACACTGGCCCCCGAATGAGCCACAGCCCTCAACCGCAACATCGCGTGCGAGACCTCCTTGCTTCGTACTTCCGAAGTAGCGGCGATGCCATCCGCAGCCGCAGCGTGAGCGATGTTGTGCTGACAGGCACGCTCGACATCCCTGCGCCGCCTGCCCGTTTGGTGGCGGATTGGGAAAGAGAGACTTCCTCGCGCCTGGGCTTGGAGCCCGGAGACGTCGAGGCCTTGCCCTTGGCGCGAGCACGTGCACGCTGGCCGGCCTTGCGGCACTGCGTGCAGTCGGTGTCCGACTGGATACGCACGCTCGGCTTGCACGAGCCGCTGCTCGCCTCCAGCGACATCGCGCTGATGGCCTGCCGCGGTGCCAGGTACCACCATGACGGCGCGCAATACGGCGGCGCAGCGTTCTGCAATCTCTTCCTGACCGAAGACCGGGGACTGGATCTGCACTTTCCGTTTGCAGGCCATCGAATCCCTCTTGTCCGGGGGACAGCCGTGATCTTCGACACGGGCCAGCCCCACGCCGTCATCCCGCGCGGCAGCGAGGGCTTCGATGCGGCCGACTTCGCGCCCGAGCGCGAATGCATGCAGGTGTTCCTGACCTGGGAGCTGCCCATCGAAGATGTGCATGTCGGGCGCGCACTTCGAGTCGCCTTCGACGTCGATCCTTCGACCGCGTTGCAACTGGATGAAGAGCAGGTGCGGCTGAACGGCGCACCAGCCGTGGTCTGCGCGGATTCCGGGCGGTGGCGCGACGCTGACTGAATGAAGGTCAGGCCGCGGCTGCACCCGCGAACGCTTGGCTGATTTCGCGCGTTGTCTCCAGGAAGCGGTCGATGTCCGCGACGCCATGACAGTGCAGCGGCGACACGCGCACCGCGCCTTCGAGACCGAAGGAATCCAGCATCCGCTTCGAGTAGAGGCTGGTCGCGACCCGTTCATAGACGATGACCCCGCGCTTCTCGTATTCGCGCACAGCCTGGGCGTGCTCGAGCTTGTCAATGCCGATGGCGAGGATCAGGTCGCGCTTTGTCAGGTCTTCGTGGTCGAGGAACACGTTCACGTTGTCCATTCGGCGTAAGCCGGGCGTGCGCTCGTTGCCGTCGAGCATGCGCGAAAGCAGCGCGCGCTCATGCAGCTCGATGCTTCGAATGCCGGCGGCGAAGAGCGCCCGCCTGTCGCCGCCCGCGACGAAGTGGCTGCCGAGCCAGCAAACGTAGTTGACGACTTCGGTGATGACCGCAAACTGCCACGGCGCCGCGCTCCCCAGGTCCCAGAAGTCCCGCTTCTTGCCCGCCAGCTTGTGGTGCGGCAGCACCGACGCTCGCTCCGACAGCCAGGAAATGCCGGAGCCCCGGCAGCCAAAGAACTTGTAGGGTGCGATGTTGATGCCGTCCACGGGTGTGGACTGCAGGTCGATCAGTCCGTGTGGCGCGTGCTGCACCGCGTCCACGACGATGTAGAGATCCGGCTTGACGGCGCGTGCTTGTCGCACGATCTCCTGGATGTCGAGCTTCGCGCCCGAGATGTTGGATGCATAGATCACGCTCAGCACGGAGGTGTTGGCGTCGATCAGGCTGACGATGTCCTGCACGTCGACCCCGCCCGTGACCGGGTTTGACTTTGCGATCCGCAGTTCCTTGCCGAGCCGCTCGGCATAGAGGGACATGGCGTCAAACGAGGACGGGTGCTCCAGCACCGTCGTCACCATGTTCGTTCCGGGAACGTGCTCGGCGATCGCGCGGACCATATCGAACATCGCGCCGGAGGCCGTGAGCGACGCGTAGACGCTGCCGCCTTTGGCGTTCAGGATCGTGCGAACATCTTCGGTGCCCCGCGCTTGCACCTCCTGCAGATACAGCGCGAGCTCGTGGATGCGTTCTGGGCAATCCGGCAAGGCGTCGATGCGCGCCAGCGCGTCGACCGCTGCCTTGAGGCGGAACGACCCCCCCGCGTTGTCGAAGAAGAGCCGTTCGCGTCCGTTCATGTCAAGGTCGACGTAGTGGAAGCGGCCCTTGATCTCCTGCAGCAGCGCGTCGGAAAAGAGTTGGCCTTTATCGGTGTTGTTCATGTGCGGGAGCTCCTTGACGATGACGAATTTTCGAAGCAGTCATACATTTCTAAAAGCGATATTTTTCGATGAGATAAGATGAGCAAAAGCGCTTATTCAAGTTGCTCCGGGAAGCTGCTGCGATGATGACGTTCAAGCAACTCGAGGCCCTGTACTGGATCGGCGAGCTCGGCAGCTTCGCCTTGGCCGCTCACAAGCTGCATACCTCGCAGTCCGCGGTATCCAAGCGCGTGCATGAGCTGGAAATGGTGTTCGACACCGAGCTGTTCGACCGCAGCCAGCGCAACGCCCGCCTCACCGACAAGGGCGAAGAGATGTTCATGCTGGCAAAGAAGCTGCTCGAGCAGCGCGATGCCGCGGTCGAGCAGTTCAGCCGGGTCGATGTGATCGAGCGGCGCGTTCGCATCGGCATTACCGAGCTCACGGCGATGACCTGGTTTCCCCGGTGGGTCGAGCTGATCCAGGAGCACTACCCGAAGGTCACGTTGGAGCCGGACGTGGACAGCAGCATCAATCTGCGCGAGAAGGTGCTGGCCGACGAACTGGAGCTGATCGTCCTGCCCGACGCATTTGCCGATACGCGCATTCCCAAAAAGGCCATCGGCACCGTCGAAAGTGCCTGGATGTGCAAGCCGGGCCTCGTCAAGAATTCGAAGCCGATTCGCCTGCATGAGCTGGCCGGCCACCGCATGCTGATCCAGGGCGCCAAGTCCGGGACGGGGCTGCTCTACGACAGCTGGATGAAGGATTTGGGCGTTCAGCCTGCGAATGCCATCGTCGTTCACAACCTGGTGGCCTTGATCGGTTTGACCATCGCCGGCCTGGGCGTGAGCTATCTGCCCAAGAAGGCGGTCGGACAGATGCTCGAAGAAGGTTCGCTGGCGCTGCTCAAGGTGACGCCGGCCTTGCCCCCGGTCACTTATGTGGCCATGTACAAGGGTGAGCACCGAAGCTCGCTGCTGGCTTCGATCATCATGCTGGCTCAGGAATGCTGTGACTTCACTCGAATGTTCCAGGCGACGGGCAGTGGTGACGGCCGCTAGGCGAGCCGCGCCCTCGCAATCTCAAACGCCCTTGTTGTTGGGGTTCTTGTAGACCTCCTTGATCGCCTCGGTCATCGGAAAGTTGAGATTCGCGTTGGCCGGGGGGATCGGCTGGGTGAACCACTTGGCATAGATCTGCTCGATGGCGCCCGATTTCATCAGGCCCGTCACCGACTTGTCCACGAGCTCCTTGAATTGCGGATCGTCCTTGCGATACATGATGCCGTACGGTTCCTGGCGCAGCGATTCTGACGTGAGGATCCTGAAGTCGTCCGACTTGGGCGATGTGGCGATCAGGCCCGCGAGCTGTACATCGTCGAGGATGTAGGCCGCCGCACGGTCGGAGGCCAGGAGCAGAAAGCCGTCCGCCGTATCCTTTGCCGCGAGTTCCTGGACCTCGATGCTTCCGGACTTGCGATAGGCGCGCAGAAGCTGCACGCCGGTGCTGCCGGCAACCGTCGAGACTGTCTTTCCGTTGAGATCCGCCAGGGAGTTGATGCCGGAGTTCTTCTTGACGGCCGCCGTGATGCTGGTGACGAAGTGACTCGGCGCAAACGCCACCTGCTGTTGGCGCTGGACCGTGTTCGTGGTGGTTGCGCAATCGAGGTCGACGGTGCCGTTGGTCAGCAACGGGATGCGATTGGTCGAAGTCAGGATCGTGTAGCGAACTTCGAGATTCGGCATGCCGAGTTTGGCTTTGACCGCATCCACGATCTTCATGCAGATGTCAGTGGTGAAGCCGATCGGATCGCCGCCGCCATTGGGCTTGTAGGAGAACGGAATCTGGCTGTCGCGTCCCCCGATCGAAATAGCCCCACTCGCCTTGATCTTGGCCAAGGTGTCGCTTTGGGCCAGCGCGGTCGAACACAGCAGGGCGGCGCAGAGGCCGAAGGTTGCAGACAGTCGGGATTTCATGGGGGCTTCCTGGAAAAGTGGGCGGCGGCAGGCCGTGCCGCAAATTCTGGAAGTGCTGAACGTTTTCCAAAAGCGATTTATTTTCATTAACTATGACGAAATAAAGTAACCTAAATCCCCTCCGCAGGGGCGGATGTCAGCTTCCCCCCCGCCTGGCGACTCAGCCGCCGTTCTTGCCGACCCAGCGCCCCGGCCAGGCCCGCGACAGCACCATGCTCTGGATCACCTCCTGCGTCAGCGCGGTGACCGCCGCGCTGGCCAGCGTGGCGGGCCGCGTCACGCTCGTCGCGCAGACCACGCGCCGCAACATGCCGGGGCTGTCTATCTTTGCCGCCAGCAGCTTCCCCGCCGCGATCTCCTGCGCCACCGAGCCCAAGGGCAGGATCGTGCTGCCGATGCCTTCTTCGGCGGCGCTCTTGACGCTGGGCAGCGAGTCGATCTCGGCCACCACGTCAAGCTGCAACCCGAGCGGTGCGCAGGCTTCATCGATGATGCGGCGCAGACCGTGCTCGCGGCTCGGCAGAACCAGTGGCCAGCGCGCGAGCTTGTCCAGCGTGAGCTTCTTCGGCAGCCTCGCAGCCTGGGCGCTGGTGACAAAGACGAGTTCCTCGTCGAGCAGCGCGCGCTTGGCCAAGCCGCTCTCTGGCTTGTCGCCGTACAGGATGGCGAGGTCGAGCCGGCCCGACTGCAGCCATTCGCGCAGGAAGCCGCTGTAGGCCTCGACCACCTGTAGCCGCACCTGCGGCAGGCGCTCGCGGCAGGCGCGCAGGATCGGCAGCGTGGCGCCCAGCGAAACCGTGGTGGGCAAGCCGATGGCCACCTCGCCGCTGGGCACCGATGCCGATTCGCGCACCACCAGCCGTGCGCGCTCGACGTCGGCCAGAACCACTTTCGCGTGCTCGAGGAAGGTCTTGCCACTGGCCGTGAGGCTCACGCCTTTGCTCGAGCGGTCGAGCAAGCGCACGCCCAGTTCGTCTTCGAGCGCGGACATCTGCTGGCCCAGCGCGGGCTGGGCGACGTGCAGCCTGGCCGAAGCCTTCAGCAGGCTGCCGGACTCGCTGACGCCGACGAAGTAGCGCAGTTGCCGAAGTTCCATGGGCTATCTCGATTACGTCTAGGTGATAGGCGCAATAAGTATTTCACAAATATCGGAGGCATCCCGACAATTTGAACCAGGCCATGGCAATGCCATGCGAATGAAGGAGACAAGTGATGAGCTTGGACATCGAACATCTGCGCACCTGGATCGGCCGCACCGAAACCATGGAAGACGTGGCCACGCTGGCACCGTTGCTCGCGCTGACCGCGACGCTGGACCGGGACGATGCCCCACAGGCCGGTGACGCGGTGCCGCCGTGCTGGCACTGGCTCTACTTCCTGCCCACCCACCGGCAGTCCGAAATCGGCGCCGATGGCCACGCCCGCCGTGGCGGCTTTCTGCCTCCGGTGCCGCTGCCCCGCCGCATGTGGGCCGGAAGCCAGATCGAATTTCTCGTGCCGCTGCGTGCCGGCCAGCCGCTGGCACGGCTGTCGCGCATCGACGATGTGCGCGTGAAGGAGGGCCGCACCGGACCGCTGGTATTCGTCAACGTGCAGCACGAGATCCGCGCCGATGGCGAACTGGCGATCCTGGAGCGTCACGACATCGTCTATCGCGGCATGCCGGAGCCCAGCGAGCCCGCGCCAGCGAGCGTCGCCGCGCCCACGGGCGAACAATGGTCGCGCCGCATCGAGCCCGACGACGTGCTGCTGTTCCGCTATTCCGCGCTGACCTTCAACGGCCACCGCATCCACTACGACCGCCGCTACGTGACCACGGTGGAGGGCTATCCGGGCCTGATCGTTCATGGTCCGCTGATCGCGACGCTGCTTCTGGACCTGCTGCGCCGCGAGTTGCCGCAGGCGCAGGTCAAGGCCTTCAGCTTCCGTGCCGTGAAGCCGCTGTTCGACATTGCCCCCTTCGAAGTTTGCGGCCGGCGCGAGGGTGGCGACAAGACGATCAGGCTGTGGGCCCGCACTGCCGAGGGCCACCTGGCCATGGATGCCAGCGCCACGCTGGCCTGAATGAAGAACGAAGAAGGAAGAGCCCACCATGTTCAACGAGCCCGACGACTACCAGGACATCCGCGATGCCGTGCGCCAGCTTTGCCGCGAGTACCCGGACGAGTACTTCCGCAAGATCGACGAACAGAAGGCCTATCCCGAGAAGTTCGTCGACGCGCTGATCGAGGCCGGCTGGCTCGCCGCCATGATCCCCGAGGAATACGGCGGCACCGGCCTGGGCCTGACCGCCGCCAGCGTGATCATGGAAGAGATCAACCGCTCGGGTGGCAACGCCGGGGCGGTGCACGGCCAGATGTACAACATGGGCACGCTGCTGCGCAACGGCAGCCAGGCGCAAAAGGACAAGTACCTTCCCGGCATCGCCGCCGGCAAGCTGCGCATCCAGTCCATGGCCGTGACCGAGCCGACGACCGGCACCGACACCACCAAGATCAAGACCACCGCCGTCAGGAAGGACGGCCGCTATGTGGTCAACGGCCAGAAGGTCTGGATCTCGCGCGTGCAGCACTCCGACCTGATGATCCTGCTGGCGCGCACGACACCGATTTCGGAAGTGAAGAAGAAGTCCGAAGGCATGTCGATCTTCATGGTCGACCTGCACCAGGCGGTCGGCAATGGCCTGACGGTTCGGCCGATTCCGAATCTGGTGAACCACGAGACCAACGAGCTGTTCTTCGAGAACCTGGAGATCCCCGAAGAGAACCTGATCGGCGAGGAGGGCAGGGGCTTCAAGTACATCCTGGATGGCCTGAACGCCGAACGAACGCTGATCGCCGCCGAGTGCATCGGCGACGGCTACTGGTTCATCGAGCGTGCCCGCAAGTACGCCAACGAGCGCATCGTGTTCGACCGCCCGATCGGCAAGAACCAGGGCGTGCAGTTCCCCATTGCCGACGCATTCATCGAGGTGGAGGCGGCCAATCTGATGCGCTTCGAGGCGGCGCGCCGCTTCGACGCCCACGAGCACTGCGGTGCCCAGGCCAACATGGCGAAGTACCTGGCGGCCAAGGCGAGCTGGGAGGCGGCCAACGTCTGCATGCAGACGCACGGCGGCTTCGGCTTTGCCAACGAATACGACATCGAGCGCAAGTTCCGCGAGACGCGCCTCTACCAGGTCGCGCCGATCTCCACCAACCTCATCTATGCCTACGTGGCCGAGCATGTGCTCGGCTTGCCGCGGTCCTTCTGAACGGGTTCAGGCCATGACGCGCCCTCTGGACGGCATCACCGTCGTCACGCTCGAGCATGCGATTGCCGCGCCTTTCTGTACCCGCCAGCTGGCTGACCTCGGGGCTCGGGTGATCAAGGTGGAACGCCCGGGCACGGGCGACTTCGCCCGCGACTATGACGAACGGGTCCAGGGCATGGCCTCGCACTTCGTCTGGACCAACCGCTCCAAGGAAAGCATCACGCTGGACGTCAAGCATCAAGAGGCGCAGAAGGTGCTGGCCAAGCTGCTCCAAGGGGCCGACGTGCTGGTGCAGAACCTGGCACCCGGCGCGGCCGCACGCCTGGGCCTGTCCTTCGAGGCGCTGCATGCAATGCACCCGCGCCTGATCGTCTGCGACATCTCCGGCTATGGCGATGACGGGCCGTATCGCGACAAGAAGGCCTACGACCTGCTGATCCAGAGCGAGTCCGGCTTCCTTTCCGTCACCGGATCGCATGCCGAGCCCGCCAAGGCAGGCTGCTCCATCGCGGACATCGCCGCCGGCATGTACGCGTACAGCAGCATCCTGGCCGCGCTCCTGCAACGGGGCAAGACCGGCAAGGGCAGCCGCATCGACGTCTCCATGCTGGAGAGCATGGTCGAGTGGATGGGCTTTCCGATGTACTACGCCTTCGAGGGTGCAGAGCCGCCCCCTCGCGCGGGCGCCGCGCACGCCACCATCTACCCCTACGGCCCCTTTGCCGCCGGCGACAGCGCCGCGGTGATGCTGGGCCTGCAGAACGAGCGGGAATGGGCGGCCTTTTGCAAAGTGGTGCTGTTGCGGCCGGAGCTGGCGGCCGACGAGCGCTATTGCTCCAATTCGCGCCGCGTCGCCAACCGTGATGCCCTGAGCGCGCTGATCCTTCGGACCTTCTCCCAGCTGACGGCCGAGCAGGTGGTTTCGCGCCTGGACGAAGCGCAGATCGCCAACGCGCGGGTCAACGACATGCACGGCGTGTGGCAACACCCGCAGCTCAGGGCGCGCGAGCGCTGGACGCAAGTGCCCACGCCCAACGGACTCATTCCCGCGCTGCTGCCGCCGGGGCGCACCGATGCCTATGCGCCGCGCATGGACGGGGTGCCAGGTCTTGGTCAGCACACGCAGGCCATCCTGGAAGAGATCGGGTGGCCGGCAGAGGCCATCGAAGCCATGCGGCGCGATGGCGCCATCTGATCCCCATCGACAAATCCACGGAGACAAAACATGAGAACTTGCATCGTCAAGGCCTGCGCGATCGTGCTGGCTGCATCCACCGGCACGGCGGGTGCCTGGGCGCAGACCTATCCGGCCAAGCCCATCACCCTCGTCGTGCCCTTCGCGGCCGGCGGCCCCACCGACGTGGTGGCACGCACCCTGGGCGCGGCCATGACCAGAACGCTGGGCCAGACGGTGGTGATCGAGAACAAGACGGGGGCAGGGGGAACGATTGCGGCGGCCTACACCGCGCGTGCCACGCCCGACGGCTACACACCTTCCTCATTCATCACAACGGCATGGCCACGGCGCCCGCGCTGTATCGCAAGCTCAGCTACAAGCCGCTGGCCGACTTCGAGTACGTGAGCCAGGTCATCGACGTTCCCATGACCCTGGTGGGCCGCAAGGACCTGCCCGCCAAGGACTTCAAGGAACTGATGGCCTACGCCAAGGCCAATGGGGACAAGGTCAATCTGGCGCATGCAGGCTTGGGCGCGGTGTCGCACCTGTGCGGCATGCTCTTGCGCCAGGCGATGGGCGTGGAGATGACCACCATTCCATTCCAGGGCACCGGTCCGGCCATGAATGCGCCGCTGGCCGGACAGGTCGACCTGCTGTGCGACCAGACCACCTCGACCACGCCCTACATCAAGGCGGGTTCGGTCAAGCTCTACGGCGTGACGACACCGGCGCGCCTGAAGACGCTGCCGGACACGCCCACGCTGGCCGAACAGGGCCTGAGTGCTTTCCAGGTGGTCGTGTGGCACGGCATCTATGCGCCCAAGGGCACGCCCAAGGATGCGGTGGAGAGCTTCGGCGCCGCCCTCAAGACGGCCCTGAAGGATCCGGCGGTGGCGCAGCGCCTGGTCGATCTGGGGGCGGTCATCCCGAGCGACGACAAGCTGACGCCCGCCGGCCTGCAAAGCTGGCTCGAGAAGGAAACCCAGCGCTACGCGCCGGTCATCAAGGCCGCAGGCCAGTTTGCCGATTGATTGATTGATGAGCACGCCGACCTCCCTGGCGGACGCCCGCAGCTTTCTCTTCGTTCCCGGCAATCGGCCGGAACGCTTCGAAAAGGCCGTCCGGAGCGGCGCAGATGCCATCGTGCTCGATCTGGAAGACGCCGTGCCGCTGCAGGACAAGGCGGCGGCGCAGTTCGCCATCGAAGCCGCCTGGCCGGCATTGCAGGCGATGCCTGTGCCCTTGGTGGTGCGCATCAACGCGCTCGAGCAGGCGCTTGGACAGGACGACCTGCGCTGGCTGGCGCGGCTGCTGCCGGCGCCGGCAGGTGTGATGGTGCCCAAGGCCGAATCCGCTACCGCATTGGCACGCGTGCGCTCTGGTCTGCCGGCGCTGCCGATACTGCCGCTGATCGAGAGTGCCGCGGGTTGGAGCGCCTTGCAGGAGATCTCGCGCGCAGGGGTGTTGCGCCTGGTCGTCGGACACATCGATTTCATGGCCGACACCGGATTGCTCTGCGGCGAAGACGAGGCCGAACTGGCGCCGCTTCGTTTTGCGGTGGCCATGGCGACGCGCGTGCAGCAGCTTGCGCCGGCCGTGGATGGCGTGACGGCGGCGATCCAGGACGATTCACGTTTGCGCCAGGACACGCGGCGTGCGCTGCGCTTTGGCTTCGGCGCCAAGCTGTGCATTCACCCGCGCCAGGTGGCCATCGTCCACGAGGTGCTGGCACCGACCGCGCAGGAGGTCGATTGGGCCCGCCGCGTGGTGGCGGCGGACGCCGCCGCGCTCGGCGCCGCAGTGCAGATGGACGGGCGCATGGTCGATCTGCCGGTGGTGCTGCAGGCGCGCCGGCTGCTGGTGCGGCACGCGGCCCAAGGGGCTAGACCCAGCGCCTGACGGCTGTGCGCCGTCGGACGCCACCATGCCCGCTTGCTGCTACCGGTTGGGCAACAGCAGCGCGCGCTGCGTCAATGCATTGCGGATGTGCAGCATGTCGCCGGCCTCGACCTCCACGTCCCTCGGCTTGGGCGTCTCGCAACTGAAGCTGGCAGCGCTGTTGATGTCGCCCTGGCCGTCATGAACGGCCTGGGCGGGGTACGGGCAGAGCGGCCGCTGGCGGCGCACGCCGCCGGTGGCGTCGAAGGCCGTGGCAATGATCTGCTCCGGCGCCACGCCTTGCTCCACCCACTTGATCACGGCGCTGACCACATGCGTGTCCGCCTTGCGAAAGGCCTTCGGCGGTTCGGGCGCTCCGCCGCCGATCGCGCTCGGCCCGGTGCTGCCGCCGCAGTGGCCCACCGCGGGCAGCATGAACAGGCGGTGGTAGTCGCGTACCTTGTGGCCGAAAGCGCGCGCCGTGGCTTCCACGGTCTGCGGCGACAGCTTGTCGATGAGCTTGTCGGCAACCCCTGGCGGCAGCGACTGCAGCCACTCGAACTGGGTGAGTGCGTAGTGATAGCCGATCGATCCGTCGGGCGTCACCACCGAGTCGTTCCAGCCGTGGTACTGGATGATCTTGCCGCCGCGACTGGTGAACGCGCGCAGGTCGGGGCTGGGCGCCGCGGTGATCGGCGTCAGCGCCTGCTTCACGACGTCGTACACGCCGGAAAAGTTGATGTCGCGCCGCCAGTCGAAGGGCGGGCTCTCGAGCGAATAGACGTAGTGCCCGATGAAAGGCCCATAGCCGCCGTTGTCGGCGAACAGCGGGCTCCAGTCGGCCTCGGAGCCCAGGCGCGCGCCGGTGTAGCGCTGCACGCCCGCTTCGCTCGTGGTGCCGGCGTACATGGCCTTGAAGACGGCGAGCTCTGGCGCGCTCAGCGTGCCGTCACCAGCCGGCCCCATGCTGTCGATGTCGAAGGTGCAGGCGCGCGGATTGGTGATCTGCGCGTCTGCCAGGCCGTCGGCCGCATCGCAAGCCTGCAGCACGCGCTGCGTGACCGCCTGGCGCTTGGCCGTGCTCACCGAGGGCGGCCCGAACGGGGCGCTCGGCGTCAGTTGCTTGCCCGTCCACAGCAGCCACATCAAGAGGTCGGGATAGAAGTTCGACGGTGCGCCGGCGACGATGCCGTCGAAGAGCTGCGGGTAATTCTGCGCCATCATCAGCGCCTGCCGGCCGCCGTTGGAGCAGCCCTCGAAGTACGAGTACTTGACCGGCTCGGCATAGAAGGCGTTGCTCAAGGCCTTGGCGGCGGTCGCCACCGAGTAGTGCGCGCGCAAGCCCCAGTCTTTGACCTTTTCCGGCCGGTTGAGCGTCCAGCTCGCCGACTCGCCGCCGTCGTGGCCCATGTTGCTGCCCGCGCTCACGATGCCGTCGGCCACGTCCTGTGCCAGCCTTGCATAGGGAACGGAGCCTGCATAGCCGCCGGTGCCGTTGACCTTCATTCGCTTGTCGGTCCAGTCGGCCGTTGTCGGCGGCAGCCACACCTCGAACTTGATCTCCGAATCGGACGAAGGCCGGGCAATGCCCTGCACGCGGCAGAACGGCACCGTGACCGAGGCGCCGCCGATGACCGCCGGCGGGCTGGTGAGCGTGGCAGACGTGATGGTCGAATCGGCGGTGGTGACGGCCGTCAGGCTGGCGCAGTCCCAGGCGGCCTGCGCCGTGCCTGCCAGGGCGGCAATGCCGAGGGCAAACGCCATTCGATGCACTTTGATGTCCGGATTCATCGCGATCCCTTCGTTCAATGCATTTCGCGCCTGCGGCACGGGGCCGCGAGTCTGCCGTGCCCGCTCGCTGCGCGCAAACGGGGTTTCTACGTAGCGACGTTTCGCGCTGGGGCCTGTTCACAGGCCCTAGAAGCTCACCCGCGCCGTGAGCTTGTAAGTGCGCGGATCCGCCACCGCCAGGATGCCGGACTGCGCGCTCGACCAGTAAGCCTTGTCGGCGATGTTCTCCACATTGAAGTACAGCGTGGTCGGCGCATTGCCGATGCGGGTCTCGTAGCGCATGCCGGCGTCCAGGCGGGTCCAGCTTGGCACGCGCTGCAGGTTGGCGCCGTCGACGAACTGGCTGGATGCGTAGTAGATGCCGCCATTGACATACAGGCCCGGCATGGCTGCGATGCGGTAGTCGGCGAACAGATTGGCGATCAGCCGCGACACGCCCACCGGCCGCTTGCCCTCGGTGGCCGGATCGCCGGTGTTGCTCACCGTGGGATCCAGCCACATGAGCCCGGTCACCAGCGACAAGTTGCTGGTCAGCCGGCCATTGGCCAGGAGCTCCAGCCCGCGATGGCGCTGCTCGCCGTTTTGCACATAGGCCAGCGAAACCGGATCGACATACTCCAGCGGCTTGCGCAAGTCGAACAGCGCCGCCGTGTAGAGCACGCCGCCGGTCTCCAGCTTGGCGCCCAGCTCGATCTGCTTGCTGACGATGGGCGGCATGAGCTGATTCTGGTTGACCGTGCCGAGCGGCGCGGTGCCACCGGGCTCGATGCCCTCGGCGTAGTTGAGGTACAGCATCGACGAAGCCGTCGGCTTGAACATCAGCGCGCCGATGGGCGAGGTCTTGGTCAGCGAACTGTTGTTGGCCAGCTCGCCCGACAGCGGGTTGTAGTTGTCCAGCGTCAGGCGCGCATGCCGCAAGCCCACCAGGGCCGACCACTGCTCGTTGAAGCCCACGATGTCGCTCGCCAGCAAGCTGTTGCTGCGGCTTTTCTGCGTCGTCGCCAGCGGCGTGTCGGGCGCGCCGATCGGCTCCGGCGAATCGATGGGCGCATAGATGTTGGTGGCAAACATGCCCAGCGGATTGTTCGTGCCGCTCTTGTTCTCGGTGTGGGTGCTGGCCGCCGCGAAGCTGAGCGCATGCGACAGGCCGCCCGTCTGCGCCTTGCCGCGCAGCGCCACTTGGGCCGTGTCGCCAACCGTCTTGCTGCCGCCGTCCTGTGCGCCGAACAGAAAGGCCGAGCCGTCCGCGGCGTAGATCTGGCCGAAGCGCGCCTCCTTGGTGTTGGGGCGCTCGTTGGTGCTGTGCAGGCCCTGCGCCGTCAGCGTCCAGTCCGGGGCCAGTTGCCAGTCGGCGCGCAGCCAGCTGTTGCTGCCCTTGACCTCGAAGTCGTCCCAAGGCTGCGCCACGTTCTGACGGCCGTTGTAGGCCGCCGGCACGTCGATGCCGGGCGCCAGCACGAAGAAGGGCTGCAAGGCCGGGTAGTGGTTGCGCGCGTAGTCGGCGCCGGCCGACAAGGTCAGCGCGCGGTTCACGCGCCAGTCCAGCGCCAGGCTGGCGGCCTGCTGCTCCCAGTCGGCATTCTTGGGCGCCTGCTCGCCGTCCTTGACGCCGACGTTGAGCCGCACGCCAAACTGCTTGCTTTCGCCAAAGCGCTCGCCAATGTCCAGCGCCAGGCTGCCGACGGTGCGCGTGGTCCAGCCGGCCGCAATGGAGCGGATGGAGCCATCGTCCGGCTTCTTGGGCACGAAGTTGAGCGTGCCGCCGAGGCTGGTGGAGCTGCCCAGGCCGTTCAGGAACGCGCTCGGGCCCTTGTAGATCTCGACGCGCTCGAAGCCGATCAGCTGGTAGCGCCCATCGCTCAGCGGCTGGCTGCCGGGCAGGCCGTCGTACAGGTAGCCGGCCGTGCCGAGGCTGAAGCCGCGCAGGGTGGTGAAGCCCACCGGCACGTTGCCGGTATTGGCCGAGGGGTCGTTCTTGAGGTAGTCGTTGTAGGTGGCAGCCTGCTGGTTGTCGAGCAGGTCGCGCGTCAGCACATTCACCGAGAAGGGCGCGTCCACCGGCTTCAGGTCACCCAGCACGCCCAGCGACACCGACGGCGGCCGGTACTCGCCGTTGCCGGCGCTGTCGCTGATGGTGAGGGCAGGCAACTCGGCGGAAGAGGGCGCCGCAGTGCCCTGCGCGTGTGCCCACTGGAGGGCGGAACAAAAAGCGAGGGACGCCGCCGAGGCCGCGCGAGGTCTGAAGTAGGGCATTGCCAACCACCTGGTCGAAATGAGGCGTTCGAGGGTTGGCTGGCTAAGGCCCGAACAAGGGCCTGGCTGGCTGCGCGCAGGATTTTAAGGGCCGGCGCCGCCATCGCCCCGCAGCACAATGAAGCCATGGATGGACTCGACCTCATCAAGACCTTTCGCGAAGTGGCGTTTCGGCGCAGCTTCTCCCGCGCGGCCCTGTCGCTTGGCATGTCGAAGGCAACCGTCAGCCGCTACGTGGCCGAGCTCGAGGAGCGCAGCGGCGTGCGCCTGCTCAATCGTTCGACCCGCTCGCTGAGCCTGACCGACGCCGGCGAGATGCTGCTGGAGCGCAGCGCGCAATTGGTGGCCATGGCCGAATCCACGCTGCACGACCTGCAGGCGCACGGCGCACTTCCCCGCGGGCGGCTGCGCATCAGCGCGCCGCATGGCCTGATCGCGGGCTGGCTGTCGGACGTGATCGCGCAATTCATGCGGCGCTACCCGGACGTGTACGTGAGCCTCGTGTTCACCAACGACGCCGTCGATCTCATCGCGGAAGGCATCGATATCCACCTGACTGGCGGACGCATCGATGACCTGAACCTCATCGTGCGGCGGCTGGCTCAGTTCGACCTGGTGGTCTGCGCGTCGCCCGCCTACTGGGCCAAGCGCGGCATGCCGAAGACGCCGGAAGACATGAGCCAGCACGACGTGCTGAGCTTCTCGGCCATGCCCACCACGCACCTGCCCTTCGAGACCGCGGGGCGGCAGTACGAGGTGGCGGTGCGCAGCCGCATGGAAGCCAACGATCCGCTCGCGCTGATCGAGCTGGCGCTGCGCGGTGCCGGCGTGGCCTGCGTGCCCGAGCCGCTGGTGCAATCGCATCTGGAACGCGGCGCCCTGGTTCCGGTGCTGCGCGAGCACATGCGCAGTGACCATTGGGTCTACGCGGCCTATTCGCAGCGTCGCCACAACAGCGCGGCAATGCGCGCGATGCTCGAGTTCCTCGAACAGTCGGCGGCCTCGGCCAGCAGCCTGGTGCAGTGATCGCGCCCGGTGCGCCGGCCTGCCCCATCGCTGCAGGCGCCGCGCATGGCGGCTGGCCTTCGCGTTGCATTTTCTTGCGCAAAAGGCTGGCGCTTGTGACACGATTGACGATCCAGCCACCCCAAGGGGAAGCCAATGGTCCATGTCATCACGGTCAACGGCAAGGCGCGGCGCGTCGATGTGGACGACGACACGCCGCTGCTGTGGGCGCTGCGCGATTCGCTGCAGCTCACCGGCACCAAGTTCGGCTGCGGCATCGCGCAATGCGGAGCCTGCACCGTCTTTCTGGGCGGGCAGCCCGTGCGCTCGTGCGCCATCCCGATTTCCGCGGTCGGCAAACGCGCCGTCACCACCATCGAAGGGCTGTCCGGGCCGGAGGCCAAGGCGGTGCAGGCCGCCTGGGTGGCGCGCGACGTTCCCCAGTGCGGCTACTGCCAGTCGGGCCAGGTCATGAGCGCGGTGGCGCTGCTCAGGCAGGTGAAGAAGCCGAGCGACCGCGACATCGACCTGGCGATGAACGGCAACATCTGCCGCTGTGCCACTTACGACCGCATCCGCGCCGCCATCCATGACGCGGCGCGCACCCTGGGAGGCTGAGCCATGTCGTCCCTTCCTGTTGTCCTCAACCCATCCCCGAGCGATCCCTCGCGCCGGGCCGCGCTGCAGGCGGGCGCCGGCCTGGTGATCGGCGTCTGGCTGGCGCCCTTGACTTCCGGCAACGCGCTGGCAGCGGCCAAGGCGGCCAAGCCGTCCCCCGAAGTCTTTGCGCCCAACGCCTTCGTGCGGGTCGGCACCGACAGCCGCGTCACGGTGCTCGTCAAGCACATCGAATTCGGCCAGGGCCCGTTCACGGGCCTCACCACCCTGGTGGCCGAAGAGATGGACGCTGCCTGGTCGCAGATGCGCGCCGAGCACGCGCCGGCCGACGCCAAGCTGTACAACAACCTGGCTTTCGGTCCCTTCCAGGGCACCGGCGGCTCCACGGCCATCGCCAACTCCTATGAACAGATGCGCATGGCCGGCGCCACCGCGCGGGCGCTGCTGGTGACGGCGGCCGCCAACGCCTGGGGCGTGCCGGCCAAGGACATCACGGTGCGACGCGGCATGCTGCACCACGCGTCCACCGGCCGCCAAGGGCGCTTCGGCGATTTCGCGCTGGCGGCCGCCAAACTGCCGCCGCCCACCGACGTGAAGTTGAAGGACCCCTCGGCCTTCACCCTGATCGGCCGCGAGGGCGCGGTGAAGAAACTGGACGTGCCGGCCAAGACGGACGGCTCTGCGCAGTTCACCATCGACATCCACGAGCCCGGCATGCTGACGGCGGTGGTGGCGCATCCGCCGCTGTTCGGGGCCAAGGTCGCCAGCGTCGATGCCGCCGAGGCGCTGAAGGTGAAAGGCGTGGTGGCGGTCAAGCCGCTGCCCATCGGCGTGGCCGTGTATGCGGAGAGCACCTGGCCGGCCATCAAGGCACGCGAGAAGCTGCGCATCACCTGGGACGATTCCGCGGCCGAGAAGCGCGGCAGCGAGCAGTTGCTGGCTCAGTACCGCGAAGTGGCGCGCACGCCCGGCAAGGTGGCGGGCAGCCACGGCGATGTGGATGCCGCCTGGGCCTCGGCCGAGAAGGTGGTGGAGGCCGAATACGCCTTCCCCTACCTGGCCCATGCGCCGATGGAGCCGCTCGACGGCTACCTGCGCTTCGACGCCCAGGGCGCGACGGCGCGCTTCGGCAGCCAGGTCCAGACCGCGGACCAGGGCGCCATTGCCGCGGTGCTGGGCATGAAGCCCGAGCAGGTGGCCATCCAGACCATGCTGGCCGGCGGCAGCTTCGGCCGGCGGGCGCAGGCGGGCGCCGATTTCGCGGTGGAGCTGGCCATGGTGGCCAAGGCTTTGGGCCCGCAGCGCCCGGTCAAGCTCATGTGGACGCGCGAGGACGACGTGCAGGGCGGCTTCTACCGGCCGCTGTTCGTGCACCGCCTGCGCGGGGCGCTGCGCGGCGGCAAGGTGGTGGCCTGGTCCGACACCATCGTCGGCCAGTCCTTCATCCTGGGCTCGCCGATGGAGTCCATGGTGGTCAACAAGGCCGGCATCGACGAGACCATGGTCGAGGGCGCCGCCGAGACGCCGTACAAGTTCGACGCCTTCCGCTGCGACGTGCACGTCCAGAAGGTGGGCGTGCCCACGCTGTGGTGGCGCTCGGTGGGTGCCACCCACACCGGCTACGCGGTGGAGTGCTTTGTCGACCAGCTGCTGCAGACGCTGGGCCAGGACCCGGTGGCCGGGCGCCTGGCCATGTTCGGCGAAGACCCGCGCTTTGCCCGCACCCTGCGCGCGGTGGCCGAGCTGTCCCAATGGTCGGGGCCCAACGCGGGCAGCGGGCGGGCGCGCGGCGTGTCCATCGTCAAGTCATTCGGCACCTACGTGGCGCACGTGGCCGAGGTGTCGATGGGCGAGAACGGCGAGCCGCGCGTGCACAAGGTGTGGTGCGCGGTGGACTGCGGCCGCGTGGTCAATCCCGACGTCGTGCGCGCGCAGATGACCGGCGGCATCGGCTTTGGCCTGGGCCACGTCCTGTTCGGCGAGATCCGCATGGAGCAGGGGCTGCGCGTGCAACGCAACTTCGACAGCTACCGCTCGCTGCGCATCCACGAGATGCCGGTGGTCGAGGTGCGCATTGTCGAAGCGACCGAGAAGCCCACCGGCGTGGGCGAGCCCGGCGTGCCGCCGATCGGCCCGGCGGTGGCCAATGCGCTGGCGCGCTTGCCGGGCGGCGAGCGGCCGCGCCAGTTGCCGATGGTGCGGGAGGCCGCGTGATGAAAAAGAAAAAGAACATTCATGCGGGCTGGTTGGTCGTCGCGCTGCTTCTGCTGCTGGCGCCCGTCGCCGCGTCGGCACAGGAGGCTGCTGCTGGCGGCACGCTCAAGCCGGTGTCCGAGTTCGACAAGATCGCCGACCGGCAGGAGCGTGCCATTGCGCTTTTCAACGAGGCCGGCAAGGTGATCCAGAGCCCGCGCTGCCTCAACTGCCACCCGGCCGGCGAGCGGCCGACACAGGGCAATGCGCTGAGCCCGCACCAGCCCTGGGTGGTGCGCGGCAACGATGGCTTCGGCGCCGCCGCCATGCGCTGCGCCACCTGCCACCAGGCCGCCAACTACGACGTCGCGCGCGTGCCCGGCCACCCCAAGTGGCACCTGGCGCCGCTCTCGATGGCCTGGCAGGGCAGGACGCTCGCGCAGATCTGCGAGCAGATCAAGGACAAGTCCCGCAACGACAACATGGACATGGCCAAGCTGGTGCACCACATGGCCGAGGACTCGCTGGTCGGCTGGGCCTGGCAGCCGGGGGCTGGGCGTACGAGTGCGCCGGGGTCGCAGAAGGAGTTTGGAGCGCTGATTCGGGCCTGGGCGGATGCGGGGGCGTTCTGCCCGCGGACGTGAGCTGGCGACGCCGGCATGACATATGGCTGTCACATGCGCGGTGGAGCATCCCAGTCTTGTCCTGCCGTCATGAGCCCGTCGTCTTCCTCGCCGAAGGACGCCCCGACCTCACTTGCCCCTGAACTCCCTCGATGCCAGCGCCGCCGCCAACTACGGCGGCGATGAAGCCGGCCTGATCTGCGGCTTTCTGTTCGGCGCGGACGGCATCGGCCGCCCGCTGGGCTCGGCCGCCGCCGCGCAGTGGCTGGAGGGCGGCATGCAGGCCAGCGGCTTCGCCTGGCTGCACTTCAACCTGGCCCATGTGTCGGCCGAGCGCTGGCTGGCGCGCCACGCCGGGCTGTCGCCCGACTTCTTCGAGATGCTGCACGACGGCATCTATTCCACGCGCATCGAGCGGGTGGAGGACGCACTGAATGCCGTCATCAACGACGTGCATTTCGACTTCGAGCTGGACGCTTCCGACATCTCGACCCTGTGGATCAGCGTGGACCGGCGGCTGGTGCTGACGGCGCGGCGCAATCCGCTGCGCTCGACCGACCGGCTGCGCACCGCCATCGGTCGGGGTGAATCGATCCGCTCCACGGCCGACCTGCTGGAGCGGCTGATGCGCACCCAGGCGGACGTGCTGGTGGGCATCGTGCGTGCGGCCACCGCCCGCGTCGACAAGATCGAAGACCAGTTGCTGGCCAGCCGCCTGAACACCAAGCGCTCGCGCCTGGGAGGCCTGCGCCGCGTGCTGGTGCGGCTGCAGCGCCTGCTGGCGCCGGAGCCCGCGGCGCTTTTTCGCCTGCTGCAGAACCCGCCGGCCTGGATGGTCGCCGGCGACGTGCAGGAACTGCGCGCCGCCACCGAAGAGTTCTCGGTGGTGCTGCGCGACATGCAGGCTTTGCAGGAGCGCATCAAGCTTTTGCAGGAAGAGATCGCCGCCAGCGTCAACGAGGACAACAACCGCAGCCTGTTCGTGCTGACCATCGTCACGGTGCTGGCGCTGCCGATCAACATCCTGGCCGGCCTGTTCGGCATGAACGTGGGTGGTATTCCCTTGGCCGAGGACAAGGACGGCTTCTGGATCCTGGTGGCGGTGGTGCTGGGCTTTACCGTGATCGCCGGTTGGATCACCTTGCGGCGCCACCGCAAGGACCGCAGTTGATGGCGTTGCGTTGACGCCGCGGTTTCAGGTCTGTCACCCAAGATTCATGGCGCCGACACGGCGGCGACACCGAGCGACGCAAACATGAGCGTCCATGCAAAGAGATGACGCCTTTCTTGCCGCATGGCGCGACACCGCCGCAACCGACGATGTCGACGCGAGCGGGCCGGATGACATCGTCACCCGTCCGCCACAACGCTTTCGAACACTGTGGATTTCCGACCTGCACCTGGGCACGCCCGGTTGCCAGGCCAAGGCGCTGCTCGACTTCTTGAAGCACACCGAGTGCGAGACGCTCTTCCTGGTGGGCGACATCATCGACGGCTGGCAACTGCGCCGCCAGTGGTACTGGCCGCAGGCGCACAACGACGTCATCCAGAAGCTGTTGCGAAAGGCGCGGCGCGGCACCCGTGTCATCTTCGTGCCGGGCAACCATGACGAGTTCGCCCGCAAGTACATCAACCACACCTTCGGCGGCGTCGAGGTGGCGGAAGAATGGGTGCATGAGACGGCCGATGGGCGCAAGCTCTGGGTCATCCACGGCGACCTGTTCGACGCAGTGATCCAGTGCGCCAAGTGGCTGGCCTACCTGGGCGACACGCTCTACGAATTCACCCTGAAGCTCAACCGTCATCTCAATTCGATGCGGGCGCGCATGGGGCTGCCTTACTGGTCGCTGTCCAAGTACCTGAAGCTCAAGGTCAAGCGCGCGGTGAGCTACGTCGGCGACTTCGAATTCGCGGTGGCGCGCGAGGCGCGCAAGCGCGGCCTGCAGGGCGTGGTGTGCGGCCACATCCACCACGCCGAGATGCGCGACATCGACGGCATCCTGTATTGCAACGACGGCGACTGGGTGGAAAGCCTCACCGCGCTGGCCGAGCACGCGGACGGGCGCCTGGAGATCCTGCAGTGGTCCGAGCACCTGCCCGTTTCGACCAAGGCAGGGGCGCGCGCAGCCCGCGCGGCTGCTGCGACGACGACGCAGACGGCATGAGTGCGGAGCCGTCCGCGCCCATCGTCGACCTGATCTATTTCAACGCCGGCGGCGGCCATCGCGCCTCGGCGCTGGCGCTGGCGTCGGCGATCGAACGCGCCGGACTGGGCTGGCAGGTGCGCCTGGTGAACCTGCGCGAAATGCTCGATCCCAGGGACGGCTTTCGCAAGCTCACCGGCATGGACCCGGAAGACCTTTACAACAAGCGTCTGGCGCGCGGCTGGACGGTGGGCCTGGCGCAGGAACTCAAGCTGCTGCAGGGCCTGATCCGCTGGGGCCACGCGCCGCTGGTGCGTCAGCTGCAGCGTGCCTGGCTGGAGCGCGAGCCGGACCTGGTCGTCTCGCTGATTCCCAACTTCAACCGGGCGCTGTACGAGTCACTGGCCAGCAGCCTGCCCGGCGTGCCTTATGCGACGGTGCTGACCGATCTGGCCGACTACCCGCCCAACTTCTGGATCGAAAGCGGCCTGCCCATCCACCTCGTCTGCGGCTCGGCGCGCGCGGTGGCGCAGGCCAGGGCGGCGGGCCATGCGCCGCAGCACATTCATGCGACCTCGGGCATGCTGATCCGCACGGCCTTCTACGACCCGCCGCCGCTGGATCGGGCGGCCGAACGCGCGCTCTTGAGGCTCGACCCGCATCGCCCGACCGGCCTGGTGCTGTTCGGCGGCCAGGGCGCCAAGGCGATGCGCCAGATCGCCAGGCGCCTGCCGGACACGCAGCTGATCCTGGCCTGCGGCCACAACGCCGCACTGGCCGACGCGCTGCGCGAATTGCCATCGCGGGCACCCCGGCTGGTGCTCGGCTTCACGCCGGATGTGGCGCGCTACATGCAGCTGGCGGACTTCTTCATCGGCAAGCCCGGCCCCGGCAGCGTGAGCGAGGCGGTGCAGATGCAGCTGCCGGTGATCGTGGTGCGGAACCGCCACACCCTGCCACAGGAGCGCTACAACACGCACTGGGTGCGCGAGCAGGGCGTGGGCATCGTGTGCCCGAGCTTTGCGAAGGTGGACGAGGCGGTGCAGGACATGCTGGCGCGCCTGCCCGAGCTGCGCGAGGCCACGCGGCGGGTGCGCAACCGGGCCGTGTTCGAGGTGCCGGCGATCCTCAGGACGATCCTGGAAGCGGCGCAGCTGCCGCCGGCCGAACGCGCCTTCAGCGCGCCTGCGCCCGCTACATCGAATGCTGCTGCGCCCAGTGCACGATATCGGCCGCGCCCATCGCGCCGGCCTGACGGGCCACCTCGCGTCCGCCCTTGAACAGGGCCAGGGTCGGGATGCTGCGGATGTTGTGGCGCGCCCCCAGCGCGGGCACCGCCTCGGTGTCGACCTTGGCCAGCCGCATGTGCGGCTCCAGCCGCGCCGCGGCCTGCTCGAAGCCCGGCGCCATCTGCCGGCAGGGCGCGCACCAGGGCGCCCAGAAATCGACCAGCAGGGGGATCTCGTTGCGCGCCAGGTGGCGGTCGAAACTCTTCTCATCGAGCGCCACCGAACGCCCGCCAAACAGTGGCTGGTGGCAGCTGCCGCAGTCGGGCGCGCTGCCGAGCTGCTCGGCCCGCACCCGGTTGGTGGTGTGGCAATGCGGGCAGACGATGTGCAGGGTGTCGGCGGTGGTCATGGCGCAATAGGTACGGGCGGGTGAGCCGGATTGCAAGTGTGCGCTTGCGCGTCATGCACTGCTTCACTGGACTAACATGCCGCAGCCCATTGCCCGCCAGGGCGACAAGGAGACCGCCATGACCACCCGCCCCCTGTTCAGCGCCACCATTGCCGGCAGCCTGCCCAAGCCGTCCTGGCTGGCCGAAACGCAAAAGCTCTGGCCCCAGTGGAAGGCCGAGGGCGCCGAGCTGGCCCAGGCCAAGCAGGATGCGACCTTGCTGTGGATCAAGGCGCAGGAAGACGCCGGCCTGGACGTGATCGGCGACGGCGAGCAGTCGCGCCAGCATTTCGTTCACGGCTTTCTGGAGCAGGTCGAAGGCATCGACTTCGCGCACAAGGTGAAGATGGGCATCCGCGACAACCGCTATGACGCGATGGTGCCGCAGGTGGTGGCGCCGCTGCGCCTGAAGGGCCGTGTGCACGCCGGCGAAGCGCAGCTGCTGCGTGCCCGCACCGGCAAGAAGATCAAGTTCACCCTGCCGGGCCCGATGACCATCGTCGACACGGTGGCCGACCGCTTCTATGGCGACAAGGTGAAGATGGCGATGGCTTTTGCCGAGCTGCTGAACATCGAGGCCTTGGCCTTGCAGGCCGATGGCGTGGACATCATTCAGTTCGACGAGCCGGCTTTCAACGTCTACATGAAGGACGCCGCCGACTGGGGCGTGCAAGCGCTGGAACGCGCGGCGCAGGGCCTGACCTGCACGACCGCGGTGCACATCTGCTACGGCTACGGCATCCAGGCCAACGTGGACTGGAAGGCGACCTTGGGCGAGGAATGGCGCCAGTACGAGCTGGTGTTTCCGGCGCTGGCCAGGAGCAGCATCGACCAGGTCAGCCTGGAGTGTTTTCACTCGCACGTGCCGCCGCAGCTGATGAAGCTCCTGGACGGCAAGGACGTGATGGTGGGCGTGATCGACGTGGCCAGCGACGTCATCGAGACGCCCGAGCAGGTGGCCGACACCATCGGCGAAGCCTTGAAGTACGTGCCCTTGCAGCGGCTGCTGCCCTGTACCAATTGCGGCATGGCGCCGATGGACCGGGAGGTGGCGCGCTTGAAGCTGGAGGCCTTGGGCAAGGGCGCGGCCTTGGCCCGCGCCCGCTACGGTTCCTAGCGCCGTACGGCCCCGCTGGGGAGCAAGCCGCTATCCTCGGCACCCCCATGCACGCCGACCCGACCCAGCCCGCCTTCTCCGACCTCACCCGCGAACGCCCCTATATGCACCTGTGGGCGTCCCGCGTCTTCGGGACGGCTGCCATGCAGATGCTGATGGTGGCCATCGGCTGGCACATGTACGAGCTGACCTCGAGCGCCTGGGACCTGGGCCTGGTGGGCCTGTACCAGTTCGCGCCCGCCCTGGCCCTGGCGCTGTGGGCCGGGCACGTGGTCGACCGGCATCATCGCGGGCGCATCGTCGCCATCTGCCTGGCGGTGCAGGGCGTGGTGGCTCTGGTCCTGTTCGCGGCGGAGGCCTCGCACCAGGCCTCGCGCGGATTGCTGCTGGGGCTGTCGCTGGTGCTGGGCGCGGTGCGTGCCTTCCAGATGCCGGCGCAGCAGGCGCTGGTGCCGCTCCTGGTGCCGCCGCTGGCGCTGCCGCGCGCGATGGCCTTCAGCTCGGCCGGCACGCAAGGGGCCATCATCGGCGGGCCGGCACTGGGCGGCCTGTTGTTCGTGGCGGGCGCGGGTGCGGTGTACGGCGCGAGCCTGCTGCTCTTCGTCGTCGCCGCGCTGCTGGTGGTGCGGCTGCGCTATGTGCAGCCCGAGCGATCCAGGGAGCCGGTGACCGTGCAGACGCTGCTGGCGGGCGTGCACTTCATCTGGCAGCGCAAGACCGTGCTCGGCGCGATCTCGCTCGATCTCTTTGCCGTGCTGTTGGGCGGCGCCGTGGCGCTGCTGCCGATCTATGCCAAGGACATCCTGCACACGGGGCCCTGGGGCTTGGGGCTGCTGCGCAGCGCGCCGGCGGTGGGCGCGCTGGTGATGTCCATCGTGCTCACGCGCCGGCCGGTGGAGCGGCACGTGGGGCGCACGCTGCTGGCGGCGGTGGCGGCCTTTGGCGTCTGCATGATCGTGTTCGGGCTCTCGCGCAGCTTCACCTTGTCGCTCATCGCGCTGGCTGTCTCCGGCGGCGTCGACATGGTCAACGTGGTGATCCGCCAGACGCTGGTGCAATTGGAAACGCCGGATGAGATGCGCGGGCGCGTCAGCTCGGTCAACTCGATCTTCATCGGTGCCAGCAACCAGTTGGGCGAGTTCGAATCGGGCGCCACTGCGGCCTTGCTGGGGCCGGTCGGCTCGGTGGTGGCGGGCGGCATCGGCACCGTGCTGGTGGCGCTGGGCTGGGTGAAGTTGTTTCCGACGCTGGCGGAGCGCGACCGGATCGTGGCGGCGCCTATCAGGAAGGAATGAGTGTTCAGTCGGCCAGCAGGGCGAAGGGGATCTCCAGCGTGAGGTCGGCCAGCGGCTCGGCGATGCAGGGCAGGGTCCAGCCCTCGGCCTTTTCCTCGGCCGACAGGCCCGGCCATTCGATGCGGTAGCGCACCGAGCCGCCGCCCCTGATCTCGCAGATGCAGGTGCGGCAGGTGCCGTTGCGGCAGGAACTGGGAATCTCGATGCCGGTGTCCTCCGCCGCCTGCAGCAGGGTGAGCCCGGGCGCCGCCTCGAACTCGTAGCCCGCGGGCTCGATGCGGATCTTCATCCGGGCGGCTCTTGGCGTTGTTGCTGCTGCTCGCGCTTTTGTTCGCGCAGCATGAAGAGGTACAGGCTCTCGACCTTCTCGCGTGCCCACGGCGTCTTGCGCAGAAACTTCAAGCTGGAGCCGATGCTGGGGTCGACGTTGAAGCAGCGCACCTGGACGCGGTCGCCCAGCCCCGGCCAGCCGTAGTACTCGACCAGCGCCGTGAGGATCGCCTCCAGCGTGAGGCCGTGCAGCGGATTGCGCGGCTGCGCCGAAGGGGTGTTCATGGGCGTGACCGGAGGCGCTTGGGCCAGCCTTACTTGTTCTTGTCCTTGCCGCGCGGAATGATCGCGGTGGTCATGGGTGGCGCCATCGGCGCGCCCGAGATCGGCTTGGGCGGTGCGCCGCTGTCCTTCTTGGGCTTCTTGCCTTCCTTGTTGCTGCGTTGCTGACCTTTTGCCATGGCGGGTTCTCCGTATTTGCTGTGTATCCGGAAGTTTAGAGGCGAAAACCCCTGCCGCCATCGCAGGCGACAATAGAGGGCTTTTCCGCTTCTTCTTTCTTTCTCCCTCTCGTTCATCATGTCCGACTACGAAGTCCGCCCCGCCACCCTGCGCGACGCCAAAGCCGTTGCCGAAGTTCATGCCGTTGCCGCGAAGGCTGCCTACAAGGACATCCTCCCCGAAGACCAGCTGAGCGTCATTGCTCCCGCCTCGCGCGAAGCCAAGTGGCGCGAAGCCATCGAGTTCAGCGAGCCGCAGATCCACGTGGCCGAGGTCGACGGCGAGATCGTCGGTTTCGTCGGCTTCGACCGTTCGCGCGACCCCAAGACGCCCGCCACGACCGGCGAGATCTGGGCCCTGCACATCAAGCCCGAGCATTGGGGCAAGGGCGTCGGCGTGGCCCTGTGGGATGCTGCGCGCGAAGGCCTGGAAGAAGAGGGCTGCACCACGGTCACCATCTGGGTGCCCCTGCGCAATGACCGCGCGATCCGCTTCATGGAACTGGCCGGCTTCAAGCGCGAAATGAAGACCGCCAAGACCACCGCCATCGGCACCGTGCGCATCGAGGAGATCCGCCTCAAGCGCGACGTGACCTGAGTTTTTTCGGTTGACCGACGGGCAGGCTGCCCCCACAATCGCGCCTGCTCCGGGGTGCACCAGTGTGCTGAGACGGCCTGATTGAAGGCCGGACCCGAGAACTTGATCCGGTTAATACCGGCGGAAGAAGAGCTGAACCTGAGAAGCCTGCCAAGGCGCGCGTCCCTCTCCACAGGGGGTAGTTCGCAGACGGCAAGCACCTCTCCAGGGCACTTTCCGGAGCAACGTCTTAGTGCAGTTGCTACCACCCGGAAAGGACCCCCGATGAACGCCCCCCTCGATCCGAAACTCGCCAGCTTCACCGAACTGCTGGCGCGCACCCGCGAGCCGTTTCCCGCCTCCACCAAGACCCACATCCAGGGCGCGCTGCACCCCGAGATCCAGGTGCCGATGCGCGAGGTGTTGCTCACCAACGGCGAAACGGTGTCGCTCTACGACACCTCCGGCCCCTACACCGACCCCCAAGCGGAGATCGACATCCGGCGCGGCCTGCCGCCGCTGCGGCGCGGCTGGATCGACGCGCGCGACGATTCCGCCTTCTATTCGGGCCGCACGCTCCAGGCGCTGGACGATGGCACCAAGGACGAGGCCAGCGCGCGCGTGGCCGACCTGCGGCGCGAGGCCGCCAGGCTGCAGCGCATGCCGCGCAAGGCCAAGGCGGGCGCCAACGTCACGCAGATGCACTACGCCCGCAAAGGCATCGTCACGCCCGAGATGGAGTACGTCGCCATCCGCGAGAACGGTCGGCGCGAATGGATGGCCGAGTACATGGGTGACGCCGCACGCGAGGCCAGGCTCGCTGGCAACCCGCTGGGCGCCAAGATCCCGAAGATCGTCACGCCCGAGTTCGTGCGCGACGAGGTGGCGCGCGGGCGCGCCATCATCCCGGCCAACATCAATCACCCCGAGATCGAGCCGATGGCCATCGGGCGCAACTTCCTCGTGAAGATCAACGCCAATATCGGCAACTCGGCCGTCACCTCGAGCATCGAGGAAGAGGTGGAGAAGCTGGTGTGGGCGATCCGCTGGGGCGCCGACAACGTGATGGATCTTTCGACCGGCCGCAACATCCACACCACGCGCGACTGGATCGTGCGCAACTCGCCGGTGCCCATCGGCACCGTGCCGATCTACCAGGCGCTGGAGAAGGTGGGCGGCGTGGCCGAAGACCTGACGTGGGAGATCTTTCGGGACACGCTGGTGGAGCAGGCCGAGCAGGGGGTGGACTACTTCACCATCCATGCCGGGCTGCGCCTGCCCTTCATCCACCTGACTGCGGGGCGGCGTACCGGCATCGTCTCGCGCGGCGGCTCGATCATGGCCAAGTGGTGCATCTCGCATCACAAGGAAAGCTTCCTGTACACGCACTTCGAAGACATCTGCGACATCATGAAGCAGTACGACGTGAGCTTTTCGCTGGGCGACGGCCTGCGCCCGGGCTGCGCGTCGGACGCGAACGACGAAGCGCAATTTGCAGAGCTGCGCACCCTGGGCGAGCTGACGCAAATCGCCTGGAAGCACGACGTGCAGACCATGATCGAAGGCCCCGGCCACGTGCCCATGCACCTGATCCAGGCCAACATGGAAGAGCAGCTCAAGCACTGCCACGAGGCGCCCTTCTACACGCTGGGCCCGCTGACCATCGACATCGCGCCGGGCTACGACCACATCGCGAGCGCCATCGGCGCGGCCATGATCGGCTGGTTCGGCACCGCCATGCTGTGCTACGTCACGCCCAAGGAGCACCTGGGCCTGCCGGACCGCGAGGATGTGAAGGCCGGCATCATCGCCTACAAGATCGCGGCGCATGCGGCCGACGTGGCCAAGGGGCACCCGGGTGTGCGGGCACGCGACGACGCGTTGAGCAAGGCGCGTTTCGAATTCCGCTGGCACGACCAGTTCAACCTGAGCCTGGACCCGGAGACGGCGCGCGACTTCCATGACGAGACCTTGCCCAAGGACTCGAGCAAGGAGGCGCATTTCTGCTCCATGTGCGGCCCCAAGTTCTGCTCGATGAAGATCACGCAGGAGGTGCGCGAGTTCGCTGCCGCGCAGGGTGGCCTGTCGGACGACGACGCGCTCGCGCGCGGCATGACGCAAAAGGCGCAGGAATTTCGCCGCGCCGGCGGCGAGTTCTACATCCCGATCGCGCCGGCCGGTGAAGGCCGGGGCGAAGCCTGATCAGTACGGCGGGTTGACGACGACGTACTGGCCCGCCTGCGGCATGTACCACGCGCCGCCGCATTGCTGGTAGACCATGCCGCCGTAGTTGACCGGCACACAGCCTGCCGGCACGGTACGGACCATGGAGCCGACGATCGCGGAGGTCACGGCGACCGTCGCGGTGACGGCGGCGGCCGTGGCCACGGGGTGGTAGTCGTTGTCCCAGCCGCAGCAGCCGCCGTGATTGTCGACGTTCACATTGACGTTGCGGTTGGAGTTGACGTTGACGTTGCGGCTGGCATTGACGTTGGTGTTCGACACGCTGTTGACGCTGTTGCTGCGCACGTTCTGCGTGCGCGCATCGGCGTGCGCGTTGTTGACCTGTGGCCGCGCGCCGCCACCGCCACCGCCACCGTGCGCGCGCGCCCCACCGCCGCCGCCGTGCCTTTGGGCTTCGGCGGGGGCCATGGTGCTGGCCAGGAACAGCGCGACTGCGCAGGCGACGAGCGGGCGTCCGATCGAGAGCGTCTTCATGGTATGTCCCTTCATTGCTTCTTGACCGGCACCATGTCGATGCTCTTGGCGCCGCTTCGCGGCACGAAGGTGAAGCTCGAATCCGCAAATGCCGGCTTCAGGTTCCAGTGGAACAGGGTGGTGGATTGCGGGCGCGCATCGTCGCCCAGATTGGTGACCACCAGCTTCTGGGGCAGCGGATTGCTGCCGGTGCTCAGCCAGATCTGCCAGTCGATGCCGGCCTGGCGGAATGCGTAGTGGTCGCACAGCTTGCCCCCGACCACGGCCTGCCCGGCGTTCATGGCCGACTGCAGATTGTCGAAGGGCGCGGCAGGGGTGCCCCAGGCGAACAGGTCCGCCGCGGGAAGCTCGACGCCGTAGTTGCTCTTGAGCCGGCCGACGAGATCGCCGACGGTGCCGGAGAAATCGACGGCGGAGTAGTAGTTCGCGTCCGGGAACTGCAGCGTGACCTTCTTGCCGTCGTAGTACATCACGCGTTGCGCCATCGGCGTGGCGGTGTGGGCCCGCAGGCGGTTGGGCTGCGCGACCTGCAGGTCGGCCTGGGCCGAGTGCATCAGCTTCTGTCCATCCTGCAAGACGCGTTCGCCGGTGAGATCCAGCGACACCTCGTAGCGCCGCAGGGACTGCAGGGCGGCCCCCATGGCCTTCAAGGCCTGGACGGCCGCCGGGTCCACCGCATTTTTCTGCGCGGTCGACTGGGGCGCAGCGGCGGCGGCGCTTGCGCTCGGGCTCGCGCTGGAGGCCGGCGGCGTGCCGGGCGTCGCTGCAGGCGGCGAGGTGCCGCAGGCGCCCAGCAGCAAGGCGGCGCAGAGGACGGTACTGAATTTCGTAGGCGTCATAGGTGAACTCCGGATGCGTAAACGTGAACGAGTGTGCGAAGGCGCGAACCATACGATGCCCGCCGCACGCTGTCCAGCTTGCCAATTACCATCGGATCATTTCGGCAACTCAGCAAAAACATCCATCTGCCATGGCCTCCAGCCTCCTGCTCCTGCTTGATGACATCGCCACCGTGCTGGACGATGTCTCCATCCTCACCAAGGTCGCGGCCAAGAAGACGGCCGGCGTGCTGGGCGACGACCTGGCGCTTAACGCGCAGCAGGTGTCGGGCGTGAAGGCGGACCGCGAGCTACCGGTGGTGTGGGCGGTGGCCAAGGGCTCCTTCGTCAACAAGGCGATCTTGGTGCCGGCGGCGCTCCTGATCGGCAGCTTCCTGCCCTGGGCGGTGATTCCGCTCTTGATGATCGGCGGCGCCTTCCTGTGCTTCGAGGGCGTGGAAAAACTGGCCCACAAGTTCCTGCACAAGGAAGAGGCGCAGGCAGATCAGGCGCAGCTCGAAGCGGCCCTGGTCGACGAGAAGATCGACCTGCGCGCGGTCGAGAAGGACAAGATCAAGGGCGCGATCCGCACCGACTTCATCCTGTCGGCCGAGATCATCGTCATCACCCTGGGCACGGTGGCCGGCAAGCCCTTCACGACGCAACTGGCGGTGCTGGTGGGCATCGCCGTCGCGATGACGGTGGGCGTGTACGGCCTGGTGGCCGGCATCGTCAAGCTGGACGACCTGGGCCTGTACCTGAGCCGGCGCGCCGGCGCCCTGGCGCGGGCCATCGGCAATAGCCTGCTGCGCGTGGCGCCGTGGCTGATGAAGGCGCTGTCGGTTGCCGGCACCGCCGCCATGTTCCTGGTGGGCGGCGGCATCCTGGTGCATGGCGTGCCGATGCTCGGCCACCCGATGGAGGAATGGCTGGCGCAGTGGGGCGGCTGGACGGCGACCTTGGGCGGCATGCTGGCCAATGCGCTGGTGGGCATCGTGGCCGGCGCGATCGTGCTGGCGGTGGTCGAGGTGGTCAGGAAGCTGCTGCCAAAGCGCGAGGCAACGGCCTGATCGCTGCGCGGGGGAGTGGCCCATGCGGCTGCGGCCAGCTCATCCGTTCCACTCTTACTTTTGGTAGACAGAAAAAGCAGGTGCGCTGGCGCATACTTTTGCCCCTGCGCCTTTCTCGCGGTGTGTGCATCCCGTCCTTGTCGGAAGGAGCCGCCATGTTGGAATCCCTGCGTACCGATCCCACTTTCCACCCCTCGCCGCGCCTGGCGATGGAGGCGGAACCCGAGCGCATCGCCTACACCGCGCTCTTGTCGCCTGACGGGTCGCGCCCCGATGCGCTGGCGGTGGTCGACGTCGATCCGTCTTCCAAAACTTACGGCAGCGTGCTGCACCGGCTCGACATGCCCCACAAGGGCGACGAGTTCCACCACTTCGGCTGGAACGCCTGCAGCTCGGCCCTGTCGCCCATGTCGGGCCATGCCTTCCTGAAGCGCCGCTATCTCGTCATCCCGGGCATCCGCAGCTCGCGCATCTACATCGTCGACACGCAGCCCGATCCGAAGAAGCCGCAGATCGTGCGCACCATCGAGCCGGAAGAGGTGGTGAAAAAGACCGGCTACTCGCGCCCGCACACGGTGCACTGCGGGCCCGAGGGCCTGTACATCAGCACCCTGGGCGGGGCCGGCCCCGACGGCACCGAAGGGCCGCCCGGCGTGTTCCTGATGGATTGCGAAAGCTTCGAGATCTTGGGCAAATGGGAGATCGAGCGCGGCCCACAAAAGCTGCACTACGACTTCTGGTGGAACCTGCCGCGCGACTACATGGTGTCCAGCGAATGGGGCCTGCCGCCGCAGTTCGAGAACGGCATCATTCCCGAAGAACTGCTGGGCAACCGCTATGGCCACCAACTGCATTTCTGGGACCTGCGCGGACGCAAGCACCTGCAGACCATCGACCTGGGCGCCAATCACCAGATGGCGCTGGAGGTGAGGCCCGCGCATGACCCGGTGCGCGAATGGGGCTTTGTCGGCGTGGTGGTCGACACCAGCAACCTCGAAGGTTCCATCTGGACCTGGTGGCGCGAGAAGGACGGCACCTTCAACGCGAAGAAGACGGCGGTGATCCCGCCCGAGCCCGCCGAAGCCGACCTGCTGCCGCCGCTGCTCAAGGGTTTCGGCGCGGTGCCGCCGCTCATCACCGACATCGACTTGTCGATGGACGACCGCTTCCTCTACGTGGCCTGCTGGGGCACCGGCGAGCTGCGCCAGTACGACGTGAGCGACCCGATGAACCCGCGCCTTTCCGGCAGCGTGCGCATCGGCGGCATCGCCAGGCACACGCCGCATCCCAACGGCACGCCCTTCGGCGGCGGACCGCAGATGACCGAGATCAGCCGCGACGGCAAGCGTGTGTACTTCACCAACTCGCTCTACAGCAAGTGGGACCCGCAGTTCTATCCCGATGGCATTCCGGGACGGCAGGTGATGTGCAACGTGGGCGCCGACGGCGGCATCGCGCTCGACCCGAAGTTCATGGTGGACTTCGGCGCCGAGTACGGCTCGCACCAGATCCGTCTGCAGGGCGGTGATTGCTCCACCGATTCCTTCTGCTATTCGTCGGCGTGAGCCAGGCTGCAGAAAGCGCGCAGCTTCTTTTTTCCACGGCGTCGCTGTGGGCCGGCGTGGTGGCGCTGGGCCTCTACCACGGGCTCAACCCGGCCATGGGCTGGCCGCTGGCCGTGGCGCGTGGCCTGGAGGACCGGCGCGGCGCGGCCGTCTGGATGGCCTGGCTGCCGCTGGGCGCGGGCCACCTGCTGGCCATGGCGCTGGTGCTGCTGCCCTTTGCGCTGCTGAGCTGGCTGGTCGACTGGAGCCGCGAGATCCGCATCGGCGCGGGCCTGCTGGTGCTGCTGTTCGGTACAGCGCTGCTGGTCTTCGCGCCACGCGGCCTGCACCGGCACCGCTGGCTGGCGCGCATCCGGCCCACCGAGCTGGCGCTGTGGTCCTTCCTCATGGCCACGGCGCACGGCGCGGGGCTGATGCTGCTGCCCATCTTCATGGGCCTGTGCGATTCGCCAAGCGCCGCCGCGACGGAGGTGGCGACGCTGATGATGCGCGCCAGCCTGGGCACCGCGCTGCTGGTGTCGCTGATTCACACGCTGGCGATGATCGGCGCCGGACTGGGCCTGGCCTGGCTCGTCTATCGCTACCTGGGCCTGCGCATGCTGCAGCGCACCTGGCTGAACCTGGACAGGGTGTGGGCGCTGGGCCTGATGGCGGCAGGGGCGGCGGCGCTGGCGACGGCTTGAAGAGGGCGGCCAGTCAGCCCGTCAGTGCCGCCGCGGCGCAGCCGCAGGCGACCGTCGAGGCGACCGTGCGCACGTGGTTCCAAAACGTCCATTCGCGCACATACACCGGCCAGTAGGCCAGCGCTTCGGGCGAGTCGGCGCGCAGGCCGGCCAGCCGGTTGTTGCGCGGCACGTTGCAGGCAATGGTCACGCCGAAGCAGGCGATCACGTAGCTGAGCCCGGCGGCGGCCGACATTAGCGAAAACCTTGCACTTGCCCAGCCGGCAAAAAAGGCAGCTGCCAGCACGCACAGCAGCCCCAGCAGCGCCGTGCCCATGAAGACACCCAGGAAGAGGGGGTTCAGCACCACCACATTGATGCGCTGCATGGCCGCCACGCCTTGTTCGGCTGGCAAGTCGGCCAGTGCCTTCATCACGAAGCTGGAGAAGGCGAAGAACACGCCGGCGATCAGGCCGGCACCGAGGCAGGTGGCAAGCAGAAGAAGGTCGAGCATGGCCGGCCTTGAAAAAAACTAGTTGAGAAAGCGCGCAGCATGGCGCGCATCGGGCATCAGGCAAGTTTCCGAGCGCCCGAACAGCCGGTAGCGATTGCGGGCCAGCGCGCCATACAGCGCATCGCGCAGCGGCGCCGGAATCAACCACGCCAGCCAGGCCAGGCGCCAGGGCCAGCCGAGTGCGCCCAGCACACGCAGGATGGCGGCGGTTTGCTGCCAGGTGCGCTGGTTTTCATCCACCAGCAGCAAGGTCTGCAACGTGTCGACCCGCAGGCCGGCATCGGCGAGCAGCTTCTTGCCGGCCGCGCCCTGGATCGAGGCGAAGCGGAACACCCCGCGCCGGTCATGCTTCAAAAGGAACTTCACCCAGCCGTTGCACAGAAGGCACTGGGCGTCGAAGACGACGATCATGGTTGGCTCGCGCAAGCGGAAGGCAGCATCAGCTGGCCATGGTAGCTGGCGACCAGGCCCACCAGCGGCACCGAGGCAGAGACCCTGAACGCCAGGTGCTTGCCATGCCCGGTCTCTTGCGCCACGATGCGCGGCATCAGCCAGGACGGGCAGGGGATGCCGATGAAGCGCATGCGCGTGAGCCGCATCGCCAGCATGCCGCCCTGTTCCTGCAACTCGAAGCGCAGCCGCGCCGCGCCCAGGTGCTCCTCGATCACCTCGCGCGCCCGCAGCCGCAGCTGCGAGCGCATGAGCCGGTGCGGGAACAGGCGCGTCCAGGTCTCGACCTCCGGCCGCGCATCGAGCTCGAAGCGGATCGGGCCCCGCAGGCTGCGCAGCGGCGTGCCCAGGCACAGGGCCAGCAGCTTGCCCGGCATCGAACGCGGCGCCACCGTCTCGACCCAGCCGAGCAGCACGTGCCGGCCGGCCAGCTGGTGAAAGCGCTGCACGGTCGGATGCAGGCGCGTGAACGCGCTGCCCATGGCGCGCTCGTACATGGATGGCTCAGAGATTTGCATCAAGGCTTCTGTTCTTCTTTTCATGCGGCGCGGCAGCATGGCGCCGCCGCGGCGCATCCGCCTACAACTTGGGGGCGCACTGTGCCTTACCCTGGCCTCCCCGGCAAGCCCAGGTGCAGGGAGAGCGCGGCAAGGAGGTGTTCATGAAGAAGCTGTTTTTGAGGTGCTCCGTGTTGGCGCTGCTGGCGACCGGCAGCGGCACCAGCGCATGGGCGCAAAGCGCGCCGGGCGCCCCATCGTCCGCCTGCGATGGCGTGCAGCAGGACAAAGCTGCTTGCCAGCGCGAGGCCGGCGCGGCGCGCCAGGCGGCGGGCCAGCCGGGCGGGCTCACCAGCGGCAGCCCCGGCGCGCTGGATGCCAACGCGCTGGCGCGCTGCCAGCAGTTGCCCGCTGCCGAGCAGGCGGACTGCGAGGCGCGCATTCGCGGTGGCGCGAGCAGTTCCAGCAGCGGCAGCGTGATGGGCGGCGGCGTGATCCGCGAGACGGTCACGCCGGTACCGGCACCCGAGGCCGGCAAATAGAAATCAGGCTCCACGCTAACTGCGCATGAACCCCGGCCCCCACAAATTGAGCGTGCGCTCCTCGTGCCGCCAGCGGCGCTTGACCACGCCATCGGGCACCGTCTCCAGCTCGGCCGACAGCTCCACCAGGTAGCCCTGCGGGTCCTGCACCATGAAGAAGAGGTTGTTGCCCGGTCCGTGGCGGCCGGGGCCCCACCAAAGCTTGATGTGGAGGCTGGCCATGTGGTCGGCCCAGTCGCGGATGTCGTTCCAGCAGTCGACTTCGTAGGCGTGGTGGTCGGGCCGCGTCTCGGGGCAGCGGAACACGGCAAAGCTGTGGTGCTCGGGGCTCGTGCGAAAGAAGCCGACCGTCGGCGTCTCGCCCCCATCGAACACGTAGTCCGACACGACGAAGCCCAGGTCCTCTTCATAGAAGCGCAGCATCGGCGCCAACGCGCTGGAGGCCACCACCACATGCTGCAGGCGGGCGGGTAGGCGCGCGGCTGCATTCCAGTTCCCTGTGCCGGGCGCTGGCGGCAGGTCGCCGGCCGGCAGCCCAAACACGATCTGCCGCCCATCGGGGTCCTGCAGCGCAAAAGCACCCGGCGAAAACAGCGGCGTTGGACTGGGCAGCGGTTCGAGTCCGCGCCCCATCGCATGCTCGCGTAGCGCCTGCAGCTGCGCATCGTCGCGCAGCCGGAAGGCGCTGTAGGGCTGGCTGCGGCGCTGGCCCAGGCCCAGCACGATGCGGCGCCGCGGCGCCTGCATCAGCACGCTGCCGTCGGCCAGCGGCGTGGGCTGCATGCCCATGGCGTCGCGGTAGAAGGCGACCATGGGTTCCAGCTGCTCGGCATCCAGGCGGATGTGATCGAGCGCGGCCGGCCATACGGGGCTACTGGCGTTTGCGGTACTTGGCATCGCGGGTCTCCTCTCATAAAGAGATGAAGAAAGAGCGCGATGCGCAGTATGCGCGCCCCTCAGTTGCCCGGGAAGAAGCTCCCGTTGGTCAGCGCAAAGCCCGGCCCGCCGCTGAAGTCCTTGGTCCAGTTGGCCGGGTCCTTCACGCGGGCGGCGAAGGCCGTCAGGTCGGAGCGGTCCAGCGAGCCGCTGTAGATCACGTTGGTCTGGATCGCCGGCACGATGGTGAAGCTCATGGCGGTGCCGGCCGTCACCAGTTCGGCCGGGATGGTGCCTGCCGCGCCGCCCAGGGTGATGCTGGCCAGATGGCCGCTTACCGCCGAAATCTCGCCGGCCAAGCCGGTGCCCAGGCCGGCGATGCTGGCGCTGGCAAAGGCGTAGTAGGTCTCGCTCTTGCCGATGCCGCCCGGTGCGCCCAGGGTCGTGCCCTTGTCGGCGACCGGGTTGCCCGTGACGTCGGTCTGGATGGTGACGATGCTGCCGGCCGGCAGATTCTGGTCGGCCGTCCAGGCGAAGGCGGCCTCGTTGATGACGCCGGCAAATTCCGTGGTGCCGCTCTTGCGGTCGCGGTCGGTGAAGTAGATGCGGGTGCCGCCGTTCACCGCCTTCATCAGCACGAAGGCAAAGGCATCGGTGGGTTGCGCGTTGGCCGCCATGAACAGCACGTCCCCCGGCGCCAGGCTGCTGGCGCCTGCGGTGCTGCGGAAGTTGAGCGTGCCAGCGTCGCTGAAGCCGGCGAAGGCGTTGCCCTTGGCGTCCACGATGGCGTTGCCGTCCACCGTGACGTAATAGTCGATGCCGGCTTCCAGCGGCTGGCTGGGCGTGAGCGTCAACACGTTCAAGCTGATCTGCGCGCGTGCCGCCGGGCTGGCGGCCGAGAAGCTTTCGACCACGCTGCCATCGCTCTTCTTGCGCAGCACCACCGCGCCGGCGCCGAAGCGGATGCCTTCGTTGAAGCTCAGCACGATGGGGCTGTCCAGTGGCACGCCGTTGCGCTCATCGGGCGGCGTTGCCGCCTTCAGCAGCGGGCCGGCGTTGTCGGCCAGCGGCGCGCCCAGGCGCACCGTGAAGCCCAAGAACTGCTGCTCCGCGGCCGGCAGATCCTTGGAGATGGACGATTTGCCGTCCCATAGCGTGTCGCCGTTGTCCAGCAGCAGCTGCACCTGCGTGCCGGCCGCCACCGGGCCGGCCACCTCGACGATGGATTCGAAGCTGCCCTTCGATTTCTTGCGCAGCGTCTCCAGGTCGTTGGCCAGTTCCACCGGCGCGTTGGCGGCGTTGCCGTCCCATGAGAACAACGCGAAGTTGCGGTCCACCAGATCGCTGGCGGCACCCGCCGGGCCGGCCACGATCAGGTAATGCCCGTCGCTGCCCTTGTCGATGGAGCGGATGCCGCGTCCGCCCAGGTCCAGCTCGATCGGCGTGCCGAAGGTGGCCTGGGCGGCGCTGCCCGCGACCAGCGCGGCGTGGTTCTGCACGGGCACGATCAGCGCCTTGTTGCGCGCGCTCGAATCGGTGAGCGGGGCGCGGAAGCCCAGCCACAGCGCGCCGTCGCCCGGCGCGGCTGCCATGCCTTCGATCGAGAAGCCGTCCACCCGCTCGGGCACCACGCCGGCGCCGGCGGATGCGGCAAAGCCGAAGCGGTTGGCGCCCAGGCCGTGCACATTGCCGCTGTCCCAGGCGATCAGCTGCGTTTCCAGGCCCGAGAACTGGCCCACGTAGCTGAACTGCGTGGCCGCGCCGGTGCCGCTCAGCTGGATGGCGAACAGGTGCGCGCGGTCGGCCACTGCGTCGGCGCCGTCCTTCTTGTTGCTGTGCGATCCGGCCAGGTACAGCGTGTCGCCGATGCGCGTGCCGGCTTCCAGGTCCAGCTCCTTCAGATACATCGGGCCGTTCTGCTCGTAGCTCCACTCCAGCACCGCAGCGCCGCCGGCGCGTGGATAGACGCGCAGCATGTTCGATTCGTCGTCGGCCACCAGCATCCAGCCCTCGGGCAGGGCAAAGGCGGTCGATGCGTCGGACGAGCCCTTGGTGGTGCCGGCGTTGGGCGTGAGGATCTGGGATGCGACCAGCTCCGGTTCGGGCTCGGGCGCGGGTGCAGGGGTCGGTGCGGGCGCCGGAGCTGGTGCAGGTGCAGGTGCAGGTGCAGGTGCAGGTGCAGGTGCAGGTGCAGGCGCGGGCGCGGGCGTGGGCGCGGGCGCGGGCGCGGGCGCGGGCGCGGCGGCCGGCGGCGTGGTGGCGTTGGCCGGCGTCGTGTTGTCGCTGCTGCCGCCGCCGCAGGCGGCAAGCCCGAATGCGATGGCAGTGCAAAGGACGATGCGCTGGAAGGGAGGAAGGTAGCGGGCAGGAGCAGCGGTGTTCATTCTTGTGGCTGTTACAAACGCAAACAGCCGGCGATGCTCACGCCCGTGTGTGACACCTCTGTGAAAAAGCACAGGCGCACGGCTCAGGCCGCTTCGGCCGCCAGCAGCAGTTCCAGCGCGTCCTCGCGCCACCATTGCAGCGCGGCGAAGTAGCTTTCCCACACGCAGCCGTTGCAGCCGCGGCCGCAGCAGCCGGTGGGCTCGGGCGGCGGCCGGCGGAAGTCCTGTCCGGTTTCGATGCCGGCGCTGCGCAGGCGTGCGACCAGGGCCTCGATCAGCGCGCGCCCCGATGCGGCGTCGACCACCTGGGGCAGCGGGGCCATCGCGCCTGCGTTCTTCATCATCAGACGCGCGGCCGGCCCGCCGCACCCGTCGCGGTGGCCGACAGCGACACGCCCGCAGCCCGCGCCGGCCACAGCACCGAGGCGATGGCCACCATCATCAGCGCCACCGCCGCCCAGTCCTGCCAGTGCACCGTCTCGCCCAGCCACAGCGCGCCGGCAAAGACGCCGATCACCGGGATCAGCATCACGCTCAGGGTCGAGGCGATCGGCGGCAGGCCGCGCGCCAGGTAGAACCAGGCGGCATGGGCAAAGCCGAAGATCAGCACTGCGTTGTAGACGATGGCGCCCCAGGTGGCGCTGCCGGGCGCCTTCCACTGGCCGCGCTCCAGCAGCAGCGCAAGCAGCGACATCACGATCGCCGCCAGCGTGGTCATCCAGAAGGAGATGGTGAGCGTGGGCACGGTGAGCGTGGTGCGGCGCAGGAGCTGCGTGCCCAGCGCCCAGGTGCAGGCCGCCACCAGGGCCAGCGCCACATAGCCGGGCCGGCCGGCCAGCGTGCTGAACTCGTGCCACAGCAAGAGGGCCACGCCCAGCGCCGCCGCGCTCACGCCAAGCCAACCGCGCCGGCTGAGCGCGGTCTTGAACAGCCAGGCACCCAGCAGTGCCGAGAAGATCGGCATGCTGTAGCCGAGGATCGCCGCGCGCCCGCTCGACAGGTGCTTCACCGCCAGGATGATGCAGGCATGCCAGACGAACATGTTGGTGGCCGCCAGCCACAGGAGTTGCGGCCAGTCCTTGCGCGCCACCTTGAATGGGACCTTCATCGCCACCAGCGCCAGGCCCAGTACCGGCACGCCGAGCCAGATCGAGATGGCGCGGAATGTGAGCGGCGGGTAGTCGGCCACGCCCAGCTTCATCACCGGCCAGTTGAGGCCCCAGACCAGGGTGAGGGGAATGAGCAGGGCGAGCTGGAGGCGGGAGAGGGCGGGCATGGGGCCGCATTGTTGCAGCGGCACGGGAATGCTGCTGGGGTGGGGGGAAGGTTCTACCTGGCCCAGTTTCCTCACTGGCCAGCGCTGAGGCCGTGGGGCTTCGCGCCTGGTTCTTTGAAGATGTGTTCTTGGGGTTTGTTCGAGAAGGACGGCTATGGGGCCCGATGCAGTCCTACCCTAAGTCGGAGGGAACGTCCGGTCCCAGCTATCAAGCTGCCGATCAAGTCGCAGCGCATTGCCGTCAGGATTCGTCGCACAGCAATCGGCGAGAACGCGGGCCCACGCTTACATAACGAAAACCGTTGTCGTAGTTACTGCTTGTCCTCCAAGGCCCCCGGGTCCCGCATGCGCACTCAACGGGCTTCAATGCGGCCCATTACTTGGGGCGTTTCCCGAGTTTCGGTTCTCGATAGTGCTCGAACGTTCGCTTCACGAGAGCACGCAACCAACTCACCGCCGGGTCGTTGTGAAATCGGGGATGCCAATGCTGGCTCAACGCGAACTGAGGCAGCTCGATCGGCGGCTTCAGTATTCGCAGCGTGCCGTAGTTGGAAAAGACGCTTGCAAGTTCCATTGGTACGGTAGCAATGAGGTCGGGATGCCGCTCGAGCAGTAGCGGCACAACAAGAAAATGAGGCGTCGTCAGGAAGACATTGCGCTCCAAGCCCTGCTCTTCGACCAGCTTGTCGTAGGCAGTGCCAAGCTTGCCTTCAAGGGATACCACCACTTGGGGCATCTGCTGGAACTGCTCCATCGTCAGACTGTCACCAATCGAAGAGTTGCGCGCGCTCACGATGGTGACGAACGTATTGAGGAAGAGGCGCTGGCGGTAAAGGCCTTCTGGGGCCGACCTGATTGAGCCCAAGGCCAGGTCCACTTCTCCAGAGGCCAGCAAACCTTCGATTTGCTCGATGGGCACTTGCACCGTCCGTACCGTGCAGTGAGGCGCCTCGTGCCGCAGTTCGGTAAGAAGGGGGGGAAGGAACACCAACTCTCCGACGTCCGTCATCGCAAACACGAACGCTCTGCGCGAGCGCGCAGGGTGAAAGCCAGCTTCCGCCAAGACGTGCTGCCGGACGGTGGCCATGATGTCCATGACAGGTTGGCGCAGTAGCTCTGCTTTACGCGTGGCGACCATGCCCTTGGACGACTTCACGAACAGGGCGTCGTCGAAGAAGATCCGAAGCCGGCCAAGCGAGTGACTGATAGCGCTCTGGGTCGTCCCAAGCGATTCGGCGGCACGCGTGACGCTCTGTTCGCGCAGTAGTGCGTCCAGGACCCCCAGGAGGTTGAGGTCAAGTTGCTTCAGGCTTGAGTCGGTAGGAGCCATAGGGAGCAAGCGTGCCGCGACGCAGCATGAATGGCGCTCATTCTAGGCATGAGCGTCATCGCGTTGTCTCATTTCCAAGCCGCCCGTATCGTCTGCCCGCTACACCAAGGCAGACCAGAATGAGACAAGCGCCCCCTGCAAGATGGCCTCACGGAGGCCAAGAATGAAGTTCGCCGATTTGCCTGATGCAGGTACGAGCGGATTGAACTATCAGGCCCTCCAATTCGACTTTCAGCGGTCTCCCGACCAAGACATTTCCTATCCCGCGCATAGGCCGGTGGTCGTGGTCGGGGCTGGGCCCGTTGGGTTGAGTCTCGCAATTGACTTGGCACAGAGAGACGTACCGGTCGTCTTGCTCGATAACGACTTCCGGCTTTCCACAGGCTCACGTGCAATCTGCTTCGCCAAGCGAACCCTCGAGATTTTTGACCGGCTCGGCTGCGGCGACCGAATGGTCAGGAAGGGCGTGTCTTGGAATCTCGGGCGCGTCTTCTTCGGGGACGAGCAGATCTATCAGTTCGACCTGTTGCCAGAGGACGGGCACGAAAGGCCCGCCTTCATCAACCTGCAGCAGTACTACGTGGAAGGCTACCTGGCCGAGCGCGCCGCGCAACTGCCTCATATCGACCTTCGTTGGCACAACCGGGTATTCAACGTTGACCAAAAGGACGACCACGTCCTGGTCACCATCGAAACGCCTGACGGTCCCTACCAATTGGCCGCTGACTACCTGGTTGCCTGTGACGGATCTAGGTCGGCGGTGCGCCAACTGATTGGCGAAGAAAGCAAGGGCCGAGTGTTTCGCGACAGGTTCCTGATCGCGGACGTGAAGATGAAGCTGGAGCAGCCCGCCGAGCGGTGGTTCTGGTTCGACCCTCCGTTCCATCGCAATCAAAGCGTGCTGCTGCACATGCAGCCCGACGGCGTGTGGCGCATTGATTTTCAGCTGGGATGGGAGGCCGACCCGGATGAGGAGAAGAAGCCAGAGAACATCATCCCGCGGGTCGAGCAGATGCTCGCGCACACCTCGCTGAAGGACGCCGAGTTCGAGCTTGAGTGGGCAAGCGTCTATACGTTCTCATGCCTGCGCATGGACGAGTTCAGGCACGGGCGCGTCTTCTTCGCGGGCGACTCTGCGCATGGTGTGTCGCCCTTCGGGGCCCGCGGCGCGAACTCTGGCGTGCAGGATGCCGAAAACCTGGCATGGAAGCTTGCAGCAGTCTTGAAGGGGCAAGCGCCGGATGCGCTGTTGGATAGTTATGCGGCGGAAGGCGAGTACGCCGCCGACGAGAACATCCTCAACTCCACAAGAGCCACCGACTTCATTACGCCCAAGAGCGAAGTCAGTCGCCTCTTTCGTGACGCAGTCCTGGACCTTTCTAAGAAGCACCGATTCGCGCGCACGCTGGTCAACAGCGGTCGACTTTCGGTGCCCTCCACGCTTCGCGACTCAGCCCTGAATACGCCAGTGGCAGACGGTGCTTGCGAACGCATGGTCCCCGGTGCGCCGGCGACGGACGCACCTGTGCGACTACCCAATGGCAGCGCTTCTTGGCTGTTGCGCCAACTCGGGGCCGATTTCACCGCGCTTGTCTTGGTGGATGGCAAGGAGATCAAGCAATTGGCAAGCCTTCGTGACGCAGCAGGAGCAACCGGTCAGTTGAAGGTGCTTGCAGTGTCCAGTTCTCCTGGCGTCGACGCCGATTTGATTGACGCCGATGGACTCGTGGCGAAGCGGTACGAGATGCAGCCAGGGTCGGTCTTGCTTCTGCGTCCCGACCAGCATGTGTGTGCACGAGGCAGCCTTTCGGACCCGCGTTGGCTCGCCTCCGCCCTGCAGCGTGCGCTCGCGGTGCATTGAAGGAGCGGTATGGCACTGATTACCACCCCGAACCTGACAGCACCCGACGAGTTCTACCAAGCGCTGATCGAGACGCACCAAGACCTGTCGCTAGCGCAAAGCCAAGCATTGAACGCGAGGCTTGTGCTGCTGCTCGCAAACCACATTGGCTCGCTCGACGTTCTGCGCGAAGCGCTTCGCGCTGCACACACGGCTAGCGCCTACTGATTTCGATCTACCAACGGAGACAAGATGAATCGCATACAACTTTCACGGCGCAGCGTGCTGCAAGCCGGGCTTCTCGCAGTCGCGGTGCCTGGCCTGGCATTCGCGCAGAACAGCCGCCCCATCGAATGGGTCGTTGGATATGCCGCCGGCGGGGGCTCAGATGTCGTGGTCCGAACGGTTGCGGATGCCATGAGCAAATCGCTGAACCAGCCCATCGTCATCAACAACAAGCCGGGCGCTGCAACCAATATCGCCGCAGGGTACGTTGCCAACTCCAAAGACTACGGACATGTCATGCTGTCCGCTGATTTCGCGACCTTGGCTGTCAATCCGTGGTTGTTTGCCAAGCTACCGTACGACCCGGTGAAGGACTTTCAGCCGGTGGGAATGCTCGCTCGATTTCCCATGCTGTTGGTGATTAGCCCGAATGTGCCAGAAGAACCTCACGGAGTTTCTTGCGTGGGCCAAGGCCAACGGCCCGGTGACCTATGCGTCGGCCGGCGTCGGAAGCCCACACCATCTGGCTGCAGAGCTCTTTCGCGATCGCACTGGCTTGAGTTTGCAGCATGCGCCGTATCGTGGCGCCGCTCCGGCCGTTCAGGATTTGATGGGTGGGCAGATTCCCTTCGGCTTCATCGATACGGCGAGCGTGCAGCAATACATCGCCACCGGAAAGCTACGCGCGCTCGGCGTCGCAAGCCCATCTCGCTTGGCCACGATGCCTGACGTGCCCACTATTGGCGAGCAGGGCGTCAAGGACTTCACCGCGTATGCCTGGCAAGGCCTGGTCGTCCCAACCGGCACGTCCGCTGAGGTCGTTTCGAAGCTGAGTAAGTCGCTGCAGGACGCGCTCAACTCGACGCAGGTTAAGGCCCGCTTCCAAAGCCTCGCGCTGGAAGGAATGCCTGGCACGCCACAACAGATGACCGCCTACGTCGACGCGGAGCGGGGACGCTGGGGCAAGGTCATCAAGGCCAATTCCATCAGGCTCGATTGAGTTTCCGAAATCAAATCCACAACAACCACAGGAGACAACGTGATGATTCTTCAAACTTCGGAACGTCCTTCGCTGCGCGTGCCCCTGGCTTGCTTCGTTGCAGCAACCGCGCTCATTGCGGCCTGCGGCGGAGGCAGCGGGAATACGCTCCCAGCAAGTTCCGGTACAGCTGGCGGCGGCGCACCTTCGGTTGGAACCGACCCGGGCACCAGTGGAGGCGGTGAGTCACTCACCGCCGACGTTTCCCCGGCAATCTCGTGCGATTCATTGGCAGGACAAACCATCGGGGACGTCCAGGTCACGGGCGCGGTGAACGTTCCCGCCACAGCAACGTTGCCAGCGTATTGCAAAGTCAACGGGACGCAGGTTGGCACGCAGCACGACATTGAAGTCCGCCTGCCCGACGTTTGGCAGCGGCGGTTTGTTCAGCAGGGGGGAGGAGGGTTCGATGGCTCCATTCCTAGCGTGGGAACGACAAACGTCGCCCTGTCGCAGCACGCAGTCCTTACCGCGAACAACGGGGGCCACCGCGACCGAAGCGGCGCCGTGCTTCTGAACAATCCTGCAGTTGTGCAGCTGTATGCGCACACCGCCATCAATGTTGCGACCAAGTTTGGCAAGGCGGTGGCGGAGAAGTACTACGCGAAGACAGCCAGCTACTCGTACTACCAAGGCTGTTCGAATGGGGGCCGAGGAGCGCTGAACGCTGCAGCCAAGTACGGCTCGGATTTCGACGCCGTGATCGCGGGTGCGCCAACCCGAAACCTGCCTGGCCAGATCGAGCAGTGGACGCGCGCTTCCGCACTTGCAATGCCATCGTCCACCAAGCTCGCTGCGGTCAATGCCGCAGCCGTCGCCAAATGCGACGCGCTTGACGGGGCGAATGACGGAATTGTCTCGAACTGGTCGGCATGCCAGTTCGACCCGACCACTGACGTTTCCGCTGCGGCAGGCCTGACCGCGGACGAGGCTTCTGCGGTCAAGGCGCTCATGACGGACCTCAAGCTAGTGGACGGGAGAACGATTTACTCGGGCTTCGGCTTCGGAAGCATGAGCCAATGGGGCCCAGCCTATGCATCGCTCGGCGTTGGCCACATGAGGAACATTGTCCTCAACGACGCGAGCTGGTCGCCCACTAACTTCAACGTAGACACCTACTACCCAACCATTGCCGGAGTGATCGACGGGTACTACGGGTTCAGCGCCTCCGTGGGCGGCCTTGCCGATTACCTCAAGACAGGCAAGAAGATTGTGATTTGGCACGGCTCCGACGATGCGTTGCTGTCGCACAAGGACACCATCCGGACGTGGGAGCCGGTCGCCGCGTCCGCTGGTGCGGCAGCTCCGGCCAATTCGCGCCTCTACATTGCTGCTGGTGTGAACCATTGCGGAGGCGGGCCCGGCGCTGACACCTTCGATTTGCTGACGCCGACCATGGCTTGGGTGGAAGAAGGTACGGACCCAGGCACGCCAACGGCCACAAAGATGAACTCGTCCGGTGCAACGTTGTTCTCACGTCCGCTTTGCCAATACCCGTCGTACCCGAAATACAACGGGACCGGCGACATCAACAGCGTGAGCAACTATCAGTGCAGCGCAACCTGAGGAACTGTTGGCCACTGCGCGGTGGCTGCCACGCATGAGTCGACCCAACGGCGTATCCGCTTGCTGTCTAGCCGCCGTTGGGTCCGACTCGGCCCTCCACGTTCGCGGTGGCAAGCGTGGTGACACAAGCGGCGAGCGTCAAACCATCCTCGGCTCCGGGGAAGAGCCACTCAACGACCCGAGGTCAAGGCGGCCTGCTTAGGTGCCCGTTGACCATCCCTCACCCCACTCGATTCACTCTAAGGAGGTCTCCATGACCCAGACCAAGAAGTTCGCCAGCCAAGCTGACTTGGAAGAAAAGAAGGTCACCTTCAGCCAGATCTCGGAGCACGCATGGGCATACACCGCCGAAGGCGACCCGAACACCGGCATCATCATTGGCGACGACGCTGTGCTAGTCGCAGACACCCAAGCGACGCCCGCGATGGCCGCCGATGTCATCCGCCGCATCCGTGAGGTGACCGACAAGCCAATCAAGTACGTCGTGCTGACGCACTACCACGCGGTCCGGGTCCTTGGAGCCAGTGCCTATAAACCCCAGCAAATCATTGCGAGCCAGGACACGTACGACCTCATCGTTGAGCGCGGTGAGCATGACAAGGCAAGCGAGATTGGCCGCTTCCCGCGTCTGTTCAGCAACGTCGAAACCGTGCCGCCCGGTATGACCTGGCCAACGATGACCTTCGCCGGCAAGATGACACTGTGGCTCGGCAAGCTCGAAGTACAACTGCTGCAGCTTGGTCGTGGTCATACAAAGGGCGACACCATCGTGTGGGTGCCCGAGGAGAGGGTACTGCTGTCGGGCGACCTGGTGGAGTTCGGTGCGACGCCATATGCCGGCGACGCTTACTTCAAGGACTGGCCTCAGACGCTGGACAACTTGGCTGCGCTGAAGCCTAAGGCCCTGGTTCCCGGCCGCGGCGCCGCGTTGACCACACCCGCCGACGTGGCCAAAGGCCTGAGCGAAACGCGTGACTTCATCGCAGACGTGTACTCGAACGTGCAGAAGGGCGTGGCTGCCGGCAAGGACCTGAACGTGGTCTACAAGGACACGTTCGCCGCGCTCAAGCCGAAGTACGGCCACTGGGTCATCTTTGACCATTGCATGCCATTCGACGTGACGCGTTGCTACGACGAGGCTACGAAGTACACGGACCCGCGCATCTGGACCGCTGAGCGCGACATCGAAATGTGGAAGACGCTGGAGGGCTGACGCTCCTGCTGCCAGATGGAAGCGAATTGACGGAGCCGTAGTCCGTTTGACGATGAGTCTCAGCCAGAAGCAGGAAATCCGTCCTTCGCCGGACGGATTGTCCGTGTGGCTGAGAACAAGAGACGGCCAGGCTCACCCGGCCGCTTCAAGCGGGTTGATTACGGCAACCGAACGAGCTGTCCGGCGGCAGTGCGCTGGTATTTCGAGAACATCTCGCTCCAGATCTTCTCTGCTTGACCTTCGCTCCAGAAGTGCGGCTGGTACTGAGTCAGCTGCCACCTGTATTCGGCGACACCGTTGTTCCAGATTTCGGTCACGCGCCGTCCGTCGACTTGCAGCGTGGGGATGCCGCTATTCTTGTTGACAGTCTCGCGCCAGAACACTTGTGCAGCAGCTTCGCCCGCAGTACCGCCTGGGAAGTCCGAAGGCACTTCGTCTTGGCCCCGGCATTGCCATGTTGGCATCGGAACGTCCGTGCGAACGATTGCGTCGGCGTAGGCGGCGGGGCTCAGATGACCCGAGTAGCACGGTGCGATGGCCGCGAACAGGAGCGGGAACTGAACTGCCATGCGGTTCGTGAATGCGGATCCCATGGACGCCCCGTTCAGGAAGACCCGCGTTGAGTCAACGGCGTACTTGGTCTTCAACTCGTCGATGAGCGCGAGCTCGAAGGCCGCATCGACGTTGGTCGGAGCAATGCTTGTGTTCCAAGTTGCACCGTTTCCTTGTGGATACACCACAATGAAACCGTACTTCTCGCCGACTTCGTGCCACTGCGAGGTGATGGCTTGCCAGCGTCCGGAACCGTTACGCCCGTGATGACTAATGACGAGTGGGAGCTTCTGGCCGCCAGCGGTCAGCGCAGCATAGTTGGACGGCAGATAAGCGAGCCAGCGGCGAGGCGAGCCCGAGACGAACTCCTTCGTCGTCTCGATGAGCTTCATATCTTCGATGGTCTGGTTCGCATGCAGCGTTCCGTTCGTTCGGTTGTCATCGAAGAAGCGGACGGTCTTTGCGAACAGGGAGTCCCAGATGTTTTCCGTCAGCGCCTTTCCTGCATATCCTGAAAGCTTCGGCGTGGAAACCTTGACCTGGTGCAGCGGACGTGCATCCGATGCATACACCCGCGAAGTGAAGATTGGATCCTCGAACGCAGCCGGCGCGGAATAGGCCGAGTTCTGTTTGTTCCAGTATGCGATCTGCGTGGCTTCAGTTTCGTCTGTCTGGCCCTTTGTGTTGATGATCCATGACGACATCGTCGTGGGCGGAAGCTTGTTCGACGCCAGGCCGAATACCTCGGGCTCTGCGGTCCCATCGATGCTGGCGACCGCGGCCAGGAACTGAGGTGCCTGCATCGCCATCGACTGTGCCATCCGCCCGCCTTGTCCCACACCGGTGTAGTAGACGATCGCGTTGCTCGCCAAGGCGTACTTCGTCTTGATGGCAGGCAGCAGAGCTTTAAGGAAAGCCACTTCGTCGACGCTGGTCGGAGCAAATTTCGTGTTCCACGAACCCGCCACTGCAGAGGGAAAGACCGTGATGAAACCCTTCTCTTCCCCCACCTCATGCCAACACGTCGCTTCAGCCCCCTTCTGCCCTGTCTCGTTTGCATCGTGAAAATTCACCACGACGGTCAGACCTCGCGCATCGTATTCACGTAACGCGAGCACGTTGCTCGGCGCGCTTTCGTAATATTCGCGATCCACTCCGCCCACGTTCAGTGTCTTCTTTGTGAGCAAAGCAGCGCTGGTTGGACATGAGATTGCTTGCGCCGCGTTTGGCGTCACGGGGTCAGAAGGGGGCGGCGTTGTGGGGGCGGCGGTGGGCGGCCGATTGTTGTCACTGCCACCGCAGCCGGCGAGCAGAACTCCGGCGATGCAGAGTTCGAGAAGGTGTCTTTTTTGCAATTTTGTCTCCATTGGTTGTACCCAATGGAAATGATCCGCGGCCGCTGCGCGCAGTGCCAATGCCGAATTTTTCGGAATTGATGCTTTGAAAGCACCGCCCAGCAGCCCGGGCGTCGGCCGGTTTCGCGCGGCTGGTTCGCACCGCGCGACAAACAACCAGCACTACTCCGCCGCAACGCTCAACGCGGCGTTCCAGAAGTCCTCAGCGGCCTTTCCGATTGCACCGTGCGATCGAAACAGACGTATTTGCGCCGGCACACGCCAGTTGCTGTCGGCAGTCGCCTGGACAAGGCGCTTGCTGGCGAGGTCTTCTTCGATGAGCGTCCGGGGTAGCCAAGCGACCCCTCTGCCGTCCAGCGCCATGGTCCTCAAGACTGACGCCAAGTGCGCTGTGAACACGACGTTTGTCTTCATGTGAGCGAGCCTGTCGCCTACTACCGCTCGCGTGATTCTTCCGATTCCAGAATCAGTGCTGTACTGGAGGAAAGGAACCGGGTCCGCACGCGGGCCGTCCAGTGAATACATCGCATCCCCGCGCTGATTGGCGGCGCTAACGGGCACCAGCACGTCGCTGCCGACGATCGTTGATGGATATCCATCGACTTCAAGAGCGCCTTTGGTCATGGGATGTGTATGGCTCAGAACAAACTGGACTTTGCTCTGATGCATCAAAGCTTCGCACTGCCGAAGAACATCCGACATCAACTGCACCGGTCCGAGGCTCGTGCGTGTCTCCAATGTACGGAGCCATCGCGGCAGAAACGTAAAGGACAGCGCATGCGTGGCGGCTAGGCGCAGGGTTGTGGAATGCGCCTCAGCAACGCTCCTGGCCTCTCCCGGAATGCTCGCGACGCGAACCATCAACTCTTCAGACACGCCCCGGAACCATTCCCCCACTTCGGTGAGCCTCGCGGGCTGGGAGGTGCGATCGAGCAACTCCGTCCCCAACCAGTCTTCGAGTGCGCGGATCCGCCTGCTGAATGCCGGTTGCGTGACATGCCGTTCCTCGGCAGCTCGCGAGAAGTTTCCAGTCTCTGCGAGCACCAGGAAATCTTCGAACCACAGAAAGTTCATGCCAGTGCTTTCAAAACATCAAAGCCAAGAAAAACAGCATTGGCCAGTAGGTGTCGGTTCGCGCGACGATGGCTTCTCTTTGACCTCACCTCACCGGAACCAAGTATGAAGATCGTCGAAATCCGCGAGAAGACCATCCCAATCAGCTCGCCCATCCGCAATGCCTACATCGACTTTAGCAAGATGACGCTGAGCCTGGTCGCAGTGATCACCGACGTGATCCGCGACGGCAAGCCGGTGGTCGGCTACGGCTTCAACTCGAACGGCCGCTACGGCCAGGGCAAGCTGATGCGCGAGCGCTTCATCCCGCGCATCTTGGAAGCCGATCCGGCCTCGCTCGTGGACGACACCGGCGACAACCTGGACCCGCACAAGATCTGGAACACGATGTTCACCAACGAGAAGCCGGGCGGCCATGGCGAGCGCTCGGTGGCGATCGGCACCATCGACATGGCGGTGTGGGACGCGGTGGCCAAGATCGAAGGCAAGCCGCTGTTCCAGTTGCTGGCCGACCGCTATGGCGACGGCAAACCCAACCGCAAGATCTTCGTCTACGCCGCCGGCGGCTACTACTACCCGGGCCAGGACCACGGGAAGCTCAAGGACGAGATGCGCAGCTACATCGACCGCGGCTACACGGTCGTGAAGAAGAAGATCGGCGGCGCCTCGCTCGACGAAGACCTGCGTCGAATCGACTCGATCATGGAAGTGCTGCAGGACGGCCAGAAGCTCTGCGTCGACGCCAACGGCCGCTTCGACCTGGAAACCGCGATTGCCTATGCCAAAGCCCTGTCGCAGTACGACCTCTTCTGGTACGAGGAGCCGGGCGACCCGCTCGACTTCGAGTTGCAGGCGGCGCTGCGCAACTTCTACAAGAACCCGATGGCCACTGGCGAGGATCTGTTCTCGATGCAGGACGCGCGCAACCTGATTCGCTACGGCGGCATGCGCCCGGATCGCGACTGGCTGCAGTTCGATTGCGCCCTGAGCTACGGCCTGGTCGAGTACCTGCGCACGCTGGACATGCTCAAGGAGCACGGCTGGTCGGCCAGCCGCTGCATCCCCCACGGCGGGCACCAGATGTCGCTGAACATTGCCGCGGGCCTGGGCCTGGGCGGCAACGAGTCCTACCCGGACCTGTTCCAGCCCTTCGGCGGCTTCCCGGACGGCGTGAAGGTCGAGAACAGCTTCGTGACCCTGCCCGATCTACCTGGCATCGGCTTCGAAGGCAAGGCGGACCTGTATCGCGAGATGCAAGCGCTTTCGGCTTGAGCACCTATCTATAAGGAGACAAAAATGAACACGATTTCGCGCTTCGGCGCCGGCATCGCCCTGGCGGCACTGACCACACTGGCTTGCGCGGACTATCCCGACAAGCCCGTCACCCTGGTCGTGCCATTCGCCGCCGGCGGGCCGACCGACAAGATCGCCCGGGACCTGGCCGAAGCGCTGCGCAAGCCCCTGGGCCAGACGGTCATCGTCGACAACACGGTGGGTGCGGGCGGCACGATCGGTTCGGCCAGGGTGGCGAGGGCCACGCCGGACGGCTACACGCTGCTGGTGAACCACATCGGCATGGCCACCGCGCCGACGCTGTACCGCAAGCTCAGCTACAAGGTGCCGGACGACTTTGAAACCTTAGGCCTGGTCAACGAGGCGCCGTCCGTCCTGATCGGCAAGCCGACTCTGGCGGCCAACAGCTTCGCCGAGCTGCGCCAGTGGATTGCGTCCAGTGGCGGCAAGGTCAACCTCGCCAATGCGGGCCTCGGATCCGCGTCGCACCTGTGCGGCCTGATGCTCCAAAGCGCGCTGAAGACCAGCATGACGCCCGTGCCGTACAAGGGCACCGCGCCCGCCATGACGGATCTCATCGGCGGGCAGGTCGACGTGATGTGCGAGCAGGCTGTCAACGCGGTGCCGCAGATCGAAGGCAAGAAGGTCAAGGCCTACGGGATCACCAGCCTGCAGCGGCTCCCGCTTCCCGCCCTTAGGGAAACGCCGACCCTGTCGGAAGCCGGCCTGAAGGACTTCAATGTCCAGGTGTGGCATGGGCTCTATGCACCCAAAGGCACACCGCCCGCGGTTCTTGCCAAGATCAACGCCGCACTTCGAACCGCGCTGAAGGACCCCGAGCTGATCAAGCGCGAGGAGGCGCTCGGTCTCGCGATCGTGAACGACGACCGACTGGACCCGGCAGGCCACAAGAAATTCCTGGTCGCCGAAACGGCACGCTGGTCGAAGGTGATCAAGGACGCGGGCGAGTACGCAGACTGATGTGTCTGGTTCTGGCTGCCTCAGGGCGAGACGATGACCTGCAGCGCCAGCCGCAGAGCGCTTTCGTAGATCTCGTCCGCCGGCACGTTGCCGCGCGGCCGCGAGGCCACGTCGTCCTGCAACGGGGTGGCGGGCGCCGCGCCGGCCAGGCTCTGCCAGCGCGCGGCAGACAGCAGCAGCGCTTCGCCCTGCGGGCCCGGCAGGGCCATGCCGGCCAGCCGGCCCTGCGCATCGAACACCGGTCCGCCGTACGCGCCTGCCGCCACGTCGATGCCCAGCGGGCGCGGCTTGTCAGGTTGCGCCGGCATGGCGCCGAAGAAGCCCTGGCTGAGCCAGGGCCAGGCCGGCACGGCCGACGCGTCGGCGGCGTACTGGATGACGAAGCCGGGGCTGCCGGCAAAGGGCTCGCGTGGTGGCGTCAGCGCGCCGGCCACTGGCGGTGGCCCCAGCGGCGTATCCAAGCGCAGCAGCGCCACGCCTGGCGTGTCGAGCGGGCCGGCTTGGGGCTGCAGATGGGCGCGCGTGGTCTGGCCCAGGCCGTTGCGCACCCACAGCCGGGCGGGCGATGTGGTCCCGAGCGCCGCCTTGGGCACCAGCGCCAGCGTGCCGTTGCCGATCAGCACACCGCTGGCGACCACGCGCGCGCCGGGCGCAACCTCGGGCTGGCTGCCCAGCATCACCGGCTGCGGCGCCATGCGATGCGGCGTCTGAAGAAGCGGCGCGCCGGCCACCGGCAGCGCCGCCGCAAAGGCGAGCCGCGTCTGCAGCGCAACCGTGTCCTGCGGCGCTCGCTGCAGCGTGTCGTCCAGGGTGCGCTGCGCAAAAGCGTTCTGCCCGCCGGCGCGCAGCAGCCACGCGTACAGGGCACCGGCGGCCGGCGCCTCGCGGTGCACCCCGGCCGTGTGCGCGCAAAAGGCCAGTGCGCGCCGGTAGTGGCCGGCCTGCATGTAGCTGCGCACCAGGCCCATTTCGGTGTCGGGCGCGTGCAGCATCATGGCAGCGCGCTCGAAGGTCTCGGTGGCGGCAGCTGCATCGCCGCGTGCCAGCTGCGCCTCGGCGCGTTGCAGCAGGACGGCGCGGGCGTCCATCTGCTTCGCATCGCGCAAGCGCCCGTCGATGGTCGTCGCAGCATCGCCATGCGGACCCTCGTGCGCTACGGCGTTGATGCACCACCCCGTCGCCACCAGCGCGCAGACGGCGCCGGCCATGACGGCAACGAAGCGGGCGGCGGGCGTCTTGTTCAAGTCAAGGCAGCTGCGTGATGCGCGGGATGGCCAGCGCCGGCAGGCTCGGGTCGTAGGCCACCTTGGGCGCCTTGTAGCCGCCGCTCAGATAGGCGGTGAGGGCGTCGATGTCCTGCGCGCCACCCAGCACGTTGGTGCCGCCCAAGAGCACCGTGAAGCCGTCGCCGCCGGTGGCCATGAAGTTGTTGACGGTGACGCGGTAGGTCTTGCCCGGGTTCTGCACCACGCCGCTGGCCACCAGCGTCTCGGGCGCGCCGGTCGCCACCGGCGGCGTCTGGGTCACGTCGGTGGGCGTCAGCACCACGCTGTCGATCTTGGAGCAGGCCGCGGCCGATGCCTTCCACGAATACTTGAGCCCGTTGGACACCTGCATGATGCGCTGCTGGGTCTGGCCGTTGCAGCCCACGAACTGCTGCTCGAGCAGGTCCTTGATCTGCTGCGCCGTCAGCGTCATGGTGACCAGGCTGTTGCCGAAGGGCTGCACCGTGAAGGCATTGCCGTAGGTCACGTTGTAGGGGTAGGTGGCCCCGAGGAAGTTGAAGCCCGGGCTGCGCACGCCGCCCGCGTTCATGAAGGCCATCACGGCGCCGCCGAGCGCCGCCGGCTGGGTGGCCTGCAGCTGCGCGTCGGCAATGAGGCTGCCGGCCGGCATCTCGCCGGCGGCGCTGGCGCTGTTGGGCAGCGGCACGGTGACGGTGCCGATCACGGCATTGGCCAGCGGCGACACCAGCTGGCTGTAGCCATCCACCACGTTCTTCACGCCGGGGTCGGCGGCGATCATGGTGTTGATCACCGGGTCGGTGCGGTCCACCAGGCGGTTGGTCGGCGAGACCGACAGCACCTTGTGCGAGCGCGGATGCAGCGTCACGTCGATGTCGGTCAGCACGCGGCCGAAGGCGCTGGCGCTGGTCACCGGCACCAGGCGCCCTTCGCTGTTGGGCAGGCCGGTGGCACGCGGCGTGCTGACGGCGACGCCGTTCACGTTCTTCACGTCCACCGTGTTGGCCGAGCAGTTGTAGGCCGCGTGCGTGTGGCCGCTGATCACGAGGTCGACGCCGTTGTTCAGGCGCGAGACGATCCTGCCGATTTCCGAATCGCTGCCGTCGGGGTTCTTCAGGTTGCCATCGCAGCCGTTGATGTCGCCCACGTTGGGGTTGGTCTGAAAGCCCCCCTGGTGCACCAGCACCACCACCATGTCCGCGCCCTGGCGGCGCAGGCGCGGGAGCAGCGCGTTGACGGTGTCGGCCTCGTCGCGAAACTCCAGGCCCGCCACGCCGGTGGGCGTGACGATGGCGGGCGTGCCCTTGAGCGTCATGCCGATGAAGGCCACCTTCACCTTGCCGAAGTTCTTGATGCCGTAGGCCGGCAGCAGGGGGCGGCCGGTGGCGGTCTCGATCACGTTGGCCGACAGCCACTTGAAGCGCGCGCCGTCAAAGCTGCCCGGCGCGTTGGACCCTACGCCCTTGCAGCTGTTGATGTCGGGCACACCGTTGGTGGCCAACTTGCAGCCGCCCGCCTGCAGCCGCCTGAGCTCGGCCGCGCCCTTGTCGAACTCGTGGTTGCCCACGGCATTGAATTCCAGGCCGATCTTGTTGAGCGTCTCCACCGCCGGCTCGTCGAAGAACAGGGCCGAGATCAGCGGCGAGGCGCCGATGAAATCGCCCGCGCCCACCACCACGTTGTAGGCGTTCTGCGCCTTCATGCGCTGCACGTAGGCCGCCAGGTATTCGGCGCCGCCCACGGCGGGCCGCTGCGCCGCCGGCACCACCGTGTTCATGCCGAAGGTGCCGGGCGACTGCAGGTTGCCGTGGTAGTCGTTGAAGCCAATGATCTTGATCTTGATCGGCTCGCGGTCATGGCCGTGGCCGCGCTGCTGACCGAAGGTATCGTCCGGGGAACTGCCCTGGGCCTCGGCGGGCGCGATGCCGAGGCCGGTGCAGGCGGCGGCCAGCACGGTCAGGCTGAAGGAAAGGGCAAGGCGGCGCAGATTCATGGCAACGGCACTCCTCTTGTCAGTGTGTGAAGTGCGGACGCCGATGCACGAAGGCAGGCGGGCCGCGGCGCGAACTATCTGCGCCGGCGGTGACGAAGCCGTGACGGGCTTGGCACCAGCCAGCCAGGGCCCGCATGTCAACGGCCTGACACGGCGCATGGCCAGCATCGCGCGCATTCCATCATCCGACCACCGAGGAATGACATGCGTTCGATCCCATCCGTCTTGCGGCGTACCCTCACGCCGATCGCCACCTCCTTGCTGCTGACTGCCGGCGCCGCCGCCCATGCGCAGATGCTGATCGGCTGGGCCCAGATGCCGGCCGCCACTTTCGCCGACGGCCCGACCTCCGGGCAGTTCACCGGGCCCAATGCCTACGGAACGAACGTGCCGCCGTACGTCGACAAGCAGCCGGTGCAGGGCTTCTCGGGCGTGCTCGAAAGTCCGCGCAAGGACGTGTTCCAGTTCCTGGTCGACAACGGCTTTGGCGCGCAGGCGAACTCCGCCGATGCGCTTTTGCGCAGCTATGCGCTGCACATCCTCTGGCGCACGCCCAAGGGCGGCCAAGGCGCGATCGAGCCGGCCGACCTGGACAGCGGCAAGGCCCGGCCGGCGTTCGACACGCGCACGCGTCTTGCGTTGAACGACGCGCAGCGCAAGCTGACGATTCCGATCCAGGCCGACTACGCGAACTACTACAACAATCCGGCCAACGCGCAAGTCGACGGCGGCATCCGTGCCGGCCGCCTGCTGACCGGCGCCGACTTCGACGTCGAGTCGTTCCGGCGCGACCGCCAGGGCAATTACTGGTTCGGCGACGAATTCGGCCCCTACCTGGTCAAGACCGACGCAAACGGCACCGTGCTGCGCAGCGAGATCCCGCTGCCGGGCGTCTACGCGCCCCAGCACAAGGATGTCACTGCAGGCAAGGCCACGGCAAACCTGCCGGGCTCGGGCGGCTTCGAAGGCATGGCGATCAACAAGAACGAGACCAGGCTCTACACGCTGCTTGAAGGCCAGGTGGCCGGCGACCCGGCGAGGACGCGCCGCATCAACGAATTCGATCTCGGGAAGGAAAGCTACACCGGCCGCAGCTATGTCTATCGGCTCGATCCGAACGGCAACAACATCGGCGACATGGTGGCGGTCGACGACCTGCGCTTCATCGTGCTCGAGCGCAATGGCAGCACGGCCACCTCGCCGAATCCGGCCCCGTTCAAGAAGGTGTTCCTGATCGACCTGAAGGACGTGCCCGACGGCGGCACCGTGCGCAAGACCGAGCTCGTCGACCTGATGAACCTTGCCGACCCGTTCGACCTGAACGCCGACGGTCAGAGGTTCTTCACCTTTCCCTACACGACGATCGAGAACGTGCTGGTGCTTGACCCGCGCACGCTGCTTGTCGTCAACGACAACAACTTTCCCTATGGCGGCGGACGCGAGCTCGCATCGGACAACACCGAGTTCCTGAAAGTGCGCCTGCCGTTCTCGCTGAAGAACGACGGCGATGAGGGTGGGACGGGCCATGGCCAAGGCCGCGATCGCGACCATCGCGCAGGCGGCTACGACGGGGAGGACGACTGAGCGCGGCCGCGCGCGGCGTGCTGGGTGGCCAGCCGGCGGGCGCCTAGCGCAGAAGCAAGCCCATCACCAGTTCGTCCACGTAGTGCGCGTCGCCGGCGCGCTTGTAGAACTCGCGCAGCCGGCCTTCTTCGACAAAGCCCAGCTTTTGGTAGAAGCGCAGGCCGCGCGCGTTGTCGGCCTCGGCATAGAGCTCGACACGGCGCGCGCCTTCGGCCTTCAGCCGCGCGATCGCGTCGCCGACCATGGCATGCGCCACGCCCTGGCCATGCTGGCCGGGATCGACCGCCAGGGTGCCCAGCTGCGCCACATGGGCGACCCGGCCCGGCAGCCGCGTCGCCTTGTAGAAGCCGACGATGGCGCCGTCCACTTCCCACACGAAGAAGGCGCCGCTGTCCAGCAACCCCTGGTAGATGGGGCGGAAGTCGGCCAGCGGCATGCGCTCGTAGGTGAGGTAGGGCAGCACCGCCTCGTGCGAGTAGATGGCGTGGACGGCTTCGATGTCTTGCGGGGTCGCGAGTCGGCGCATGCTTTGGCGTGTGGTGGAAGAGGGAGTGCGGCGAGTCTATCGACAGCTACACTGGCGCGGCCATTCACGAACGAGAAGCGAAGGGACAACCATGCGCCGCTGGCTGCTGACCTGCACGAGCCTGATGCTGGCACTGGTGGCCGGCACCGCCGGTGCGCAGGCGCCTTCTTTCGCGCAGCAGCAAGCCATCGACAAGGCGGCCTTCGCCGAGGTCGAGCGCGCGCTGCAAAGCGAAGCCTTCGGCGACGTGCAGAGCGTGGTGGTGCTGCAGCATGGCCTCCGGCTTCGGCGGACAGTTCATCTGGGTGCACGAGCCGCTCGGGCTGGTGGTGGCGGTGAACTCGACGGTGTCGTTGGCGAGCAATGAGCGCGGCCAGGCCATGCGGCTGATGCGCCAGCAGATCTTCGCCGCCGCCCAGAAGCGAGCAGCGGGGCCATAGCGCTTCAGCCCGCGCGCTTCTCCATCAGGAAGCGCGCGATCGCCTCGTTGACGACGTCCGGATGGGTCACCGGCCCCATGTGGCCGAGGCCCTCGAACTCGACGACCTGAACGTGGGGCAAGGCCTGCGTCAGCAGACGCGCCACGCCCAGCGAGGAGGCGGGCGACTTGCTGCCGGTCATGTAGAGCACCGGCATCTGCAGCTGCGCAAAGGCGTCCAGCGGCGTGGTCTCGCCGAGCAGCGCGCTGGCCCAGTGCGACACATTGGCCACCGATTCCTGGATCGGGCCCTTGCGCGCATCCGGCGTGCGCGCCCAGGCGCCGTCGCCCATCCAGTAGTCAATGAAGCAGCGCGCCGCTTCGCTGCCGTCGCCGGCAGCCAGCGCGCGCTGCGAACCGGCGACCGCGGCGCGAATGCCGTCGGCCGCGTTGGGCGGCGGTGATTCCGCATCGAGCAGCGCGAACACGGTTGGCTCATACAGGGCCAGGGTGCTCACGCGCGCCGGTTGCAGGACGGCGGCAACAAGCGCCACCGCCGCGCCGTAGGAATGCCCAACCAGCGTCATCGGCCCCGGACCGGCGCGTTCGAACACCGGCTCGAGCAACGCCGCTTCGTCGCGCAGCGCGATGCGGCGATCAATGGGCCAGGCCGGACTCTTGCCGGCGCCATAAGAGTCCGGCGCCAGCATGTGGAAGTCGGGCGCGAGCCGTTCCATGAGGGCGCGCCACTGGCTGGAGCTGCTGGCGTTGGCATGCAGGCACACCACGCCAGGGCCGGAACCGGCTTCGCGGTAGAAGGGTTGAGCGGGCTGCATGGCGCGAGCGGGGCGAGGAGGGGAGTATCCGCTTCTGCCCATGTTGCGCGATCCTGGCATCGGTCATAGACCGTTCGCCAAATTGCCCGCACCTTCCCTCGGTGAAATATTGCGCCCTGCAACTGTGGGGGCTCGATGGAAGAAGCCATCCGGGACATGGTGAGCACGCGCCGCAAGGCGCTGCATGGCAATGACGGCGGCCGTCGCGCCTGGGGGCTCGCGCTCTCGGGCGGCGGCATCCGCAGCGCCACCTTCTGCCTGGGGCTCATCAAGTCGCTGGCGCAGCACCGGCAGCTGCTCGAGTTCGACATCGTGTCCACCGTCTCCGGCGGCGGCTACGTGGGCTCGACCCTGGGCCGCATGTGCACCCGCGCGCAAGACCCGGACGGCGTGCGCGCAGTGGAGGGCGCCTTTGCCGAAGTCGACAAGGTGCGCTTCGGCTGGTGGCTGCGCGGCAACGGCCGCTACCTGATTCCCGGCGGCATGCGCGACACCTTGTTCGCGGTGGCGCTGTTCCTGCGCAACCTGCTGGGCACGCACATCGAGCTGGCGATTGCCGCCACCCTGGTGGGCCTGGTGCTGGCCGCCATCAACCTGGGCGCCTGGGAGATCATGGCCGGCCTGATCGACCTGGACAACGCGCAGCAGGTGATCGCGCCGGTGCGCTGGGCCACCCAACTGCCCACCCTGTGGCTGGCCGCCTTGATACCGTGGCTGGCCTCCATCGTGCTCGCCGACGGCTACTGGGCGGTGCGCGACCGCAGCACCACGGGCGGCACGCTGGGCCAGGTGGCGCTGTGGGTGGTGCTGGGCACCGGGGCCTGGTGGGTTGGCCCGATCCTGGAGGAGCGCTATGGCGGCCCGCTGTGGCTGGCGCCGGTCTTCATCATCTTTGCCGCCTGCTGGGTGCTGGCCCTGTTGTGGGTGCTGATCTGGCGCAGGCTCGGCACGAGCCCCGGCGTGTTGCGCAACGAGCTCACCGACGGCCTGGCCTCGGTGCTCTACATCGTGCTGGTCATCGGCCTCCTGGGCCTGCTGGACTGGGCGGCCTGGTGGCTGGCGGCGCACACGCGCGAACTGCGCGCCTCCTATGGCGGCGTCCTGCTGGTGGTGGCCGGCGCATTGCGCGCCGTGCTGCCCATGCTGTTCACCGGCAAGCGGGAGGCGCCGGGCATCGGCAAGAGCCTGATGATGGCGCTGGCCAGCATCTTCGGGCTGGTGGTGGCCTTCTGCCTGGCGGCCTGGTGGATCGGCGTGCTGTACGCGGCGGTGCTGCTGCCGGTGTTCACGCCGCAGGGGCTGGAGTTTTCGCGCGGCTGGATCTGGCTGGGCACCATCGGCGTGGTGATCGGCACCTATGCCCTGTGCACGGGGCGCAACTTCGGCTTCCTGAACGCCTCGTCGCTGCACATGTTCTACAAGGCGCGCATCGTGCGCGGCTACCTCGGCTCGGCCAACAGGAAGCGGCTGGGGGCGGACCCGACGGCGGCGGTGTCGGGCCTGGCGCCGCCCAGGGTGCCGGTGGGCGAGGTGGAGGAGGACGACGACATCCTGCTCGCCAGGTACGCGCCGCACCAGCATGGCGGGCCGGTGCATCTCATCAACGTCTGCATCAACCAGACGCACGACCCCAAGCAGCAGCTGTTCAACCGCGACCGCAAGAGCCTGCCGCTCACCGTGGGGCCGCAGGGCTGGATGCAGGCGGTCGGTGCGCCCTGGACGCAGGCCAGGCCCAAGGGCGCGCTCACGCTGGGCGCCTGGGCCGCCATCTCGGGCGCCGCCTTTGCGCCGGGTCTGGGGCGGCTCACCAAGCGCGGCATCGCGGCGCTGTCGGTGTTTGCCGGGCTGCGCCTGGGCTACTGGTGGGACAGCAAGGAAGCCGGCCTGGTGCAGCAGGGCGCGGCGCGCCGGGTCAGCACCTTGCTGATGAAGTCGCGCTTCATCCTGTTGGAGTGCTTCGGCGCCTTTCCCGGCAGCGGCTCGCCCTACTGGTACCTGAGCGACGGCGGCCATTTCGAGAACACGGCCGCCTACGCGCTGCTGCGCGAAGAGGCCGAGCTGATCGTGATCGCCGATTGCGGCGCCGATCCGGACTACCGCTTCCATGATCTGGAGAACCTGATCCGGCGCGCGCGCATCGACCTGAACGCCGACATCGATTTCCTCAAGCCCAACAAGAACGCCAGCTGGGGGAAGCTGGGCCAGTTCGGCTCGCTCAACGACCTGGCTTCATCCAGCAGCCAGGCCTGCCTGGCGCTGGCGCGGGTGACGTACGCCAGCGGGCTGCGCGGCCACATCCTGCTGGTCAAGCCCAATGTGTCGTCCGACCTGGCGGTGGACCTAGTCAACTTCAAGGCGGCCCATCCGCTGTTTCCGCAGCAGCCCACCACCGACCAGTTCTTCGATGAGGCACAGTGGGAGTGCTACTTCCGCCTGGGCGCGGCGATCGGCGAGCGGCTGGATGGCGAGATGTTGTCGCGCGTGGCGCAAGGCGTGCCCGGCCTGTTCGCGGTGGACGACGGCCAGCCCGGCACGGTGGCGGCGGCCATTGCGTCCGCCGCCAGCGGCAACGGCAGCGTGTCCGGCGCCGTGGCGTCCATGGGCCGGTTGCAGGCGCGCGTGCTCAAGGCCGGGGCCGTCACCGCGTCGCTGGGCATCGGCACGGCAGCCACCTTCGGCGTGGCGCTGTGGCAGAGCATCGATGCCTTGCGCACCGAGCAGGACAACAAGCAGCGCGCCGAAAGCGCCGCCTTCAAGGAGCTGACCGAACGCTGGGCCAAGCTGCGCGCCGGCAGCGGTGGCGCGAACGAAGCCACTTCGCTGCTGGCCGCCGAGCTGCTGCGCACCGGCGACCTGCTGTGCCGCCAGGGCCGCGAGAACTTCATGGCCAACTTCAAGCTGTCGGTGCAGATCGTCGACGACGCCAAGGCCGCATGCGCCAACGACCCGCCGCGTCGGCGCACGCCGGCCTGCCAGCGCCTCCTGGACCGCAACAACGGCATCGAATGCCTGCAGCCCGCGAGCGCGCCGCCCTGCACGCCACGCTACTGGGCGCGCGACTACACCGGCCGCACGCCGCCGCAGGAGAACTGCAGCGGCTTCGGCAGCGGCTCGACCTCTTTCGTGACGGCGCTGGTGGCGCGCGCCAACGTGCCCTTCCGCATCCGTTTTCGCGAAGTGGCACCACCCGCAAGTACCCCGCCGGTGGTGGCAACGGCGCCCCCCGCCATGCCGGGTCCGTTGCCGGCGCCCGAGACGCCGCCCACAGCGGGCGCTGAAGAAGAAGCTGCCGTGTCGCCGGAAGTGGCGAGCGCCACACCGCCGCTGGCGCCGCCCGCGCTGGCAGCGCCGCCGCCGAACGTCTGTGGCGGCGCCCTGGTCTACATCCAGGTGTACGGCCAGGAGATGCGCGAGGATGCGCGCGCGTTTCGCAAGCCATGGCGCGCACTGGGTGCCACGGTGCCGCCGGTGGAGGACGTGCTGGAGAGTTCGCGTGCGGCAGGCCGGGCGCCGCCGGCCGGGCATCGGCAGGCCACCATCCTCTACCACGACGGCGCGCAATTGCCTTGCGCCGAGGCCATGGCGCGCACCTTGTTGCCGCCGGTGACGCGCTGGTCCGTGCGGCCGCTGGCCAATCACGTCCGCGGTACGCCCGGCACCATCGAGGTGTGGTTGCCGCGGCCGATGCCGAGTGCCCAGGCGGCCCGGCAGGCCGCGCCGGCCAGCAATGAGACCTATTGAGTGCGTCAGTCCGCGCCGCGCCGCCAGACGTTGACGAAGGCGTCCACCTTGCCACGCAGGGTCTGCCGGTCATCCGACAGCGCATCGATGAAGTCCGAAAGGCGCTTGGACTTGATCATGGTGTAGACCGTGAGCCAGGTGGTCAGCGTGCCCACGACGGCGAACCAGAAGACCTTGGTGATCAGCGGCGCATCGGCCTCGGCCAGCAGGTTCATGCCCAGGAAGCCGGTGGTGATGGTGCCGATCAGGCCGAACAGCGTCACCACGGTGAGCCGCACCACGGTGTTGGCCTGGCGGCGCAGGCTGTCGGTTTCCAGGTAGCTGTTCATGTCGTTGATGCGGTCGCGCACCTCTTCGTACAGCTCGTCCGTGCCCAGGTGGCGCGCGCACAGGTGCGACAGCGCCTTCACCTGCGCCTGCTGCGAGATCTCGTGGAACCAGTAGCGGTGCGTGAAGCGCAGGAAGCGCTCGAAGCTGGCGCGGATGGCCCGCTTGAAGCGCTTGACGCTGGGCGTGCTGTGGATGTCCAGCCGCTTGAGCGCTTCCACCAGCTGGTCGGAAAACATCAAGAGCGATGCCTTCTGGAAATGCGCGATCAGGAACAGCAGGAAGTGCTGGTGCCGGAACTGCGCCAGCACGCCGCGGTCGCGGCAGCCGTAGAACTGCGAGCGCGCATCACCCACCACGATCAGCGCATGGCCGTTGCACAAGTAGCGCGTGTTGGGCGCGGCGCCGGTGTCGGCCCAGAAGCGGTCGTAGCAGTACCGGGCCTCGAAGTCGGCCAGGTGCTCTTCGCCATAGGGCAGGGCGCCCTGGCCCTCGGCCGCGCCGGTGACCAGGCCCAGGCGGATGAAGTCGGCGCGTGTCAGCTTGCGCGGGTCGTCGAGGGCCAGGTAGGCCATCATCGGCATGCGGTAGTACTCGATCTGCCGATAGCGCAGCAGGCCCGGTTCCTCGGTGTGCTCGGCCACCAGCGGCTGCATCACGTAGGCCCAGTGGCTGGCGGTGCGCGGCGACCGGTGCCGGGCCACGTGCTGCAGGAATGCCTCGCGCTGCTGCACGTCGGAAGCGGCCAGCACCTGCCCCTGTGCATCCAGCCATTCGACGCTGGCCATGCAGTGCAGTGCGGCGCCGCTTGCATCCCAGCCGGCCGGGTAGGCGCGGCCGAAGCGGTAGAGCATCTCCTGTGCCTGCGCCAGGCTGAGATCGTTGACGCCGACCTCGACGTTGAGGATCACCACGTCCACGTCGAAGAAGAAGTACAGGTCGATGTGCACCACCTCCAGCGTGATCGGCGCATCGCCCCGACGCGGCACCACGCGCAGCGCGGCGATGTCGCGCCGCCGGAAGATGCGCATGGGCGATTCGATCACCTCGTCGCTGGCCCCCGGGCTGGCAGCGCCGGCTTCGCGCCGCGCCCGGCCTTCGCCGTAGAGGAACTGCTGCACGTAGGGCAGGAAGCTCACGAACTCGTTGTAGTGGCGCTCGTGAAAGTCGTCGATGCCGCCGGTGTATTCGTCGAATACCTCGCGCCAGGGCGAGGATTCGCCCAGCTCGCGCAGCAGCTGCAAAGAAGGCTTGCGCGGCTGCCCCGGTTCGTGCTGATGCATCAGGCGCAGCGGCCACAGAAGCACTTGCCGCAGGTGCTTGACGACGGGTGCCGCGGCCCCTTCGGCCGCGAAGCTGGGAATCGACTCGGCAGTGGCGCTTTGCATGGGCGCAGTGTAGGCGCGGCCTTTCGAGATCGCACCGTGCCGCCGACTTCCGGTCGGTACAAACCCTAGATGGTGTGAAACCGGTTTCAGATAAAGTCCGACGCGAGCCTGAACAAGACCCTGACTGCAAGAGACAACCGGCGCTCCCGCTCTTTTTCTCCCATCTCTCTCATGAACTACCAGTTTCAGTTCGAGGCGGTGTTTGCCGCCTGGCCGCTGCTGCTCAAGGGCACCTGGATCACGATCCAGCTCTCGCTGCTGGCCACCTTGCTGGGCCTTGCCGTGGCCATCGTCTGCGCCTGGGGCAAGACCTCGGGGCCGACGTGGCTGCGCTGGGTCGTCAACGCGTACATCGAGGTCATCCGCAACACGCCCTTCCTGGTGCAGCTGTTCTTTTTCTTCTTCGCGCTGCCGGCCATCGGCCTGCGCTGGTCGCCCTACACCGCGGCGCTGACGGCGATGGTGGTGAACCTGGGCGCCTATGCCACCGAGATCATCCGCGCCGGCATCGAATCCATTCCCAAGGGACAGATCGAGGCGGGCAGGGCGCTCAACCTGAAGGGGTGGGAGATCTTCCGCTTCATCATCATCAAGCCGGCGCTCAAGGCCATCTACCCGGCGCTCACCAGTCAGTTCATCTTGCTGATGCTCAGCTCGGCGGTGGTGTCGGTGATCTCGGCCGACGACCTCACCTCGGTGGCGGCCAACCTGCAGTCGCAGACCTTCCGCAGCTTCGAGATCTACATCGTGGTGGCGGGCATCTATTTGGCGCTGGCGCTGGCCTTTTCGGCCCTGTTCAAGCTGATCTACCAGCGCACCCTCAACTACCCCGACCGTCGATAAGGGAGAACCGACATGCGTACCTTCGGCTTTCCCGAATTTCTGTTCATCCTCGAAGCGGCCAAGTGGACCTTGGCGCTGTCGGTCATCGCCTTTGTCGGCGGTGCCCTCCTGGGGCTCGTCATTGCGCTGGCGCGCACCTCCGAGAACCGCGCGGCGCAGATCCTGTCGACCGGCTTCATCCAGATCTTCCAGGGCACGCCGCTCTTGCTGCAGCTCTTCCTGATCTTCTTCGGCGCGCCGGTGCTCGGCTTCGACATCAATCCGTGGATCGCGGCCGGCGTCGCGCTGATTCTCAACAGCGCGGCCTTCCTGGGCGAGATCTGGCGCGGCTGCATCCAGGCCATTCCGCGCGGGCAGACCGAGGCGGCCCATGCGCTCAACCTCGGCTATGTGAGCCGCATGCGCGACGTGGTGCTGCCGCAGGCCTTCAAGATCGCGCTGCCGCCCACCGTGGGCTACGTGGTGCAGATCATCAAGGGCACGTCGCTGGCCGCCATCATCGGCTTCACCGAGATCACGCGAGCCGGCCAGATCATCAACAACGCCACCTTCCAGCCGCTGCAGGTGTTCACCACCGTGGCAGCCCTCTATTTCGCCATCTGCTGGCCGCTGTCGCTGCTGGCCGCGCGCATGGAGCGCAAGCGCGCGCTGGCGCTTGCGCGCTGACGGTGCGTTCCTTTCGCCTTTCTTGACCTCAACCTACGGAGACTCGCCAACATGACCGCATTCATCACGCGCCGCGCCGCCACCGCCACCCTGGCCGCCCTGAGCCTGGGCGTTGCCCTTGCCAGCTTCACGTCCGCCGCCTCGGCCCAGAGCCTGGCCGACATCAAGAAGAAGGGCGAAGTCACCATCGGCATGCTGGTCGACTTCCCGCCCTACGGCACCACCAACGCGCAGAACCAGCCCGACGGCTACGACGCCGACGTCGCCAAGCTCCTGGCCAAGGAGTGGGGCGTCAAGGCCAACATCGTGCCGGTGACCGGCCCCAACCGCATCCCCTTCCTGCTGACCAACAAGGTCGACCTGCTGGTGGCTTCGCTGGCCGTGACGCCCGAGCGCGCCAAGCAGGTGCAGTTCTCGCAGCCCTACGCGGCCGCCACCATCGTGCTGTACGGCAAGACCGGCGCGCCGATCAAGAGCGCGGCCGACCTCAAGGGCGTGCGCGTGGGCGTGGCCCGCGCCAGCACGCAGGACGTGGTGGTGACCCAGTCGGCGCCCGAAGGCACCGAGATCCGCCGCTTCGACGACGACGCCTCGGCCATGCAGGCGCTGATGTCCGGCCAGGTCGACGCCATCGGCTGCTCGGTGACTGTGGCGGCGCAGATCGCCAAGCGCGTGCCGGCCAACACCTTCGAGAACAAGTTCACCCTGAAGCAGCAGGCCATGGGCATCGCCATGCGTCCGGGCCAGGAAGAGCTGGTGAAGAACGTGAACGATTTCGTGGCCAAGAACAGCGCCAATGGCGAGCTGAACAAGCTCTACCAGAAGTGGCTCGGCGCCGACTTCCCCAAGTTCTGAAAAAAAGAGAAGCCAAGGACCGCGACATGACGGGAACTCACACGATCGGCACCGAGATCATCCGGCTCGAGGGCGTGAACAAGTGGTATGGCCAGTTCCAGGTGCTGACCGACATCGACCTGTCGGTTCGCGCGGGCGAGCGCATCGTCGTGTGCGGTCCCTCCGGCTCGGGCAAGTCCACCCTGATCCGCTGCATCAACCGGCTGGAGCAGGTGCAAAAGGGCCGCATCGTGGTGGACGGCCTCGAGCTCACCGCCGGGGGCAAGAACGTGGACGCGGTGCGCGGCGAGGTAGGTATGGTGTTCCAGCAGTTCAACCTGTTCCCGCACCTGACCATCCTGCAGAACTGCACCCTGGCGCCGATGCGCTCGCGAGGCCTCTCCAAGGACGAGGCCGAGGCGATCGCGATGAAGTACCTGACGCGCGTGCGCATCCCCGAGCAGGCCAACAAGTACCCCAGCCAGCTGTCGGGCGGCCAGCAGCAGCGCGTGGCCATTGCCCGCGCCCTGTGCATGACGCCCAAGATCATGCTGTTCGACGAGCCCACCTCCGCGCTCGACCCGGAGATGGTCAAGGAAGTGCTCGACACCATGATCGGCCTGGCCGAAGATGGCATGACCATGCTGTGCGTGACCCACGAGATGGGCTTTGCGCGCAGCGTGGCCGACCGCGTGATCTTCATGGCCGACGGCAAGATCGTGGAGCAGGCAGCGCCCGAGGAATTCTTCCGTCAGCCCAAGGATGAACGCACGCGGCAGTTCCTGGGGCAGATCCTGAGTTCGCACCACGCTCATTGACTGAAGAGCCAAGAGGAGACACCGATGCCACCTGTACTCGTATCCCTCGCCGCCTTCGGCGCCGCCGAAGTGAGCCGTCATGGCCAGCCCTGGTTCGCCCGGCTGGCCAGCGAAGCCGGCGCCGATGGCGTGGAAGTGCGCGGCGAGCTGCTGCGAGATGACGACCTGCATGAAGAATTGGCGCTGCTGGCACCCTTCACCAGCGTCTATTCCGAGCCGATCGGCCTGTGGACGGCCGAAGGCGAACTGGACACCGGCGCACTCGAGCGCGCCCTGACCCGCGCCAAGGCGCTGGGCGCGCCGCGCATCAAGATGTCCATCGGCGGCTGGCACACGGCCGAATCGCGCTATTCGCTTGGCGACCTGGCCGGCATACTTTCCGCGGCCAAGGTGGAGCTGCTGATCGAGAACGACCAGACCGAGAGCGCCGGCACGCTGGACGCGCTGCAAGCCTTTTTTGCCAGCGCCGATTCCGCCGGCCTGGATCTGGGCATGACCTTCGACATGGGCAACTGGCACTTCGTCGGCGAATGCCCCCTGCGCGCCGCCGAGGCATTGGCGCCGCGCGTGCGCTATGTGCATTGCAAGGGCGTGCAACGCCAGCCGGCCAAGTGGGTGGCGGTGCCCATGACCCAGTCGCAGGCGCCCTGGCGCGCCGTGCTTCGGGCGCTGCCGGCCAACGTGCCCCACGCCATCGAATATCCGCTGGCCGGCGACGACCTGTTGGCCGTGACGCGCGATGAAATCGCACACATCCGTCTCTTGCGCGCTCCCGCTTCATGACTGACGCCTCTTCTGCTTTTGCCCCTTCTTTCGACGTCGCGCTGTTCGGCGAGGCCATGCTGCTGCTGGTGGCCGACCGTCCCGGTCCCATCGAGGATGCCGCGGCTTTTCACAAGCGCACCGCCGGCGCCGAGACCAACGTGGCCATCGGCCTCGCGCGCCTGGGCCTGAAGGTAGGCTGGGCCAGCCGGCTCGGCACCGATTCGATGGGCCGCTCGCTCATCGCCAGCATGAAGGCCGAGGGCATCGACTGCTCGCACGTCATCTGCGACGCGTCGCAGCGCACCGGCTTCCAGTTCAAGGGCCGCGTCACCGACGGCAGCGACCCGCCGGTGGAATACCACCGCAAGGGTTCGGCCGCCAGCCACATGGGGCCCCAGGACGTGGACGAGGCCTGGCTGCGCTCGGCGCGGCACCTGCACGCCACCGGCGTGTTCCCGGCCATCTCCGACACCAGCCTGCAGGCGGCCATCAAGTCGATGGAGGTGATGCGCGCCGCCGGCCGCACGATCTCCTTCGACACCAACCTGCGGCCCACGCTGTGGCCCTCTACCGAGGTGATGCGCCACTGGATCAACCACCTGGCCGCGCTGGCCGACTGGGTGCTTCCGGGCATCGAGGAGGGCCTCTTGCTCACCGGCGAAAGCACCGCCGAAGGCATCGCGCACTTCTATCGCAAGCTCGGCGCCAAGCTGGTGGTGGTCAAGCTCGGCGCGGCCGGCGCCTACTACGACGGGCTCGATTGCGGCACCGGCCATGTCGATGGCTTTCCGGTGGAAAAGGTGGTCGACACCGTGGGCGCGGGCGACGGCTTTGCCGCCGGCGTGGTGAGCGCGCTGCTCGAAGGAAAGAGCGTGCCCGAGGCCGTGCGCCGCGGCGCCTGGATCGGCGCCCGCGCGGTGCAGGTGCTGGGCGACACCGAAGGCCTGCCGACGCGTGCCGAACTCGAGGCGGCAGGGCTGTGATGGGCGAGCCGAAGAAGGTCCTGGTCTTTCGCGAGCTGCCCGACGACCAGCTGGCGCGCCTCACCGCCGCGCATGACGTGACGGTGGCCAACCCGCGCATCGCCGCGCAGCTTGCCGCCTTCGAGGCCGCGCTGCCACAGGCGCAGGGCCTGATCGGCTCCAGCTTTCCGGTCGACGCGGCGCTACTGGCCAAGGCGCCCAAGCTGGAAGTGGTCTCCAGCGTGTCGGTCGGTGTCGACAACTACGAACTGGCCGCGCTGCACGTGCGCGGCGTCCTGTTGTGCCACACGCCGGGCGTGCTGACCGAGACGGTGGCCGACACGGTCTTCGCCTTGCTGATGGCCACCTGCCGCCGCGTGGTGGAGCTTGCGAACCTGGTGCGCCAGGGCCAATGGCACAAGAACATCGGCCCCGAATTTTTCGGGCACGACGTGCATGGCAAGACGCTTGGCATCCTGGGCTTCGGCCGCATCGGCCAGGCGCTGGCGCGGCGTGCGGCGCTGGGCTTTGGCATGCCGGTGCTCTACAACGCGCGCCGTCCGGTCGATCTGGCATCGCAGGCGCCCGAACTGGCGGGCCGTGCGCACTACGCCGCCTTCGACGAACTGCTGGCACGCTCCGACATCGTGGTGGCGATGCTTCCGCTGTCCGCAAGTACGCGCGGCCTGATGGACGAGCGCGCCTTTGCGCAGATGAAGCCGGGAGCCGTCTTCATCAACGGCGGGCGCGGTGCCACCGTGCGTGAAGATGCCTTGCTGGCGGCGCTGGACAGCGGCCATCTGCATGCGGCTGGCCTGGACGTATTTGCCACCGAACCGCTGCCCCTGGATTCGCCCTTGCGCACGCACCCCAAGGTCACGGCCTTGCCGCACATCGGTTCGGCCACGCACGAAACGCGGCATGCCATGGCGGTGCTGGCCACCAGCAACCTGCTGCAGGCGTTGGCCGGCGAGCGGCCCGTGGCCTGCTACGACACCGGCGCAAGCGATCGATGAGCCGCCGGGCCGCTCCCAAGGCGAATACCGTCGCGCGCAGCGCGGAGGTTGGCGAATGAGCACGCGCGATTCGGTTCAACGCCCGGCCGGCCGCGCCACCATCGCCGACGTGGCGCGCGCGGCGGGGGTCTCCAAGGCCACCGTCTCGCGCTTTCTCAACCATCGCGAACGCCTGCTGAGTCCCGACATCGCCGCCAAGGTCGAAGCCGCCGTGGCGGCCCTGGCCTATGCGCCCAGCCCGATGGCGCAGGCCCTGAGCCGCGGCCGCTCGCGCCTGATCGGCCTGGTGGTGGCGGACGTCAGCAACCCGTTCTCGGTGGCGGTGCTGCGCGGCGCCGAGAAGGCCTGCCAGGAGGCCGGCTACCTCCTGATGCTGTTCAACCTGGGCAACGACGGCAGCCGCGAGCGCGAAGCCATCGATGCGCTGGCGCGCTACCAGGTGGATGGCTTCATCCTCAACACGCTGGGCCGTGGCGCCTCGGCGGTGGATGCCTCGGCCCTGCACGGCAAGCCGGCGGTGCTGGTGGACCGGCGCCATCCGGCCATGCGTGCGGATTTCGTCTCGCTGGACAACGCCGGCGCCATGCAGGCGGCGTGCACGCACCTGGTGGAGGGCGGCTATCGCGAGCTGCTCTACATCAGCGAGCCGTCCAAGGGCGTGAGCTCGCGGCGCGAGCGCATTGCCGCCTTTGGCGATTGCGTGCAGGCCCATGCGCCGGGCGTGGCTGGCGAAGTTTTCGAGAGCCAGGACGAAGACCACAAGGATGCAGAGGTCGAGCTCGACGCTGCGCTGCTGGCGCTCAAGCGCAGCGCAAAGCGCGGCAAGGGCGCTGCCGTGCTCGCCGGCAACGCGGTGGTCACCTTGCGCGTTGCGGCCGCGGTGGCGCGCCTGGGCTGGCAGTTCGGCCAGGACATCGGCTTCGTCGGCTTCGACGACACCGAATGGGCGGCGCTGATCGGCCCAGGCCTCACCACCATCGCGCAGCCTACCGACGCAATAGGCCACGCTGCCGCCAGTTGCCTGATCGAACGCCTGCAGGGCTTTGTCGAAGCGCCGCGGCAATTGCTGCTGCCGGGGCAACTGCTGGTGCGCGGGTCGTCGCGCGCGGGCTGAATTCCCGACACGCTCAACATAGATGCCAGCGTGCACCGGCAGGCCTTTCACTGAAAATCGGACCCGCCATGACCTCTTGCGAAAAACCACAACTGACCTTCCGCGTCGCCATCATCGGCGTCGGCATGATGGGCACGGCCATCGCGCAACGCTTCATCGATTGCGGCCACCACTTGAGCCTGTACACGCGCAGCCCCGAAAAGCTGCTTCCTCTGGTGGCTCAAGGCGCCCGCGCTGCCGAATCGGCGGCCGACGCGGCGCGCGGCTGCGACTTCGTCATCACCTGCGTGAACACGGCCGACATCGTGCGCAGCGTGGTACTGGGCCCTGGGGGCGTCGCCGAAGCCATGGCACCCGATGCCGTGCTGATCGACATGTCGTCGATCGATCCGGCTTCCACACGCCAGCTGGCCCAAGCGCTGCGCGAGCGCTGTCAGGTCGCGTGGGTCGATGCGCCGCTTTCGGGCGGCGCAGCCAAGGCAGAGAAAGGCCAGCTCACCGTCATGGCCGGTGGTGACGCCGATGCGGTGGAACGCGCACACGCGTTGATGCAGGATCTGTGCGCCAACTACACCCGCATGGGCCCCAGCGGTGCCGGGCAGACCACCAAGCTCGTCAACCAGGTACTGTGCGCGCTGGGGTTCCAGGCCGTGCGCCTGGCCGAGATGGGCGGTGTCGACGCCGGCGCGCTGGCCGTTGCCTTGCGTGGCGGGCGGGCCGACAGCAACTTCCTGCAGGAATTCGCGCCGCAGATGGCGGCGCGCAACTACCTTCCCACGGGCAGCCTCAACAACATGCTGAAGGATCTGAACGGCGTGCAGAGCGTGGCGCACTCGGCTGGCCTCACGCTTCCACTTATTACCACGGCCAGGCAGGTCTACGGTACGCTGGTCGACGCCGGCCTCGGCACCGCGCAGGTGGCGGAACTGATGCGGCAGTTCGACGAATAGGCGGGCCAGACAACAGCGGCGATCCTACGAGGAGCCTTGACGGCCTCCCGACTTGCGCGTGAAATCGTTGCTTGTCGACGGAGGTCTCGATGCAAAGCATCTCATTGACTTCAACAGCCGCTGTCTGCGCTTCCGTGGCGGCCGCTCCATTGATGCTGGCCATCTCATTGACCGTGTTCGTCTTGCTGATGGCGGCCTATGCCTGCTTTGCGTTGCAGGCGCTCGTGCGGCAGCAGCCGTCGTCCCTTCGGGCATTTTTCTACGACGCGTGGAAGTGATGACAGACCAGAAACGCCCCCTGCAGCCTGGAGAGCCCGCGCCCGCCTTCGCGCTTCCCGCGGTCAAGCCCGAAGAGGGAACGGTCTCGCTGGAGAGCTTGCGCGGCCGCCCCTTCCTGATCGGCTTCTATCGCGGGCTGCATTGCCCGTTCTGCCGCCGCCAGGTGCTGCAGCTGGCCGGCATGCAGCCGGCCTTGCGCGCCCTGGGCGTCGAGACCCTGGCCGTGATCAACACGCCGCTGGAACACGCCCGCCTTTACTTTCGCCACCGGCCGACGCCGGTATCGCTTCTGTGCGATGTGCAATGCGCCACGCACCGGGCGTATGGCGTTCAGTATCTGGAGTTCCTGCCCGATGGCACCGGCGAGCGGCACGAATGGCCCTATCGCGCCAGCATGGCGCAGTTCGAGGCGGCGCGCATCAATCCGACCGGCGAGCTGCCCGAGCCGATGCAGCCCATGGAAGCCAACGGTGTGCTGAATGCCAAGGACGGATTCGAGCTCCAGGAGCCCGACGCGGCCATCTTCGCGAGCTATGGCACCCAGCTGGTCGGGCACTTCCTGGTGGATGCGGCAGGCATCGTCCGCTGGGTGCAGATCGAAGCGCCCGACGGGCCGGGCGGCCTGTGCATCTTTCCGAATGCGGCGCAGTTGATCGCCGCGGCCGGCAGTCTTGCCTAGGAGTCCGCCGCAGCCTGCAGGCTCGACAAGGCGTTCTTCAGGTCTTCCACAGACGTGGGCTTGGACAGGTGCCCGTCGAAGCCGGCACTGGAGGCGCGCTCGGCATCCGCGTCCCGGCCATAGCCGGTCAGGGCCAATGCCCGGATCCGGCCGACGCCGGGAAGGCTTCGGACCTTGGCAATCAACTGGTAGCCGTTCATCTGCGGCATGCCGATATCCGAGATCAGCAGGTCGTACTTGATCGTTCCGAGCTTTTCGAGCGCGATGGCGCCGCTGCTGGCAACGTCGACTTGCGCATCTTCAATTTCCAGGAGGTCCTTGAACAGCATCAAGGTTTCCTTCGAATCGTCGACCAGCAGGATGCGCAGGCCGGACAGGATGTTGCCGTTGGCACTTTCCAATGGCGGGGCCGCGCGCTCCCGCTCCGGATGCGTCATGGGCAAGGTCACGACGAAGGACGCGCCGCGGCCAAGGCCTTCGGAGCTGGCGCGGACCTCGCCGCCGTGCGCCTCGACCAGTTCGCGGACCAGGGCCAGGCCGATGCCCAGGCCTCGTTCTCCAGCGTCATGGGAGAACCCTGCCTGGTTGAACATCTCGAATATGTGCGGCAGGGACTCTGGGTCGATGCCCTTGCCGGTGTCTTCCACCGACAAGCGGCAAAGCTCGGCTTCAGGGTCGATGTCCAGGCTGACGGTCACCTGTCCGCCGCGCGGCGTGAACTTGATCGCGTTGCTCACCAGGTTCCAGACGATCTGCTGCAGCCGCACCATGTCGCAGCGAACCAGGACCGGCTTGCTCGTCGATTCGAAGCCAATCCGGATCCCCTTGGCCTGGGCGTCCGTCTCGGCCGCGCGCACGATCGCCGCGACTGCCTCGTTGATGACCAAGTCTTCGACGCGAAGCGCCATCTTGCCCGTGCGCGCCCGGGACAGGTCGAGCAGGTCGTCGATGATCTTTGCCTGGCTGCCGGCGGCACGGTGGATCGCCTCGCCGGCTCGCGCCACCGCCGGAATCTTGCGTGCATCGGGCAAGCGCATCAGCAGCTGGGCATTGACGTGAATCAGGTTCAGCGGGTGCTTGAGCTCGTGCGACATCACCGCGAGAAACTCGTCCTTGAGCGCAATGTTGGCCTGCGCCTGCTGCCGCATGGTCTGCTCCTGGCTCAGCAGCAGCTCCTTGGTCGTCGCCAGTTGCTTGTGCTCGGTCATGTCGCGGGCAATCTTGTAGTAGCCCGTCTCGCCGGCATGGTTCAGCGACGCCATCACGCCGCTGCAGAAGAAGGTGCTGCCGTCCTTGCGGCGATGCCAACGCTCGTCTTCGGCGCGGCCGTGGGCCAGCGCGCGTTCCATCTCCACGCGCGGTATGCCATTGGCGCGGTCCTTGTCGGTGAAGATCAGGTCGATCGGCTTGCCGACGATTTCGTCCTCGCGCCACTGGAACATGCGCATCGCCCCGGCGTTCCAGGCGGTCACGATGCCAGCGTCGTCGGTGGTGATGATGGCGAAATCTCGCGTGACCTCCGCCGCCAGGCGCAGCCGCTCTTCGCTCATGCGAAACTTTTCTTCCGCCGCGTGCAGTGCCGAGACGTCGACGAAGGTGAGCACGGCCCCGACAATCTTGTCTTCGTTGGTCCGATAGGGCAGGAAGCGGGCCAGCAGATGGCGGCCATCGGATGCGCGCACGGTGCGCTCCACCACGCGCAGATCGACGAAGGCACGCTGTGCATCTTCGCCAAGCGTGGCGTAGTCGAGCTTGTGGGTGATGTCCAGGAGTGGCCGCCCCACGTCCGTGGCGATCAGGTTGAACAGCATGGCCGCCCGGGGCGTGAAGCGCTTGATGTGCAGCCCACGGTCCACAAAGATGGTGGCGATGTCGCTGGACGCGATGAAGTTCTGCAGGTCGTCGTTGACGCGGTCGGTTTCTTCGACCTTCATCTTCAGCTCGAAATTGACGGTGGTGAGTTCCTCGTTGGTCGCCTGCAGTTCTTCCTTGCTGGTTTCCAGCTCTTCGGTGGCCGAGCGCAGCTCTTCGTTGATGGCTTGCAGCTCCTCGTTGGATGCCTTCAGCTCCTCGGTCGATGTCTCCGAATGCTCGATGGTCTCTTGCAGGTGCTGCTTGAGCTGACGGTTTTCCTGTTCGAGATGCGCCACCAGCTTGCGGGTTGCGCCGTCCAGGGACACGCCTTCTTCGATGGGCGGCTCCGCCGGCGTCTCGTCGAACACGATCAGGGCGAGCTCGGCGCCATCTTCCGCCTTGAAGGGGCGCACCGAGATATGCACGCTGCGCAGACTGCCCGCGCGCTCGATCCGGACGTTGCGCACTTCCACGTTCTGGTGCGATTGCGTCGCGGAATACAGGGCGCTGCGCAGCTCCAGCCGAAGTTCGGGGCTGACGTTGGACAAGAGGTTGTGCGTGGGCGGGCCGCTGCCGTGCTCCATGTACAGGCCCGCGCCCTCGGACAAGTGCAGGATGTTGAGCTGGGCATCCACCAGCACGCTGGGCGGAAGCAGCTGCTCGAGCGAGTGGCGATGGATCTCGGCGTTGCTGGGCGGACGACGCTCGCTCACGCTGACCGACATTGCGTTGTTGCTGCTGCGCCGTTCCAGCGGCGGCGCCACCAGGGTCGGCAGGTTGCGCACGGCGGTGCCGCCGGGCACGGCACGGTAGATGCGGTGCTTCTTGTCGATGGGCACGAAGCCTTCGCCCGCGGCATCGGTCGACTCGGAAACGCCCAGGAACAGCGTGGCGTTGGGCTTGAGCGCAAAGCGGAACATGTCCAGGATGCTGCTCTGGGCGCGCCGCTCCAGGTAGATGAGCAGGTTGCGGCAGCACACCAGGTCCAGCCGCGAGAAGGGCGGGTCGCGCAGCACGTTGTGGGCGGCGAACAGCACCTTTTCGCGCAGCGACTTGACGACCCGGTAGCTCTCGCCTTCCCGGACAAAGAACTTGGACAGCCGGTCGGGCGAGACGTCGGCGGCGATGGCCCCGGGGTAGAGGCCGGCACGCGCCACGGCGATGGCGTGCTCGTCGATGTCGGTGGCGAAGATCTGGAAATCAGCGGCCACGCCATGCACGCGGTCGATCTGCTCGCGCAGCAGGATGGCGATCGAGTAGGCCTCCTCGCCGGTGGCGCAGCCTGCAACCCATACCCGTACCGGGTCATCGGCGTTCTGACGGTTCTCGAACAGACCGGAGATCACCTCGGCCTCGAGCGCCTGGATGGCCTCGCGATCGCGGAAGAAGTTGGTCACGCTGATCAGCAGGTCTTGCAGGAGCAACGGCGCCTCGGCCGGGTTCTGCCGCATGTAGTCGCGATAGGAGGCCAGATCCGGCAGCCCGTTGACCTGCAGGCGCCGCTCGATGCGGCGCAGTACCGTGGCCCGCTTGTAGTGCTTGAAATCGTTGCGGGTCTGCAGGCGCAGCAGGGTCATGATGTCGGCCAGCGCGGTTTCGGCGCGCAGGGACGCGCTGCGTCCCTGCTCGGCTTGCGCGTCGAGCTGGTGCGCGACATCGGCCGGCATGCGGATGCGGCGGATGTTGTTGCACAGCTCGTGCAGGCGCGCGGCCAGCTTGTCGGTGGGCAACACGATGTCGACCATGCCGGTGGCGATGGCGGCGCGCGGCATGCCGTCGTACTTGGCGTGCGTGGGGCTTTGCGCCAGCGTGATGCCGCCGGCTTCCTTGACGCGGGTCAGGCCGACGGCGCCGTCGCTGCCGGTGCCGGACAGGACCACGCAGATGCCGCGATCGCCGTGCACATCGGCCAGCGTGCGAAAGAACAGGTCGATGGCCGCATGCGTTCCGCCACGCACGCGCTGCGAAGGCCGCAACTGCAGTTGGCCGTCGTTCATGGCGAGGTCGTTGCCTGGCGGGATGATGTAGACGTGGTCTTGGCGGATGTGCTCCGTGCCCTGCACCTGCACCACCGGCATGGTCGTTACCCGCTGCAGGATCTCGGCGACGTTGCTCTCGTGGGTCGGGGACAGGTGGAGGATCACCACATAAGCCATGCCGCAATCGGCCGGGATGTGGGTGAAAAATTCTTGCAACGCCTCCAGCCCGCCGGCCGAGGCACCGAGGCCGACGACCGGGAAATCAAGGGTGCTGACTGCCACGTTCAGCGTTTCGTGATCGGCAGGAGACGGGCTTTCAGATGCCATTGGCATCTCCGGAGTTGACGGGCAAGTAGGTGGGCGCGCATCACTCGGATCTTAAGCTTCTACGGGACGCCAGGACGGATTCCCTGATGCCCTGGGCGCATGGGGCAACAGGGGTATCGGCTTGCCGATTTCACCGCCCCGGGCCGCCGCCGCCACCGCCGGGGCCGCCGCCACCACCGCCACCGGGGCCGCCGCCACCACCACCGCCGCCGGGACCACCGCCACCGCCGCCAGGACCGCCGCCACCGCCACCGCCAGCCCCACCGCCAGCCCCGCCCCCAGCGCCACCCCCAGCGCCACCCCCAGCGCCACCCCCAGCGCCACCACCAGCGCCACCACCAGCGCCGCCGCCGCCACCAGCACCGCCGCCTCCAGCACCGCCGCCTCCAGCGCCCGCGCCGGCTCCACCGCCTCCAGCGCCACCACCAGCACCAGCGCCGCCGCCTCCAGCACCGGCACCACCGCCTCCAGCACCGGCACCGCCGCCTCCAGCTCCCGCGCCGCCACCTCCAGCACCTGCACCAGCGCCGCCGGCTCCGGCTCCGGCTCCGGCTCCGGCTCCGGCTCCGCCGCCACCAGCACCTGCGCCAGCACCAGCACCAGCACCGCCTCCAGCGCCCCCGCCAGGCGCGCTGTCACCGGCATTGGCCGTCGCCGCTGCGATGCCTGCGGTGGAGACCGCGGTCGTCCCCTTCTGGACAGTGACCGGCGGCTGTTGAGCCACCGGCGGCGGTGTGCTGGGCGCCGTTGCCGCGACGGCGGCAGCGGGAGTGGTGGGCGACCCTTGCCCGGGACGCCGCGAGGGCACGCAAAGCGCCTGGCCGCTGGGATCGTCGGCGTCGCACAGCGAAGGGCCACGCGATGCCTCACGCGCGTCCGTGGGACCGGAACGGGCTGCGCCGCGCGCCTGGAGTTCGGGCGCGAGGGTGTAGTTGTAGGCGCGCGCCGTGCGTGCCTGCTGCGATGCTGGCGCGACGGGCGCGGCCCGGCGTGTGGCGCGAGGCGTTGCGGCCGTGCCCGCGGCAGGTCGCGCAGGCGTGCTGCTTTCCGGCGCCGCAGCGGGGGCCGGGTTGTCCAGCACGAGCCTGTCCTGGCCCGGAGCGTCGGGCCGCTGCGGCGCCTCCCGCACGGGCGCCGTGTTCGTCGCTTCGCTCGGGGCCGGGTCGGGTGGCATCACGTCGGCGGGCGGCAGGGATGACACCTGGACTGCCTTGCTTTCCGGTGCCGCAGGTGCCGGCGGCGCGGCCAGTTGCTCGAGCAATACGGGCGGCGATGCCAAGGCGGGTGGCGCCGCTTGCACCGACAAGCTCGCCTGCTCGGCGGGTACGGGCGTCGACTGCCGCGCCGGATCGATGCCGACGGCAGGGCGGCCCCAATACCAGAGCAGGGAAGCGCCCACCAGCATCACCAGCACGATGCCAACCCGGATCGTGGCCGAGTCGCGATTGCCCTCGGCTTCGGAGCTGAATACGGAATCGAGATCGAGATCGGTACTGGATTCGGGGTCAGGCTCGACCGCGGCCTTGCTGCGCCAGGCCGGCCTCACCACGCGTTCCAGCCGTGGCTGCCGCCATGGCTGGTCGAGGGTTCCCGACTCGAGTGCGACGACCGACGCGATGCGCGTCGCTTTCGCGGCATCGGGACCGCGCAAGATGTCGAAGATGGTCGTGCCGGACACGACGCCCGAGAACCTGCCGGCGCAGCCGCGGCAGTAGCTGGCGCTGTCCTTGTTGGGCGTGTGGCACGACCCGCAGAACTTCGTCATTCCAGTGCGTCCGCAGGCGAAGCGAGGTGCGTGGCGAAGGAACGGTGAGCTTCATGACATCGGCCGGCAAACTGGCCGACAAGCGTGGCAACGCCCGTTGCCCACAGGAAGAGGCGCGGCGGCGCGCTTTCCATCTCGCATTCGAGGGCCTCGCTGGCATAGAAGGCGGGCAACTTGTGGGCGCAGCATTTGCACAGATGGGCCGAACCCATGTTGATGGTGTTGCAGACGTCGCAGACCTCGGCATGAGCCCACCCGCTGGTCTGCAATCTCGCCAGATCGATCAGGTTTCCAAATGCGCTTTCCGAAAGCGCAGGGCTGGGAAATGAAGCGGCAGAAGCCATGAATGCTCTCCTCGCGGCAAGGGGCAAGCTGGGAAAATTTCACATGAGTAATGCATTTATCTTATTGTTTGGCTGCGCCGTCTGTAAGACGACTGCTGATGGCGATGTCAGGAGGCAAAAGAGGCAACAAGCTGATGCTTCTACCCAACGCATATGTCCACGAAATCCAAGGGATCGAGGCGCGCTGAAGGCGGCGGCTTGCCCACGCGCGAAGCAAGCGGCGCGCTTCCGGGCGAGCAGGCTTCATGGACGCTCGCGGCCTGCGCGCGCGTCATGCGGCCCGTGGTCAGGTTGGCGCTGGCGTTGGGCGTCAAGCACCCGCAACTCCAGCGCCTGCTGCGCGACTTGCTGCTGGACGAAGCGCAGAGCGTGTGGTTTGCCGACAAGGGAACGGCGCCAAGCATCAGCCAGCTGTCGGTGACCACGGGCCTGAACCGCAAGGTCATCACAAGCAGCGTGCGCGAAACACGGGCGCCCGTGCTCGATCGCGAGATGTCGGCAGCGGCCAAGGTGCTGACGCTGTGGCTTCAGATGTCCACCAACGATCCGGCGCTGCAGAACCTGGCCATCGCTGGCGATGCCCCGTCCTTCGAGAACATTGCGCGGCTTGCCAGCCGCGGCAACGTGCATCACCGCGCCATCCTCGACGAGCTGGTGCGGCTGAACATGGCGAGCGAGGAAGACGGGCGTGCGCAACTCAATGCCACCGCCTTCGTCCCTTCAAGCGATCTGAAGGGCATGCTCGGATTTCTCGGCGACAACACTGGCGACCACCTGCTCGCGGCCGTGGCCAACACGCTGGGTGCGCAGCCTGCCCTGCTTGAGCGTTCGGTGTTCGTCAGCGGGATTTCCGCGGCCGATTGCGAACGCATCCATCAACTCGCGCGCGAGCGGTGGGGCGGCCTTCACCACGAACTGACACAGGAAATGAGACGCGCCTTCGACGCGGAGAAATCTGACACGGCGGGCCGCATCCGCGTCGGCATTTACGCATACTATGCGGTAGCCGCGCCTCGCATAGCGCCGGTGGCTGCGCCCTCCAAGCGCGTCAGGAGAAAAACATGACGATGACCTTGCTGCGTCACGGCCTCCTTGCGGTCGGCTTCGGCTTGCTGCTGTCGTGCGGGGGCGGAGGCAGCAGCGGGAGCGCAAGCTTGAGCGTGGGCGGGGGCCAGGGGAGCGTCGCCGTCCAGTCGGGGAACGGCGCCAACGCCGGACTGCTGGCCGGCGATGCAAGCCCGGGCGGGGATAGCGGCGGCCCCTCGGGTGGCGGCGCAGGGGGTGCAGGCGGTGGCACCACGACAGCCTCCGGCGGCGACGAGGGCTCCGGCGTGGGCTCGGGCGGCACCGGCGTCAGCACCGCCGACGCCACGGGCGTCGGCGCCGTGGACGGCGCCGGCAGCATCATCGTCAACGGCTTGCGCTACGCGACCCGCGGCGTGAACGTGAACGTCGAGGACGCCCCGGCGCTTCAGCTGGGCATGAGCGCCAAGGTCACCGGCCCCGTCAACGCGGACTTCACGCTCGGCGTTGCGCATCAGATCGAATCCGCCGCGGAGATTCGCGGCCCCGTTTCCTCGGTCGACCTGGCGCAGGGCCGCCTTGCCATCCTGGGGACCACCGTCACCACCGACGAATCCACCGTGTGGGCCGATTCGGCCGGGCTTGCAGCGCTTGCGCCCGGCATGACGCTGCAGGTTTGGGGCCTGCCCGCCGGGCCGGGCGTGCTGCTGGCCACACGGGTCGAACAGCGCGGCCCCTCGACGCCGATCCTCAGCGGCACGGTGCAGGGCCTCGACATCGGGCGCCGCACCTTCATGCTCGGCGGCATGCTGATCGACTACAGCCTGGCAAGCATGGCGGGCCCGCTGGTCAACGGTGCCCTGGTGCGCGTCCGGGCAGACGTCATGCTGCCTAATCGCCTGCCGGCAAAGCTGGTGCAAGGGTGGTATCCGACGCCAACGGCCGATGCGGCGCTGCTGCAACTGGCAGGCGTCGTCACGGACTTCACCGGCATCGCGTCGTTCCGCGTGCTCGGCGTGCAGGTCGATGCCTCGGCCGCCGACCTGGCCCCCGTGCTTGCCTCCGCCCTCGGCAACGGCGTTCAGGTGGAAGTCGCCGGCGTCATGGCCAACGGGGTTCTCAAGGCGACCAAGCTCAGGCTGCGGCACGTGCCAGGAACCGGCGGACCTGCATCGTTCAGCCTGCATGGGCTGGTGAGCAATTTCGACTCGGCCTCGAACTTCCGGGTCCGCGGCCAGCCCGTGGATGCGAGCGGGGCGGGTGTCGTGTTCGTCAATGGAAGCGCATCCGCGCTCGGCAACGGCGTGGGCATCACCGTTGAGGGCGCGCGGGTCGTCAATGGCGTGCTGATCGCCACGCGCGTGCGCTTCGACTGACACCAGGCGCGGGCCTTCTGCGCCTCGATTGCGGCATGATCGCCGCTCCCATTCGAGGAGCAGTCATCTCATGTCGAGCTTTGTGCGCGTTTCTTTTCGTGGCATCACGACGGCGGTCCTCGTCGCAGTCCTCGCCTCTTGCGGAGGCGGCGGCGGGAGCAGCGGCGCGGCAGCACCCGTGGCCGAACTGCCTGCGCGCGAGGCGCTCATTGCCCGCGCCAAGGCCCTGGAGCTCGACACGCCCTACGTGCCGCCACCCGGCAACGTGCTGGAGCACCACACATCCGGCTACGCCAAGACGATGTGCTCGGCCGTCTTCATCACCGGGCTGGACCCGGAGACCGCCGCGGAAAGCGTGGGCTACTTCACCGGGCCCTACGAGCAGCGCAGGAAGGTCGGCAAGCCTGTGATCGACCGCGACCGGAAAGAGGTTCGCATCACGATCCCCAACGGCCCGACGCTGACGGCGCGCCATTTTGGATCGCAGGGCTGCGTCACGCTGCCACCCAACCAGGACGACGTGTCGTTCACGCCGGTCGCTGTCAAGAGCGCGCTTCCTCCCGCCGCCGGCCTGGCCTGGCCGATGGGCGACGTGCTCTCTACCGACCCGATTTCCGGTGTCGACATGCTCAAGGTGGCGCAGGCCATCGACGCGGCATTTGCCGCGCCGGACGCCTACACGACGGCCTTCGTCGTGACGCACAAGGGCCGGCTCATCGGCGAGCGCTACATGAGCGGCATCACGGCGACGACACCGCTCGAGTCGTGGTCCATGGGCAAGAGCGTGGTCGGGACGCTGATGGGCGTGCTGATCCGGCAAGGCGCGTATCAGCTCGACCAGGCCGCCCCGATCCCCGAGTGGCAGGCGCGCGGCGACGGGCGGCAAAGCATCCGCATCTCCGACATCCTTCGCATGTCGAGCGGGCTTCGCATCAAGGCGCCGGACGACCCGGACTTCGACCCCAGCGGCAGCTACCCCGATCACACCTATCTCTACACCGGCCGCATCAACTCGTTCAACTACGCGGCGACGCGGCCGCAGCAATGGCCGTCGAACATGGTGGGCCGCTATCGCAACACCGACCCGGTGCTGGCGAGCTACCTGGTCCGCCTGGCCGTCGAGAAGCGCGGTGAAGACTACCTGTCTTTTCCGCAGCGCCATCTGTTCGACAAGATCGGCATTCGAACGATGACGATGGAGACGGACCCCTTCGGCAACTTTCTGACGCAGGGCTACGAGTTCATGTCGGCACGCGACTGGGCGCGCCTGGGCAACCTGTATCTGCAGGATGGCGTGTGGAACGGCGAGCGCATCCTGCCCGAGGGCTTCGTCAACTTCGTGCGCACGCCGGCGGCGGCCTGGGTGGCGGACAAGCGGCCGATCTACGGCGGATTCTTCTGGCTCAACGGAACGGGCGCGCTGCCGGTGCCGACCTCCGCGTACTACATGCTGGGCGCGGGCGGCCAGTACGTGGTCATCATTCCCTCGCATGACCTGGTGGTGGTGCGCATGGGCTTCGACAAGGGGGCGCCGAAGTCGAGCCCTGGGCCTGCACTTTCGGTGCTGATGCAGGCGGTACAGGCGTCTCGCTGAGCGGCGAGGGGCAGGCCCTACACCCCGAACAGATACTGCGGCGCGCCATCCTGCCCCGCCACCAGTTCGCAGGGCGTGCGCCAGACCTCGCGCACCAGCGCCGGCTGCAACACCTGGGCACTCGGCCCCTGCACCACGGCGCGGCCCTGGCCCAGCACGATCACCTCGTCGGCATAGCGCAGCGCCAGGTTCAGGTCGTGCAGCACCGCCACCACGCCCACGCCCTGCGCGGCCCAGTCGCGCACCAGGCGCATGGACGCATGCTGGTGCGCGACATCCAGGGCGGCGGTGGGCTCGTCCAGCAGCAGCCAGCGATGCGCGCCGTCGGGCCGCGGCGACCACAGCTGGGCCAGGGCGCGCGCCAGATGCACGCGCGCCTTCTCGCCGCCCGACAGGGTGTTGAGGATGCGCGGGGCCAGCGCGGCCACGTCGGTCAGCGCCATCGCGGCACCGATGATCTGGTCTTCGTTGGCAGCGGGCGCCAGCCGGTGCGGCAGGCGGCCCAGGGTCACGATCTCCTGTGCATTGAAGTCGAAGGCGACGCTGCTTTCCTGCGGCATCACGGCGCGGCGCAGCGCCAGCGCCGCCGGCTTGTGATGCTCGATCGGCTGCTCGTCCAGCAGCACGCGGCCCGTGGTCGGGCGCCGCTGGCCGCTGAGCAGCGATAGAAAGGTCGACTTGCCGGCGCCGTTGGGGCCGAGGATGGCCGTCACGCGGCCCGGTGTCAGGCACGCCGTGACGCCCGCCAGCAAGGACTTGCCGCCGACTTGGAAGCTCGCGTCAATGCATGAAATCATACGGGCCCCCACGCTTGCCACTTCGTGTGCTGCGCTGCCCCCCGAGGGGGTGCGAGCTTGCTTGGAGCGGTCCGGCGCGCGCTCATATCCGGTTCCGGTAGTGCCGCAGCATCAGGAGAAACATCGGCACGCCGATGAAGGCCGTGAGCACGCCCAGCGGCAGTTCGGCTGGGGCCATGACGGTGCGTGCCACCGTGTCGGCGGCCAGCACCAGCGCGGCGCCGAGGAGGCCGGAGGCGGGCAGCACGATGCGGTGGTCGGGCCCGGCGATCATGCGCACCCAGTGCGGCGCGATCAGGCCGACGAAGCCGATGATGCCGGTGGTGGCCGTGACGGCGCCCACGGCGAAGGCCGTCACCAGGATGGCGCGGCGCTTGACCCGCTCGACGTCGACACCCAGCAGCGCCGCCTGCGATTCGCCCAGCGCGATCGCGTTGAGCGGCGCCGCCAGGGTGAGGGATGCGGCGCAGGCCAGCAGCACGATCACGCCAACCAGGATCACGGCGCTCCAGCGCGCGCCGCCCAGGCTGCCGAGCAGCCAGAACTGCAGGCTGCGCAGCTGCTCGTCGGTGGCCATCACGCTCAGCAGGCCGAGCCCGGCGCCGGCCAGCGCATTGATGGCGATGCCGGCCAGCAGCATCAACGCCATGCGCGTGCCGCCGTCGCTGCGCGACAGCGCGTAGATCAGCAAGGTCACGATAAAGCCGCCGCCAAAGGCCATGCTGACCAGGGTCCAGCTGCCCAGGGTGCGCGGCAGCACCGGCCACAGCCAGGCGCCCAGCACGATGGTGACGCCCGCAGCCAGCGCGGCGCCGCTGCTGATGCCGATCAGGCCCGGGTCGGCCAGCGGGTTGCGAAACAAGCCCTGCATCAGCGCGCCGGCCATGCCCAGGCCGCAGCCGGCCGCGATGCCCAGTACCAGGCGCGGCAGCCGGATGTTCATGAACACCAGGTGCTGCGGCGTCGGCTCGACCACGCCGCGCCAGGCATCGACCAGCACCTCCCACAGCTGGGCGGTGCTGATGGCGTAGGCGCCGGACGATGCGCCGAGCGCGAAGGCCAGCAGCAGCAGGCCGCAACCGGCCGCCATCACGGTGCGCGGTGGAAGGCGCTTGCTCATCGCCGCAGACGTTGCCGAAGCGCTCATGTGGCCTGCAATTGCTGGTGCAGCTGGCCGACGGCCGCCGGCAGCCGCGGGCCGAAGCCGAGCAGCAGCAGGGCGTCCATGGTGACGAGCGAGCGCTTGGCGTAGGCGGGGGTCAGCGCCAGTTCCGGACGCTGCCAGAAGCGCTCGACGCCGCCGTGCGCCTCGATGCTCTGGTTGCTGCTAAGGATCACGTCCGGTGCGGCGCTGGCCATGGCCTCGGCCGTCATCGGCCGGTAGCCCTGGAAGCCGGAGAGGCAATTGACGCCGCCGGCAAAGCCGATCACCGAATGGGCGGCGGTCTTCTCGCCGGACACCTGCGGGCTGGCGCTATGCGAGAGCACGAACAGCACGCGCGGCTTGCGCTTGCCGCTGCCCGCTGCTGTGGCCACGCGCGCCTGCGTCTCGGCCCATTGCGCATCGAGTTGGCGCTGCAGCTCGCCGGCCTGTGCCACCCGGTCGGCGGCGCGGCCGACCGCTTGCACCTTCTGCTGTACTTCGCCCCAGCTGTGGTCGGCATTGATCAGCGCCAGCTTGACGCCGGCGCTGCGCAACTGGTCGAGCACCACCGGCGGGCCCGATTCGGTGGTGGCGATCACCGCATCGGGCTTGAGCGAGAGCAGGCCTTCGGCCGACAGCTGGCGCATGTAGCCCACCTTGGCCGTCTTCTGCGCTGCCGGCGGATAGAGGCTGGTGGTGTCGGTGCCCACCAGCTGGCCTTCCGCGCCCAGCGCATAGACCACCTCGGTGACGGCGCCGCTGATGGTGATGAGGCGCGGCATCGCCTTGCTCTGGGCAAGCGAGGGCAGGGCCAGCGCACCGGCCGCCGCAGCCAGTCCCCGCAGGGCATCGCGGCGCTCGATCATGAAGGGCCGCGCGCTCAAGGCTGCTCTCCCTTCTTCGGAATGTTCTGCCCGATGCGCCAGCACACGCCGCACGGGTCGACCAGCGCAAAGTCGATCATGGCCCAGGGCTGCTCGACCGGCGAGGTCACGCGCACGCCGTAGCGCGCGGCGATGCCGCTGTCCTGCACGTGCAGCCACCAGGCCTGCACGTCTTCGACCAGCAGGTGCATCTGCAGGTTCTCGGCAAAGGCCTTCTCGTAGTAGTCCTGCAGCAGGAAGGCGCAATTGCCATGGTGGAAGTAGGCGATGCCGCCGCCGTCGGAGGCCATGGTGAAGCCCAGGTCCTTGTAGAAGCGCTTGGAGAGTTCGAAGTCCTGGCTCGGGACGAAGGCCTTGATCTCGACGCTCTTGAGATTGCCCGTCATGCGTGTGCCTCCTGCGTTGGCAGCTTCTTCACGATGCCGCGCCAGGCCTCCAGCTCCGGCTTGCCGGGCTTGCGGGCGCCAAAGAACATGGCCATCAGCTCGCCTTGCTGGTCGAAGGCCTCGACCGAGGTGACCACGCCGTCGCTGGTGGGCTTCTCGACCACCCATACGGCATCGATCAGGTCTTCGCGCAGGTGCAGGTTGAAGCCCGGATCCAGCACGTTGAGCCATTGCATGCCATGCACGTCCATCGGCTCGATGCGCTGCACCGGGCCGGTGTGGATCTGGATGCAGCCGGGGCTGCCGACGAAGACCATGATGGGCGTGCCGTCGAAGGCCGCCTCGTGCAGCAGGTCGCGCACCGCAGACTTGCTGGCGCGCCGGGTGAAGGCGCCTTCGGTCAGCCGAAAGCTCTGCTGGCGCTCCACGTCGAACTTCTTCAAGAGGCCGAAGAACTCGTGCGTGTCCTTCATCTGGCCCCAAGCGCCCGAGAGGGCTGTGGCGTCGATCGCGCCGTCGGGCCGCGGCGGCGTCTTGGCGATGGGCGGCTCGAAGGCCACCGGCTGGCCAACGTGGTCTGCATGGGCGCCGATCAGCGCTTGCAGCGCATCGCGGTCGGTGGCTTCGCGCGCAAACACCTTGTGCACCGCCAGGCCATGCCTGTCGAAGAACTGCAGGCTGAGACTCGCGCCTTCCGTGACCGCAAAGCCGGCATGCCAGTGATTGAAGAAGAGGCGCAGGTCGATCTCCTCGCCCAGCGCCAGCGCCACGTGGCCGCTGCCCGACAGCTTCTGGTAGACGCCGGTCTTCTCGTGCACGGTGGATTCGTTGCGCGTCAGGGCCAGCACCGGCCCGCAGGCTTCCAGGCCTTGCAGAAGGCCGAGCCAGGGGCCGCGCAGCGGCGTCGCCTGCATGGCAGGGCCGGCCGCGCCGGCATGCGCCGCGATGGCCTGGCCCTCGCTGATGCCGATGGCCTTGGCGGCGTCCTTGTGGCGCTTGCCGGCGGCGCGCAGTTCGGCGAAACGTTCCTGAATTTCGTGGGTGTTCATGGCAGTGAATGCTCCTTGTCGATGGCTTGATGGGCGATGGCGCTCAGAAGTCCGCCACCAGGGTCGCGTTGAACGTGCGGCCAGGTTGCGTGTAGGCGTCCAGCACCGGTGAGTTGGCGGCCAGGCCGCGCACGTCCGGCCAGCGCCAGTATTTCTTGTCGGTGATGTTGATCACCGCCATGGACAGGCGCAGATCCTTGCGGATGCGCCACTGCGCGCTCAGGTCCAGCGTGGTGGCGGCCGGCGGCAGGAACTGCTGGCCGGTGGTGAGCTCCGTCGGGTCCACGTCGTCGCGCTTCTTGGCGGCGTAGTGCACCACGTCCATGCGCGCGCTCCAGCCGCTGGCGCTGTACTTCAGGCCGATGCTGCCCTTGTCGGGGTCGACCGAGTTGAGCGGCCGGTCGTTGCTGCGGTCGGTGCCTTGCGTGTGGCCGTAGGCAAAGGGCACCGAGAAGCCGCGGCCGCTGTCGGTGAAGTCGAATTCGCCCTTGAACTCGTAGCCGCTGATGCGCGCCTTGCCGATGTTGACCGACTGGAAGATCAGCGGATCGACGCGCGGAATGCCGCGCCCGCCCACCAGCCGGTCGTTCTCGATCAGGTCCTTGTAGTCGCCGGTGAAGGCGGCCACATCGAAGTTCAGGATGCCGGTGCGCCCGCGCAGGCCCAGCTCGAAGTTCTGGCTCTTCTCGGGTTTCAGGTTCGGGTTGGGAATGGTCTTGTAGCCGGCCTGCACGTTCTCGAAGAAGTTGTTGACCTGGAAGGCGTTGGGCGCCTTGAAGCCGGTGGCGTAGTTTCCATACACACTGACGGCCGGCGTGGCGCGGAACAGCGCGCCCAGCTTGGGCGACACGGCCGAGCCCGACAGCGAGGCCGCCGGTGCGTTGAAGCCGGTCTGGTCGGCGTCGATGTCGAACCGGTCGACGCGCACGCCCGGGGTGATGCTCCAGCGCTCGTGGATCAGTTCGTCCTGGATGTAGAAGGCCGAGCTGGTTTCGCGTGTGTCGGGGAAGCGCTTGAGCGGAAAGGTCTCGCCAGCCGGCGGCGTGAGGCCGGTCTGCAGATTGCTCACGTCGGTGCGGGTGAAGTCCACGCCGTAGGTGATGTTGTGCGCCCAGTCCTGGCCGGTGCGCACCAGCTTGCCGGCCTGCAGTACCAGTTGCCAGGTGTCTTCGTCGTAGGTGACGTCGCGCACGCGGTCGGCCGCGGTGTAGCGGTCTTCGAAAGCGTATTCGCGCGAGCCCGCCTTCTGGTAGCTGGCGACGGCCTGCAGGGTGTCGGCCAGCGCGCTGTCCACGCGCACGCGGCCGTCGTAGGTGAGGCGGTCGCGCTTGAGCTTGGTCTCGGACTCCAGGTTGATCACCGAGGTCGATGTGAGCGGCGGCTTGGAGCGGCCGCTGAGCATGTCGTAGTCGGACTTCTTGTCCACGTGCTCGTAGGTGAAGCCGTGCGTCTGCCCGGCTGTGGGCGTGAGGATCACCTTGGCGAGCAGCGCCCGGTTGGTGTCGCGCTCTGGATTGGGCGTGGTGCGGTCGACGTTGGCCGAATCGTTGGTGCCCATGTTCTCCAGCGCGTGGGTCTTGCTGCCGCTGGCCGAGATCAGCCACTGCACCGTGTCCGATGCCTTGCCCGCCAGCGAGACGCCGCTGTGCCAGCCGTTGTCGTCGCCGCTGTAGCCCAGGCTCGCGCTGCCGCCGAAGCTGGCGCCGTCCTGCAGGAAGGACGAGGGGCTGCGCGTGATCATGTTCACCAGGCCGGCCATGCCGTCCGAGCCGTACAGGGCCGAGGCCGGGCCCTTGAGGATCTCGATGCGCTCGATGAGGTTGATGTCGAAGTAGTCGCGGCCGAAGGCGTTGGCGGAAAAGACGTAGCTGCGCGGCGTGCGCACGCCGTCGGTGAGCAGCAGCACGCGGTTGCCGTCCAGGCCACGGATGTTGAAGCCTGCATTGGCGTCGCGGCCGGTGTTGCCGGTGGCCAGGCCGAAGCGCGCCGGCGCCCGCTTGACCGACACGTTGGGCAGGTCGCGCACCGCGTCGCGGATGTCGTTGATCTGCTGCTCTTCGATGTCCTTGCGGTCCAGCACCTCGATGCTGGCCGGCACGTCGTCCTTCTTCTGCTCGGAGCGCGAGCCGCTCACCACCACTTCGTTGAGGGCGACCTGGGTGCGCTCCTGCGCGATGGCGCCAGTGGTGAAGACGCTGCTGCCGATGAGCCAGGGAAGAAGTCGAAGCCGGAGGTCCGGCGCGCGCAAGGGAGGAGGAGCCACGTGTCAATCCAGGTAACAGTTGTTCAAACTGCTAGCTGGATCTGCCCATGGGGGCGGCTATCTGGCTGGCATGGTCATTCGGGCAAGGCCGAAGCGCTCAAGTATATGAGAACTGTTCGCATTTACAACCATGACGGTTCTGTTGTGCGGCATGCACGGCCTGCCTTGCCATCAATGTCTGAGACAGGTCATCAAAGATCTGTCGACCCGCTGCGGCACGCGCATCCGCACGTGCCCGACGCGCACCACGCGCACCGTCACTGAATGCTGGCCGCCGTCCGGTAGCGCGCCGGCGGCAGGCCGGCGCGCCGCGTGAATTCGCGGGTGAAGTGCGCCTGGTCGGCATAGCCGCAGAGAAACCCGATCTCGGCGAGCGTCGGCCCCCCGCGCGCCAACCAGGCCGCGGCTTGGCGCACACGCACCTCACCCAGCAAGTCGCTGAAGCTGATCCCGGCCGTCGTCAGCCGGCGCTGCAGCGTGCGCAGCGGCAGGTCCAGCGCCGCGGCGGCATCCCCCACGCGCGGTGCGGCGGGCGGGGCCCGGGCCAGCCAGCGAGCCAGTTCGGCCGCGGGCTCGGGCCAGGGCAGCGGGCCGTCGAGCGGCGGCATGGCCGAGTGGCTGTTCGCGTTCGCCGCGTGGGCATCGGCCTCGGGTGATTCGGCCCTGGGCGACCACTGCAGTTGCCAGCTTTGCGTCGGCGCCGTCACCCAGGCTTCCGTGGCCCCGTCGCCATGCACCACTTTGCCGGTGACTTTCACCCGCAAGCCACGGGTTCCGATCGCCCGCAGCGCGCCGATCCACACCCCGAGCACCGCCACGCTCTCGGCCGCCATCGGCGGCTGGGCATCACGCGACGTGTGCTCGAGCAGCAGCGAGCGGGCGCCGCGTCGTCGAGGCAGCACGCGGTGGCTGGCATGCACGTAGCGCTCCAGGCGCTGCCAGCGGGCGAGGAAGTCGTCCGGATCGCGCGCGCCAATCAGGGCCCGGTGCAAAGGCTCGCCTTCGATGTGCTGCACCTGCTGCGCCAGCCTCAGCAACAGCGTCAGGCCGCCGGCGCGCACGATGCACGACACCACCTGCTGCTTGTGCTGCAGCGGCACGCGTGCGGCATCGGGCAGCGGCAGCGGTGGGGCCAGGCCTGCCTCGGCCATCGCCCGCAGCAGAAGGCGCAGCATGCTCGCACTGGCGAAGTCGTCCATCCGCGGAAGTATCAGGCCGCTGCCAGCACCTCGGGCTGCAGCGGCAGCCGGGTCGGCCGCCGGCCCGTGGCGTCGAACACGGCATTGGCGATCGCGGCTGCGCCGGCCGTCATCGCGCTCTCGCCGGCACCCGTGGGCTCGGCATCGGAATCCATCAGCCGCACCGACATGCGCGGAATCTGATCGATGCGCGGAATCGGCGATTCGGCAAAACCCGAGGCCGCCACGCCGGAGGGCCGCAGCGGCAAGGCCTCGACCAGCACCATCCCGAGGCACCACACCAGGCAGCCTTCGACCTGCGCCCGCACGCCCTCGGGGTCGATGACCACACCGCAATCGTGCGCGCACCACAGCGCCGTCACGCGCACCTGCCCTGCGGGCGAGACCTCGACATCGGCCACCGCTGCCACCCGGCTGCCGGCCTTGTACACGCCACAGGCCAGGCCGCGGCCGCGTCGTGCGCCACCGGTTCCGCTGCCGGATCGCGACGGCTCCCAGTGCGCGTCGGAAGCCACGGCACGCAGAACCTGCTGCAGGCGCAGGTCTTCGGTCATCGCCAGCCGGAACGCCAACGCATCACTGCCGGCCGCCCGCGCACAGGCGTCGACCGCCGTCTCCACCACCAGCGCGTTCGGCCCGGCACCCAGGCCGCGCCAGGGCCCGCCGTGCACCGGCAGCCGCAAGGCATCGAACTCGATACGCTGGCGGGGCACCGCATAGGGCAGCGCCGCGCCGCGAGCCACGCCCTGGTCGCCGACGAAATCGGCCGCCCGCTGCATCCAGGCCGGCATCGCTGCCGGCGTGAACAGGATGTGGCTGCTGGTGAAGGCATGCCACCAGTCGGTGATGCGCCCGTCTGCGACCCGTGCGCGTACGCGATGACTGGATGGCGGCCGATGAAAGCCTTGGGCGAACTCCTGCGCGCGTGTCCACATCAGCTTCACCGGGCGCCGCACGGCCCGCGCCAGCACGGCGGCCTCCAGTTCCACGAGCACCAGCGTGCGTGCGCCGAACCCGCCACCGATGCGGCAGGCCTGCACCACGACACGTTCAACCGCCAGGTCCAGCCGGCGCGCCAGCACGTCGCGCACATAGAAGAGGTCCTGCGTGCCGGTGTGGACGTGCAGCCGCTCGTCGCCCGCCGCGTCGGTCTCGACATGGGCCAGCGCGGCACGCGGCTCGATCGCCGCGTGGGCGGCGAACGGCACGTCGATGCGTAGGTCCACGGTCCAGGGATCCTGCGCTTCCAGCGCATCGCGCCGCAGGCGGTGGCGCAGGTCGCCACGCGCCAGGTGGCGGTCGACGTCGAGCGTGGCGTCGATCTGCGAAGGCTCGAATCCACCCTCGACCTGCCAACGCACCGCCAGTGCCTGTTCGATGCGATCGAGCGCCCCCGGTGTCTGCGCTACCAGCCCCAGGCCCAGGCTGTTGGCGTGGCGCAGACGCGTGTCGGCGAGCACGGCCACGAAGCCATGCAGCCGGCGCGCCGCCGCTTCGTTCCAACTCTCGGGCCGCGACACGAGCTCGGTCGACACCGGCGCGCGCAGCACTCGGCCGTAGACCATGCCGGGCAGGCGCATGTCGGCCGTGTACAGCGGCGCACCGGTGACGATGGCACGCAGGTCGGTGCGTTCCCCTTCCGCAGCCGAGGCCACGCCGACGCGCAGGCTGCGCAACTGTTCGCGTGGCCACGGAGCCGCCTCGATCTGTCCTTCGTTGCGACCGGCCGCGAGCGCTTCACGCAAGCTCGCACAGGCCTGCGCCAGCGGCAGCGCGAAGTCCTTCAGCGAGTCGCTGCCCACCGTGGCCTTCACGCGGCCGATGTCGCGGCTGGACGGCGAACGCAGCGTGATGCGATCGGCCGCCACGCCCAGCTCGACCGCCGCGATGCGGCGCAGCGCCGGCCCGACGTGCTGGCCCATCTCGGCGCAGGGCACGAAGAGTTCGAAGCGGCCCTCGCGATGGCGCAACCAGCCGAGCGCGTCGCCGGGCTCGGGCATCGGGCGTTTGGGAATCACTGGGATCGCGGCACAGCCGGCCGCGAGCGCGCCGAAGCTCACGGTCAGTCCGGCGGTGGCCCCCAGGAAGCCACGCCGCCTCACGAACGGCCTCCGGGGTCCATGGCCGCCGCCGCACGCTCGACGGCACGCCGCACGCGCTGCTGCGTGCCGCAGCGGCACAGGTGGCCCGCCAGTGCCGCATCAATGGCCGCGGCGTCGGGCACGAGCTGGCGGCGCAGCAGCGCCACGGTGGCCATGATCTGCCCGGACTGGCAGTAGCCGCACTGCGGTACCGCCTCGTCCACCCATGCCTGCTGCACCGGGTGCAGCGCGCCCGCGGGGGCCAGACCTTCGATGGTGGTGATGCTGCGCCCTTCGGCGCCGCGCGCCGGCAGCAGACAGGCGCGCTGCGGCTCGCCGTCGATCAGCACGGTGCAGGCACCACATTGGCCCTGGCCGCAGCCGTACTTGCAGCCCACCAGAGCGAGCGCCTCGCGCAGCACCCACAGCAGGCTCTCGTCATGCCAGGTGGCGGCCACATCGCACCGTTGGTTGTTGACAAGCAGCTGCATCGCTTGCTCCTTTCGTCGTTGAGACTGGGCGCGATGCTCGCGCAGCGCGGCGGCGGCGTCTTGAACGAATGCGCCAGGGACCGGCGATGCCAATGCGGGTGACGCGCAGCGTCGCGCCCTCGCAGCGCGGTTCGGATGACTACTTGCCCATGGACCGACGCCTGGATGCCGGCATGCCGACGATCACGCACGAGCGGAGGCGTGCTCAAGGAGCGAGTGGTTCGAGATCTGCCTTCAAGGAAGGTCGGCTGTACGACCGATTTGACGCAGAGTGGAAAGAGATCGCAATGGAGTTCGTGAACGGGAGCAAGAAGTGACGACGCGCAAAATTACCCTGGAGCGAAGGACAAGACACTGTCCGAGCACACGCGCAGAAGCAAAGGAAGTCGCTCGTGCCCAGCTGAGTTCCTCCAAGGTTGTCGCACTTGCCACCCCACGAAAATCAACAGCGTACGCGCGACGTTTTCAAAGTTGCACCCTTCGCTTCTTCACAGTTCCGCGGGCGCACAGGTGCAGGGAGGATCCAACGGCCGCTTTCGGGCGCCTTTGCCGTCCGCTGTAGGCCGGTTAGCCCTGAGCTCGCCCAGCGGTGACGGGCTACAGTCGGCCAGAACCCGTCATTCGCCGCCGCTCTCCAGTTCGCCGCCCAGCGGACATTCGTGCCGCGCTCGCAACAGCGTGATTGCGGGGACGGGATCCGTCGCCGGGGGTGCTGGACGGACACCATCGGCGTGAGTCACCTCGCTATGGCACGCTTCTGCTGAATGGGAAGGCGATCGACATCTCCGGCGGCGGCGGGGAGGGCTCCGTCGTCGTCGGCGGCGTCGCATTGCCCGGCGCGAGCTCGATGTCGTAGGCGTAGAGCTTGACACTCGTCCCCTCCTTGGGACTCTTCGACTGCATGGCGACGAACCCGCCAACGGACGCCTGCCGCTGACTGATGGCGTTCCCGGCGTCCCTGTTCGGCGTCTGGCCATCGGCCACTTCCTTCAGAACATGATGTTGCTTGACGCCGTCCTTGTCGGTATACAGGAACATCTTCATCTCGCCGGTCTTCTGGTCGATGGGCGTGTTGAACCATACCGCCTGATCCAACGCTCTGTCAGCGATCTGCGAACCCTCTTGGCCATTCGTCTGTCGCGTGATCAGCGAATGCTGACCCGCCACGACGGTGCCATTCGCTCCGTTGCCTCTGAACACGACGTGCGGGTAGGCATTGGTGCCATGGATGAAGCTCTGCATCGTGTGCCCTTCCTGAGCCGCGTACGGTCCTGCGGCAGGGCTCTTCGCCTCCTCGAAGACGAATTTGAGGTTGTCCTGGGCCAGAGCGGGTTCACTCGCGGGCGCATTCAAATTGCGCAATGGCAGAAGGGTGTCGCCACGGAGGATGACAGGCGTGCGCGATAGCGATTCCGGCGAAACCGTCGTCGCGGGCTTGCTTCTGTTGGTCAAGGCAGCGGCCTGCGTCTGTCCGTCAAAAGCCGACTCCCCGGACACGACCATGTACGTCCTCCCGGGCTCGAATCTCGTGACGAGTCGCCAGGCTTTCTCCGTCGCCGCATGCTTGTGCAACCGCAGTCCAAACGGGTTGGCGATCGGATCTCGTGGTGACAGGATGAGCGTGCTGCGGCCATGTTTGGGCACAGCCTTCGTTCCCGCGACGCCGGACGCTCTCGCCATGCCGTCGCTCCCATAGGAGGTCATGTACTGCTTGAAGGGGGTCACGCCGTCACTGAAGCGAACTTCCGCATAGGAGAGGGGTGCTTCCAGCGCGTTGGCGGCATCCATCCACCCGACGGTCATCTTTCCAAAGGACAGTACGAACGTCGCCGTGTTCTCCGCATAGGCAGTTGCCGGTGCGGGCCCCCTTGCGGTCACCGTCACATGGCAGGGTTTGCCGGGAACCACAGCGCAGTCGGGCGGGTTGAACTTCATGCTCTCAACGGCAAACCCCGAGGGCAGGGAGACGTTGCCAGCGGTGAAGACGACGTTCTTCGTTTCAACCGGCACGTTGATGTCAAGCATCGCCTGAGCGTTCTTGCCGCCCCAGGTCCTGGCTTTGAAGGACTCTCCGCCATAGCTGAAAGTCGCGGTGACGCCGTTCGGCGGCAAGCCCGCATCGATGAGGTACTGCTCCGGGTTCGTCGTGGCCCAGTACGCCTCCTTCGGTCGGCCGACTCCAGACCACGGATACCCGTTGGTGTGATAGCCCGGGTCCGTCATCCCCCACCAGGTCACCCGGTGCACGCCCCCCTTGTACTCGGGGTGACGGCCTCCCGGGCCGGCGGCGTACTCCTTGAGCAGGCTGAAAAGTTTCGCGTACTGGATGCCCTGCTCCATGAACAGGGCCTCCATTTCAGGGCCATTCTGAATCCGCTGGCCTTTGTCCAGACCCAGGGTTGGCGCGAGATCCAGCTCGGTCAGATCGACATTCGCCCCGGTTTCGAGATAGGTCTTGATGGTCTTCTCGAAGGCGTCCATATTGAGCCTCATGTCCCAGTGCCCCTGCGTGCCGATGACGTCGATCAGCGGCCTGGGATTCCCCTTGGCATCCCGAAGTACCCGCCCTTTGCCTGCGGCCGATTCAGCTGCATACCGTTCATTGAATTCCTTGACCATCGCAGCGATCGCGGTGGCCTTCGAGGCCCGCTCGTTGTCGTTGAAGTCGTTGTAGTTCAGGATCGCCGTCGTGTTTTGGCGCGCGTAGTAGAAGGCGTCATACATGTAGTCCCAGCTTTTCCCACCTTTGGAATAGGCTTGGGCCCATCGGGACGGCCGCTCCTCGGGGCTGTAACCGGTTCGCAGGGCGTTCCTCCAGTCGGCGGGGTTGTCGGGGTTGTCTTTGAACGCTTCGTTGACGACGTCCCAGGAGTAGGCCTTGAAGGGTTCCCGATCGAAATGGCCGGCCACGGTCCGAACGTAATGCTCCAGATTCGTCTTCGCGGTTGCGTAGTCCCACGGCGTTTCCCATCCGCCACTCGCAGTCAGGACGTTGGGGGCGGGCCATTGGGCCGACTGGTTGTGCCAGAGCAACGTGTGCCCGGTGACCTTGACGCCGCGCGCATTGGCCGCGCTGATGTCAGCGTTGATGCCCGAGGTCAAATTGGTAAGGAAATTCGGGGTTGGATTGCTCATCCCCCCATTCCAGAAATCCGGCTTCATCGCGTTGCTGGGCGTCACCGCGTTGAAGTGTTTCAAGGTCATGGCGGCGACCGAGTTTTCGCCCGGCACCACCTCGGCGCCGAAGTTGCGCGCGTCGAGATTGGTGCTACCGATCAGGAAGTAGTTCTTGTATACATCCTTCAGCGCCGGCCAATCGGCAGGGTTCGCAGGCCGATCAGCTGCGAAGGCGCTGTTCGCGATCACAACGCCGGTTGGTACGGCAATCAAGACACTCTTGATGTCAAGTCTGCCGAACATGGTTCCAATCTTCCTGATGATTCCGAAGATTCGAGAGTTCTCGTTGGGTGGCTCGGCGCCAGGCGCCTTTTCGCCTTGTAGCCATGTCGCAGATCGACGTTCGATGGTCAGATGCATGCTTGTCTCCTTTGGTTGGAAGAAATCTCTCCCCGGCGTGAATGCACTCAGAGCTTCAGTAGAGCCAGCGCAGCGGCGCCAGCACCGTCTGCGGGAAAATAATCATGACGAACATCACCGCGAATTGGGCAGCCATGAACGGCAACACCCCGCGCGTGACATCGTCCATCTTCATGCGGCCGACGCCGGCCACCACGTTCAGGATGGTGCCCACCGGCGGCGTGATCAGGCCGATGGAGTTGTTGATGATGAACAGCACGCCGAAGTAGACGGGGTCGATGCCGGCAGCCTTGATCAACGGCATCAGCACCGGCGTCATGATCAGGATGGTGGGCGTCATGTCCATGGCCGTCCCCACGAGCATCACCAGCAGCATGATGGCGATCAGCAGCAGCGTCTGGTTGTCCAGTAGCGGGCGGAGAAGGTCCACCATCTGCGCCGGCAGGTTGGCGACCGTGACCAGCCAGGCAGACACCATGGCCGCGGCCACCAGGAACATCACCACCGCCGTGGTACGGGCCGCCGTGACGAAGATGCGGAACAGCGCCTGCAGCGACAGTTCGCGGTAAACCACGGTGGCGACAAACAGCGCGTAGACGGCTGCGACGACGGCCGCTTCGGTGGGCGTGAACACGCCCATGCGCAGGCCCACCAGGATGAACACCGGCAGCATCAGCGCCCATGCCGCTTCGCGTGCGGCGGCCCAGACTTCGGCGTGCGTCTTGCGTTGGGGCAGTGCCAGCGTCTCCTTGCGTCCCACCCACCACCAGGTCAGCGCCAAGCCGAGGCCGATCATGATGCCGGGGAAGATGCCGGCGATGAACAGCTTGCTGATCGACACGTTGGCGGCGACGCCGAAGATGACGAAGCCGATGCTGGGCGGAATGATGGGACCGATGACACTCGACGCCGCGATCAGTCCGCCCGACACCTCCTCCTTGTGCCCGGCCTTGATCATCATCGGCAGCAGCAGCGCCGTCAGCGCTGCGGCGTCGGCCACGGCCGAGCCCGACAGCGCCGACAACAGGCAGGCCGCAAGGATCACGACATAACCCAGCCCGCCCTTGACGTGGCCGACGAGCGCCAGCGCGAAGTTGACGATGCGCTGCGACAGCCCGCCGACGTTCATGATCTCGCCGGCCAGCATGAAGAAGGGCACCGCCAGCAGCGGGAAGCTGTCGGCACCGTTGATGAAGTTCTGCGCCAGGATCTGCGCGTCGAACAGGTCCAGGTGCCACATCAGGGCCACGCCGCTGGCCAGCAGGGCGTAGGCGATGGGGATGCCCAGCGCCATCGAGCCGACGAGGCTGCCGAGGAAGATGAAGACGGTCATGAGCGTGCCCCCCTGGGCGTGCCGCTGGAAGGGTTGGCGTGGGGCAGGTCCCGCTGCGCGAACTCGGCCTGCAGGTTTTCGAGCTCGGCCTGCTCTTCCGATTCCTTGACCATCACGAGTTCGGCTTCGCGGATGTGGCCGGTCAGCAGACGCATGAGCTGCAGCAGCAGCAGGATGCCGGCGCAGGCCGAGAAGACCACGCCCGATGCGTAGAAAATGGCCATCGGCGCACCGGTCGCCGGCGCTTCCATGTCCAGGTTGATGCCGGCCTGCTGCCAGCTGCCGTCCAGGAACAGCCAGGTCACGTACAGCATCAGCAGGTGGCCCAGCAGCATGCACGCCTTCTTGCCGGCCACCGGCAGGCGAGACACCAGCATGTCGGTGCCCAGGTGCCCACCTTCCTTCAGCGCGGTCACCGCGCCCATGAAGCACAGCCAGACGAACAGCCAGCGCGACACTTCTTCGCTGACCGCGATGCCGGAGTTGAAGGCGTAACGCAACACGACATTGCCGAAAACCAGCACCACCATCACGGCGAGTGCGGCGGCGATCAGCACGTCGATGGCACGGCAGAACCGATCGATGGCGGCGTCGATCATGGCCCTGTCCCGAGGAGGTGCCCGGCCGTCACAGCCGCGCTCCCTGCAGCAGGCCGCGGTCGGCCAGGTTGCCGATGAACGCACGCAGGCCGAAGCGCCAGGGCGGCGCGGCCTCGCAATGCGTCACCCGGTTCCGCAGGGTGCCCAGCCAGTGGCTGTGGATGGTGACCACGTCGCCCAGCTTGTGGGTGAAACCGCCGCCCGGCTCGTCACGGTCTTCGGTGGGCGCGAATAGCGTGCCCAGGAACAGCATGAAGCCGTCGGGGTACTGGTGGCAGGCCAGCGTCTGCGCCACCAGGTCGACCGGGTCGCGGCTGATGCTGGTCATGGTGTTGATGCCGCGCAGCGTGTAGCCGTCGTTGCCTTGCACCTGCAGGTGCACGGTCTCGCGGCGCAGCTGGTCCAGGCCGAAGTGGCCGTCGAACAAGCGGATGAAGGGGCCGATGGCGCAGGAAGCGTTGTTGTCCTTGGCCTTGCCGAGCAGCAGCGCGCTGCGGCCTTCGATGTCGCGCAGGTTGACGTCGTTGCCCAGCGCGGCGCCGACGATGCCACCGCGGCTGTTGACGGCCAGCACCACCTCGGGCTCGGGGTTGTTCCAGGACGAATCGGCGCGGATGCCGATGTCCTGGCCATGCCCCACAGAGGCCAGCACCGGCGACTTGGTGAAGACCTCGGCATCGGGCCCGATGCCGACCTCCAGGTATTGCGACCACAGCTTCTTCTGCTGCAGCAGGTTCTTCAGCGCCTGCGCCTGGGCCGAGCCGGGGCGGATGTCGGACAGGGTGGTGCCGATCAAGGCCGTGACCTGGCTGCGCAGCCCTTCCGCACGACTGGCGTCGCCGCCGGCCTGCTCCTCAATCACGCGTTCGATCATGCTGGCGGCGAAGGTCACGCCGCCGGCCTTGACGACCTGCAGGTCGCAGGGCGCCAGCAGCCAGGGCACGGTGGTGTCCCGGCCTTCCGCCTTGCTGTTGTCGAGCAGCACATCGATGCTGCACAGGAACTCGCCGGCGACCGAACCCACGGCTTGCGCCGGCTGGTCGGTCTCCAGCAGCGTGCTCATGGTGGCGAAGTGCTTGCTCAGATCGAACACGCCATCGGGGCGCAGCACCACCACGGCCGGGCCGGCGGGCGTGCCGGGACGCCAGACACGACCCACGAGCGTGCCGGCCAGGCCGTCCTGCGGCAGCACGTGGTGCAGGCCATCGGTGCGCACCGGCATGGCCGTCGTTGTTGCAGTCATTCAGACTTCCTTTGGTGTTGTCAGTGGTTGTGGCGCAGTGCTTCAGACGTCAATCCGTAATTCATGAAACGCTCCAGATAGAGCGCCGTCATGTCGGAACGTTGTGGATCGGCAAACCATTCGCGCGAGCGAAAGCTCCGACCTGCTTGGTTGTCCATTGCCGTCGTCGTGAGAAGAGGAAAGTGAATGGAAGGCGGCCGCGCCGCCTCCATGAGAAGTGAATTACTTCTTGGCTGTCGTGCCGCCGCGCACCTTGGCCAGTTCGGCATTCAATTCGGCGGTGGTGTCCTCGCCGAACTCCTTGCTGAACTTGGCCAGCACCGGCTGCAGCTTGCTGCGCATCTTGGCCTGTTCGGCCGGTGGCAATTCGGTGATCTGCATGCCGGCCTTCTTCAGGTCAGCCAAGGCCGTGTCGGAGAACGCCCGGATGGTCTTGCGTTCATACAGGGTGGCTTCGCGCGCAGCGTCCTGCACGATCTTCTGTTCCTCGGGCGACAGGCCGTCCCAGGTCTTCTTGGACATCAGCAGCACCCATGCGCTGTACATGTGTCGCGACAGCACCAGGTGCTTCTGCACTTCGTAGAACTTGCTGGCCAGGATGGTGGCCGGCGGGTTCTCCTGCCCATCCACCGCAGCCTGCTCCATCGCCGAATACAGCTCGGTGAAGGGCATGGGGGTCGCATTGGCGCCCAGTGCGTTGAAGGTGTCTAGGAACAGCGGGCTCTGGATGACGCGCAGCTTCAGGCCGCTCAGGTCATCGGCGCGCTGCACCGGACGACGCGAGTTGGTGACGTGGCGAAAGCCGTTCTCCCAGAAGCCCAGTCCGATCAGGCCTTTTTCGGGCAGCTTGGCCAGCAGCTTCTGCCCGAAGGGGCCATCCAGCACTCCATCAGCTTCCTGCTCGTTGTTGAAGGTCAAGGGCAGGTTCAGCACACCGAAAGGCTTGATCAGCGACACCAACGTGGAGCTGTCGGGAATGGTCATCTCCAGCGTGCCCCCGCGCAGCGCCGAAGTCATGCTGACGTCGTTGCCCAGCGAGCCGCTGGTGTAGACCCGCGCCACCAGCTTGCCGCCGCTCTTGGCCGCCAACTGGTCGGCAAAGTACTTCAGCGCCTGCGCCTGCGGATGGTCTTCGCTGAGGCCGATGCCGACCTTGAACACGTGTTCCTTGATCTGCGCCGAAGCGGGGCCGGCCAATGCGGCCAGCAGCGCAGCCGTCAAGCCTAATGATCTGATTTTCATGATGTCTCCGGAATGGGAATATGCGGAGTGCGGCGACCTTGCCGCGACGCACCGGCTCTCTGCGGAGCCGTACTTGATGGACCCGAAGGCTAGGTGACAGCCCCCTGCCGGTCCACTGACTTTTTCGCTAGCATCCATTCCAAATGCTGATGAGTTCAGGCAAAACCTCTGGTAGACCTCTGATGCTGGCGCAGGTCTCGCGTCTGCGTTTCCGGCATCTGCAGTTCCTCGACATCCTGGGAAAGACGCGCAATTTGCGCCTGACTGCCGAGCAGATGTACATCACGCAGCCGGCAGCCACCAAGGTGTTGATGGACATCGAGGAAATGCTGGAAGCGCGCTTGTTCGATCGCCTGCCGCGCGGCATGCAACCGAATGAGCTGGGACTCTTCACCTTGCGTTATGCGCACTCGACACTGGACGGCCATCGCAAGTTCGTGGACGAGTTCAGCACCCTGAAACAGGGGGGGCACGGCCATTTGTCAATCGGCGCCATCTCGGGTGCGGCGGCGCATCTGCTGATTGCCGCGGTGGCCGAGCTGCAGCGCCTGCGGCCGCTGCTGGTGGTGAAGGTGCTGGAACAGAGCAGCGACCAGCTGATCGAGTGGCTGGCCGAGCGCAAGATCGACGTGATGATCGGCCGTTTCACCGACGAGTCTCAGCGCGACCAGTTCCATTACGAAAACCTGACCGGTGAAGGGTTGCAGATCGCCGCGGGCGTCCACCATCCGCTGCGCGGACCGAACGCCCCTGGGCTGAGGGAACTGTCGAATTGGCCGTGGATTCTGTATCCGACATCCACGGCGCTGCGCAAGGTGTCCGATGACATCTTCCGTAGCACAGGCCTGTCGCTCAGCTCGGGCATCGTCGAGACGCCGTCGTTTCTGTTCGCGCTGGAGCTGATGCAGAGCACGACCATGCTGTCGCTGCAGCCCGCCGCGCTGGTGGACAAGTATGTACGGCGCGGGCTGCTGACGCGCATCGCGGCCGAGCTCCCCAACCGCATACCCGACTTCGGCCTGATCACGCTGCAAGGCGAACCCCCCAGCACGGCCGTACTGGCGTTCATGGACGTGATCCGCAACATGGCTGACCCCAAGGCCGAAGCGGCACTGGCCGACAGAGCGACGCCCGGTGCCAGGCCTAAGCCACGGGGTCGCGCGTCTTCTCCCTGTTGACCAGACGGTCGAGGCCCAGCGGGTTGCTGTCTTCAGCGCATCCAACAGCGGCGCGTCCGGGGGGCTACTCATGGCGAGCGACCTTCTCAAAGAAACGCGTCGGCCACAGTCGGAGGAGCGGGAGAAGCGGCACATTCCGGCCAACAGCGGACTGTCGCGCTCGGTCTCCGCGCATGCGCATTGACAGCTGGCCAAGCAACAATCGCTACCGTCTTGATACCTGTGAAGAACATCTTGAGTGCAATCTGCGCGGTCGTGCTTGCCTGCGGCTGCGCAACCCAACCGTCGACCGTGCCTGGTCAAGGTTCAGGCGCGGCCTACGCTCCGATGGTCGATATGGAGGGTGTTCAGGCTGATGCCTTTGCGAGGGATGTTGAAACGTGCCGGACCGCAGCGTCGAATACGCGAGTGCAGAGCACCAAGAGGTACGGCAGCGACACCTCGGACGTCATCGTGATTGGCGTGGCCATGGTCTTTCCTGTGGCGGTGATGGGCGCGGCCCTGGTCGGGGGTATCGCAACTGCGGTGTACGACGAGGCATATCCGAGCGGCGGGCGCGCGGAGCCGAGGATGCAGCAATCGGCCTTGGTCGATTGCATGGCCCGCAAAGGCTATAAGAACATGGACCCGAACGTGACGGTCACGTATGTCGCCGCCACGCAAATTGGACCTCCATTGCCAACCCGCAAGACGGGCCTGGATACGTACGTCGCGGAGAAGTTTGCAAAGGCCACGAACTGCAGCGCCGTGCCGCGGGCCGTTCTTGAAGAGAAAGGGCCCGGCTTCGAGCGATACAGCGTTCAATGCTCCGCCGGCCAGACACTTGCCCTTCGTTGCGAGTTCGGCAACTGCTCGAAGGAAGCGGCCGGCGGGAATTGACTACGAAGGACGGAAGCATGACGACATGCAACATTGACCAACTGGAACGTTTCGGGCCGTCCGTGCCGGCGGGGGATGTGACAGGATGCGGCCATAAGCGGACATGAGCGACCGCGTCGCACTCGGGATAGATTGCCGGTAGTTCCGCCGAACTCACGCGGCGCCCACGGAAGGAGGAGAGCTGCATGCGCTTGAGATTCAGTGCCCTTGCTGTGTTCGTCGCTCTCTGTGGCCTATCTGCAGGGGCGGCTGCAACCGAGCCCTGCGGGGCACCCCTGCCGGACGGCGACGACTGGAGCATTGAGCGGGACCCGCGTCTCGCGGGATTCAGTCCCGATCTTCTTTGTGATGCGGTGCAGACTTTCCTTGAGAGCCCGCGCAACAGGCACGGTCTCGTGGTCGAGCGTCACGGCAAGCTGGTGGTCGATGCCTATCGAACTGGGGCGGACCGGTCCACATACTCTGTGTGGGCAAGCCAGACACATTTCAACAAGGACGTGCTGCATGACGTCCGTTCAGTAACCAAGTCAGTGGTGGCGGTGCTCTGGGGCATCGCTGATAGCGGCCGCGCAGTCCCTCCGCTCACCACGCCCGTTCTGGACCTGCTGCCTGCTTTGGCCGACCTGCGCAGCGGCGGCCGCGAACACATCACTGTGGCTGACATGCTCTGCATGCGCAGCGGTCTGGCCTGGGACGAGAGCGACGGCTATGGCCGCTGGATGAATGACGAGCGTGGCCTGCTCTGGCGCGGCGACCGCGCCCGCTATGTGTTTGAGAGGCAGCTCGCAGCGCCCCCGGGAACGCTGTTCAACTACAACGGCGGCCTCACCGCCGTGCTGGGATTGCTGCTGGAGGAGCAAACCGGCTCAAGCTTGCAGGAGTACGCCGGCCAGCGGCTGTTCGCGCCGCTCGGCATCCGGGACTGGGAGTGGGTAGCGGACCTGCGCGGCCGCACACGGGCATACACCGGGTTGCGGTTGCGTCCGCGTGATCTGGCGCGGCTGGGGCGGCTCATGGTGCAAGGGGGGCGCTGGCAAGGCCAGCAAGTTGTGCCGGAGGCTTGGGTGCGCACGCTGCTTGCCCGCTGCACGGCGGGCGAGGAATTCGGCTACCACTGGTGGTCCGGGAATGTGTTTGTCCGCGGCAAGGAGATCCTCTGGCATGGAGCGCTGGGCAACGGTGGCCAGCGCTTGTTCATCGTCCCATCCCTGGACCTGGTGGTCGTGATGACTGCCGGAGAGTACAACGACGGAAGCATCGGTCGTGCGCAACGGTACCTGCTGCAGCAGGTGGTGGCTGCGACCCGGGAGCACGCCGGTGAACCCGCAGAGGCATTCGCACCGCCCGTTGCAGCGACACAGGAAGTAGCTCCGGTCGAGACGCTCGCCACATTTCGCGCCGTGACTGAGGAAGATGGAGGCGCGCGCGTATACGTGCACTTGAAGGTCGTGCCGCGATTGAAGTTGCCCTTCACGACCTTGCGCTTCCGCGTTCGCGACAAAGCGATGCTGGCCGGGTTGAGCGAGGGTGCCAGCGTAAAGTTCCGAGCCGAGCGCATCGATGGGGAGAACACCCTAAGAACGATCCGCTCCGTTCCCCCGTGCGTACGCTTTCAGCCTTGCGATTGATTTCATGTCGGCGGTTCTTGCGACAGCTCTCACATGGGCGCGTATGACTGTTCGGGGCCCATACAGCAGCCCGCAGCAGCACCAGGCGCGCGCCGCTCAGACCTCCACCTTGATGATAGTGAAGTCATCCTCCAGCACCCCCGGCCCGTGCATTTCGCGCGCATGGTTCAGCAGGCAGTCGAGCTCGGACTGCCCGGCCCGAATCGGCTGCGTCAGGATCTCGGCGAGGTCGGAGACTTCGCGCATGGAGCCGTCCGGCCTGCCGATTTCGTAGGTGCCGTCGCTGAAGACATAGAGCCGCGCGGGGGATTGCAAGGTGCATTGCGCTTCCTGGTAGCGCGCCGCCGGTGACATGCCGATGCAGGGTCCGGACGCCTGCAGGAACTGGCCAGCGCCGGCCGCATCGCCCGGGCCGCTGACCAGCAGGGCCGGCGGATGGCCGGCAGAGGCATGGCGCAGGCGCCCCGTGGCGTGCTGAAAGACCCCGTACCAGACTGTGCTGAACAGCTCGCCGTGGCGCTCCATCTGGTAGGCCTTGTTGAGCGCCGTCAGCACCTCGCCAGGGCTGCGGAAGTCGATGCGCGGCAGGGCCTCCGAGCGCAGCGTGTCGGCAACCGCCACCGCCAGCAGGGCCGAGCCCACGCCGTGGCCGCAGACGTCGATCAGGTACAGCGCGAAGTGCTCGTCGTCGATCCAGTGGTAGCCGAAGGAATCGCCGCCCAGCTCGGTCGATGGAACAAAGCGCCAGTCCACCCGCAGCGGCTGCGACAGCGGTGCCGGCAGGATCGAGCGGATGTACGTTTCGGCGTCGCGCAGTTCCCGCTGCAGGCGGTCGTGCACCAGCAGCAGCGCTTCGCGCGACGCGGCCAGCTCGCTGTGGGCGCGCGTCAGTTCCTGGTTGGCCGACTCGAGCTGCTCGATGAGCCTGGCTTCGCGCTGGCTCAGCAAGGTCATGTCGTAGGCCTTCTGCTGCACGCGCCGCGTTTCCTCGTACTCCGCCGTCACGTCGATCAAGAGGATCCACACGGTGCCGTCGTCCGCAAAAAAATGGATGTCCGCCACGCGGCCGCTGGGCATCTCCATGGAGCGGATCAGGAAGGGCGTCTCCATCAGCGGCAGCAGGCCTTCCAGGAAGGGGAGCTGGTCGCTGGCGCAGCCGCCGGGCCGCAGGCCATCCAGCCCATAGTGCGCCAGGTGTCCGCCGGCCTGGCGCAGGTTCTGCGATTGGTCAACGACCAGGTGGGCCACGACACGCTGCGCATGCAGCAGCGTCAAAAGCGAATCGGAAATGCGCGCCGGGAGGTCGAGCATGGTGACCACTACTTGGAAAGGCGCCCCGCCAGGTCTTCGAAGCTTTCCTCGACGCCCATGCCCGTCTTGGCGCTGGTGCGCGCAAAGGTCCAGCCCGTGGCCTCCAGCGCCGAGATGCGCTCGGCGGGCAGCGCCCATTCTTCCTGCAGGTCCGACTTGTTGAGCAGGGCGATGAAGGGCGCGTTGCCGATCTCCGCACCGATGCGCGCCTGGATCGACTCGGCAGTGTCCAGGGTTTCGGGGCGTGTTCCATCCACCACCAGCAGATAGCCGGCGGCGCCGCGCAGGTAGCTCACGCGCACGGCCGCCACTTCGTCTTCGCCGGCGATGTCCCACAGGATCAGCGCCATCGGATCGCTGCGGCCGACCGTGCTCATCACCTTCTTGTCGATCTTGACGCCGACGGTGGTCAGGTAGGCATCCGAGAAGATGCTGTCGACGAAACGGCGCACCAGGCTGGTCTTTCCTACGCCGAAGGCGCCGAGCAGACAGATCTTCTTTTGCAGCATCGCTAGTCGATCATTCGCTGGTGCTCACGACGAAAGACACGCGCCGGTTCATCGACAGCTCGTCCTCGCTGGCGCCGGGGCGCAGTGGCTCCAGCGGGCCAGCGCCGCGCACGGCCAGCAAGGTCGGGTCCACGCCGCGCGCCCGCAGCATGGAGCGCACGACTTCCGCGCGGCCGACGCTGAGCGCCAGGTTGGTGGTGTCCCTGCCGGTGGCGTCGGCGTGCCCGACGATCGTCACCGTGACCGGGAAGCCCAGCTCGCGCGCCAGCTGCACCAGTTCGCGCATGTCCTTCGCCACGGCGTCGAGCTTGCCGTCCTGGCCGGCCGGCCGCGGCACGTTGTGCTCGAAGTGGATGAGCTGGGCCTGGATGCTGTCTCGCAAGCGAAGATAGTTCGGGTCTTGCACGTCCTTGAGCGCGCTGAGATCGACCGTCGGCGCGCCGGCGGGCAAGGTCAGCGTGAAGGCCCGTGCCTTGTCGATCCATTGCTGGGACGCGCTGCCGCTGACGCGGATGCTGCTCGCGTCCTGCGCCAGGCTCACGGTGGCGGGCGGATTCAGGCTTGCCACCAGGCGCCTTTGCACGATGACCGGGTGCAACGCCTGATAGGGCTCCCAGCGGCCGACGATGCGGGCCGGGTCCAGCTGCGTTTTTCCAAGCAGGGCTTCAGGCGGCATGGCCAGCGGATCGCGCAGCCCGGATACCAGCCATTTGCCGCCACGGCGCTCGGCGGCCATCACGACGATGCCGGGTTGCTCCTGCAGCGCCGCGACGTAGGCATCGACGCGCTGGCGCTCCATCACCCGCTGGCCGATCCACCAGCCCAGCGCCAGCAGCAATGCCAGCGGGATGGCCCACAGCAGCGGCGACATCTTCTTGTGCTGTTCGGCGGACTGCGACATGAGGCAGGGCGAAAGCCGCTGCCCCACCGCTTCGAAGGGCGCGGAGTCGCCTTCGAATTCGTCCAGCGCGCCGCGCCATTCATCATGGATTCCCGCCAGCGTCTCCACCAGCCGCGTGCGCAACACGGGAGGCGGGTCGCCGTGGATCACCGCGGCCAGGAAGGCCTGCGGGCCTTCTTCGCACCACAGCAGCAGGTCGCCCAGGCGCAGGCTGTCGATGCTGCGGGTGCCCGCGTCCTTGCTGGCCGATTCGTCGAAGGAATCGCGCACGAAATCCTGGATGGCCGAGAGCATGGCCGACACCAGCTGCGGGTCGCGCGCCGCCGCGTCCTCCCGCGCCACGTGCGCGATCAAGAGGCTGGTCTTGCGATGCACCAGGAACAGGTGGTCGACCTGGAACACCGCCGTGTGCCGCAGCACCACGTCGGCAAAAGAGCTGCCGCTGCGCCAGGCCTCGATGCGCCACTTGAGGCCGCGCCACGACAGGCTGTACTTGATGGCCTGGTTGAGCGACTGCAGCGTGCCTTCCAGCGTCTCGGCGATGGCCTTGCGGATGGCCGGCCCCATGACGGGGTACAGGATGTCGACCATGGTGCCCGGGTTCTTGCGGATCGAAGCCTGGGTCGCGCGCTCCACCGTGGGTGCAATCACCTGGGCGAGCCGCTCGTCCTGCTCGGCCGCCACCGTGAAGGCGGCTGGCAGCACGGCGCCCACCGCATCGGCGAACTCGCGCGGGTCGTCGATCTTTTTTTGCAGCCTGGTCAGGGCCTCCTTCTCGCGCTGCATCAGGACGTCGCGCATCGCCTCCATGCGCGGATCGACCTGCGGCGGCGGCGGCAGTGTCGCGGCCATCTCCGGATTGACGCAGCGCGCCAGCTCCAGCAGGAGGCCGGCGAGTCGTCGGTTCGGATCCTCGTCGGAGGAAGTCGCAGAAGCTGCCGCGCCGCCAGGCGCGTTCGTCGAGGCCAGCGACAGGCGTGCGTTCACCGCGCCACCGCCTCGGCGATCAGCGATGGCGAGCGCTGCCCCGCAGCGCGCGTCAACCGCGCTCTGCGTTGGCGCCCTTGGGCGTCGTGTCCTGGTTCAGGCATTTGGCGATCTCGACGAACAGCCCCGCGAGCAGGTTGCGATCGGTCTTGACGTTGCTCAGCTCGGAGAACATCCGCTCGATGGTGCCGCGGGTGTCTTCCTGGCGCCGCCGGATGTCGTCGCGCAGGGCCTGGACTTCGTGCCCCATGCGATCGGTGAACTCGCGCTCTTGCCGGGCCAGTTGCTCGGAGACCTGGCCCAGGCGCTTTTCCAGTGCCTGGTTGTGGTCGCGCAGGCTGCGCTCCAGCTCCTTGTCGGCATCGGCGCGCAGGTCCTTTTCCTCGCGGAACTGGCCGGCGACCGATTCGAGCTGCTTCTTGATCGTGGCTTCGAGGCTGGTCAGGCTGCGTGCCGACTCGGCCTCCAGGTCGCGCAGGCGCTGCTGGAAGCGGTCTTCCAGCACCGAAAAACGCTTGTCGTAGTCCTGCATCTGGTTGCCGAACAGCAACTCGCGCATCTTGTCGACGCCGGAAATTTCGCTCTGGCCATTGCCATTGGACTGGGGCTGGGCGGCGACGAGGGCGGCCTGGGCGGCCAGCGCGCTTTGGGTATCGATGCTGGTGGGAACGGGCTTTGCTGCAGTGGCCATCGAAATCTCCTCGGTTGGGTGAGTGAGTGGGTGGGTGGAGGTGGCGGTCATCAGGGTCCTTCCGTGGCCCGGAAAAAGAGCGTCAGGCAGTTGCGGCCGCCTTCATGGCGGTAGCGCAGGCCGTCGGAGAAGCGGCGCACGATGGGAATGCCCCAGCCGCCGATGTGCGCGTCGCGCAGGCAGGTGGCGGGCACCGGCTCGGGCATTTCGCGCGGATCGAATTCGCAGCCCTCGTCCTCGACGTCCAGGGCCACTTCCTCGCCTTGCCAGCCCAGGCGCAGGAAGATGCGCTGGGCGCTGTCGGTGGCCGCATGGGTCATCACGTTGGTGACCACCTCGGTGGAGCAAAGGTCGATGCGCTGTGCGACCCGGGCCGGCAGCTGTTCGAGCGCGGCCCAGTCCTGCACCCAGGCGCTGACGCGCGCGAGCTCGTGCAACTCGCTTTCGACGATCAGGGCTGCCTGACCTTCGTCGGCGGCAGACATCAGTGCCTCTTGGCTGCCGCCGCGAGCGCGCTGCGCGCGCTGTCGACGTCCGGAAAAACCGGAATGATCGAATCGATGCCCGCCATCTTGAGTACCTCCGCAACCAGGGGCTGGGGGTTTGCCAAGGCCAGGCCGCCGCCGTGCTGCGACTGGGCCCTGGCGTTGACGACGAGGGTGCGGATGCCGATGGACGCCAGGAAGGACACTTCAGACAGGTCCACGACGGCAAGCAGCTTTCGGGTGGCCACGAGCGCGGCGAAGCGCAGATCGATTTCGTGCCCGCCGAGGCTGTCCATCCGTCCGATCAGGCTGATCTTCTCGATGCCGTCGGCAAGCTGTTCGCTTCTCAAGTCCATACGGTCTCCGCAATCGATGTCGATGGGTACCGAGCCGGCCGTCCTCCTGGGCAAGATTCGTCGCGTCTTTTGGGTGACTGCGTTGCGTCTTGCTTCGGTCAGCGAAATCAGCCTACAAGCATACGCCCAAAAGTACTACTCAGGCTACATCTTGCGCCCCCCTTTTTGGGGAGACAAGCGTCGGCAGCGCTCAGTGCGCCTTGCGCGCCGGTATGTTGCCAAGGGCCTCGACCAGCCGCTCGACGCGGATGGGCTTGACCAGGTAGTCGTCCATGCCGGCCGCCAGGCACATCTCCTGGTCGCCCTGCATGGCGTGGGCCGTCATGGCCACGATGCGCGGCCGGTGCTCGTCACCCAGCAGCGAGCAGATCTGCCGGGTGGCATCCAGCCCGTCGAGCTCGGGCATCTGGACGTCCATCAGCACCACGTCATAGGTCTGGCGCTGCACCGCTTGCACCGCTTCGAGGCCGTTGGCGGCCAGGTCGGCCCGGTAGCCCATCTGCTGCAAGAGGCGCATCGCCAGCTTCTGGTTCACCGCGTTGTCCTCGGCGAGCAGGATGCGCAGGGGGTGGCGTTCCGCCATCGCCGGGTCCAGGCGCGGCTTGACGGCGGCGACGCCTGCCGCGGGCCTGGCGGCAGGCTCTTGCGCGAACAGGTTCATCAGCGTGTCGAACAGCAGCGAGGGGTGCAGGGGCTTGGACAGGAAGGCGTTGAACAGCAATTGCGCATCGCCCACTTCGCGGCGGCCGAGCGAGCTGAACAGCACCAGCGGCAGCGTGGGGTGGTTGGCGCGGATGCGCCGCGCCAGGTCGACGCCGTCCATCTCGGGCATGTGCATGTCCAGGATGGCCAGGTCGAAGCGTTCGCCTTGCGCCAGCCAGCGCAGCGCCTCCAGCGGCGATTCGGTGTCGCAGGGCACCATGCCCCACTTGTCGGTCTGCAGCACGAGGATGCGGCGATTGGTCGCGTTGTCGTCGACCATCAGCACGCGCTTGCCGCGCAGCACGTCATGCATCACGCCGGGGACGGCGTTGCGCTTGCTCGGCGGCGCCTGTGCCGCCGACACCTCGATCGTGCAGAAGAAGGTGGAGCCGGTGCCCGGGCCGGCGCTCTCGACCCACATGGTGCCGCCCATCATCTCGGCCAGCCGCTTGCTGATGGCCAGGCCCAGGCCGGTGCCGCCGTACTTGCGGGTGGTGCTCACGTCGGCCTGCGAGAAAGACTGGAACAGGCGGCTGATGGCCTGCGGCGAGAGGCCGATGCCGGTGTCGCGCACCGCAAACGTCAGGCCGACCTTGCCGTCGGCCAGGGCTTGGGCCCGCACGGTCAGCACCACCTCGCCCGCCTCGGTGAACTTCACCGCATTGCTCATGAGGTTCAACAGGATCTGCCGCAGGCGGGCCAGGTCGCCGCTCACGCCGGGCGGCACCTCGCCCTCGAACACGTAGGCGATGTCCAGGCGCTTCTCGGCCGCCCGCGTGGCGATCAGGTCGAGCGCCGATTCCACGCACTCGCGCAGGTCGAAGGGGTGCGACTCGATGTCCATGCGCCCGGCCTCGATCTTCGAGTAGTCGAGGATGTCGTTGATGATGGTCAGGAGCGCATCGCCGGAATCGCGAATGGTCGCCACGTAGTCCTGCTGCTCGGCGTCCAGCGGCGTGTCCAGCAACAGGCCGCTCATGCCGATCACTGCATTCATCGGCGTTCGGATCTCGTGGCTCATGGTGGCCAGGAAGGCGCTCTTGGCCTCGTTGGCCGATTCGGCCACGGCGCGCGCCTCCTGGGTTTCCTTGAGCAGGGCGGCGTTCTGGATCGCGATCACCGCCTGGTCGGCAAAGAGCCGCAGCAGATCGACCTGCCGGCGCGGCGTGCTGCCGGCTCGTGGCCAGGCGGTGACGATGGCGCCAAGCGCCACGCCGTCCTTGTTGAGCATGGGCGCGCAGATCATTCGGCGCCAGTTGCCGGCCTTGGCCACGGTGTCGTCGTAGTCCGGGTCCGACTGGGCGTTGTCGCTGCACAGGGCGCGCCGCTCCAGGACGGCCCGGCCGCTCAGCCGACGCGGGTCGGGCGCTGCCGGCCAAAGTGCGCGGGCTGCCTCCAGCGCCTGGGCGGGCCAGTTGCGGGTGGCGGCCAGGTGCATGCGCTGGCCGTCGAAGCGGAAGATGGCCGAAGCCGGGCCTTCGAACAGCCACAGGGTGCAGTCGAGGATGGCCTCGAACACCGGCGACGCATCGCTGGGCAAAGCGCTGATGGCGCGCAGCACGTCGCTGACGGCGGTCTGGGATTCGAGCGATTCGGTCAGCTCGGCGGTGCGCAGCTCGACCTCGCGCAGGGCGGCCTGCAACTGGCGCTGCTGGGCTTCGCGGATGCCGATGCCGGACAGGGCGCCGGCGGCCTGGCGTGCCAGCGCGGCCAGCAGGGCCAGGTGCTCGCGACCGAATCGATTCACCGCGCCTTCGACGTCGGCGTACAGGTAGCCGAACGAGGCCTCTTGGGCAACCAATGGCGCGATCAGGCACGAGCGCTGGTCGGCCGGCGCGGCGCCCTCGGGACCGTGCCGCAGGCTTGGCTTGCGGCTGCTGCGGGATTCGGTGAGCCAGGGCGTGATGGCGTCGAGCAGGGCAGGGGCGGATTCGCCCGGCGGCAGCATCGCGCCGGCGGCGTGCAGGCCTGCGTCATCGGTGGCGTCGTCGCGCAGCACCAGCAGTACGCGCTGCGCATCGATGAGCCGGGCAGCCTCTTCGATCAGCACGGTGCCCAGTTCCTGCGCGCTGTGCGCCGCGTTCAGCCGCAGGCCGCTGTCCACCAGTCGCTCGAATGACGGCTCGCGCCGGCTGCGGCCGGTCCGTACCGGCGCGCGCACGGACGACAACATCAGGGGACGAGACCGGGACTCAGCCATCTTGGGCATTGCCTTGCCTTGTGCGATCGACGGGCGAAATGGGGAAATGCGCGTACACGTGGGGCGGTGCGCGCGCACACACGGCGTGAAGTCTAGTGGCGAAGAGGGAACCCTGCACGGGCCGTGACGCGGCGGCGCCGGCGGGCTTGCGAGCGCGGCGCGATCTTGACAACATGGGGCGTCTGCTTTCGAGGAACGCGCATGGCAGCCGGGCACCGATACGCTCCGAATCGCCGCAGCTTCTGTTGGCAACTGCTTGCCGCGGCGGGCATCGCGCCACTGGCGCAGGCTTCCTTGGCCCAGGCGCGGGCCGGCGGCGCGGTGATCATGCGCGCCATCCCCGCCAGCGGCGAATCCGTGCCCGCGATCGGCCTGGGCAGCTGGATCACCTTCAACGTCGGCAACGACCGCGTCGCGCGCGAGCGCTGCTTCGACGTGATGCGCGCCTTCTTCGCAGCCGGCGGCCGCATGATCGATTCGTCGCCGATGTACGGCTCGTCGCAGTCGGTCATCGGCGAAGGGCTGGCGCGCATCGGCCGCGCCGCAGACGTGTTTGCCGCCGACAAGGTGTGGATCGGCTCGGGCAGCCGCGGGCCGGCGCAGATCGAGGAGTCGCGCCGCTTGTGGCGGGTGCCGCGCTTCGACCTGCTGCAGGTTCACAACCTGCTCGGCTGGGAGGCGCACCTGCCGCAGCTGCTGGCGATGAAGTCGGCCGGACAACTGCGCTACGTGGGCATCACCACCTCGGAGGGACGCCGGCACCGCGAGATCGAATCGATCATGGCCAGCCAGCCGATCGACTTCGTCCAGGTCAGCTACAACCCGCTCGACCGCGAGGTCGAGTCGCGCATCCTGCCGCTGGCGTTGGAGCGGCGCATTGCAGTCATTGCCAACCGGCCCTTTCGCCAGGGCGAGCTGCTGCGCGACCTGGAACGGCATCCCCTGCCGCCCTGGGCTGTCGAGGAGGTCGGTTGCGACGGCTGGGCACAGTTCGCGCTCAAGTTCATCATTTCGCATCCGGCCGTCACCTGCGCCATCCCGGCGACCGGCAACGTGGCACACGTGCGGCAGAACATGGGCGCCGCGCTCGGGCGCCTGCCCGATGCGGCCATGCGCAGGCGCATGGCCGAGCATGTGCAAGCGCTGTGAGCGGGTGAAGCGACATGATGGCCGAGTGGTGGAGCTATCAGCCCTCGGATTTCCTGCTGTTTTCCGCGCGTACCTATCAGCGGCTCTTCGAGCTCTACAACGCGCAAATCTGGCCAGCGCAGCTGCTGGCGGCGGCGCTCGGGCTGGCACTTGCCGCCGCGCTCGCGATGCGTGCGGGCGCCACGGTTGCGGTGGCGCGTGCGGCCTGCGCCTTGCTGGCTGCAAGCTGGCTCTGGGTGGGCTGGGCCTTCCACCTGCAGCGCTATGCGGCGATCAATTGGGCGGCGATCTGGTTCGGCGCCGCCTTCGCGATCGAGGGCGTTCTGCTGTTGCTGCTGGGCGCCGGCTTGCGATGGCAGCGGCAGCACGACTGGCGCGAAAAGTTGGGGCTGGCGCTGCTGTTCTTTGCGCTCGTCATCCAGCCTTGGGCCGTGCTTGTGCTCACGGGCCGGCCGTGGCGCGAAGTGGAAGTCTTCGGTCTGGCGCCCGACCCCACGGCTTTCGGAACGCTGGGTCTGCTGCTGGTGTTACGACCTCCGCGCGCAGCGCGTGCACTTGCGCTCCTGCTGTGGCCGATACCGCTGTTGTGGTGCCTGGTGGGTGCCTTGACGCGGTGGACGTTGGTCGCTGCGCCAGGCGGGTGAACTGGCACGAGGCTATTGCGCCTCAGGCTCGAACAGCTCGATCGGATTGCCGTCAGGGTCTTCGATCTGAATCTGCTTGCCGCCCGGGCCACTCTCCATCTCGTTGCGAATCGGGACTTTCCGCTCCTTGAGTTCACTGATGCAGGCGGGCAGGTCCTCAACCTGGAGAATCACCCGATTCCACCCGCCGGGCGCTTGCTGCCGGCCATCGGGCATCGGCCGAGAGCCGGACGCCCCGGGGCCACTCAGGACGAGCTTCAGATCGCCGATTGAAACCTGCCCGAAGGCAAGCAGGTGTTGCCGGTCGAGATCGAAGCCAAGTGATTGCGTGTAGAAGTCAGTCGAGCGCTGGACATCCTTGACCTGGTACCTGACACCCCACAGCCCGATCACCAGGGGCTGCTTTTGCTTCCTTGTCGAATTCATCGTGTGGTCTCCTTGCTCTGAATGGAACCGGCAACCGTCTTGCATCTCCCCATTGATGTTGATCCGAATGCGAAACCATGCCGCCATTCGGGTTGCGCCGCGCTCACAGGTCGAACTTGGCCGCGACACGCAGCGTGCGCGGCGCGCCCACGCCGAGCAGGCCATTGCCGGCAGTGCTCCAGTAATCCTTGTCGGCGACGTTGTCGAGGTTGGCCTGGATCGTGGCCGTGGTGCCGAACATGCGGGTGCGGTAGCGCGTGCCGAGCGAGAACAGCCCGACGCCGGGAATCCAGGCCTGGTTGGCGTTGTTCACCGCGCGCTTGCCGATGTAGTAGTAGCCGGCGTTCAGCGCCAGCCCCGGCACCGACGCCAGGCGATATTCGGCGAACACGCTCGCCGTGAACTTCGCAGCGTTCTCCGGCACCTTGTCCAGCTCAGCGGCCACCGTGGTGCTGGTGATGCGCGGGTCCATCACCAGCATCGAGCCGACCACCGACCACTGCTTGTTGATTTCGCCGCTGCCTGCGAACTCGAAGCCTTTGTAGCGCGACTCGCCGGCCAGCACGAAACGGTTCTGCGAATCCACGGTGGTGGATGGGCGCTTCACGTCGAAGTAGGCCGCCTGCAGGAGCAGGCCCTGCGCCACCTCCGCTTTCACACCCAGTTCGATCTGCTTGTTGACCGACGGCGGAAGAATTTCGCCGGCATTGGCCCGGTTGGCCGGCGCCTGGCCGGTTTCCTCGACGCCCTCGATGTAGCTGGTGTACACGGAGGTGTTGGGCGTGGGCTTGAAGAGCAGCGACACGCTGGGGCTGGTCTCGTCGGCCGTGTAGTTGGTCGCGGCCGACGTGCTCTGGTAGTCGCTGCGGCGAACGCCGCCCATCAGCTGCCATTGCTCGGACAGCAGCACGCGATCGAAGGCGTAGAGGCCCTTGTCGACGATCTGCGAGCGGTTGTCGACGGTGGCCCCGGTGTTCGGCGTGAAGGGAATCTGTACCGGGTTGTAGAGGTTCTGCGCGAAGAGAAGGGCGGTGCCGTTGCGTGCGTTCTGCTCGCGTTCGTTGCGCGTGTAGCCGAAGGTCAGTTCGTGCGCGACGGATCCGGTCATGGCGCGCCCGCTCAGTTCGGTGCGCACGTTGGTGTTCTCGAAGGCCTGCCCGTCCTGCTGGCTGATGCGCAGCCGGCCCGCGCCGGTCGCCAGGTTGTAGTTTTCAAACTGCGAGAAGCGGCGGTCACGGTCGTTGCTAGCCTTGCCGACCTCGAACAGGGCCAGCCAGTTGTCGCTGATGGCGACGTCTGCGCGGGCCAGCAGGTTGGTGGCGTCCGCGTCGTAGCGCTGCCACTCGCCGGCCAGGTTTTGCTTGTTGTCGGGGACCCCGGGGAGCGTGATGACGCCTCTCACTGCCGCGGGCACGGCGATGGCCGCCTGCTCCGACACATTCTTCTTGTAGTACTCCGCGTCCAGCCGCAGATTGACGCGCGGTGAGACCTTGTAGTCCAGCGCCGCCGAAAGCAGTTGGCGGTTGCCGGCATAGTTGTCGATGCCGATGTCCTCCTTGCCGGCCACGGCATTGATGCGGATGCCGCCCGCGTCGTCCGGCCCGAAGCGTCGCGCGATGTCGGCGCCGACGTCCACCGCCCCATGCTGGTTGGCCGAGGTGGCGACGCTGGTCACCGGCTGCGCGCCGGCCCGCTTGGTGACCAGGTTGACGATGCCCGAGGGCGGCACGAAGCCGTAGTAGAGCGAGGAGGCGCCCTTGAGCACTTCGACCCGCTCCTTGTTTTCCAGCGGGATGTCCACCAGGTTGATGATCGGCAGCGAACCGTTGAGCCGGTAGTTGCCGCGGTTCTCCACCAGGATGCCGCGGATCGCGATGTTGTCGTAGGTCGAGCCGCTGAGCTGCGAGCGGGTCACGCCGGCGGTGTTGCGAAGCGCGCCGTAGATGCTGCGCTGGCCTTGCGCATCGAGCACTTCGCGGGTGATCACGTTGTTGGTCAGGGGCACGTCCAGCGGATTCTGGTCCCTGAAGGTGCCGACCTGGACCGTGCTGGCGCCGAAGCTGCCCAGGCGCTCGGCGCTGACTTCGATGGTGCCCAGCGAGCCGCTGGAGGTTTCCTGGGCCCGTGCGTCAGGCGCAAGCGCCAGCGACAGGGCAACGGAAAGCGGGGCCAGCGCGAAGCCGGCGGTTCGGAAAGGGGAGGACGGAAACGTAAGGGCAAAAGACGAGCGCACAGCCAACCTTGATCGTGAACGAAAGGAGTTGGCTGATGCTGCGAGCGCTCGGCTGCAGCAGTGGCTGGCCGGGATTCTAGTGTGCTGCTGTCTCAGAAATGGGCAACGCAGCGGTCGCCCCGTTTCGGGCCCCCGCGGCCGGACGCACGGCTCAGGCGACTTCGGCGATCAGCTCGATTTCAACCACCGCGCCGAAGGGCAGCTGGGCCACGCCGAAGGCGCTGCGCGCATGGGCGCCCTTGTCGCCGAACACCTCGGCCATCAGGTTGCTGGCGCCGTTGGTCACCAGGTGCTGCTCGGTGTAGCTGGTGGTGGAATTGACCAGGCTCATCAGCTTGACGATGCGCGTGACCTTGTTCAGGTCGCCCACCGCCGCGTGCAAGGTGCCCAGCAGATCGATGGCGACTGCGCGCGCGGCCTGCTGGCCCTCTTCGGTGGCGATGCCGGCACCCAGCTGGCCGACCCAGGGCTTGCCGTCCTTCTTGGCGATGTGGCCAGACAAGAAGACCAGGTTGCCGGTGCGCATGAAAGGCACGTAGGCGGCGGCCGGAACGGCCACCGGGGGCAGGGTGATGCCGAGTTGGGAAAGCTTGTCGTAAACGCTCATGGTGTCGGGTGCTCCAGGTTCTGCGGGAAGGGAAGAGCGGCATTTTCGCCCAGGGCATCTTTTTCTTCGACGGGCTCCACCGTCACCCCCACCTTCAGCGTGTGCCGCGCGCCGCCGTGCAGCACGCCCCGCATCGGCGAGACGTCGGCGAAGTCGCGGCCCACGGCCAGCGCCACATAGTCCTCGCCGGGCTGCCGTCCGTTGGTGGGGTCGAAGTCGGCCCAGCCACCCGGGCCCTCGGCGCCCGGCAGGTAGACCGAGACCCAGGCGTGCGAGGCGTCGGCGCCCACCAGCCGCGTCTCGCCCGGCGCCGGCTGCGTCAGCAGGTAGCCGCTGACGTAGCGCGCCGGCAGGCCCAGGGTGCGCAGGCAGCCGATCATGATGTGGGCGAAGTCCTGGCAGACGCCGCGCCGGTGCGCCAGCGCCTGCACGGCCGGCGTGCTGATCTCGGTGCTGTCGCCGTCGTAGATGAAGTCGCGGAACATGCGCTGGTTAAGGTCTTGCGCCGCCTCGATCAGCGGGCGGCCGGGCGTGAAGCTGCCCTGCGCATAGGCGGCAAAGTCCTCGTGGCGCGGCACATAGCGCGAGGGAAAGACGAACTCCACCGCCGGGTCGTAGGCCGCGCCCTTGCGGTAGCAAAGGCGCTCGCGCACCTGCTCCCAGGGCAGCTCGCGCGCGGCGGCCGGCGCAAGCACCGGCGCCGAGGTACGCACCAGGCTGCGGGCCACCACGCTGAGTTCTTCGTGCGTGGACTCGAGCGCGAAGAAGGCGCGGGCGTTGCCGTAAACGTCGACCGATTCGCTGCGCTGCACCGGCTCGGGCGCGATCTCCAGGCGATGCTCCAGCAGCTCCTGCGAGGCCGTCTGCAAGGGCTTCAGGTGCGCCAGGTGCTGCGCCGTCTCGACGGCCGGCGCGTAGGCGTAGTGGGTTTCATGCGTGATCTGCAGCAGCATCTCAAGCCCCGACCGAGCGCAGCGACTCGGACGTCAAGGTGAAGTAGCGTGTGCCGATCGCGTCCGACACATGGTAGGCCGCGGTCTCGCATTGATCGAACAGCGCCACCAGCGCCGGGTACAGCGTGCCTTCGCCCGGCGCACACAGATGCTCCAGCGTCCAGCTGGCCGGGTCGGGCAGCTCGTGCGACAGAGCCGTGAGCTTGCCCGGTGCGCTGCCGGCCAGGCGGGCGATGCGCCCGCGCAGGGTCTGCGTGACCCAGGCCAGCGAGCGCGGGTTGTCGCCATCGAGCACCAGCAGGTCGACCAGGGTGCCGATGTCGCGCCGCTGCTGGTAGCGCGCATGAAAGGTGATGGTGCTGTCGAACAGCGCCACCATCGCCTCGAAGCCCGGCAGCTCGTGCACCGCGCCGTTGTTGTCGAAGCCGGCGCCCAGCGCATGCGACAGGAAGGCCAGGCGCTCGATGTGGCGGCCGATCGACAGAAGGCGCCAGGCGTCGTCGCGCGTCATGCGGTCGGTTTGTGCGCCGGTCAGTGCCGCCAGGCCCTGGCTGGCCGCCTCCAGGATGCGCAGCACCGCGCTGGTGGCATGGCTGCCCTCGGCCAGTTCGCCGGCCTGCTCGGCCGCCTGGCGTGCGAACTCGGCTTCGCCGCGCACGATCTGGTTCCACACGTCCTGCGACAGGCGCTCGCGCACCGCGCTCGCCGCATTGCGGATGCAGCGCAGCGAAAAGCCCACGCTGCCGCCGTCGGCGTTGCCCAGCTCGGCGATCAGCGAGCGTTCGAACACGCGGCGCGAACGTGGCGCGCTGGGCACGTCGCGCGACACCAGCGCGTTGTGCTGCGCCAGCGTGTGCAGCCACGCCAGCAGGGCCAGGGAAGACTGGTCTTCGCTGGCCAGCAGGCTCAATGTCAGGCGCGCCAGGCGCACCGCGTTCTCGGCGCGTTCGGTGTAGCGGCCCAGCCAGAACATGTTCTCGGCCGCGCGGCTGGTGACCGGTGCGCGGTGCCGCGCCAGCGAGGCCGGCGTGCTGTGGGTGGGCAGGAGGCTGGTGCGATCGATGGCGGCGCGCGTCTGCACCCAGGTGTCGGCGCTGCTGCCGCCGCGCTGCATCGAGGCGATCTGCGCGTCGTTGCCCGCTACGCGCGCCAGGCCGCCCGGCAGCAGGCGCCAGCTTTGCGCGCCGTCGCTCACCGCGAACACGCGCAGCATCACGGCGCGCGGCGCGATCTGGCCTTCGCGCGACCAGGTCGGCATCTGCGACAGCGGCATGTAGCTTTGCACCGTGTGCGCCTCGCCCTGCAGCGCGATGCGGCCGGCCCATTCGTCCAGCGCGCGCCGGCCCAGCTGGCTGCCCAGCACCGCGTTGAAATTGCGCTCGGCGTCCGGATAGGTGGCCTTGATCGCGCAGCCGGCCAGCTGCGGCAAGGCCGTATACATGGCCGCGCGCTCGCCGCACCACCAGGTGGGCAGCGATGGCAACTGCAGCGGCTCGCCGATCAGCCGGCGCGCCAGCGCGGGCAGGAAGCCCAGCAGTGCGGGCGATTCCAGGAAGGCCGAGCCCGGCGCATTGGCCACCAGCACGTTGCCGGCGCGGATCGCCTGCAGCAGGCCAGGCACGCCCAGGGTGGAGTCGGGACGCAGCTCCAGCGGATCGAGAAACTGGTCGTCCAGCCGCTTGATGAGGCCGTGCACCGGGCGCAGGCCCTGCAGGGTCTTCAGGTACAGGCGCTGGTCGCGCACCGTGAGGTCGCTGCCTTCGACCAAAGTGATGCCCAGGTAGCGCGCCAGGTAGGCATGCTCGAAGTAGGTCTCGTTGTAGGGGCCGGGCGTGAGCAGCGCGATGTGCGGCGGCGCGCCGGCCGGGCACATCTTCTGCAGCGCGTCCATGAGGGCGCTGTAGGTGGCGGCCAGGCGCTGCACGCGCAGCGCCTCGAAGGCCTGCGGAAACTGCCGTGAGATCGCGATGCGATTTTCCAGCAGGTAGCCCAGGCCCGAGGGCGCCTGCGTGCGCTGCGACAGCACCCACCAGTTGCCGTCGGGGCCGCGCACCAGGTCGAAGGCGGCGATGTGCAGCCAGGTGTCGCCCGGCGGCGTGACGCCGTGCATGGCGCGCAGGTAGCCCGGGTGGCCCTGCACCAGGGCCGGCGGCAGCAGGCCTTCGGCCAGCAGCTGCTGATCGCCGTAGACGTCGGCCAGCACGCGATCGAGCACGCGCACGCGCTGCAACACGCCAGTCTCGATGCGGGCCCAGCTTTCGGGCGAGACGATCAGCGGAAAGAGGTCGAGCGACCAAGGGCGCTGCGGCCCGTCGCGGTCGGCATAGACGTTGTAGGTGACGCCGTTGTCGCGGATCTGGCGCGCCAGGCTGACGGCGCGCCGCGGCAGGTCGGCGAAGCCGCCGGGGCCCAGTTCCTCGAAGAAGTGGGACCAGGCGGGGGTGATGGTGGTGGAGGCTTCGTCGTTGCTGGCGCTCGGCACGGCGCTGCGTGCTGCGGCCGGCAGGGGCGTGGCCTGGCCGCGCAGTTCGTCGAAATGGCCCGGAGCCGCCGGTGGCGCCAGGCTGGCCGCAAGGGCGGCCAGGCCCTGGGGCGAAGCGGTGTCGAAAAGGGAGGGGTTGAGAGGGTCCACAGCGGGTCGATTGTCACATTGACGCCATTGCACCCGTTCCAGGGATGCTGCTGTAGCCTCGGGGGATGGCGCAGACCTTCATCTCGTTGTCCGCCCCGCAGGCCATGCTGTGGGGCGTGCTTTTTTTCGGTGGCATCTACCTCGGCTTCGGCGGCCTGACGTGGCTGGTGACGAAGCGCTTGCTGCCGGCGCTGGGCGTCGGGCGCGAACTCGATCCGCGGCCGCTGCAGCCGGGGCAGCTGCAGCGCGAGCTGGGGCAGTCGGGGGTGTCGGTGCTGATCTTCGGGCTGGGCATGGTGTTTCCGTGGGGGCTGCTGCAACTGGGCTGGGCGCGACTCGACGGCGATGCGGGGTGGCTGCAGATCGTCGTCGAGATCCTCGCGCTCGCGCTCTGGAACGACGTGCATTTCTGGATCAACCATCGGCTCCTGCACACGCGCTGGCTGCGGCGCTTTCACGGGCCGCACCACCGCTCGTTCGTGACCACGCCATGGGCGACCTACAGCTTCCATCCGGTCGAGGCGCTGATGCTCGGCAACGTGATCCTGCTGCCGATGGTGGTGCACGACTTCAGCTTCTGGTCGCTGGCGGCGGTGCCGGTGTTCAGCCTGTTCTTCAACTGCATCGGGCATTCGAACTACGACTTCTTCACGGGCGTGTCGTACAGCCACTGGTTCGCGGCGAGCCGCCGGCACCATCTGCACCATGCCGTGCACAACGGCAACTACGGCTTCCAGTTCACGTTCATGGACCGGCTCTTCAGGACGCGCATCGCGGCCGACGCGGCCGAGCCGGTGCTTCAGGCTTTCCGAAACAAGCATGGCGCAGCGACGGCCTGACGACCCAAGCCGTCGCCTGCCGGGGTTGCGCCACTGGCGCGACTGGCAGAGCCTGGCCTACCTCGCGGCCTTGCCCGCACTGGCGGCCTGGCAATGGCGCCACGGTTTCAACGCGCTGCTGTACGGGCCGATGCTGTTCCTGACGCTCGGCGTTGGCGTGATCCATCACAACCACGTGCACCTGCGCATGTGGCGCAGTCGGCGCTTGAATCGGGTGACGGACTTCTGGATCACGCTGCTGCAGGGCCATCCGACCTTCGTGTTCTGGCCCGCGCACGTGGCCAACCACCATCGCCACCGGCACGGGCCGAAGGATGTGGCGCGCACCTATCGCTTCGGCGGCGACAGCAACCACCTGTGGGGCTATCTGCTGCATCCGTTCCAGGCCGTATGGGTGCTGATGCCGGTGTTCTTCGCATGGCTCGCGCGGCTGCGGCAGCACCGGCGCGGCGCATGGCGCTATTGCATGGCGCAGTACGCGCTGTGGCTGGGCAGCTGGGCGGCACTGCTGGCACTCGACTGGCGCAAGGCCCTGGTCTTGGTGATCGTGCCGCAGTTGCACGGCCTGCACTGGCTGCTGGCAACCAACTACCTGCAGCATGCGCATGCCGACGGCCGGAAGCTCGCGCGGAAGGAGGCGCCGGGCGATGCCGACGGTAGCCGGCTGAACTACGCCCGCAATTTCGAGGGGCTGGTGAACCCCGTGCTGTTCAACATTGGCCTGCATACTGCACACCACGAGAACCCGCATGCCCATTGGTCCGAGCTCACCCACCTGCATCGCACACGCTACCGCGCGCAGGTGGACCCCGTGCTCAACGAGGGTGGGCTGGTGCCGTACATGGTGCGCGTGTTCGTGCTGGGGACCGTGTGGCCGCGCTTTCGCAGCCGCTCGCTGATGCCTCCCGATTCACCTATCTAGGGCCTATTCACACTACATACGGAGTCGCGAAGGCATGCCAAAGCGGACAAATCAAGGCGCACGACGCAGTGTGTGCGTCGGCACACACAAGGAGTGCAACGCGGAGTTGGCCGCTTTGGCACGCCTTCCCTCCGGGTTGGCCCGCATTGGGGCCGTCTGCGGCGTTGCCCGCGCTTGCAATGCTTCAGCATTGCTGCGCACGGGCGCCTTGCATCCAGCCCCAATGCGGGCCAACGCGATCTCCGTATGTAGTGTGAATAGGCCCTAACCCATGCCCGTTTCATTCCAACGCGTGTACCTCGAAAGCGCTGGCTATTTCATGCCGGGCGAGCCCATTCCCAACGACCGCATGGACGCGTACATCGCGCCGCTCAATCGCATGTCGGAGCGCATCAAGCGGCGCATCCTGACGGAGAACGGGATCCTCACGCGGCACTACGCCATCGACGCGGATGGCGTAACGCAACACACCAACGCGCAGCTGGCTGCCGGCGCGATCCGCGACTGCCTGCGGCGGGGCGGGGCGCAGCTGTCGCGCGTGTCGCTGCTGGCGAGCGGCTCCTCGGGCGGCGACACGCTGATGCCGGGTTTCGCCAACATGATCCAGGGTGAACTGGCGGCGCAGCCGATGGAAACGCATTCGGTGCACGGCATCTGCGCGGCGGGCGTTTCGGCGATACAGGCCGCCGCGCAAGGCATCGAGCTGGGCGCGCACCGCTGCGCGATCGCGGTGGCGAGCGAGATGCCGTCGCGCCTCTTCAAGCGCTCGCGCTTTGCGGCGCGCGGCTATGAAACCGACTTCGACTCCCATTTCCTGCGCTGGATGCTGTCGGATGGCGCGGGCGCCTTGCTGCTGTCCGACGGCATGCCCACGCTGGCCGGCGCGCCGGGGCTGCGCCTGAAGCTGAAGTGGGTGCACCAGCGTGCCTTTTCGGGTGACTACCCGGTCTGCATGCAGCTGGGCCTGACCGAAGACCGCGCGCGCGGTCATCTCGATTTCGGCTCCTGGGCCGAGGCCGAGGCGGCGGGCGCCTTGTCGCTGCGGCAGGACATCCGCCTGCTGCCGCACCTGTTCGACATCGGCATCCACGAGTACGCGGGGCTGGTGCAGGGCGGCTGGGTCGATCCGAAGCGGGTCGATCACTTCCTGTGCCACTACTCGTCGGAGAAGTTCATCCCGGTGGTCGAGGACCTGATGGCCAAGGCGGATCTGTCGATACCGCGCGAGCGCTGGTGGAGCAACCTCGCATGGCGCGGCAATACGGGGGCGGCGTCGATCCTCGTGATGCTGGCCGAGTTTCTGCATACCAAGGCGCTGAAGCCCGGCGAGCAGATCTTCTGCTATGTGCCCGAGTCGGGGCGCTTCATGGCGGCGTACATGCTGCTCGAAGTCGAGGCGGCCGATGCGGCTCCCGTGGCGGTGATGGCGCCCCGCACGGCGGCGGCGCCCGACGACGACCTGGCGATCGCCCCGCCGCACGACCCGGGCGCAGCGCCCGAAGGCCTCGGCGCCTTGCTGACGGAGCTGGCCGCCATCTGGCACGACTACCGCTCCCGCGTCTGGCGCACGCCGCTCATCCGCCAGATCCGCGAGCGCCGCTTCGCCGTGCCCGACTACCTGAACTGGATGGAGCAGTGGGTGCCGCAGGTGCGTGAAGGCAGCCTGTGGATGCGCGAAGGCGCTGCCTCGCTGAGCGGGCCCTACCAGATGCTGGCCTCGCTGATCGGCTTGCACGCAGGCGAGGAGCAGAATGACTTCAACATTCTCTTTTCCGACTACCGCAAGGCCGGCGGTGCGGTCGAAAAGATCGAAGACCTGCGCCGCAACCCCGGCGGCGAAGCGCTCAATGCCTATCTGCACGGCCTGGCCGCGACGCGGGACCCGATCGGCCTGCTGGGGGCGATCTACATCATCGAGGGCACGGGCCAGCGCATCGTGCCGGCGCTGTTGCCGCTGCTGAAGGCCAGCCTGACGCTGCCGCCCGATGCCTTCCGCTTTCTCGAATACCACGGCCACAACGACGAGCACCACCTGAGCCGCTGGCTCGCGGCGGTCGAGATGGTGATGGCCGTGGAAGGGCAGGCGCGCGCCGCCCGCCAGATCATCGACACCGCGCGCCACACGGCTGCCCTGTACCTGATGCAGTTCCAGCACATCACGGAGCGAATGCCCCATGAGCCGCCGGGCCGCCCCAAGGCGAATACCGCAGCCGAAGGCGGAGGTTTCCAATGAGTCGAACCCCTGATTTCCTGACGCAGGCGCACGACGAGCGCGACCCCAGTCCCTGGCTGGCGCTCTACCTCGACCAGAGCACGCCGCTGCCCGACAACGTCAAGGCCGCGTGGCTGGCCGATTCGAGCTCGGGCTCGCGGCAGTACCTGCTGCCGTTCCTGCGGCCGATGGCGCGGCTGGCGATCATCCTGATCCAGGTCGTGAAATTGTTCGTGCCGCGCAATTGGTCCCATTCGATGCTGCTGCACCGCCTGCTGGCCTGGGGGCTGAAGCGCTTCGTCTCGCCCGAGGCCAACTGGCTGATCCTGCGGCACTTTCACCTGGGCTCGCAGGTGCTGGCCTTCATCGGGCGGAATTCGCCGGTTCCGGTGTCCACCCTCCCGCTGGCGCCGGCCGACATCGACGCGCTGAAGGAAGAGATGTTCCTGAAGCACGATCTGAACCTCTTCAACTTCGTGATCCGGCTGAACAAGGCGCTGCGCGACAGGGGCGTGGCCCTGTGCAAGGCGGAGAAGGTCGATTTTTCGATGATCAGGGAGCCGGGGCTGCGCCTGGAAGACATGCCACGGAGCCGGTTGAATTTTCTCGATCTGCAAAGCGCCATCGAGCTGTTCACGCCGCTCTACCAGCTGATGCTCACCGACAACGATTTCTGGCGCGCGGCCAATTCGCTGCAGCTGGACGAAACCATCGGCATCTATACGGCGACGATCCTGGCGGCGCCCGAACATCTGATCCTGGTCAACAACAAGCACCCGCTTGTGCCCTTGTCGACCCTGCGGGCAGGGCACCGGCTGGTGATCCACGGGCTGTCCACCGAGATGCTGCACAGCCTGCTCCGGCGGATGCAGGCGGCGCAGAACGCCGGGGAGCCGGAGACATCCCTGTACGAGCAGCCGCTTGCATAGCTGGCTGCTGCTGCCTCAGCGCCGCAGGTCCAGCGTGAACGGAAATTCCCGGCTTCCCGCGATCTCGATGGTCGCCGGCGGCGTGCTCACCGGCCCCGGCGTATGGCCCATGCGCGAGAAGCGCGCGTGGCGCCGGCTCTCGGCCTCGTAGGCGTTGACCGGGAAGGTGTCGTAGTTGCGCCCGCCCGGATGCGCCACGAAATACTGGCAACCGCCCAGCGAGCGCTTCATCCAGGTGTCGATCAGGTCGAAGGTGAGCGGTGCGTGGGCGTCGATGGCCGGGTGCAGCGACGAGGGCGGGTTCCAGGCCTTGTAGCGCACCCCGGCCACGAACTCGCCCGCGATGCCGGTGGGCTGCAGCGGCAGCACGCGGCCGTTGACGGTGATCACGTGCCGGCTTTCGTTGAGGCCGGTGACGCGCACCTCGATGCGCTCCAGCGACGAATCCACATAGCGCACGGTGCCGCCGGGTGCGCCTTCCTCGCCCATCACGTGCCAGGGCTCCAGCGCGTTGCGCAGGGTGAGCTCCACGCCCATGGCCTGGATCTGCCCCACCAGCGGAAAGCGGAACTCCAGGTGCGGCGCGAACCAGTTGGCGTCGAAGGCGAAGCCGGCGGCGTTCATCTCGGCGATGACGTCGTCGAAGTCCATCTTCACGAAGCTGGGCAGGAGGAAGCGGTCGTGCAGCTCGGTCCCCCAGCGGGTGGCAGGCGCGGAGTAGGGCGCGTCCCAGAAGCGGGCGATCAGGGCGCGCAGCAGCAACTGCTGCACGATGCTCATGCGCGCATGCGGCGGCATCTCGAAGGCGCGCAACTCCAACAGGCCCAGCCTGCCGGTGCTGGCGTCGGGCGAATACAGCTTGTCGATGCAGAACTCGCTGCGGTGCGTGTTGCCGGTGACGTCGACCAGGATGTTGCGCAAGGTGCGGTCTACCAGCCAGGGCGGCATGTCCTGGCCGTGGATCTCGCGGTTCCTCTGGATCTGCTTGAGTGCGATTTCCAACTCGTACAACTGGTCGTTGCGCGCCTCGTCCACCCGCGGCGCCTGGCTGGTCGGGCCGATGAACATGCCCGAGAACAGGTAGCTCAGCGACGGGTGGTTGTGCCAGTACAGAAGCAGGCTGGCCAAGAGCTCGGGCCGGCGCAGGAAGGGGCTGTCGGCCGGCGTGGCGCCGCCCAGCACGAAGTGGTTGCCGCCGCCGGTACCGGTGTGGCGGCCGTCGGTCATGAATTTCTCGGCCGACAGGCGCGTCTCGAAAGCGGCGTTGTAGAGAAACTCGGTGTGCTCGACCAGCTCGCGCCAGTTGTGGGCCGGATGGATGTTGACCTCGATCACGCCAGGGTCGGGCGTGACCTGCAGCATCTTCAGGCGCACGTCGCGCGGCGGCGGGTAGCCCTCCATCACGATCTGCAGGTCAAGCTCGCGTGCCGTCGCTTCCACCGCGCTCACCAGGTCGAGGTAGTCCTCCAGCCGCTGCAGCGGCGGCATGAAGACGTAAAGCACGCCCGAGGCGCTGCCCAGCTTTTCCGCGGCGGGTCCGTTGGCGCGGCGCGGGTCGCGCACTTCCACGCACAGGGCGGTGCGGGTGATCCAGTGGGCCGATTCGCCGCGGCCCGGGGCGCGCTGCGCGAAGGGGGCGTTGTCGTTGGCGGCGGCGACGGGGCTTTTTTGCAGCTTCAGTGCGGCGGGGCTGCTGGCCGGCGTGCCGAAGGCATAGGGCACGGCGCCCAGGTCGCGCGCGCCGTCGGCCGTGACCGGCGACGCATAGCGCGCGCGCAGGTCGGTGGCCGCGGGCAGGGTGCCCAATGGCGCGGCGGGATCGCGCTCGACCAGGTAGGGGTAGTCGGCCTTGCGCGCCCAGGGCTGCGAATCGAGCGGCAGGCGGTAGCCCATGGGCGAGTCGCCGGGGATCAGGAACATCCGGTCGTCGCGCAGGAACCAGGGGCCGGTCTTCCAGCCCGGCCCGGCCAGGGCGGGCGCGTCCTTGTCGGCATTGGCCGGCTCGATGGGCAGCATGTAGCCCACCACCGAATCGAGCTTCTGCGTGAAGACGCGGGCCAGGCGCATGCGCTCCAACTCGTCGTCCAGCTTGGAATCGAAGGGGTCCACGTTCACCGGCAGGCGCCGTTCGCGCCAGAGGTAGTAGTACACGTCCTCGTAGGCGGGCTGGATGAAGTCGGTGGCCAGGCCCAGCTTGCGGGTGAGCAGCTCGGTGAAGCGCCGTGCGTCTTCGCTGGTGTAGTGGGTCGGATGGCGCTCGTCGGCGAAGCGCTTCGGGTCATGCCACAGCGTCTGGCCATCGGCGCGCCAGAAGATCGACAGCGCCCAGCGCGGCAGCTGCTCGCCCGGGTACCACTTGCCCTGGCCGAAGTGAAGGAAACCGCCTTCGCCGTATTCGGCGCGCAGGCGCTGCACCAGCTCGGTGGCGTAGCCGCGCTTCGTCGGGCCGAGCGCGTCGGTGTTCCATTCGGCCGCGTCGCGGTCGGCGGTGGCCACGTAGGTGGGCTCGCCGCCCATGGTCAGGCGCACGTCATTGGCCTGCAATTTCGCATCGACCGCGTCGCCCAGCGCCAGCACCTGCGCCCATTGCTCCTCGGTGTAGGGCTTGGTGACGCGCGGCGCCTCGTAGATGCGCGAGATCGTCATCTCGTGGCCGAACTCGACCTCGGCCTGGTCCACCGCGCCTTCGATCGGTGCCGCGCTGGAAGGCGTGGGCGTGCAGGCCAGCGGGATGTGGCCTTCACCGGCCAGCAGGCCCGAGGTGGCGTCCAGCCCGATCCAGCCGGCGCCCGGGAGGTAGACCTCGCACCAGGCGTGCAGGTCGGTGAAGTCGCGCTCGGTGCCGCTCGGCCCGTCGAGCGACTTCACGTCCGGCGTGAGCTGGATCAAGTAGCCCGAGACGAAGCGCGCCGCCAGACCCATGTGCCGTAGCAGCTGCACCAGCAGCCAGCCCGAATCGCGGCAGGAGCCGCTGCCGGATTCCAGCGTGTGCTCGGGCGTCTGCACGCCGGGCTCCATGCGGATCAGGTAGCGCACGTCCTCCTGCACCTGCTGGTTCAGCTGGACCAGGAAGTCGATGGTGCGCTGCTCGGTGCGGTCGATCTTTTCCAGGTAGGCCGCCACTAGCGGCGTGGCGGGCTCCACCGCCAGGTAAGGGGCAAGTTCCTGCGCTTGCGCGGCGGTGTAGTCGAAGGGGAAGTTCTCCGCCTGCGGCTCCAGGAAGAAGTCGAAGGGGTTGTAGACCGCCATCTCGACCACCAGGTCGACCGTGACCTTGAACCCGCGCGTCTTTTCCGGAAAGACCAGCCGGGCCTGGTAGTTGGCAAAGGGGTCCTGCTGCCAGTTGATGAAGTGCTCGGCCGGCTCGATGCGCAGCGAATAGGAGATCACGTTGCTGCGGCAATGCGGCGCCGGGCGCAGGCGCACGACCTGCGGACCCAGCTGCACCGGCCGGTCGTATTGGTAGTGCGTCACGTGATGGAGCGCGGCGTGGATGGACATGTTTCTCCTGACTGGACGGGGAGCGTGCGCCGGCAGCGGCATTGCCAATGGGTCCGACGCATACTAGCGGACAAAGAATGCAAGTAATGCGCCAATCAGGCGCTGGCAGGGAGCGAAGTGATCGAGCACAGGGAGGCCGCGCGTGCCGCCTGGCCCTTTGCGGCGCTGGGTGGTGTCGTGCTGGGCAGCGCGCTGCAACTGCAGCAGGCGCAGCTGTGGCCCTGGCCTGCGTATGCGTTGCTGCTTGCCCTGGGGCTGGCAGGCACGGCCGCCATCGTGCGCCTGCGCACCCGCTGGACGGGCGGGGTGCTGGCGGCTGCGCTGCTCGCAGGTGCCTGCGGCGGCGGCGCACTGGTGGGCATTCGTGCCTGTGTCTTTGTGGCCGATGCCCTCGATCCGGCGCTCGAAGGGCGCGACCTGCAACTGGTCGGCATGGTGGCGCAGATGCCGCAGCGCTTCGAAGGCGGGATGCGCTTTCGCTTCGACATCGAGCAGGTTCCTGCCGGCGTGCGTCTGCCGCCGCGCATCGCGCTGGGCTGGTACGCCGACAGCAGCGCCGCCGATGACGGCGGGCGCCCGCGTGCCGGCGAGCGCTGGCGGCTCACGGTGCGTCTGAAGGCGCCGCATGGCGGGCGCAATCCGCATGGCTTCGACTACGAGCTGTGGGCCTGGGAGCAGGGCGTGCAGGCCACCGGCTACGTGCGCGCCGGCCAGGGCGAAGCGGCGCCGCGCCTTCTTGTGCGCGGCTGGGCGCATCCGGTGGAGCGGGCGCGCGAGGCCACACGGGACGCCATCTACGCGCGCGTCGCCGACGCGCGTGCCGCCGGCGTCATCGCCGCGCTGGTCACCGGCGACCAGGCGGCCATCGAGCGTGCCGACTGGGATGTGTTTCGTGCCACCGGCGTGGCGCACCTGATGAGCATCTCGGGCCTGCATGTGACGCTCTTCGCCTGGCTGGCGGCCTGGGTGGTCGGCGCGCTGTGGCGACGCAGCGGGCGCCTGATGCTCCGCTGGCCGGCACCGCACGCGGCGCTGGCTGGCGGCGTGCTGCTGGCCAGCGCCTATGCCCTCTTCAGCGGCTGGGGCGTGCCCTCGCAGCGCACCGTTTGCATGCTGGCCACGGTGGCGCTGCTGCGCATCGGCGGCCTGCGCTGGCCCTGGCCCATGGTGTGGCTCGGCGCCTGCGCGGCGGTGGTGGCGCTCGATCCCTGGGCGCTGACGCAGGCCGGCTTCTGGCTCAGCTTCGTCGCCGTCGGGGTGCTCTTTGCCGCCGACGCGGGGACTTCGGCGCGCCCGGGCGGCTGGCGCGCGGCCGGGGTGCGCATGCTGCGCGAGCAGGCGGTGGTGACCCTGGCCCTGACGCCGCTCACCCTGCTCTTGTTCCAGCAGGTGTCGCTGGTGGGCCTCTTGGCCAATCTGCTTGCCATTCCCTGGGTGACCTTGCTGCTGACGCCGCTGGCCTTGCTGGGCACGCTCCTGCCGCCTCTTTGGGATGTGGCGGCCTGGGCGGTGCAGGCCCTGATGGCCTTGCTGCGGCTGCTCGCGAGTTGGCCCTGGGCCACCCTGAGCTGGCCGGCGCCGCCGCTGTGGGCCGGCATGGCCGGCGTGCTGGGCGGCTTGCTGCTGGCCATGCGCCTGCCCTGGGACCTGCGCCTGCTGGGCCTGCCGTTGTTGCTGCCGGCCCTCCTGTGGCAGCCGCCGCGCCCGGCCCCGGGTGAGTTCGAACTGCTGGCCGCCGACGTCGGCCAGGGCAGTGCGGTGCTGCTGCGCACCGCGCGCCACAGCCTGCTGTACGACACCGGCCCACGCTACGGCATCGACAGCGATGCCGGCCAGCGCGTGCTGGTGCCGCTCTTGCGCGCGCTGGACGAGCGGCTGGACACCGTGGTGCTGAGCCACCGGGACAGCGATCACACCGGCGGCGCGGCCGCGGTGCTGGCCATGCAGCCGGCGGCGCAGCTGCTCAGCTCCATCGAGGCCGGCCATCCACTGCAGCGGTTGCGGCCGTCGCGGCGCTGCCAGGCCGGCCAGCGGTGGTCGTGGGATGGCGTGCACTTCGAGATCCTGCATCCGCGCGCCGGCGACGAGGACCGGCCGGGCGTCAAGAGCAATGCCCTGTCGTGCGTGCTGCGCGTGAGCGGCGGCCACGGCCGGGCGCTGCTGGCCGGCGATGTCGAGCGCGATCAGGAAAGCGCCCTGCTGGCGGCGCCAGGTGCCGCGGCACTGCAGGCTGACGTGCTGCTGGTTCCCCACCACGGCAGCAAGACGTCGTCGAGTGCGGCCTTCGTGCAGGCGGTGGCGCCGCGGCTGGCCATCGTGCAGGCCGGTTATCGCAATCGATTCGGGCATCCGGCCCCCGAGGTACTGGCGCGCTATGGGGCGCTTGGGGTTCCGGTGGCAGACACGGCCCATTGCGGTGCCTTACGATGGCATAGCGGGGACCCGGTGCATTGGCATTGCGAACGCGACCTGTCGCAGCGCTACTGGCAGCACCGGCTCCCCTGACTCAGGGAGAGGAAGCGCGCGAAGCGCTGGCCTCGAAATTGCTAAGTCATTCGTAGAGATGGGTCGTATCTATGCACAAATTTGACGAGATGTACGAGCAGCTGCCCTACGCAGGCGCGGCAGTTCGCAAGCACTACCAACGCTACGACCAATGGCTGGCCAGGCAGCCGGGCGAACTGATGCGCCGCCGGCGCGAAGAGGCGGAGCTGATCTTCCGGCGCGTCGGCATCACCTTTGCGGTGTACGGCGCCAAGGACGAGGACGGCTCGGGCACCGAGCGGCTGATCCCCTTCGACCTCTTGCCGCGCATCATCCCGGCGCACGAGTGGTCCAGTATGGAAAAGGGGCTGGTGCAGCGCGTGAATGCGCTCAACCGCTTCATCCACGACGTCTACCACGACCAGGAAATCATCAAGGCCGGCATCATCCCGGCCGAGCAAATCAAGAACAACGCACAGTTCCGGCCCGAGATGATGGGCGTGAACGTGCCGAACGACGTGTACTCCAACATCTCGGGCATCGACATCGTGCGCGCGCCCGACGCGCAGGGCAACGGCGAGTACTACGTGCTGGAAGACAACCTGCGCGTGCCCAGCGGCGTGAGCTACATGCTGGAAAACCGCAAGATGATGATGCGGCTCTTTCCCGAGCTGTTCAGCCAGAACCGGGTGGCGCCGGTGGCCCACTACCCCGATCTGCTGCTCGAGACCCTGCGCGCCAGCGCGCCGCCGGCCACCGCCGAGCCCACGGTGGTGGTGCTTACCCCCGGCATGTACAACAGCGCCTACTTCGAGCACGCCTTCCTGGCGCAGCAGATGGGCGTGGAGCTGGTCGAGGGCCAGGACCTGTTCGTCAAGGACGACTTCGTCTACATGCGCACCACCCAGGGGCCGATGCGCATCGACGTGATCTACCGCCGGGTGGATGACGACTTCCTCGACCCCGAGGTGTTCCGCCCCGACTCCACCCTGGGCTGCGCCGGCCTGATGCGCGCCTACCGGGCCGGCAACGTGGTGATCTGCAATGCGGTGGGCACCGGGGTGGCGGACGACAAGTCGATCTACCCCTACGTGCCCAAGATGATCGAGTTCTACCTGGGCGAGAAGCCGATCCTGAAGAACGTGCCCACCTACATGTGCCGCAACAAGCAGGACCTGGACTACACCCTGGCCCACCTGAAGGACCTGGTGGTCAAGGAAGTGCACGGCGCCGGCGGCTACGGCATGCTGATCGGCCCGGCCGCCACGCATGCCGAGATCGAGGAGTTCCGCGCCGCCCTCCTGGCCAAGCCGGATGGCTACATCGCCCAGCCCACCCTGAGCCTGTCGAGCTCGCCCACCTTCGTCGACGCCGGCATCGCGCCGCGCCACATCGACCTGCGGCCCTTCGTGCTCTCAGGCAAGGAAGTGCAGATGGTGCCCGGCGGCCTGACACGGGTGGCGCTGAAGGAGGGCTCGCTGGTGGTCAACTCATCCCAGGGCGGCGGCACCAAGGACACCTGGATCCTGGAGGGCGAGCGCAATGGCGGCGCCAGGTCGCAGTCGCAAAGCCAGTTGCAGCAAGGTGCGGGCTCGCAGAGCCAGAGCCAGACGCCGTCCGGCCACTGAAGAACAAGGGGGACAATCAACATGCTGTCGCGTACCGCCGATCACCTGTACTGGATGTCGCGTTACACCGAGCGCGCCGAGAACACCGCGCGCCTCCTGGACGTGAACTACCAGACCTCGCTCTTGCCGCAGTCGGCCGAAGTGGCCACCTACGGCTGGCAGGGCCTCTTGTCCATCAGCGAGCTGCTGCCGGCCTTCAAGGAGAAGCACGGCCAGATCACGCCCGAGGCGACCATGGAATTCATGGTCAAGGACGAGAGCAACCCTTCATCCATCGTCTCGTGCCTGCGCGCGGCCCGCGAGAACGCCCGCGCGGTGCGCGGCGCCTTGACCACCGAGGCCTGGGAAACGCAGAACACCACCTGGCTGGAAGTCAACCGCATGCTGCGCAACGGTGAGTTCGAGCGCGATCCGGGGGCTTTCTTCGAGTGGGTCAAGTTCCGCTCGCACCTGTCGCGCGGCGTCACCCTGGGCACCATGCTGCAGGACGACGCCTTCTACTTCTCGCGTTTGGGCACCTTCCTGGAGCGCGCCGACAACACGGCGCGGCTGGTGGACGTGAAGTTCCACGCCTTGAACAGCGAGTTCTTCGGCGCCGCCACCGAGGAAGACCAGGAGTACGACTTCTATCACTGGAGCGCCATTCTTCGCAGCGTCTCGGCCTTCGAGGTCTACCGCAAGGTGTACCGCGACGTGATCCGGCCCGAGCGCGTGGCCGAGCTTCTGATCCTGCGCGCCGACATGCCGCGCTCATTGCATGCCTGCCTGAACGAGGTGGTGCAAAACCTCGAGAAGGTGCGCAACCAGCAAAGTGCCGAGACGCAGCGCCGCGCCGGCAAGCTCTTGGCCGATCTGCAATACGGCCGCGTCGAAGAGATCCTGGCCACCGGCCTGCATGCCTACCTCACGCAGTTTCTCGACCGGGTGAATGATCTCGGCTGGCGCATCAGCCAGGACTTTCTGGTGCCGGCGCACTGAGAAGCTGTGGAGGAATGGCCCGGTGCGATACTCGCGCCGTGCCATCGAATTGCCCTTCCTGCCTCCAGGCGATGGAGGCCCACCGATTCGCCACGCGCGACGGTGCCGCCATCGAACTCGACATCTGCTTTGCCTGCCAGGGCCTCTGGTTCGACCCACGCGAGAACCTGCAGCTGGCGCCGGCCTCGGTGCTGGAACTGTTCGAGCTGCTGCACCGCCACCGCGATGACGCCCACCAGCCCCTGTGCGATCCGCTGCGCTGCCCGCGCTGCCGGCATTCACTGGCGCATGGCTTCGACGTGGTGCGCAGCGGCCGCTATGTCACCTACCGCTGCCCGCAGCAGCACGGCCGCTTCGCCACCTTCTCCTCCTTCATGGTCGAGAAGGGCTTCGTGCGCCAGATGACCCAACCCGAGATCGAAGACCTGGCGCGGCGCGTCGACGCCATCTTCTGCACCGGCTGCGGTGCGCCGGTGGACATCCGCCGCGACCATGCCTGCCCGCATTGCCGCGCCGCTTTCTCCTTGCTGGACCCGGCGGCGGTGGAGAAGGCCTTGCAGCGTCATGCCGGCGCAGCAGCGCCGCAGACGCCGGCCGGCCGCGCCAATGCGCTGGCCGATGCGCTGGTGGTGATCGAGCGCGACCGGCTGCGCACGCAGCGCGAAGAAAAGAAGGGCGATACCACGTCGACGGTCGACCTGTGGGCGGCCGGGGTCGAGCTGGTCTGGCGTGCGCTGACGCCCTGACGCCCTGACTTTCACGCGCAGCGCGCGGAACTAATTTCTTTCACAAGGCCCAGAGGGGGGCCGGCATTTGCCGGGCAATCCCTCCGTCAACCTTTTGAAAGAATTTTTTCCGACATGTTTATCAGAATCGACCGATGGCCAGCGTTGCTGCTGGGCTTCCTGATCTTGTGGTGCGCGGCCGTCCCGCCTGCGCTGGCGGCAACGCCGCGAATGGTCAGCGCTGCGGTCGATGCGTTGAATCTGCGCAGTGGCCCAGGCTCGCGCCACGAAGCGCGCTGGACGGTGAGCAAGGGCTTTCCTCTCAAGGTCTTGTCCAAGCGCGGCAACTGGCTGCAGGTCAGCGATTTCGAGAACGACAAGGCTTGGGTCTACGCCCCCATGACCAGCAAGACGCCGTACCACGTGGTGAAGGCCCAACGCGCCAACCTGCGCCGCTCGCCCACGACGGGCAGCGCCATCGTCGCCAAGCTGCAGTACGGCGAAGTGCTGCGCACGCTCGAGCGGCGCGGCAGCTGGCTCAAGGTGAAGCTGAGCGGCGGCACCACCGGCTGGATCGCCAAGCGCCTGGCCTGGGGCTGGTGACACGTCTCATCAGGCCGCCGTCGCCTGCCGCACCGCGCGTTCCCAGCGTGCCATGGCTTCTTCCGATTGCGCCTTGCTCCACGTCGGCAGGAAGCGGCGTTCCACTTTCCACTGCTTCGACAACTGCGAGACATCGCTGTACACGCCGCAGGACAGCCCCGCCAGGTAGGCAGCGCCCAGCGCGGTGGTCTCGGTGACTTGCGGCCGCACCACCGGAATGCCCAGAAGGTCGGCCTGGAACTGCATCAGCAAGTCGTTGACGCTGGCACCACCGTCCACTCGCAACTCGGCCACCGGCGTGCCGCCGGCCGCGACCGCGTCGCGGCTCATGGCCTGCAGCAGGGCGGCGCTCTGGTAGGCGATGCTTTCGAGGGCGGCACGCGCGATGTGGGCCAGCGTGGTGCCGCGCGTCAGGCCGGTGATGGTGCCGCGCGCATCGGCGTTCCAGTAGGGCGCGCCCAGGCCGGTGAAGGCCGGCACCATCATCACGCCGCCGGCGTCGGGCACGCTCTCGGCCAGTGACTGCACCTGTGCGCTGCCCTGGATGGCCTTGAGTCCGTCGCGCAGCCACTGCACGACGGCGCCGCCGACAAACACGCTACCTTCCATGGCGTATCGCGGCGTGCTGTTGATCTGCGCCGCGCTGGTGACCAAAAGGCCGTTGTGCGAAGGCTGGAACTTCTCGCCCGTGTGCATCAGCAAGAAGCAGCCGGTGCCGTAGGTATTCTTGGCCATGCCGGCCTCGAAACAGGCCTGGCCGAACAGGGCGCTCTGCTGGTCGCCGGCCACGCCGCCCACGGGCAAGGCAACGCCGAGCAGCGCGGCGTCGGTGTCGGCGAAGTGCGCACTCGATGGCTTCACTGCCGGCATCAGCGAAGCCGGAATGTCGAGCGCGCGCAGCAGCTCCGCATCCCAGGTATTGCTGTGCACGTTGAAGAGCATGGTGCGCGAGGCGTTGCTCACATCCGTCACATGCACCTTGCCGCCGGTGAGCTGCCAGATCAGCCAGCTGTCCACCGTGCCGAAGGCCAGCTCGCCGGCCGCGGCCTGCGCCCGTGCGCCCGGCACGTTGTCAAGCAGCCAGCGCAGCTTGGTGCCGGAGAAATAGGCGTCGATCACCAGGCCGGTCTTTTCCTGGATGGTGTCGGCCAGCCCCTGCTGGCGCAGCTGCGCGCACATGGGTTCGGCGCGCCGGTCTTGCCAGACGATCGCGTGGTGCACCGGCCGGCCGGTCTTGCGGTTCCACAGCACGGTGGTCTCGCGCTGATTGGTGATGCCGATGGCGCGCATGTCCTTGGCCTGGAGCTTGGCCTTGGCCAGCGCCTCGCGCGCCGTTTCGAGCTGGCTGGCCCAGATCTCCATGGGATCGTGTTCGACCCAGCCGGGCTGCGGATAGATCTGCGTCAGCTCGCGCTGCGCAAGCGCGACGATGCGGCCTTCGCCATCGAACACGATGCTGCGCGAACTGGAGGTGCCTTGGTCGAGGGCGAGCAGGTAGGTCATGCGAATGAAAACGAAAAAACGTCAGGCCCGCGCGATCTCGCAGCGCACCTGCGCGCGTTCCAGCAATTCGGGGAAGGGCGGCGGCGGCTCCGCGTCGGTAAACAGGCAATCGATCTGCGACAGCTCGGCCAGCTGCACCATGGCCGGGCGGTTGAACTTGCTGGCGTCGGCCGCCAGCCAGACCTCGCGCGCCTGGGCAATGATGGTCTGGGCCACCTTCACCTCGCGCAGGTCGAAGTCGCGCAGGGACCCGTCCGACTCGATGCTGGAAATGCCGATCAGCGCGATGTCCACCTTGAACTGCCGGATGAAGTCCACCGTCGCCTCGCCCACGATGGCGCGGTCGCGCGCGCGCACCGAGCCGCCCGCCACGATCACCTCGCACTCCGGGTTGTCCGACAGGATGTTGGCCACGTTCAGGTTGTTGGTGATCACGCGCAAGCCCCGGTGCCGCATCAGCGCCTTGGCCACCGCCTCGGTGGTGGTGCCGATGTTGAGGATCAGCGAGCAGCCGTTGGGCACCTTGGCCGCCACCGCCTGCGCAATGCGCGCCTTGCCTTCGGCGTTGAGGGTTTCGCGCTGCTGGTAGCCGATGTTCTCGGTGGTCGAACTGGGCACCCGCACGCCGCCATGAAAGCGCGTCAGCAGGCCGGCGTCGGCCAGGCGCTGCACGTCGCGCCGCACGGTCTGCAATGTCACGCCCAGCATGTCGGCCAGTTGCTCCACTGTCACGGAACCGCGCGAACGTACGGTGTCGAGCAGGTTGATCTGGCGGGGGTTGGAGTTCTGGATGGCCATGCGGCGCGGGTGTGGTTCAGCTGCCGGAATACCGACGCGCTGACTGTAGAACGAAAAGAAACGAATCAAACGTCGGGAAAACGCGGAGGAAAATCGCGCCAAAAGGAATCAAACTGAAAAAAGACGAACGACAAACCCATGCAAATTCGTGAGAAATTCCACACCACAAGGATGACGCCCCAGTGAGCGCCGTTCCTTCTTCTTCGCAAGCGAACTCGCCAACCGCCTCGCCAGCCGGCGCGGATTGCGACGTGCTGATCGTCGGTGGCGGCATCAACGGCTGCGGCATTGCGCGCGACCTGGCCGGTCGCGGTTGGTCCGTGGTGCTGTGCGAACAGGACGACCTGGCCTCGCACACCTCGTCTTCGTCGACCAAGCTGATTCACGGCGGCCTGCGCTACCTGGAGTACTACGAGTTCGGTCTGGTGCGCAAGGCCTTGCAGGAGCGAGAGGTGCTGCTCAAGAGCGCGCCGCACATCATGTGGCCGCTGCGCTTCGTGATGCCACACGACCCGGCGATGCGGCCGGCCTGGATGATCCGCATCGGCCTGTTCATGTATGACCACCTGGCGCACCGCGAGGTGCTGCCGCCCTCGCGCGGCATCGACCTGCGCGAGCATGTGGCCGGCGCGCCATTGAAGAAGGACTTTCGCCGCGGCTTCGTCTATTCGGACGGCTGGGTGGACGACGCGCGCCTGGTGGTGCTCAACGCCATCGACGCGCGCGAGCGCGGCGCCCGGGTGCTGACCCGCACCCGCTGCGTCGCTGCCCTGCGCGACGCCCAGGGCTGGGACATCACGCTCGAGGGGCCGCAAGGCCGGCACAAGCTGCGCGCACGCGCGGTGGTCAACGCCGCCGGGCCGTGGGCCGAATCCTTCCTGCGCGGGGTGGCGCGGCCGGCGGCCGGCGAGGCGCTGGCCACCAAGAGCCTGCGCCTGGTGAAGGGCAGCCACATTGTGGTGCCGCGCATCTTCACGCACGACCACGCCTACATCTTCCAGAACCCCGACAAGCGGATCATCTTCGCCATTCCCTACCAGGACAGCTTCACGCTGATCGGCACCACCGACATCGAGATCGAGGGCGACGACCCGGGCGCCTCGCGCATCGGCCAGGACGAGATCGACTACCTGTGCACCCAGGCCAGCCGCTACTTCGCCAAGCCGGTGACGCGCGCCGACGTGGTCTGGACCTACTCGGGCGTGCGCCCGCTGCTGGACGATGCCTCGGGCGATCCTTCGGCCGTGACGCGCGACTACCTGCTCGAAAGCAACACCAGCGCCGCGCCGCTGCTGTCGGTGTGGGGCGGCAAGATCACCACCTTCCGCAAGCTCGCGGAAGACGCGGCCGACGAAGTGGGGCGCATGCTGGGCGAAGCCCGGCCGGCCTGGACCGACGGCGCATTCCTGGCGGGCGGCGACTTGTCGCCCTGGATCGGCGCAGCCAGCAGGCCCGACGCGGATTTCGAACGCTTTGTCGATGCGCTGCACGCGCGCTACCCCTGGCTGGGCGGCATGCTGGGGCGGCGCCTGGCGCGGGCCTACGGCGCGCGGGTCGATCGCGTCATTGGCGACGCCAAGTCGATGTCGGACCTGGGCGCGCAGGTGGCGCCGGGCCTGTACGAGCGCGAGCTGCGCTACCTGCAAAACGAAGAGTGGGCCATGAGCGGCGACGACGTCCTGTGGCGCCGCTCCAAGCTGGGCCTGCACCTGGCGCGCGAAGCGCGGGCGCAGGTGGACCAATGGATGACGGCGCATGCCGCACCCCCGATGAACGAATCGCAAATGAAGGAGGTCCGCTTTGCAGCTCAGCCTTGAGCGCGTCACCAAGAAGGTGGGCGCCCAGACGTGGTTGTATGAACAGAGCATCACGCCGGAAAGCGGCGCGGTCACCGTGCTGCTGGGCGCGACCCAGGCCGGCAAGACCAGCCTCATGCGCCTGATGGCGGGGCTGGACACGCCCACCACCGGCAAGGTGAGGGTCAACGGCGAAGACGTGACCGGCGTGCCGGTGCGCGAGCGCAACGTGGCCATGGTCTACCAGCAGTTCATCAACTACCCCTCGCTCACCGTGGCCGAGAACATCGCCTCGCCCCTCAAGCTGCGCGGCGAGGCCCGCGTCAACGAGCGGGTGGCCGAGCTGGCCGAGAAGCTGCACATCGGCATGTTCCTGAACCGCTTGCCGGCGGAGCTGTCGGGCGGGCAGCAGCAGCGGGTGGCGCTGGCGCGCGCGCTGGCCAAGAACGCGCCCCTGATGCTTTTGGACGAGCCCTTGGTGAACCTCGACTACAAGCTGCGCGAAGAGTTGCGCGAAGAGCTCAGCCTGCTTTTTGCCAGCGGCGATTCCACCGTGATCTACGCCACCACCGAGCCGGGCGAGGCACTGCTGCTGGGTGGCTACACCGCCGTGCTGGATGCCGGCGAGCTGCTGCAGTACGGCCCTACGGCCGAGGTCTTTCATGCGCCGCAATCGCTGCGCGTGGCGCGTGCCTTCAACGATCCGCCGATGAACCTGCTGCGCGGGCAGGCCAGCTCCGCCGGCGTTCAGCTGGCCGGCGGCCTGGCGCTGCCGCTGGACATGCCGCCGGGCCTGCTGGGCGAGGTGACCGTGGGCCTGCGTGCCGGTGCGCTGAAACTGGGCCGCGCCGACGATTCCGGCGTGGAAGTGCCCAGCCGGGTCGTGCTGGCGGAGATCGCCGGCTCCGACACCTTCGTGCACCTGCACAGCCCGGCCGGCGAACTGGTGGCGCAGCTGACCGGCGTGCACCGCTTCGAGCTGGGCGCGTCCGTCACGCTGCGCTTCGACACCGCCAGCGCCTACGTGTTCGACGCCGATGGAAAGCTGGCGCTGGCGCCGCGAAGCCGCAAGGGCTGAAGGAACAGGTATGGCACGCATTGACCTCGACCTGGCGCATGCCTACGGCGCCAACCCGCAGCAGGATGGCGACTACGCCCTGCTGCCGCTGAAGATGAGCTTTGCCGACGGCGGCGCCTACGCGCTACTGGGGCCTTCGGGCTGCGGCAAGACCACCATGCTCAACATCATCTCGGGCCTGCTCACGCCCTCTCACGGCAGCGTGAAGTTCGACGACAAGGACGTCACCCGCACCACGCCACAAGAGCGCAACATCGCCCAGGTGTTTCAGTTCCCGGTGATCTACGACACCATGACGGTGGCGCAGAACCTGGCTTTCCCCTTGCGCAACCGCGGCGTGCCGGAAGACCGCATCAAGCAGCGCGTGGGCCGCATCGCCGAGATGCTGGAGCTGTCGGGCCAGCTGAACCAGCGCGCTGCCGGCCTGGCGGCCGACGCCAAGCAGAAGATCTCGCTGGGCCGCGGCCTGGTGCGCGAGGACGTGTCGGCGGTGCTGTTCGACGAGCCGCTTACAGTGATCGACCCGCACCTCAAGTGGCAGCTGCGGCGCAAGCTCAAGCAGATCCATCACGACCTCAAGCTGACCTTGATCTACGTCACGCACGATCAGGTGGAGGCGCTCACCTTCGCCGACGAGGTGGTGGTGATGACGCGCGGCAAGGCGGTGCAGGTGGGCAGCGCCGAGGCGCTGTTCGAGCGGCCGGCCCACACCTTCGTCGGCCACTTCATCGGCTCGCCCGGCATGAACTTCCTGGACTGCGAAAGCAGTGGAGGCCAGCTGCAAATGGCGGGCACCCGGATCGACGCGCCGCGCCCGCTGCCCGAAGGCGCGCTCAAGGTCGGCATCCGTCCGGAATACCTGCAACTGGCGCCGATCTACGCCAAAGGCGCCATCCCTGCCAAGGTGACGAAGCTACAGGACATCGGCACCTACGCCTTGCTCACGGCCGCGGCCAACGGCGTCACCCTGAAGGCGCGCCTTGGCAATGGAAGCGAAATGCCAGCCGTGGGTGACGACATCTGGCTGCGGGTGCTGGACGCGCACACCTGCTACTACCGCAACGAGGAGCTGGTTGCATGAACACGACCAAACCCATCAACCAGAAGGCCTGGCTGCTGGTGCTGCCGGTGCTGATCTGCGTGGCCTTCTCGGCCATCGTGCCGCTGATGACGGTGGTCAACTATTCGGTGCAGGACATCATCTCGCCCGAGCGCCGCGTGTTCGTGGGCACCGAATGGTTCACCTCGGTGATGCGCGACGACGAGCTGCATTCGGCGCTCGTGCGCCAGCTGGGCTTCTCGCTGGCGGTGCTGCTGGTGGAGATTCCGCTGGGCATCATGCTGGCCCTGTCCATGCCCGCCACCGGCTGGAAGGCCTCGGCGGTGCTGGTGGTGGTGGCGCTGTCGCTGCTCATTCCATGGAACGTGGTGGGCACCATCTGGCAGATCTATGGCCGCGCCGACATCGGCCTGCTGGGCTACGCACTGCAGAAGCTGGGCGTCGACTACAACTACACCGGCAGCGCGACCGACGCCTGGATCACCGTGCTGGTGATGGACGTGTGGCACTGGACGCCGCTGGTGGCCTTGCTCTGCTATGCCGGCCTGCGCTCCATTCCAGATGCCTACTACCAGGCGGCGCGCATCGACGGCGCCAGCAAGTTCGCCGTATTCCGCTTCATCCAGCTGCCCAAGATGCGCGGCGTGCTGATGATCGCGGTGCTGCTGCGCTTCATGGACAGCTTCATGATCTACACCGAGCCCTTCGTGCTCACCGGCGGCGGCCCCGGCAACGCCACCACCTTCCTCAGCCAGTACCTGACGCAAAAGGCGGTGGGGCAGTTCGACCTGGGGCCGGCCGCGGCCTTCTCGCTGATCTACTTCCTCATCATCTTGTTGCTGTGCTTCATGCTCTACAACTGGATGCAGCGGGTGGGGACGCAGGATACGGAGGCCAAGGAATGACGCGGCTCTTTTCGTGTCCGGGGCTGGCTCACGCCGATGGCGTACTTTCCTCCGCGAATGTCCCCCGGCCTTCGGCCTCCTCCTTTATTTCGCTGCGGGAAGCACGCCATCGACGTGAGCCGTCACGGCGGTTGTTGATCTCGCGAGCACCAGCGGCGTCAACTGTGCGCAGGGCATCGGGTGGCCCCCGCAGCGAAATAAAGGAGGAGCCGAAGGCGGGGGACATTCGCGGAGGGGGCCACCCGGTGTCCTGTGCACGCGCCCCGAACAAGTGCGCCCCGAACAAGCGTACCCCGTGGAGCATCTGAAATGAACGAAAAGCGATTCCACAAGCGCAGCATCTTCCTGGTGCTGTACATCGCGTTCGCCCTGTTGCCCATCTACTGGATGGTCAACATGAGCTTCAAGACGAACGAGGAGATTCTTTCGAGCTTTTCCTTCTTTCCCCACGAGTTCACCTGGGCCAACTACAAGCGCATCTTCACCGACGAGTCGTGGTACTCGGGCTACATCAACAGCCTGATCTACGTGGGCATCAACACGGTGATCTCGCTCACGGTGGCGCTGCCGGCGGCCTATGCCTTCTCGCGCTATTCCTTCCTGGGCGACAAGCATGTGTTCTTCTGGCTGCTGACCAACCGGATGACGCCGCCGGCGGTGTTCCTGCTGCCCTTCTTCCAGCTCTACACCACGGTGGGGCTGATGGATACGCACCTGGGCGTGGCGCTCGCGCACCTCTTGTTCAACGTGCCGCTGGCGGTGTGGATCCTGGAAGGCTTCATGAGCGGCATCCCGCGCGAGATCGACGAGACGGCCTACATCGACGGCTATTCCTTCCCGCGCTTCTTCATCACCATCTTCCTGCCGCTGATCAAGGCCGGCGTGGGCGTGGCGGCCTTCTTCTGCTTCATGTTCAGCTGGGTCGAACTCCTGCTGGCGCGGACCCTCACCAGCGTGAACGCCAAGCCCATCGTCGCCACCATGACGCGCACCGTGAGCGCCTCGGGCATGGACTGGGCCACCCTTGCCGCGGCCGGCGTGCTGACCATCGTGCCGGGCGCCATCGTGATCTGGTTCGTTCGCCACTACATCGCCAAGGGCTTCGCCATGGGGCGGGTCTGACCGGCACAACGAGGAAAAAGACATGCTCGATTGGATGGTTTGGACCCTGCCTGTGGCCGTGTTCTTCAGCTGCATCGCGGTGATGCTGGTGGGCATGACCGTGTGGGAGATCAAGTCGCCCACCACCATGCGCCGCGGCTGGCTGCCGATCGAAACCACGCGCGGCGACCGGCTCTTCATCGGCCTCTTGACGGCCGCCTACATCAACCTGGCCTTCGTCGGCCTGGCTGGCAAGTTGGCCGAATGGCTCGGTCTGAGTGCCGAGCCCACGATCTGGTGGGGCTTTGCCATCTCGATGGCGGCGCTGCTGCTGGTCATGCGCAAGGGCTAGATTCTTTTCAGATCATTCGGATCCGGCTCGCTGCTGCCCCGGGGCCGATTTGAATATCAACGCAAGGGGCAGCACCCAACGAGGAGACATTGCTATGAAGATGCGCTGCACCGCACTGGCCCCAGTGGCATTGGCCACCGCAGCCCTGTGCGCCGGACAGGCGGCCTGGGCCGGCGAGGCTGAGGCCAAGAAATGGATCGACAGCGAGTTCCAGCCGTCGACCTTGTCGAAGGCCCAGCAGGAGGCCGAGATGAAGTGGTTCATCGAGGCGGCCAAGAAGCTGCAGGCCAAGGGAGTGAAGGAGGTTTCGGTGGTGTCCGAAACCATCACCACGCACGAGTACGAATCGAAGACGCTGGCCAAGGCCTTCGAGGAAATCACCGGCATCAAGGTCAAGCATGACCTGATCCAGGAAGGTGACGTGGTCGAGAAGCTGCAGACCTCGATGCAATCGGGCAAGTCGATCTACGACGGCTGGATCTCCGATTCCGACCTGATCGGCACGCACTACCGCTACGGCAAGATCATGAACCTGACCGACTACATGGCCGGCAAGGGAAAGGACTACACCAACCCGGGCCTGGACCTGAAGGACTTCATCGGCACCAAGTTCACCACCGCGCCCGATGGCAAGCTCTACCAGCTGCCCGACCAGCAGTTCGCCAACCTGTACTGGTTCCGCGCCGACCTGTTCGCGCGCCCCGAGATCAAGGACAAGTTCAAGGCCAAGTACGGCTACGACCTGGGCGTTCCGCTGAACTGGAGCGCCTACGAAGACATCGCCGAGTTCTTCACCAACGACGTGAAGAACATCGACGGCAAGCCGATCTACGGCCACATGGATTACGGCAAGAAGGATCCGTCGCTGGGCTGGCGCTTCACCGACGCCTGGCTGTCGATGGCCGGCACCGCCGATATCGGCGCCCCCAACGGCGTGCCGATCGACGAGTGGGGCATCCGCGTGGCCGACGACAAGTGCACGCCGGTGGGCGCTTCGGTCTCGCGCGGCGGCGCCACCAATTCGCCGGCAGCCGTCTACGCGCTCACCAAGTACGTCGACTGGATGAAGAAGTACTCGCCCAAGGAAGCCACCGGCATGACCTTCGGCGAAGCCGGGCCGGTGCCCGCGCAGGGCCAGATCGCGCAGCAGATCTTCTGGTACACGGCTTTCACCGCCGACATGACCAAAGCCGGCCTCCCGGTGGTGAATGCCGACGGCACGCCCAAGTGGCGCATGGCGCCCGGCCCGAACGGTCCGTATTGGAAGCAGGGCATGCAGAACGGCTACCAGGACGTGGGCTCCTGGACCTTCTTCGCCAACCACGACGAGAACCGCACCGCGGCCGCCTGGCTCTACGCGCAGTTCATCACCGCCAAGACCACCTCGCTGAAGAAGACCATCGTCGGCCTGACGCCGATCCGCGAGTCCGACATCCAGAGCAAGGCCATGACCGACATGGCGCCCAAGCTGGGCGGCCTGGTCGAGTTCTACCGCAGCCCGGCGCGCGTGGCCTGGTCGCCCACCGGCACCAACGTGCCCGATTACCCCAAGCTGGCACAGCTGTGGTGGAAGAACGTGGCCGAGGCGGTGACGGGCGAGAAGACGCCGCAGAAGGCCATGGACAACCTGGCCGAAGAGATGGACCAGGTGATGGCGCGCCTGGAGCGCGCCGGCATGGCCAAGTGCGCGCCCAAGCTCAACGCCAAGGGTGACCCGAGCAAGTGGCTGAGTGACCAGCACGCCCCCTGGAAGAAGCTGGCCAACGAAAAGCCCAAGGGCGAGACCATCGACTACAACAAGCTGCTGACGGCCTGGAAGGAAGGCAAGGCGCGCTAAGCGCAAGCGCTTCGCAATCAGCGCACCTGTGAAGGGGCTGCCGCTCGTTGGATCGGGCGGCAGCCCTTTTTTGCATCAGGGTTGGCGACGCTTTGCTACGGTGCGCGGATGCCGCTGGATCGACGTCACTTCGGGTTGTTCACGCTGCTTCTGGCGGCGGATCCCTTGCGCGCCCAGGGCGTCGACCCCCTGGTCGAACGCTTGCGCGCCGGCCGCTGCGCCGTGCTGATGCGGCACGCGCAAACCGACCCGGGCGTGGGCGATCCGCCGGGATTTCGTCTCGATCAATGCGCGACCCAGCGCAACCTGAGCGAAGGCGGCCGCGCCCAGGCGCGCGCTGCCGGCGAGTGGTTCCGCCAGCGCAAGCTGGCGCCGTCGGCGGTGCTTTGCAGCGCCTGGTGCCGCTGCATTGACACGGCCACGCTGGCTTTCGGCCGGCACGACCTGTGGCCGGCACTCAACTCCAGCTTTGGCCGCGGCGATGAACGGGACAAGGCGCGGCCCATGCTGCAAGAGCGCCTGGCCCGCATTGGCCCGGGTCGCTTCGAGGTGTGGGTGACTCACCAGGTGAACGTCAGCGCCTTCACCGGCGAGCCGACGTCGATGGGAGAGGGGCTGGTGGTGGATTCGGCGGGGAAGGTCGTGGGGCGCAGCGGCTTTGCTGCATGAACCCCTCATATCCTTCAACACGCGGCAAGCTCGCGCCTGCCGCATGGTCAATGACGTAGAGCCACGAGCCATTCGCCTGCCGGCGCACGACCTCGGCCGAACTGCCGGCGAGGATGGTCCTTCCCTCCGGCGAGGTCAGGCTGTAGTCGGCCCGCAGCAGCGCAAGGCCATCCACTTCCACGCAGAAGTTGTTGCGGGAAACCATGACGCCCGGAACCTCCAGCAGCTTGCCGAGCTCGGCGGCAATGGCGGGCTTTCCCCTGCAGGTCTGGTTCGAGGGATCGGTGCGCAGCGCTGCTTCCGGTTCGTACAGCGACAGCAAGTTGTCGATATGGCGGCTGTTGAACGCGCGAGCAAAAGCTTCGTTCATTGCGGCGGGGGTCGTGACCTTGAACATGACGGATGAACTCTCTCTGAACTACGATGGAGCTCATCACAGCATGCGGATTCAGCTCTCACCAAATGGATAGGACTGCAGAGAACCCGGCGGCTCCGGCCGGCATCGACACGCCTGCGCCCAAGCACGCCAGCGAGTGCCCCGTCGAAGAATGGCTGGCCTTCCTGGGACACCGCTGGAATGCGCTGATCCTTTGGCATCTGCAAACCGGTCCCAAGCGCCATGGCGAACTGGTCGGGTGCCTGGCTGGAATCACGCCCAAGGTGTTGACCGAACGCCTGGATGGCCTGGAGCAGCGAGGCCTGGTTTCCCGGGAACTCCTGGCGAGTTTCCCCCGAGGGGTTCTCTACACGCTGTCGGCGCGTGGGCGGTCGCTGGTCTTGGTGCTAGATCGGTTGGAAGCTTGGTCGAAGGCTGTTCACTGGCCATGAGGCGCCCGGCCAAATAGAGGGCGTAGATGAACCGCCGCTGCCGAACAGCGCGGAGAACACGCCACCCACCAATCCGAATGGCAATGCTGCGCGCGATGTGTGAGCTTTGCGCCTGATTTGAAGCCGCTGATATCAGTCGCCCTGCATCGCCGCCTTCACTTCCTCGCCCAGCTCCAGCACCGACATCGCGTAGTAGGCGCTCCAGTTGTAGCGCGTGATGACGTAGAAGTTCTTGGTGCCGGCCACGTAGGTCGGTGCGTCGTAGCCGTTCTGCAGCTCGATCAGGGCCAGCAGGCCTTCGTAGCGCTGGGCGTCGGCGGGCAGCACGGCGCCGGCGGCGCTGAAGCTGTCGGCGCTGAAGGTGGGGAGGATGTCGGGCGCCATCAGCACAGCCTTCTTCAGCCGGCTTTCGTCGAAGCTCACCGGAAAGGTGGGCGGCCGGCCGGGCTGCCAGCCGAAAGCCTTGAAGTAGTTGGCCACCGAGCCGATCACGTCGCTGTTGCTGCGCACCAGGTCGATGCGGCCGTCGCCGTCGAAGTCGATGGCGTACTTGGCGATGCTGCTGGGCATGAACTGTGGCATGCCCATGGCGCCGGCGTAGCTGCCCAGCGGTACCAGCGGGTCTTCGGCGGTGCGGCTTTCGTTGGACAGGAAGCTGTCCAGTTCGCCGCGGAAGAAGGCCACCCGCTCGGCGGCGCGCGGGTGCGCATCCGGGAAGTCAAAGGACAGGGTGGCCAGCGCGTCGATCACGCGAAAGCTCCCCATGTTGCGGCCATAGATGGTTTCCACGCCGATGATGCCGACGATGATTTCGGCCGGCACACCGAACTGCTGCTGCGCGCGCGCCAGCGTGTCGGCATTGGCGCGCCAGAAGCGCACGCCGGCGGCAATGCGCACCGGATCGATGAAGCGGCCGCGATAGGCGCGCCAGTTCTTCGGCGCGCCGCCCTGGGCCGGCAGCATCAGGCGCGGCACGTTGGGCAGGAAGCGGGCGGCGCCGATGGTGGCGCGCACCCATTCGCGGTCCAGGCCGCGGCGCTGCGCGATCTCGTCGGCAAACTGCATGGCGTCGTCGCGCGAGGCATACCAGACGCTGCTGTTGGTGTTGCTGTTACCGACCTTGCTGGTCTTCTTGGCAGCCGGGGCCTTGCCGGTTGATGCCTTGCGCGCGCCGGCGGCCAGTGCGCTGCCCGCGCCGGCTGCCAGCAGCAGGGCCAGGGTGATCGAAAGAAAGGGGAGGGGCTTCGAGAAGGAGGAGAAGACGGGGCGGCGCATCGCCGCATTGTGCCGCCCGCTGTGCGCGCGCCTGCCCGGCGTCACACCCGGTTTCAACGGGGCCAATGCAGGCGCGCGAATTCGGTGCGCAGTTGCGACAGGCCTTGCGCCGGCTGTGCGCTGTAGCGCTGGTGCTCCAGCCGCAGCAGCCAGTCGTCGATGGCCTGCGCCGCCTCGTCTTCTGCGCCAAAGCGCTCGCGCACGCGGCGCGCGATTTCGCGCGGCGGCGTGGATTCGGGAAGCTGAAGGCCGGCGCGCTGCAGCCTGGCGCGGGCACGGGCCAGCAGGCGCAGCCAGGGGTCGTGCTGGCTGCGCTCCCACAGCGTCCACAGGGCACCCGCCAGGCTGGCGCCGACCAGCAGGGCGAGCAGCAGCATGATGAGGTCCTGCAGGCTGGGCGCCTCGAAGCCGATGTTCTTCAACAGGTCGAGCTGGCGCCCCTGCGTGTAGTTGAGCACCCACTGGTTCCAGCCGTTGTTGATGGCCTCCCAGGCCGCGCGCAGGTGCTGGGCCAGGGTCGGGTTGACGGCATTGAAGGCGCCCGCCAGCACGCCTTGCGGCGCGGCCAGGCGCTGGAAGGCGCCGATGCGGTCGGGCGAGATGGCGCCGGTCGGGTCGACGCGTACCCAGCCACTACCGGTCTGCCACACCTCGGCCCAGGCATGGGCATCGCTGTTGCGCAAGGTCCAGAAGCCGTCGACCCCGTTGAGCTCGCCGCCCTGGAAGCCGGTGACTATGCGCGCCGGCACCCCGGCAGCCCGCATCAGCACCACGAAGGCCGAGGCGATGTGCTCGCAAAAGCCTGCCTTGCGGTCGAACCAGAATTCGTCGGCCGTGTGTTCGCCGTAGACGCCGGGCTCCAGGGTGTAGCTGTAGCCGCCGGTGCGCAGCCGCTCCAGCGCCAGGCGCACCAGCTCGACGTTGCCGCCCTGGACGACGCGCGGGTCTTCGCGCAGCTGCGTGGCCATCTCCAGCGTGCGCGGATTGAAGCCGGAGGGCAGCCGCATGTAGGCGGCCAGGCCGGGCGCCCAGGCCTGCGGGCCGCTGCGAAAGCGCGGATAGCTTTCTGCGTGGTAGCGCAGCAGGTCGCGCGCCGGCTGTTGCAGCATCCATTGCAGTTCGGCCGTCCGGCGCGGCGGATCCATGCCGGGGACGAGCGGCGCGTCGATGGCCGCGTCCAGGGTGAGCAGCCAGGGACGCTGGTTGGGCTCCAGCGTGACCTCGTAGCGCACCGGCTCGCCTTGCACCTGCAGGTTGGCCGGCACCTGCGAGGGCGCGAAGGTCCATTCGCGGCCGTCGAAGCGCGACAGCACCGGTCCACGGAAATACAGCTCGCGCTGCGGCGGCGCCTTGCCGCCATCGAACTTCACGCGGGCCGCGATGCCGTCGTCCAGTGCCAGTTCGGTGACCGAGCCCACCCGCATGCTGTTCGACAGGCCGCTGCGCCCGGTCATCGCATCGCTGGGCGTGCCCCACAACGGCGCCATGCGCGGGAAGAGAACGAACAGCGCCAGCATGATCGGTGCGCCCAGCAGCGCCATGCGTCCCGCCATGCGGGCCGACTGCAGGAGCGGCGGCCGTCCCACCGGCAGATGCGCATTGACCAGCGCGGTGAGCAGGCCCAGCAGCGCCACCAGCATCGCCAGCGCCGTCGGCAGCGACTGCGAATAAAAGAAGTTGGTGAGCATCGCGAAGAAGCCCAGAAAGAAGACCACGAAGGCATCGCGGCGCGCGCGCAGTTCCAGGGTCTTGAGCGCCAGCAGCAGCACCACCAGCGTGACGCCGGCATCGCGGCCTAGCAGGGTGCGGTGCGTCAGCGCGGTGGCGCCCAGGGTCAGGGCCAGCAGCGTGATGCGCCACCACTTGCCCGGCAACGGCAGCGAGCGCACCGCCAGCGTGCCGCGCCAGACCAGGATGACGGCGGTGAGCGCGCTGCACCACCACGGCAGGTTGCCCACCTGCGGCAGCACGATGATGGCGATCACGCACAAAAGGAACAGCGTGTCGCGCGCGTCGCGCGGCAGGGCAGCCAGGCGCCGTGGCGCCTTCAGGGGCGTCGTCATCGTCAACATGTGGCCAGCAGCTCCAGGCATTGGCGCTTGTGGGCTTCGCCCTGCGCGGGTGCGACGCTGCGGCCGGCAATGCGCAGCCCGTAGTCGAGCCCGAGCTTGTCGGCCATCAGCACCCAGGCGCACAGGCGCGACAGGCGGGCCTCCTGCTCGGGCAGGCCGGCGTGCTGGGCGTCCAGCCAGAGCTCCTGGCGCTGCGACTGCTGGGTGTCGCGGCTGAACAATTCATCGGAACCCGCGGCCTGGGAGCGGGCGGCCTTCTTCCAGACCACCATCTTCAAGGGGTCGCCTGGGCGGTAGGCACGGATGCCGTCGTACTCGCCGGCCTGTTGTGCACGCGCGCCGGCCGCCTGCGGCGCGTCGGCGCGCGGCTCGCCCGGCGGCAGCGCGGGCGGGTGCAGTTCGGGCGCCGGGTAGACCAGCACCCGTGCTGCGGGGCGCCAGACCGTCCAGACGCGGAAGGTGCCGAGCGGAAAGCGCGTCTCGGCCGTCAGCGGGGGCACCGGATGCAGGCCGCGCTGCTGCGGCTGGAAGGCGATGTCCAGGGTGGCGCTGCCCTGCGCGGGCACGTCGCACCAGGCCCACTGGCCGCTGCCGCGCACTGCCATGCCGATGCCGTAGCGCCAGCTCCGCCGCGGGTTGGTCAGCACCACGCGAAACACGGCCGCGGCGCCGGCGAACTGCGCCTCGGGTTGCAGCAGGTGCATGGCGAGGCCGCGCAAGGTCGCATGGCAGACATACATGCCGACCGTCACGCTGCCGGCCAGCAGGAAGGTGAGCAGGTAGCCCAGGTTGAGCTGGTAGTTGATCGAGGCGATCAGCAGCACCAGCACGGTGGCGCCCAGCATCCAACCGGCACGCGTCGGCACGATGTAGACGTTGCGCTGCGTGAGCTCGATGCGGTCCGCGGGCGGCCGGCGTGTGAAGAACCAGCCGTCGATGCGCCGGCGCAGGGCAGCGATCATGATGGTCAGGGCAAGGGGACAGCGGCCATCATGGCGCGCACCTGCTCCACCGCGCCGCGTCCCGCGTCGCCCACCGGCGTGAGGCGGTGCGCGATGGTCTGCGGCAGCACGGCCTGCACATCGTCCGGCGCCACGTAGTCGCGGTTGGCCAGCAGGGCCTGCGCCTTGGCGGCGCGCAACAGGGCGATGCCGGCGCGCGGCGACAGCCCCTGCAGGAACCAGCGCCCCGAGCGGGTGGCGGCGATCAGGTCCTGCACGTAGTTGAGCAGCGGTTCGGCCGCATGCACCTGCTGCACGCGCTGCTGCAGGGCCTGCAGCTCGCCCGGGGTGAGCAGGGCCGGCAGCTGCGACAAGAGCTCGCGCCGGTCGGCGCCGGCCAGCAGGGCGCGCTCGGCCGCGCGATCCGGGTAGCCCAGCGAGATGCGCATCAGAAAGCGATCCAGCTGCGACTCGGGCAAGGCAAAGGTGCCCAGCTGGTCGTGCGGGTTCTGGGTGGCGATCACGAAGAAGGGCGAGGGCAGGGCGCGCGTCTCGCCTTCGATGCTGACCTGCTTTTCTTCCATCGCTTCCAAGAGGGCGCTCTGGGTCTTGGGGCTGGCGCGGTTGATCTCGTCGGCCAGCAGCACCTGCGCAAAGATCGGGCCGGGATGGAACACGAAAGTCTGTTGGCCGCGGTCGTAGATGGCCACGCCCGACAGGTCGCCCGGCATCAGGTCGGCGGTGAACTGGACGCGCGAAAACTGCAGGCCGAAGGTGTGCGACAGGGCATGTGCCAGGGTGGTCTTGCCCACCCCCGGCACGTCTTCGATCAAGAGGTGGCCACCGGCCAGCAGGCAGGCCACGCAGTCGCGCACTTGCGCCTCTTTGCCAACGATCACCGTGTTAAGCTGGCCGAGCAAACTGGCGAGCTTTGCTGCGACGTCCATTTTTGTATCCATATGCAAACAATACAGTAGGTCGGCACCTCCTGCCTCTCGACTACCGACCTGCGCCATCGAGACATGGGCAAGACCGGCTACTTCACTCATCGCGATTTCTGGAAGCATGAAATGGGCAGGGGGCATCCGGAATGCCCGCAGCGCCTGGACGCCATCGAAGACAGGCTTCTATCCAGCGGTGTCGGTGATGCTCTCGAGCGCGGCGATGTCCCGCTGGCCACGATGGAGCAATTGTTGCTCGCCCACACGCCCGAACATGTGGAGCATCTGCAGCAACTGGCGCAGCGCCTGGTGGCGGATGCGCCGGCCGGCGGCCCGGCCTATGCGCAGATCGATCCCGACACGTGCATGAACGGCTTTACCATGCTGGCGGCACGACGCGCCGCCGGTGCCGCCATCGCGGCCACCGACGCGGTGATGGCGGGCGAGCTGGAGAACGCCTTCTGCGCCGTGCGCCCGCCCGGCCACCATGCCTGCCGCGACAAGGCGATGGGCTTCTGCTTCTTCAACAACGTCGCCATCGCCGCGCGCCATGCCATCGAAAAGCACGGCCTCGACCGCGTGGCCATCGTCGACTTCGACGTGCACCACGGCAACGGCACCGAAGACATCCTGGCCAACGATCCGCGCGTGCTGATGGTGGGCATCTTTCAGCATCCCTTCTATCCGTACAGCGGAACCGAGCATCCCGCGCCCAACATGCACAACGTACCGGTGCCGGCCTACACCCGCGGCATGGACGTGCGCGAATTGATCGAGGCCATGTGGATGCCGCGGCTGGAAGAGTTCAAGCCGCAGATGATCTTCGTCAGCGCCGGCTTCGACGCGCACCGCGATGACGATCTCGGCCAGTTGGGCCTGAACGAGAACGACTACTACTGGATCACCAGCCGCGTGCGCGACGTGGCGCGGCGCTTCTCGCAGGGCCGCATCGTCTCCTTCCTGGAGGGCGGCTACAACCTGGATGCGCTGGCCGCCAGCGTGGAGGCGCACCTGCGCGTGCTGGCGGAGCTTTGATGCCGCGCATGGACGAGTTCCTCGCGCGACTCGGCCAGGTTCAGGTCCGCACGCTGTCGATCGAACTGGCGGTGCTGGCCGCTTGCGTGCTGCTGGCCTGGGGCGTGTGCCGCTGGTTCGGCCGCGACCAGCCCAAGGATTCGATCTGGTTCGGCCGCAAGGTCTTCGACGGCCTGCTGTTTCCGCTGCTGGCGCTCGTGTTCACCGATCTGGCGCGCCGCGCGCTGCTCGAGATGCAGGCGGTGCTGGTGCTGCGCGTCGCGGTGTCGGTGTTCCTGGCACTGCTGGCGATCCGTTTCGTCGCCCGGGTGCTGGCGGCGGTGTTTCCGGCCTCCGCGGTGGTGCGGCTGATCGAACGCACGGTGTCTTGGATCGCCTGGATCGCCGCCATCCTCTGGATCGTGGGCCTGCTGCCACCGGTGCTGCAGGAGCTCGATTCGATCCATCTGGCCTTCGGCAAGACGCAGGTGAGCTTGCGCACCATCCTCGAAGGCATGGCCTCGGCAGGCCTCGTGCTGATGATCGCGCTGTGGATCTCGGCCACCATCGAAAAGCGCGTGCTGGCCGAGGCGGTGCAAGACCTGTCGATGCGCAAGGTGGCGTCCAATGCGATGCGCGCCGTGCTGCTCTTGATCGGCCTCCTGTTCGCGCTGTCGGCGGTGGGGGTGGACCTGACCGCGCTGTCGGTGCTGGGCGGCGCGCTCGGCGTGGGCCTGGGCTTCGGCCTGCAGAAATTGGCGGCCAACTACGTGAGCGGCTTCGTCATCCTGCTGGAGCGCTCGATGCGCATCGGGGACAACGTCAAGGTCGACAACTTCGAAGGCCGCATCACCGACATCAAGACGCGCTACACGCTGATCCGCGCGGGCAACGGGCGCGAGGCGATCGTGCCGAACGAATCGCTCATCACCAACCGGGTCGAGAACCTGACGCAGGCCGATCTCAAGTTCAACATCACGACCAACATCGTGGTGGGCCACGGCAGCGAGGTGGCGCAGGTGCAGGCCGTCTTGTGCGACGCGGCCCGCAGTCATGCGCGCGTGATGAGCGAGCCGGCGCCGGTGGCCTACCTCGTCAACTTCACGCCCGATGGCCTGGAGTTCAGCCTCAACTTCTGGGTGACCGACCCGGACAAGGGGCAGGTCAATGTGCGCTCGGACATCAACATCGCAATCCTCGATGGGCTGCGCGCCGCGGGCGTCGAACTGGCGGGGCCTCGGCGCACGCTTCGTATCGAATCCTTACCTTCGCCTGGCGCCTCGGGAAGCTTGCCAAGCGCCTAGGCTCGCCTATAATCTCGGCAAAAAAGCACGACCGTTCGTTTTCAGGCTGACGGCCCCGAGCAGATGATTGAAATGAACAGGTGCACAGGGAGTGCCGCCCTAAAATGGCCGGCTGCCCTGCGCCCATCTCCCCGGTTTTGCAATTCAATGGAGTCAACCCATGAAGGTATTGGTCCCCGTCAAGCGGGTCGTCGATTTCAACGTCAAGGTCCGCGTCAAGTCTGACGGCACGGGCGTCGACATTGCCAACGTCAAGATGAGCATGAACCCCTTCGACGAGATCGCCGTCGAAGAGGCCGTCCGCTTGAAGGAAAAGGGCGTGGTCACCGAAATCATCGCCGTGTCCTGCGGCGAGGCGAAGTGCCAGGAAACGCTGCGCACCGCCATGGCCATCGGTGCCGACCGCGGCATCCTGGTGGAGACCGACGTCGAGCTGCAGCCCCTGGCCGTGGCCAAGCTTCTGAAGGCCCTGATTGACAAGGAACAGCCGCACTTGGTGATCCTTGGCAAGCAAGCCATCGACGACGACAACAACCAGACCGGCCAGATGCTGGCCGCGCTGGCCGACCTGCCGCAAGCCACCTTCGCCTCCAAGGTCGAAGTGGCCGGTGACAAGGCCACCGTCACGCGCGAAGTCGATGGCGGCCTGGAGACCATCGCCCTCACGCTGCCCGCAGTGATCACCACCGACCTGCGCCTCAATGAGCCGCGCTACGTCACCTTGCCCAACATCATGAAGGCCAAGAAGAAGCAGCTCGATACCTTCAAGCCTGAGGACCTCGGCGTCGATGTCGCGCCGCGCCTGAAGACCTTGAAGGTGGCCGAGCCCGCCAAGCGCGGCGCCGGCATCAAGGTGCCCGACGTGGCCACCCTGGTGGACAAGCTCAAGAATGAAGCCAAAGTGATCTAAGTCAGGGAAGGAAGAATAGAAATGACCGTCCTCGTTATTGCTGAACACGACCACGCCACCGTCAAGCCGGCGACCCTGAACACCGTGACCGCTGCCATCGCTTGTCAAAGCGGCGATGTGCACGTGCTGGTGGCCGGCGCCAATGCCGCCGAAGCCGCTGCCGCCGCCGCCAAGATCGCCGGCGTGGCCAAGGTGATCGCCGCCGACAGCCCCAGCCTGGCCGAGAACCTGGCCGAGAACGTCGCGGCTCAAGTGCTGGCGATCGCTTCCAACTACAGCCACATCCTGTTCCCCGCCACCGCCAACGGCAAGAACGTCGCCCCGCGCGTGGCGGCCAAGCTGGATGTCGCGCAGATCAGCGACATCACCAAGGTGGTCGCCGCCGATACCTTCGAGCGTCCGATCTATGCGGGCAACGCCATTGCCACGGTGCAAAGCGCCGATGCCACCAAGGTCATCACCGTGCGCACCACGGGCTTCGACGCTGCGGCCAAGGAAGGCGGCAGCGCCTCGGTCGAGAACGCCGCTGGCGTGGCCGACTCGGGCAAGTCCTCCTTCGTCGGCCGTGAAGTCACGAAGAGCGAGCGTCCCGAGCTCACCGCCGCCAAGATCATCGTCTCGGGTGGCCGGGCGCTGGGCAGCGCCGAGAAGTTCCAGGAAGTGATGGCGCCCCTGGCCGACAAGCTCAATGCGGGCCTGGGCGCCAGCCGCGCCGCCGTCGATGCGGGCTATGCCCCCAACGACTGGCAGGTGGGCCAGACCGGCAAGATCGTCGCGCCGCAGCTGTACATCGCCGCGGGCATCTCGGGCGCCATCCAGCACCTGGCAGGCATGAAGGATTCCAAGGTGATCGTGGCGATCAACAAGGACCCGGAAGCGCCGATCTTCTCGGTGGCCGACTACGGCCTGGAAGCCGACCTGTTCACGGCCGTGCCGGAACTGGTCAAGGCTCTGTAAGAGAAGCAAGGATTCCCCCCGCTGGAATCTTCAAGGGCATCGTTCGCGATGCCCTTTTCGTATCCGCCCTCTGGAGACACACACATCATGAGTTACACCGCCCCCCTGAAGGACATGCTGTTCGACATCGAGCACCTGGCCCGCATCGATGAAGTCGCCAAGCTGCCGCCCTTCGAAGACGCCGGCCTCGAGACCGCGCAAGCCGTGCTGGAAGAGTGCGCCAGATTCAACCAGGACGTGGTGGCGCCGCTGAATGTCGAAGGCGACCGCAATCCGTCTTCGCTGAAGGACGGCGTGGTCACCACCACCCCCGGCTTCAAGGAAGCCTATGCCCAGTACGCCAGCGGCGGCTGGCAGGGCTTACAGCAGCCCACCGAGTTCGGCGGCCAGGGCCTGCCCAAGACCATCGGTGCGGCCTGCACCGAGATGCTGAACTCGGCCAACATGAGCTTCGCGCTGTGCCCACTGCTGTCCGACGGCGCCACCGAGGCGCTGCTGATGGCCGGCTCCGACGCGCTCAAGGCCACCTACCTGGAGAAGCTGGTCACGGGCCAATGGACCGGCACCATGAACCTGACCGAGCCGCAGGCCGGCAGTGACCTCGCCCTGGTGCGCAGCCGCGCCGAGCCGCAGGCCGACGGCAGCTACAAGGTCTTCGGCACCAAGATCTTCATCACCTACGGCGAGCACGACATGGCGCAGAACATCGTGCACCTGGTGCTGGCCCGCG
>NZ_JBIXJS010000009.1:94098-209087 GCF_052871435.1 Variovorax sp. LARHSF232 | reverse complement strand
CCCTCGCCCAAATGCGCCAGGTAGCGCTCAAATTCATGCAATTCCTTCATCAAGGTTCACCTCTTGCTCGAAGAAGTGCGCATAATGCCTTGATTTCGCTTAAATTACTAACACAGTAAGACTAGGCGCCGGCCTCGAATGCCGGCCGGCGCTCAACGAGCTTCACAACCGGCGTATTCGGCATGTCAGCCCGGCGACCAAACGGCGGCAGCCAGTTCCGGCACGGCCGTGAACAGATCGGCTTCCAGGCCGTAGTCGGCCACCGAGAAGATCGGCGCTTCCGGGTCCTTGTTGATCGCCACGATCACCTTGGAATCCTTCATGCCCGCAAGGTGCTGGATGGCACCCGAGATGCCCGCGGCGATGTACAACTGCGGCGCGACGATCTTGCCCGTCTGGCCGACTTGCCAGTCGTTGGGGGCGTAGCCCGCATCGACCGCGGCGCGCGATGCACCCAGGCCCGCGTTGAGCCTGTCGGCCAAGGGTGCCATCACTTCCTGGAACTTCTCGGCGCTGCCGAGAGCGCGGCCACCGGAGACGATGATCTTGGCGGCGGTGAGTTCGGGGCGCTCGCTCTTCGTGACTTCGCGGCCCACGAAGGAGGACTTGCCCGAGTCGGCCACGCCGGCGGCGTTCTCGACCGAGGCGCTGTCACCGTCCTTGGCCGCTGGGTCGAAGCCCGTGGTGCGCACGGTGATCACCTTGGTGGCATCGCTGCTCTGCACGGTGGCGATGGCGTTGCCGGCGTAGATCGGGCGCTCGAAGGTATCGGCGCTCACCACCTTGGTGATGTCGCTGATCTGGGCCACATCCAGCTTGGCCGCGACGCGCGGCGCGACGTTCTTGCCGTTGGCGGTGGCGGGGAACAGGATGTGGCTGTAGTTGGAAGCAATCGCCAGCACTTGCGCGGCGACGTTCTCAGCCAGGTTCTCTGCGAGGCTGGGGCTGTCGGCAGCAATCACCTTGGCCACGCCAGCGATCTTGGCGGCCGCGGCCGCGGCTTCGGCGGCGTTGGCGCCGGCCACCAGCACATGCACATCGCCACCACAGGCGAGGCCGGCGGTCACGGTGTTGAGGGTCGCCGGCTTGACGGTGGCGTGGTCGTGTTCAGCAATAACGAGTACGGTCATTTGTCTTTCCCCTTGTCTCTCACAGCACCTTGGCTTCGTTCTTGAGCTTGTCCACCAGGGTGGCCACGTCGGGCACCTTGATGCCGGCGCCACGCTTGGCGGGCTCGACCACCTTGAGCGTCTTCAGGCGCGGGGCCACGTCCACTCCCAAGTCGGCGGGGGTGACGGTGTCCAGTTGCTTCTTCTTGGCCTTCATGATGTTGGGCAAGGTGACATAGCGCGGCTCGTTCAGGCGCAGGTCGGTGGTGATCACCGCGGGCAGTGTGAGAGAGATGGTTTCCAGGCCGCCGTCCACTTCGCGCGTGACGTTGACCCTCATATCCCCATCTGTGCCGGCCACTTCCACCTTGGAGGCGAAGGTGGCTTGGGGCAGGTCGGCCAGGGCGGCGAGCATCTGGCCGGTCTGGTTGGCGTCGTCGTCGATGGCCTGCTTGCCCAGGATCACCAGTTGCGGTTGTTCCTTGTCGACCAGGGCCTTCAGGAGCTTGGCCACCGCCAGGGGCTGCAGCTCTTCGGTCGTCTCGACCAGGATGCCGCGGTCGGCGCCAATGGCCATGGCGGTGCGCAGCGTTTCCTGGCACTTGGCCTCGCCGCAGGACACCGCGATGATCTCGGTGACCACGCCCTTTTCCTTCAGGCGCACCGCCTCTTCGACGGCGATCTCGTCGAAGGGGTTCATGCTCATCTTGACGTTGGCGATGTCCACGCCCGTGCCGTCAGACTTGACGCGGACCTTGACGTTGAAATCGACGACCCGCTTGACGGGGACCAGGATCTTCATAGCTTCCTTTCAGTTGATTCGGTTCGGAGCGATGCGGCAGGCAGTGGTCGCTTTATCACGAGCGGCCTGCAGGCCAACCGCCGCCGTCTGCGCCCAGTCGGGGCCGATTTCGCCACGCTCGACCAGGTAGTCCAGATACGAATAGGCCTCCCCCGTCGCGAGTTGCAGCATGAAAAGCTCGCCGAACTGCTCACGGCAAAGTAATCTTAGGAAGGCCTCGACCGCGCTCCTCAAATTCGCACGCGGCTTGTCGTTGCGCGAAGTCACTCAGCCTTCACGCCGGTGACCCTCACGACGTGTTCCCACTTCTCCTCTTCCGCACGCAGGAAGGCCGCGGTTTCCTGCGGACCGCCACTCAAGGGTTGTGCGTAGATATTTTCGACGATACGTTGAACGTCCGGCTGCCGGGTGATCTCGGCGATCGCGCCGCTCAGCCGATTGACGACTTCCGCAGGCGTATTGGCCGGTGCCACCACCATGTAGGTGGCCTCGACGTCGAAGCCGCGCAGTCCTGCTTCATCGAGGGTGGGCACGCTCGGCAAAGACTTCGTGCGCTTCCTTCCGCTGACCGCAATCGCTCGAAGCTTTCCCGATTCGACCAGCGGCGCCGCGGTGGAGATGCTGTCGAACATGAGGTCCAGGTTTCCCCCGATCAGGTCGATCTCCGCCGGCGAAACGCCCCGGTAGGGGACATGCGTCATGTTGACGCCAGCCATCACCTTGAACAATTCACCGGCCATATGGACGGAGGAGCCCACCCCCGGCGAGCCGAAGGTCAGATGGCCCTGCTTGGCGCCCTTCACCAAGTCATCGACGCTCTTGGGCTTCGAGTCGACGGGCACGACCAACAGATTGGGGGTCGACGCAATCAATGCCACCGGGGCCAGGTCGCGCTTCCAGTCGTAGGGGTTGCGCCTCAAAGCCGAGTTGATGGCGATGTAGTTAGCTGCCATCACAAGGATGTAGCCATCGGCGGGCGCCTTGGCGACGGCATCCACCGCGATATTGCCGCCCGCACCGGCGCGGTTTTCAACCACGAACGACTGGCCAAGTTTCTGCGTCAGCTTCGCCGCATAGAGCCGCGCAAGCTGATCTGTCGCGCCGCCCGGGCTGAAGCCCACCAGCAGCTTGACAGGCTTGCTGGGGTATGCGTCCGCCGCATTGGCCACCGTGGCGACGGCGAGTGCGGCCGCACCAACCCATTTCCAGAAAGTCATCATCATCTCCATGTTGAGCATGTTCGTCTGATCGAATAAGTGTACGACATTTCGTAGTGATTGTGCTATTGTTTCGACTGGTCGATAATATGTTCGATTACTCGTACACATTAGCCATATCCACATAGGAGCACCAATGGACTTGAATCTCAAAGGACGCGTTGCCATCGTGACGGGGGCCGGGCGCGGCATTGGCCGCGCAGCGGCCGAAGCGCTGGCAACCGAAGGCGCGCATGTCGTCATCACAGACATCGATGCCCAGACCGCCGCAGGCACGGCAGAAGCCATCGCGTCACGCGGCCACTCGGCCATTGGCGTGGCGGCAGACGTATGCGACGCCCAAGCAGTGGAGCGCCTCGCCGCGCGGACGATCGAAGCCTTCGGCAAGGTGGACATCCTGGTGAACAACGCCGGCTTCACACGCGACAAGTACCTGACGAAAATGCCCGAAGCGGATTGGGATGCCGTCGTTGACACCATCCTCAAGGGTGCCTACCTGTGCACGAAGGCCGTGCTGCCTTCGATGATTGAACAGAAGTGGGGCCGGATCATCAACATCTCGTCGCGTGCGCACCTGGGCAATCCGGGACAGACCAACTACTCGGCTGCCAAGGCGGGCCTCATCGGATTCACTCGGGCCCTGGCGCTCGAGCAAGGCAAGTTCAACATCACGGCCAACGCGATTGCCCCGGGCTTCATCGAAACGGAACTCGTCAAGGCGCTACCCACCTACGAGCGACTTCGTGACGCCGCACTGGCGCGCAATCCGGTGCCGCGGCTCGGCCGCCCGGAAGACATCGCGGATGCCATCCTGTTTCTGGCTTCGGAGCGCGCGGGCTACATCACAGGCGACACCCTGCACGTGACTGGTGGACGCTATTCCTCCTGAACGGAAGACATCGATGAGTGAATTCCAGGCCCCTCCTCCCGCCTCGCAGGCGCTTGCTCCCGGCTTCAGTTTCGAGTCCGCCGGTCGGACCGTGACCGAATCGGACATCGTGGCCTTTGCCTGCCTGTCTGGCGACTACAACCGCATCCATGTGGATGGCGAGTACGCCAAGACCACCGCCTTCGGCCGGCGTATCGCGCACGGCCTGCTGGTCCTGTCCATTCTTTCGGGGCTGACGACCCAGAGCAGCGGCTACCGAGCTCTGGAGCCGAACATCATTGCGCTCAAGGAGCTCACCTGCCGCTTCCCCAAGCCGACGTTCATTGGCGACACCATCCACGTCAAGGTGACGGTGGTCGAGAAGAGCGCAAGCGCCAAGCCGGGACGCAGCGAAGTCACCTTCCGACGCGAGGCCATCAACCAGCGCGGCGAAGTCGTTGTACAGGCCGACTTCAAGATGCTGATGCGCGAGGAGACTGCCACATGACGTTTCCTGACCTCACCCGCCTGGTCGCCCCCCGCAGCATAGCCATCATCGGCGCCTCCGGGCGCGAAGGTAGCCAGGGCAAGCGCCTTTACGACAACGTCGTGCTGCACTCGCAGTTCGGCGGCGCTGTCTTCCCAGTCAACCCCGCCTACAAGGACATCGCAGGCGCGCCCTGCTGGCCTTCTGTCGAGGCGATCCCAGCGGGCAACGTCGACCTGGCACTGGTGATCGTGAACGCGTCCGCAGTGCTGGAGACCCTTCGTCAATGCGCCGCGCGCGGCATTCCCTTTGCGGTGGTGATGACATCCGGCTTCGCCGAGGTGGGCGGCGAAGGCAGCGAACTCGAGGCACAGATTGCAACGTTGTGCCGTTCCACCGGCCTGCACGTCTACGGACCGAACTGCCCCGGATTCGTCAATATCCGCGACCGCCTCGGATGCACGTTCTCGCCCGCGTTCAAGGACGATCTCAATGCCGGCTCGATCGGCCTAGCCACCCAGGGCGGCGGCCTTGGCCGCAACGTGCTGCAGGCGCTCACCCATGGCGAAGGCGTCGGCTTGTGGTTTTCCGGCGGCAACGAGGTGGACCTCGGCTTGCCCGACTTCATCGCCCACATGGCAAAAGACTCGGCAATTCGCGTGATCGCCGTGCTGATGGAAGGCGTCAAGAATGGCAGGCGTTTGATCGAGGCCTTCAAGCTCGCCCAACAGGCAGGCAAGCCGGTCGTGGTCCTGAAGGTCGGCCGGTCCGACTATGGCGTGAAGGCGGCTCAGTCGCATACCGCTTCCATCGCCGGCTCGGCCAAGGTCAACAGCGCTGTCTTCAAGCAATACGGCGTGATCGAGGTCGATGACCTGCACGAGCTGGCAGCCGTCTCTCGACTGGCAGCCGCCGGCCGGCGGGATGCTTCGAGTGGCCTATGCATCTTTACCTTCTCGGGCGGCACCGCCGCGCTCGCCGCCGACATCGTGGGCACGGCCGGACTGGAACTGGTCGAACTGCGACCGGAGTCGGTGGCCGCCCTAAAGGCACTGCTGCCGGCCTTTGCCAACGTGAGCAACCCCGTCGACACGACCGCCGACATTCTGCGCGACGAGAAACTCACCGGCGAGTGCCTCCGCATCGTTTGCGCCGACAAGGGCGTGAGTGTCGTGCTGTTCCCAATCCCTATGGACTACGGACCCATCACGAAGACCATGGCGCAGGCTATCGACGAAGTGGCGCGGAACACCGACACGGTCATTGTCCCCGTCTGGATGAGTCGCCGATTGGGGGAAGGCTTCCTGACGCTGGACATGGCGGGCCGCATGCCCTTCTTCTCGCTGACCGACGCGGTCGGAGCGCTGAAGAAAATTCTTCCGCAGCGCGGGCAGGTGTCGTCTGCACCCCAGGTCCATGCTGCCCAAGCCTCAACGGCTCAGGCCAGTGCCCTGAGCGAAATCGACGCCAAGGCGCGACTTGAGCAGGCTGGAATCACGGTGCCAGGCGGCCGCTTGGCACGCAGCGAGGACGAAGCTTGTGCCCATGCGTCGCTGCTGAGCTATCCGGTGGTGCTCAAAGTGGTGAGCAGCCAGATCACGCACAAGACGGAAGCGGGCGGGGTCAAGCTCGGCATAGCGACGGACGAGCAGTTGCGCGACGCGTATCGCGCGATTCACCGCAACGTCGCCTCGCACCGGCCGGACGCGGTCGTCGAGGGCCTCCTGGTCGAGAAGATGTTCCCGGCCGGCGGCCGAGAAGTACTGGTGGGCGTGCACCGCGACCCGGCCTTTGGCCTGATCCTGACCTTCGGGCTGGGCGGCATCTTTGTTGAAGTGCTCAAGGATGTGACGCACCGCGCGCTTCCGATCACGCGCGAAGATGCTCGCGCCATGGTGCGGGAAATCCGTGCGTATCCGCTACTGGCTGGCGTCCGCGGCCAGGCACCGGCCGACTTGGAAGCGCTGGAGGCGCTGCTGCTCAAAGTCTCTGACTTTGCGTGTGCCGCGGGCGACTCGCTCCAGGAACTCGACCTGAACCCGGTCTGGGTCGGCAACGCCGGCCAAGGCGCCTTTCCCCTCGACGCGCTCCTCGTGACAGCGTGACCCCATTCACAAGCAACGGATTTCGAACAACATGACCATCCATACCGACATCGGCTACGCCACCCTGCACGACATCTTCGTTCGCGGCCGCAATCTTTCGGACGACATCATTCCCAACGCCGACTTCGCGGAAATGGTGTGCCTGTGCATGCTCGGGCGCACGCCCGAGCCGAACTTCAAGCGGATGATCAACGTGCTACTTGTCACTTCTGCAGACCACGGCTTCACGCCCAGTTCCATGTCTGCGCGCTTGACATACCTGGGCGCACCCGAATCGCTACAAGGCGCTGTCGCAGCCGGGTTGCTCGGCGCGGGTGACCGCTATCTCGGCGTCACGCAAAACGTTGCGGAGATGCTGCAGGAGGAAGGGCGCGGCATCGCCCCGGACGCGCCGCAAGCTGAGTTCGACATCAAGGCGCGCGACATCCTCGCGCGCTACAAGGCGCAGAACAAGCGCATCTATGGAGTGGGGCATCCCATCCACACCGACGGCGACCCCCGAGTGCCGTCGCTGCGCAGGATCTCGCAAGAGGCCGGCTACTACGGCACGGGTTGGCGCCTCCTCGACGCCTTGGAAAGAATCAACGCAAGCGACTACAACCGCAAGCTGCCGATCAATGGCGCGGGCGCCATGGGTGCCATCGCTGCCGACCTGAAGCTCGACCCGAAGATCGCGCGCGGCCTGGCCCTGGTGGGCCGCACAGCCGGACTGGTGGCGCACCTGGTCGAGGAGGCTTCTTCGCCGACGGCGGCCGAGATGTGGGAACTCGTGCTGACCAATGAAACCAAGCCTGCGTGAACCCGCCGCGCAGGACAACGAAGGAGCCATCTTGCAATTCGAATTAGACGACTTCCAGATCGAGACGCGCGACGCATTGCGCCACTACCTTGAGAAAGAGGTCGCGCCCAGCGTCGACAGCTACGAGGCGCAGGCGAAGCCGGCGCCCCCGGAAATGATCGCGGCGATGCGCGACTACGGTCTGCTGGGCGGATTGTTGCCCGAGTCGGCCGGTGGTTTCAACCTGTCGATGACCACTTATGGGACCTTGATTGCCGAGGTCGCGCGTGTGTGGCCTTCGCTGCGCAGCATCACCAGCACAAGCAACCTCGCGGCCTCCGTTCTTGCCGACGCGGGCAGCCCGGAACTGCGAGAAAAGTATCTTCCGCGGATTCTGAGCGGCAAGTCCGTGGCCGCTTTCGCGCTGAGCGAGCCCAACATCGGCTCTGATGCCGCCAACGTCCAGACGCGAGCTGAAGCGACTCCTGACGGATGGAGCGTCAACGGCCGCAAACTCTATATCAGCAACGGCCCCATCTGCGAGCTCGGCGTGGTGTTCGTCAAGGCGGCGATGCCCGACGGCAAGCAGGGCGTGTCATGCCTGCTGTTCGAGAGCGACATGGAGGGCTTCTCCTGCACGCCACTGTCGAAGATGGGTATGCACAGCTGCCCACTGGGCGAACTCCTGTTCGACGGGGTCCGCATCCCCGCCACCAACCTGATCGGTGCGCCGGGCAACGCGTTCTCGTTGGCAAAGAAGTACCTGAACGTCGGGCGCTGCGTCGTCGCCTTCTCCGCCCTTGGCATTGCGGAGGTGGCGCTAGAAGCGGCAGTTCGCTATGCACGAGACCGTGTGCAGTTCGGCCGGCCGATCGGCGCGTTCCAGTTGGTGCAGCAGATGGTCGCGGACATGATGGCGCTGGTGGAAACCTCGCGCCTGCTTTGCTACAGGGCCGCAGACGCGCTCGATCGAAAAGACTCGCAAAGCTCGCTGTGGTGCTCCATGGCCAAGCGCCACGCCACCGACGCGGTGCTTCGCGTGGCCGAGTTGTCGCTCCAGGTGCACGGGGGCGCAGGCTACACGAGCCTCTTTCCCGTCGAACGCTACTATCGTGATGCTCGACACCTCAGCATTGCCGAGGGCACCAACCAGATCCAGTCAATGCTTGTTGCGCAGCACGCCCTGGGCCTGTCGGCGCTTCGATAGGCACGCTACGATTTTCAAGCAGCTTTCCGATCCAACTCATGCCACAGACCGTTCCGGCCGCACAGCGCGCAATGCAAGTTTTCGAAGCCTTTGCGCGCGAGCGCAGGCCACTGGCCCACTCCGAACTGGCGCAGGCGCTCGATCTTGCAGGCAGCAGTTGCTCTGACCTCGTTCATACCCTGATCGAGGCCGGCTATTTGCTGCGTACGCCCAAGGGCCGCCTTCTGTATCCCACGTCCCGGCTCGGGGATCTCGTTCAGCGCTTCAGCTCGACCGATCCGCTACTGACGTTTGCCGCAGAGGCACTCGAGCTACTTTCCAAGCGATCTGGAGAGACATCGATGGGCGGCTATCTCGACCGCGACAAGGTCAAGATCTTCGCGTGCCAAGAGAGCCCTCGCGCACTGCGCTACGTGCTTCGACCTGGCACCGAGGTGGATGTGCATTCGACCGCGCTCGGTAAGGCGATCCTGGGAACGCTTGCGCCCACCGAGCGCAACACCTTGATAGACTTGCTGCCGATGACGCAGACCACGTCGCATTCGATCCAAGATCGCGACTTGCTTCGCAAGGACATCGAGGAAGGCGTCAAGAATGGGGTCTTCATCGCCCGGGAGGAAGGCGCAGAAGGCGTCACGGCAATCGGCATTGCCGGGAAAATCAATGACCGTGTCACAGCCTTGTCCCTCGTAGGCCCCGCGCCGCGCATGGAAAAGAGGCTAGGCGAGTACGTGGCCATTCTGCTGCAGGCGCGCGGAGAGTTCTTCTTGTCCGCGCCGATCCAAATCTGAGCCACCGCCGACCGAACATTGAGCCAGGGGTGAAGGCCGACGACCTTTGGAGGGCCGGCTGTGGATATACATGGACGCCTCCAGTTTGCGAGGCTCTCTTACGTTTCCGGCGACAGGGAAGGTTGCAAACATACATCCGGCCTTCGGACGCGGAAGCGCTTCGGCCCTGATGGAATGCGCTGGCTGGCTCCTCAACAAGTCTGCGAGCTCGAAGCTCGTTATCTACGCCAGGTTCGACCAGCCCCGGTCCTACCTATGTTGCCATCAACGATCGATTGCCAAAGCAACCTGCGGAAGAATTACGGCGTCGTATCGCTGCTCAGCTGCTCACGACGGAAGCAAGATTGCTATGCCATCGGTGTCGGGACGTGCTCCGGTTCATACGCCTTGCCCGTGGAGAGCAGAGCCCACGCCAAGCGTGCGTTCTTGTTCGCCATCGCTACCGAGGCGATGTTGTGATGTCGCCGAGCTGCCAACCTGAAGGCCACCTGGCAGCGTTGCCGGGTGCACTTCATGGCCCTGGCGCATGCCGGCAAGACCTAGCGGCGCATGGTCTCGGCCCCCATCGGCACGGTGTTCGTGCAGGACTCGGCTGATGCAGCGCGCACGCAATGGAGATCGGTGGCCGACCAGCTCCGAGACAAGTACCCAAAGGTCGGCCATCTGATGGACAACGCGGAGAACGACGTGTTGGCCTTCATGACCTTCCCGCGGGCGCACTGGACGCAGATCTACTCGACCAATCCTCTGGAGCGACTGAACGCCGAGATCAAGCGGCGCACGAACGTGGTGGGCATCTTCCCCAACGACGCCTCGATCACGTGGCTCGTCGGCGCCATGATGCTCGAGCAGAACGACGAGTGGTCGCTCAACCGGCGCTATATGCCGCTTGAAGGCTTGCAGACCCTGAGCGACATTGAGCCCACCCGGCTGTCCGCAGTGGCGCGCTGAGTACCGTGCATCTCAGCCTTCTCCGGGCTGTGGACCTACACCACGGAATGGGACGCGACCATCTTGAGTGCTCCCGCCTGCTCCCGTCGGCCCACCGTTGCCGGTCGCTTGGGTGCCCGCCGCTGCAAGACGATGCTCGAGTACCGCTGGCTCATGTCGGGCCAGCCGTAGCACGCACTTTGACCGCCCTCGTCGTTCAAGTCCACAATCAAGGCTTTCTCGGGGTAAGGAATCTGAGAAAATCCTTACCAATCATTTGGTTAGGAAGTAGGTGATGTTCCCTTCACCCGCTCCACATATCTGGATATCACCGAAACGTCAAACGGCCCCTCGCAGGGGCCGTTTTCATTTCGCCGGAGCCCCGCCTTGAAGCCCGCCATCCTCAGCACCGTCGCCACCCTCCTCCTGCTCGCGCCAGGCGCCATGTGGCAGTTCGCCGCCGCCCAGGGCGCCAAGGCGAGTTCGGCGGTCGAGCTGGCGCAGAAGGCCGACAGCCTGAAGCCGGGCGAGTGGGTCTGGGCGCCCGAGATCTCGCGCAGCGGGCCGGTCACGGTCTACGTGGACCTGACGCGCCAGCTGGCCACCGTCTATCGCAACGGTGTTCGCATCGGCGTGACCACCGTGTCCACCGGCAAGCCGGGACACGAGACGCCCAGCGGCGTCTTCACCATCCTGCAAAAGGACGCCAAGCACCGCTCCAGCAAGTACAACAGCGCGCCCATGCCTTTCCAGGAGCGGCTGACCTGGGACGGCGTGGCGCTGCACGCGGGCGGGCTGCCGGGCTATCCCGAAAGCCACGGCTGCATCCACCTGCCCTACGCCTTCGCGCGCCTCTTGTTCGGCACCACCGAGATGCACGGCACGGTGGTGGTGGCCGGGCGCGCCGGCGCCCAAGTGCGGATGGCGCCGGCCGGCGTGCTGGCGCCCATCGACACCGCGGGCGGCAGCGCGGCGCATGCGCCGCTGCCCGAGGGCGAAGACTGGCGCTGGACGCCCGAGCGCTCGCCCGGCGGGCCGATCGCGGTGGTGATCTCCCGCGCCGACCAGCGGGCAGTGGTGCTGCGCAACGGCGTCGAGATCGGCCGTGCCCGCATCACGCTGCCGGCGACTGGCGACTCCGCAACCCATGCCCTGACCCTGACCAAGGATGCGCAGGGACGCTCGCAATGGATCTACACCGGCGTGCCAGGCCATGCGGACGAAGCCGGCCAGACCTTGGACAGCACGATGCTCGATCGCGTGCGCCTGCCCAAGCCCTTTCATGACGCCGTGCTCGCCGCCATGCAAAGCGGCGACACGGTGCTGGTCACCCAGGCGCCGGTGACGGCGCAAAGCACCGGTGCCCATCTGGCCGTGTTCAGCGACGACATGGCGAGCCAGCAGGCGCGCTGACTTCACTTCAAAAGCTTGCCGCTGCTGCCGATGACGGTGACTTCGACAAAGCGCGAGCCGATGCGATTCGCGCCCGAGTAGCCGACAAACACGCCACCCAGGTCGAAGTTGGCGATGGACTCCAGCGCCCGCACCAGGCGTGCGCGCGTGGGCGCCGGGCCGGCGCGGCGCAGCCCTTCGACCAGCACCTTGGCGCCCAGGAACTGCTCGAAGCTGGTGTAGTTGGGCGACTGGCCGGGCGCGTACTGGGCCAGCAACTGGTGGTACTCGCGGATGGCCGGCAGCCGTGGCTGGTAGGGATAGGGCACCACCTGGCTGATGCCGACGCCGCGCGCGTTCTGCAGGCCCGCCAGCTTGACCAGTTCCGCCGGGTCGACCACCGAGATGTTGTAGAGCTGCCCTCCGCCACCGGCCTCGCGGTAGCGCTTGATGAAGGCGGCCGTGGACTTGTTGACCGAGATCATGATCACGGCCTGCGCGTCCGAGGCCAGGATGGCCTGCACGGCCGGGTCCACCTGGTCGGTACCGCGCTCGTAACCGGCCGCCGCCGAGAGCTTCAGGCCGCGCCGCGCCAGCGCGGCCTTGACGCCCGCCATGCCCGCCTGGCCGAAGGCGTCGTCCTGGTACATCACGGCCACGCGAGCCAGGCCCAGGGTGGCGAGCTGCTGCACCATGTGCTCGGTCTCGTCACCGTAGCCCGCGCGCACGTGAAAGATCCAGGGATTGAAGGGATCGCGCAAGGGCTCGCCGCCCGTGTACGGCGCCACCAGCGCGGCGCCGCCGCGCTCGAGCACGCCTTCGGACAGCAGCCTGCCGATATTGGCGGTGCCGGCGAAACCGTACAGCGCCACCAGTTCGGGGCGCGCCAGCAACTCGCGCGCGAGGCGCACGGTCTCGTCGACCTTGTAGGCGTCATCGCGCACCAGATGACGGATGCGTGCGCCGTGCACGCCGCCCTGCTGGTTGATCCAGTCGAAGTAGATGCGCCCGCCCAGCACCATCTGCTCGCCGGTGCTGGCGCCAATGCCCGACAGCGGGGCCACCTGCCCCACCACCAGGTCCGCCGCCTGGGCGCGGGCGCGCAGCGGCAGGGCGGCGGCCAGCGGCAGCACGGCCAGGCGTGCCAAGGCGCGGCGGCGCGCGAGCTTCGAGCCTGCGAGACGACCGGCCGGCGAGTCGCCGCAGAAAGGAGGAGTCGACATGTTGGCCGCCAGCCTAGTGCGGCCCGCCGCGCAGCGGATCGACGTTTTCCGGCAGCGCGTTGAAATCGATCACCTTCCACAGGTAGTCCTTCTGCTGCGGCGACAGGAGCGCGTAGCGCGGCCAGAAGAAGAAGTAGTCGGCCGACGACATGTAGGAGCTGTTGTCGAAGATCATCCGCTTGGCACAGCAGGTGAAGTTGGTCCAGTCGGGCCAGGCGGTCTGGCCGTCGAAGAGCTGCGAAGGCGCGCCGGTGCGGGCGAAACTCGAGAAGTGCTTGATGAAGCGGTCCGACAGCGCCTGCCGCTTGGACGCGTTGCCGGCATCCCAGGCAAAGCGCATGAAGTTCGGCTCGCTGGTCACGAAGTTGCCGAACAGCGAAGCGATGTCGATGCCGTGGAAGGCCGAGAAGGTGTCCTGCCAGGGCTGCGGCGTGTCGTTCCAGTTGAAGTTGTAGCGGTAGATGCCACCTTGCTGCAGACGCAGGAGGCGCACCACGTTGTCGGTCACGTTGTCCAGCGCGTAGCTGATGGCCTCGTGGGTCTGGGTATAGATCGGCTGGAACTCCGGCTTGATCAGGTCGCCCGCCGTGACACTGCCGGGCGGCGCGTAGTTGGCCAGTTGCCAGTATTCCTGCGCCGTGGGCTTGCCCATGCCGAAGGAGTAGGCGAAGTACGAGCCTTCATCGTGCGTGGAGCCGATCATCAGCGGCATCTTGTTGTAGTTGCCGGCCACCAGGCCCACGAGCCCGCTCGCGCGGATCACGGTGCCGTCGGTGAAATGCCCGGGCACCACCGGATAGGGCGTGAACTTCATGATCTGCGCCGCCGTGGCGCCGCGCAGCACGGCCGCGACCTCGGCCGGGCTCATGGCGAGGCGCTGGGCCGCCGCCTGCTCGGGCGTGGAGGCACGGCCGCTGTCGACCAGCAGCTTGTTCACCAGGTCATCGGCGGCCAACTGGCCCACGACCGACGGGTATGCATTCGGAATGCCCGACATGCACAGCGCCCGCTGGAACTTGCCGGCCGCCAGTGGCGACTGCAGCAGGCCCCAGGTGTTGATGCAGCCGGCCGACTGCCCGCCCACCGTCACCCGGGTGGTGTCGCCGCCGAAGGCGCCGATGTTCGCGCGCACCCAGTCCAGCCCGCGCACCAGGTCCAGGGTGGCGAAGTTGCCCGAGTCGTCCTTGGCGTCGCCGTTGGCCAGCGCCGAATGCTTGAGCCAGCCCAGCATGCCCAGCCGGTACTGCACCGTGACCACCACCATGTTGGCTTTGGCCGCCAGGTAGGCGCCGTTGTACAGCGGCTCGCGCGCCGAGCCCTTGAGGTTGCTGCCGCCATGGATCCAGAACAGCACCGGCAGCTTGTCGGCGCTGGAGTTGGGCCGCCAGACGTTCAGGTACAGGCAGTCCTCGCTGCCCACCGGCTGGTCGAAAGTGGCCGGGTCCGGCTCGCCGAAGAAGCTGCCGACCTGTGCGCACATCGGCGCAAGGCCAGTGGCCGCGCGCGAGCCGGTCCAGGGCACCGGCGGCTGCGGCGCGCGCCAGCGCAGCGCGCCTACCGGCGGCTGCGCAAAGGGCACGCCCAGAAAGGCGTGGGTGTTGCTGGCGTCGGCCTTGCCGTAGATCTTGCCGGCGTCGAGCTGGCGGGTCAGTTGCTGGTCGTAGGCGGCTTGCGCCGGGGCGATGCCGAGCAATGATGCGGCCAAGGCAAAGGCGCAGGCCAAGGCCAGGCGCCACCAGTGCGCGCGCGGCGCAGGGGCAGAAATGGGGCTCACGCTTGTCTCCTGTTGTTGTTTTCGGAACCGTTTGGCTCCGGGCAGGATTGTGGAAACAAGCGTCAACGCATGGCCCCTGGTCATCCACCAGGGGCGGGTCGGAATCGGCTGATTGACAGCCGCCCTCGCTAGCGCTACTGCACCAGCCCCTGGCGCACCGCGTAGAGCACCAGCTCGGCCGTGCTGGCCACGCCCAGCTTGGCAAGAATGTGGCTGCGGTGGGTGCTGACGGTCTTGACGCTGATCTGCATCCGCTCGCCGATCTCGGTGAGCGACATGCCCTTGAGCAGCAGCTGCATGATCTGCGTCTCGCGCGCGCTCAGGCGCAGGTGCGCGGGCCCTGTCTGCGGGCCATCCAGCCGCGCCGGGGTGCCGGGCCGCTGTGCGTCCGACATCTCCTTCACCGCCTCGCTGGCCTGCTGCGCGAGCGCCAGCAGCTCCTGCACCAGCGCTTGCAGCTCGGCCCCTTCGGCCAGCCGCAGCGCACGCACCGCGTCGACACGGATCGCGCTCAGCATGCCGCCCAGCACCTCGTGCAGGTCGCGCGCGAAGGCACCACGCTGCTCTTCCAGCTTGGCGGCAGTGTGGCTGCTGAAGGCCTGCAGCTGCTGCAGCGAGCGGCGCAGCTCTGCCTCGTTGTGCAGGCGCTCGGTGACGTCCACGCCCACACCCACCACCGCCGGCCGGCCCCGATAGTCCATGCGCGAGCCGTGCACTTCCACCATCACCACATGGCCGTCGCGATGCAGGCCGCGCGTGATGAAGCGCATGCTGGGCGGCTTGCCATCCAGGCGCGCCTGCACTCGCTCGCGCACCACCGCCAGGAAGTCGGGCGGCACGATGCGCGCCAGCGGCATGCCGATCACCTCCTTGGGCGTGTAGCCGGCCATCGCCGCCCAGGTGGCGTTGGCGTAGACGAAGTGGTCGTCCTGGATCACGTAGATCCCGGCAACGGATTGCTCGACGATGGCTTCGAAGGGCACGTCGGGCCAGGACGCGGTGGTGGTGGAACTGGCTTGCATGGGCCGCATGGTAGATGCGGGACGGCGAAAAAAAGCCCTGGTGCCGGGGCACCAGGGCTTTTACCGAGCGGCTTCGTAAAGCGAGGCTCGTCTCAGGGCCGCGTCAGGCTCACGCCATAGATGTGCGACTGCGACGGGCCGGTGGGCACCGAATTGATCGACACGCTGAAGCCGGCGCCCGTGGTGGGGAGTTGATAGGCCCCTGGCTGCAGCGCCAGCGGCACGCCCGGGCCTGTGCCACCCAGCACCGGCACCGGCCGCCCATCCTTCGCCCGGAAGCTGGTCAACAGGCTGACGATGCGCGCTTGGGTCAACAGCGGCAGCGGCGCGAAACCGGTGCCGGCCACGGCCTTGTCGCCCAGCAGGAAGGAGCGGTAGAAGAAGTTCAATGTGCGGCCGGCGCGCTCCACCGAGGCCGGCTGGCGCGGCACCAGCACGTAGGTGGCGGTGACGATGGGCCAGACGCCGGGCCCGTCGATGTCGAGCAGCGGCGCGGCTTCCAGGCTGGTCTTGAAAAGACCTCCGGCGCGGCTGGCGGCGCTGAAGGCCTCGATGCTGGGCTGCACCCATTCGCTGCGCTTGTTGCGCAGGCTGGCCGCGGCCAGCTTCTCGCGCAGCACGTAGTCAGACGAGATGTAGCCGATGGCGCCCGGCGTGGCCTTCACCGCCTGCGCCAGCTTGCCGGAGCCGTCCACCGCATTCACGTTGCTGCCGGGCCACTTGGCGCGGCTGCCCTGCGCTTCGATGGCCGCGGCTGCGGCCGCGGCGCTCTGGTGCAGATAGCGCACGAAGATCTCGGTGGTGCCGGAGCCGTCGGCGCGCACCACGCGGGTGATGCGGCTGTCGGGCAACGCCAGCCCCGGGTTCAGGGCGGCGATGGCCTTGTCGTTCCAGCGCTGGATGTCGCCGGCGAAGATGCCGGCCAGCACCTCGGGGCTCAGCCGCAAGGCGCCGGAGGCCAGGCCCGGCAGGTTCACCACCGGCACCACGCCGCCGACCAGGGTCGGGAACTGGAAGAGCTGGTGCTTTTCCAGATCGGCGCTGCTCATCGGCACGTCCGTGGCGCCGAAGTCCACTGCGCGCGAGACGATCTGCTTCACCCCCGCCGAGGAGCCGCTGGGCACGTAGCTCAGCGTGACCCCGGTGTCGCTCGAATACTGCTTGGCCCACTGCGCATAGACCTCGGCCGGGAAGGTGGCGCCAGTGCCGGACACGGAGACTGACTCGGCGGCGGCGACGAAATGCAGGCAGGCCAGCAGAAAGAACGAGGCAAGGGGGCGGATGAACTTCATGGGACGCAGCAGCGGGGCAGCGGGAGTTGGCGATTTGTTAACGAATTATTACAAACCCTGCGCCATGCAAGCCAATGTCATGTAACTTATCATGTTGCATGATGAGAGATTCAAGACTTTCCAATGTGCTGCACGCCCTGCTGCACATGGCCGAAATCGAAGGGCCCAGCACTTCCGAGGCGCTGGCACGCTCGATGCGCACCAACCCGGTGGTGGCGCGGCGCCTGATGGCCGGCTTGCGCGACGCCGGCTTCGTGGTCTCGGCCAAGGGGCACAGCGGCGGCTGGGTACTGTCTTGCGCGCTGTCGCAGATCACGCTGGGCGACATCCACCGCGCGCTGGGCTCGCCTGCCCTGCTGGCCATCGGGCATCGCAGCGAGCAGCCGGGCTGCCTGGTCGAGCAGGCTGTCAACGCGGCGCTGGGCGAGGCCTTCCACGACGCCGAGCAGTTGCTGCTGCGCCGGCTCGACCAGGTGAGCCTGGCGCAGCTCTCGCAGGACTTTCACCGCCGCATGCAGGCATGCGGCCTTCACATCGAGGAGCTGAAGCATGCGCATGAATGAGACCCTTGACCTTGCCGTGATCGGCGGCAGCTATGCCGGCATGTCGGCCGCCCTGCAGGTGGTGCGGGCGCGGCGCCGGGTGGCCGTCGACGATGCCGGGCAACGGCGCAACCGCTTTGCCGCCGCATCGCACGGCTTCCTGGGCCAGGACGGGCGCGCGCCGGGCGCCATCATCGAAGAAGCCAAGGCGCAACTGCTGGCCTACCCCACGCTGCAATGGATCGATGCCCGCGTCCTTGCGGCAAAGCGCATCGACGACGAACGCTTCGAGCTCGCGCTGGAGGGCCGGACCCTGCGCGCCAGGCGCCTGGTGCTGGCCAGCGGCGTGGTGGACGAACTGCCCGCCATCGATGGCTTGGCGCAGCGCTGGGGCAAAAGCGTCTTCCACTGCCCCTACTGCCACGGCTATGAACTGCAGCAGGGGCGCATCGGCGTGCTGGCCGGCAGTCCGCTCTCCATGCATCACGCCTTGATGCTGCCGGACTGGGGCAGCGTCACCCTCTTTCTCAACGGCGCCTTCGAGCCGGATGCCGAGCAGCAGCAGGCCCTTCGCAGCCGCGGCGTCGCCGTCGAAAGCGCACGGGTCAAGCGCATCAGCGGCACTGCCACGGTGGAGCTGGCCGATGGCCGCCAGGTGGAATGCGACGGCCTTTTTACCCTGAGCCGCACCCACCTGCCCGACAGCCTGGCCGAGCAGCTCGGCTGTCGGCTCGAGCAGACCCCCACCGGCAGCTACATCGCCCGCGACGAGCTGCTGCAGACCAGCGTGCCCGGCGTCTTCGCCTGCGGCGATGCGGCGCGCAGCTTCGGCAACGTGGCGATCTCGGTGGGCGACGGCGCGCTGGCCGGTGCGATGGCGCACCGGTCGCTGGTCTTCGGGCTTTGAGTTGAATCAGGGCCGCGCCAGAGCTGCCAGCCCGTACAAGACGAGCGCCGCCAGCACCACCGCGCTGAAGCCGACGTGGATGGCCAGCAGCGTGGCCAGCACGGCGGCGGTGACGGAGGCGCAGCCGTTGATGCCCCAGGCCCAAGGGATGAGCCTTGCATCCGCTGCCTCCACCCGCGCCAGGCCCAGCGGAAAGGGCATGCCCATGAAGAAGGCCAGCGGGGCGATCAACGCGACCGCGATCAGGATGCGTACCCCATCGGGCAAGCCCATCGCATGCCGGAACAGCCAGGGCAGCAGCAGCAAGCACGACAGCGCCGTCACCGCGATGCCAAGCGCCACCAGCGCCGGCGGGCGATGCGCGAGGCGCCCGGAGACGCCGCTGCCGATGCCGGCGAACAGCAGGAAGGCGAACAGCACCACGGCCACCGCATACAGCGGGTGGCTCAGGAACAGCACGAACTTCTGGATGAACGCGATCTCGATGAACATGAAGGCGAAACCGATCGCCAGAAAGTAGAGCAGCACGCGAGCGCGTGAGACGCCGGCCGGCACCGGCGCTGCCTGGCCGCCGCCGCGCCGCGCAACAACCCAAGCCAGGGGCAGGCCGATCAGCAGCAGGCTGGCCAGCAGCGCCTGCACCAGCGTGGCCACCAGCACCGGGTAGCCCCAGTCGAGCAGCGGCAGGCCGCCCTGTTCTTTCAGCGACAGCAGCTCGGGCAGCGTTTCCCATTTGAAGAAGTGAAAGAAATGGGGCTTGTCGTCGGTCGCCGGCTCGACGTTGAACTTGTAGCGGCGAAGGAATTCGCCGCGCTGCGGCCCGAGCAGCGCCGTGGCGCCGTCGAAGAGAAGGTCCGGCCCCTCGACCACGTTGAAGCGATTGCCCTCTTCGCGCCGCATGCCGGGGTAGTAGCCCAGGTCGAAGGAGCGGGCAACGCAGAAGGCCTGAACGGCGGCAATGTCCGCTGCGGTGAACGCGCCGTTCTTCACCAGCAGCGTGCTGGTCTTCCAGCTGCGCACCAGGACCAGCCGCGCGCCGGGCTCGGCCACCCCCGAACGCTCCAGCGCCAGCACCGCGGCGGCAAAGAGCTTGAGCGCATCGCGCGGCGGCAAGCTGACCCAGCGCGTGATCGCCAGCAGGCCGCCCGGCGCCAGGTGCCGTAGCTGGTCCTGCAGCGCTTCCACCGTGTAGAGATAGTTCTCGGCCAGCGCGTACAGGCCGGCCGACGACGCACTGAAGGAATCCAGCAGCGCCACCTGGATGAGGTCGTAGCGCTCGCTGCTCGCCGCGACGAAGCCGCGCGCCTCGGCGACATGCACACGTGCCATCGGGCCGTAGACGCCGCCGGCGGCGTGCGCAAAATCACGCTGCACCAAGTCGACGAGCTGGGGGTTCAGCTCCACCGCGTCGATCTGGCGGGCGCCGTGGTAGTGGGCCTGCAGCACGTCCGCCCCTGCGCCGGCGCCCAGCACCAGCACGCGCGGCCGGTGCAAGAGGTGATAGGGCAGCGCCGAGCTGATCTGGTCCAGGTGGGCCAGGCGCTCGCGTCGTCCGTCATCGAAGCGGGTCAGCGCATTGAGCCCTTCGCCGTCGGTGAAGACGCCCCACTGAGGCGGCGGCTCGGTCGTTGCCGCGAGGCTCAGGCCCGGCGCGTGGCGCAGCGGAACGCGCGGGCTCTCGACCACGCTGATGAGGCCCAGCGGGCTCGAGCGCTGGGCCACCACGTGCGCCTCGGGGATGCGCAAGGTCTGCGACAGCTCCTTGTAGGGCGACATGCGGGGCGCGAGCCAGGCCGGCGGCAGCAGCCAGGGCAGTGCAGCCAGCGCCAACAGCACCGCCGCCGGCCAGCGCCGGGGCCCGCCGCACTCCAGCCAGCCGATGGCCGCGGCCACGCAGCCCAGCACGCCGATCCACTTCAAGGCATCGAAGGGCGCCAGCACGAACAGCAGTGCCACCACGCCCAGGCTGCCCGCGCCCGCGCCGAGGATGTCGACGCTGTAGATGCGCGCCAGCGCGCCACGAAAGCGCGCCAGGGTCAGGCAGATGCAGGCGCCGGCGCACAGGAAAGGCAGCAGGAGCAGCAGGTAGACGGTGAACAGGTGAAGCGGCTGGCGCGGGTCCCACAGCAGCTCCAGCGGATTGAAGGGCACCCGCTGCGCCAGCACGAAGCTGCCGACCGCCGTCAGGCCGAAGAGTGCCGCGCTGGCGCAGAACAGCGGCGCGAAGCGGCGCGGCTGCACGGCCCCCGGCACCAGCGTCAGCAGCGCACCGCTGGCGCCCCAGCCGAGCAGCGCCAGGCTGATGATCATGTAGGCGAAGTGGTGCCACAGGTTGATCGAGAACAGCCGCATCAGCAGGATCTCGTAGGCCAGCGCCGCGGCCGAGACCAGGGCCACGGCAAGGAGCGGCGGCGCGGTCATCGCGGCTTTCCGGATTCAGCGCTTGCCGGTCAGCGGAACGAAGATCACCGGCAGGATCTGCCGCGTCGCCACTGTTCCATCGGCATTCTTCTCGACCAGCATCAGCTGCTGGACCATGAAGGCCGCGCCCACCGGAATCACCATCCGGCCGCCGGGCTTGAGCTGGCGGATGAGCGGCGGCGGCACGTGGCTGGCCGCCGCGGTGACCAGGATGGCGTCGTAGGGCGCGTGCTCTTCCCAGCCGTGGTACCCGTCGCCCAGGCGCACCTGGACGTTGTCATAGCCCAGCGTGCGCAGCCGCTCCCTGGCCGATTGTCCCAGCGGCTCGACGATCTCCACCGTGTAGACCTGGCTCGCCAACTTCGCCATCACCGCCGCCTGGTAGCCCGAGCCGGTGCCGACCTCCAGCACCTTGTGGCCCGGCTGCGCCCGCGCCAGTTCGGTCATCAGCGCAACGATGTAGGGCTGCGAGATGGTCTGCCCGTGGCCGATCGGCAGCGGCCGGTTCTCGTAGGCAGCGCTCCGTTGCTCCGGTGGCACGAACTCATGCCGCGGCACCTGCGCCATCACGCGCATGACGCGCTCGTCGAAGACCTTCGGAGCGGCCCCGGTGGCGGTCTGGCCGGCCAGCGCGCGGATCTCCTCCACCAACTGGCGCCGTTCCGAGGCAAAGTCCCGGGCACCCACGCTGGCGGCGCCTGTCACGGCCAACAGGAGCGTTGCTGCCATTGCGCGGATTACGCGGATCGCGCGGATCACGGGCGAAGCCGTCATCCGCGGATGATGGCACCGGCGCTGGCGAGCGCAAGGCCGGTTCGTTCACAGCTTCTCAGGACGGCAGCCGCATCAACGCCTGCCCCATGCGGATGCGCGTGCCGCTCTCGATGCCTTCGGCCAGCGCGAAGCCCTTGGGCGCAAAGACGATGATGGTCGAGCCATGCTCGAACCAGCCCATCTCCTGGCCCTTGGCGTAGGGCGCGTCCACATCCATGCGCGTCGGGCCCTGGTAGCCCACGTGCAGCAGCACGTCCAGGCAGTGCAGCCGCATGCTGGCCACCAGGATGGCCGCCACCGGCACCAGGGCGATGCGGTGGCCGCCCGCGTGCAGGCGCGCTTCCAGCACCGCGCGCTCGTTGCGGCAGAACAGGCGCTCCACCCGCTTGAGCGCAATCGGGTTCACGTTCCAGGTGTCGCCCGACAGGTAGCGCACCCGCTCCACGGTGCAGTCGTGCGGCGCATGAAAGCGGTGGTACATGCTGGAGGTCAGGCGCAGGGTGACGAAGCTGCCGTCCCTGAAGGGCTCCACCGCCTGCGCATCGCCAAAGAGCTCCACGGCCGAGTACGGAAAGCCCTTGGCCTGGAAAACCTCCACGCCCGCCACCGGTCCGCAGGCGCCGACGATGGCATCGCAGGGGCTGCCGAGCACGGCCGGGTCTGCATCGACGGTGCGCGCACCGTCCTTGAGCTCGCGCGTGAAGCAGTCGTGCATGCTGTGAAAGCGCGTCTTCTTTGCTTCGCGCAGGTCGAGCTCGGTGAACAGGCGCCACACGCCGATCGAAGCTTCGCGCACCAGCGGATTGCGGATCTTGCTGAACCAGCCCATGAAGCGCGTCAGCGCGATGCGCGGCACCCGGTTGGTGAGCAGGAAGTTGATGTCCTCTTGTTGAAAGAGCGCGTCGCGTGATTGTTTGATGAGAGTTTTCATATCTGCGTAAAGAAGCCACGGTAGACAGGGGGATCGCCCACCCTTGTCCATCCATGAACCCCACTTTCTATTTGTCTTCCGTCGCCGCGGCCGCAGCCCTGGCCATCTTGCCTCTGGCCTGGCGCCGGCTCGAGCTGTCGCGCGCCAAGCACCCGTCGCTCACCGGCCATTCGCGCATGGCCAAACGGGTCGCGGCGCAGTTGCCGGGCTATGCCTACGACGACCGGCGCTTCTTCGATTCCGACGGCGCACCTGCCGAGCTGGTGGCCAAGCGGCGCGCCGGCTTCGAGGCACTGTCGCAGCTGTTTCGCACGCGCTACGCCAAATCCATCGCGGCCACGCGCGAAGCCCGCCCTGCCCTGTCGGACCTGCAGTTCACCAGCAGCTACCGCGTGCCCTTCCAGTACAGCCCGCATGTGCGCGAGCACCTGCCGGTGGGCGCCTTCGTGCAGGCATCGCATGGCGTGACCATCGAGGACCTGGACGGCAACCGCTTCTATGACCTCACCGGCTCTTACGGCGTCAACCTGCTGGGCGTGGACTTCTACAAGGCATGCATCGCCGAAGGCAGCGCGCTCGCCGAGCCGCTGGGCCCGGTACTTGGCGCCTATCACCCCTGCGTGCTGGACAACGTGCAGCGCCTGCGCGCCATCTCGGGTCTGGATGAGATCTCTTTCCACATGTCGGGCACCGAAGCCGTGATGCAGGCGGTGCGGCTGGCGCGCTACCACACGAAGCGCTCGCACCTGGTGCGCTTTTGCGGCGCCTACCACGGCTGGTGGGAAGACGTGCAGCCGGGCGTGGGCAACCCGCTCTCGCCGCACGAGACCTACACCTTGCGCGAGATGGACGATTGCACCCTGCAGGTGTTGCGCAAGCGCAAGGACATCGCCTGCGTGCTGGTCAATCCGCTGCAGGCATTGCATCCCAACGCCGGCGCGCCGGGCGATTCCTCGCTGGTGGACAGCAGCCGGCGCGCCGGCTTCGACCGCGCCGCCTACACCGAGTGGCTGAAGAAGCTGCGCCAGGTCTGCACCGAGCGCGGCATCGTCCTCATCATGGACGAGATCTTCGTGGGCTTTCGCCTGGCGCCGCGCGGCGCGCAAGACTACTTCGGCGTGCAGGCCGACATGGTCACCTACGGCAAGACGCTGGGCGGCGGCCTGCCGATCGGCGTCGTGTGCGGACGCGCGCCGCTGATGAAGCGCTACCGCGAAGACCGTCCGGCCGACATCTGCTTTGCCCGCGGCACCTTCAATGCGCATCCCTACGTGATGGGTGCGATGAACGCCTTCTTGAGGCGCATCGAGGCGCCCGAGGTGCAGGCCTTGTACGACGGGCTGGACGAACGCTGGAACGCCCGCCGCGCCGCGCTCAACGAGAAGTTGCGCGAGGCCGGCGTTCCGGTGCAGATGGCCAACCTGTCGTCGATCTGGACCGTGCTCTACACCGAGCCTTCGCGCTACAACTGGCTGCTGCAGTACTACCTGCGCGCCGAGGGCCTGGGGCTGAGCTGGGTCGGCACCGGCCGCCTGATCTTCAGCCTCAACTATTCCGACGCCGACTTCGAAGCCGTGTCGCAGCGCTTCGTGGCGGCGGCCCGCGCAATGCACAAGGACGGCTGGTGGTGGCACGATGCCGCGCTGACCAACAAGACGATCAAGCGCGGCATCCTGCGCGAGATGCTCGCGCAGCGCTTCGGGAGGTAGGAGCGTGGGCGGCAGAGAGCGGGGCCCGCGTTGGGCCTGCAAGGGGGTGCAGGCTAGGCGCAACGCGCAGCCGGGTTGAACACCCGGCGAGAAGTTGCAACGACGCATGCGCCCCCTTGCAGGCCCAACCCTTCGGGCCGGGGCGCTTCGCGGCGCCATCCGTTGTTGCCGCCTCGTTGTGTGGCCAGCCACACGGCCTCGCCGGCGCCTAGGCTGGCACCGCGAATCGCCCCGGCGCGGGCCCCGCTCTCTGCCGCCCACGCTCCTAGCACTCAGGCTTGATGAGAGCGATCGGCCCCGCCCATGGGGTCGATCAGCTCGCCGCGCAGCAGGTGCAGGGGCGCACGGTGGTAGAGCTTGATGTCGTGGAAGGGGTCGGTGAGGATCTTGGTCATCCACGCCAGGCCGGTCTTCACGTCCTGCAGCAGGAACAGGTGAACGGTGCGAAACAGCAGGCCGGCGGCGCCCAGCACCAGCCAGGCAAAGCCGACCTGGCGCACGTAGCCTTCGAAGCCTGCGACGCTGGGCGGGTCCATCAGCCCGAACAGCGTGTTGTCCCACCACAGCACCGCCGGCACCGCGGCCCACAGGGCCATCAGCACCACCTTGCGCTGGAGGTTGTAGCCGACCTTGATCTCTTCCTTGTGCTCATGCGTGGCCTGGTTGACTTCGTCGTAGCCCTTGGGCTCGAAGAAGAAATGGCCGGCCTGGCGGCTGGTCATGGATACGCACCAGCCCACCAGCGCGGCGGCCACCGGGTCGACGAAGAGAAGCGCGTAGGCGATCACGAAGCTCACCGCGCTCACCAGGTGCAAGGACTGGTTGATGCGGCTGTGGTGGTAGTAGCGATGGTCGTCCCAGCGTTGGATCTGAAGCGTGCGGAAGAATTCGTTCACGGGTTCTCCTGTGATCTGAGGTGAAGCAAGCAGCGCAGCAGCGGGCTTGCGCCGCGCGTGACGGCATCGTGACGAGCGCACATGAATTCTTGGTGACGAAATGCCGACCGTCATCGCTCTGTTGCAATCGGTGGTCAGCATCCGCGCCATGAGCTCCACGCTTGCTCCGATCGTTGTCGATCACATGCCGCCGGCCAGGCGTTCGCTGCGCATTGCCCTGGTCACCGAAACCTACCCGCCCGAAGTGAACGGCGTGGCGCTGACCCTGCAGCGGGTGGTGGAAGGCTTGCGCGCGCTGCAGCACGACATCCAGCTCATTCGGCCGCGCCAGACCGAAACCGATTCGGCCAAGCGCGCCGACCGCCTCGACGAGGTGCTGATGCGCGGTGTGCCGATTCCGCGCTACCCCGAGATGAAGATGGGCATGCCGGCCAACAAGGCGCTGGGCCAGCTGTGGAGCCGCCAGCGCCCCGACCTGGTCTACATCGCCACCGAGGGGCCGCTGGGCTGGTCGGCGCTGCAGATCGCGCACAAGCTCAAGCTGCCGGTGTGCTCGGACTTCCGAACCAACTTCCACGCCTACAGCAAGCACTACGGCATCGGCTGGCTGTACCGGCCCATCATGGGCTACCTGCGCAAGTTCCATAACCGCACCGCCTTCACCATGGTGCCCAGCGAAAGCCTGCGCCAGCAATTGCGCGGCGCGGGCTTCGAGCGGCTGATGCTGGTCACCCGCGGCGTCGACACCGAGCAGTTCAGCCCGGCGCGCCGCAGCGAAGCGCTGCGCGCCCAATGGGGTGCGACACCCGACACGCCGGTGGCCCTGTTCGTCGGCCGCCTGGCGGCCGAGAAGAACCTGGGCGCACTGGCCAACGCCTACCTGGCCATGCGCCAGCAGCGGCCCGATGCGCGCCTGGTGGTGGTGGGCGAAGGCCCCGCCGCCCAGCAACTGGCCGGCAGCGTGCCCGACGCCATCTTTGCCGGCACGCGGCGCGGGGATGAGTTGGGCATGTACTACGCGTCAAGCGACCTGTTCGTCTTTCCCAGCATGACCGAGACCTTCGGCAACGTCACGCTGGAAGCCATGGCCAGCGGCCTGGCGGTGCTCGCCTACGACCATGCCAGCGCCGGCCAGATGATTCGAAGCGGCGAGAACGGCCTGATCGCGCCCCTGGGCGACGAAGAAGAGTTCGTCCGCCTGGCCCGCCACCTGGTCAAGGCGCCCGAGCATGCCCGGCAGATGGGCCAGCGGGCGCGGCAGAGCGCCGGCGAGGCCGGCTGGGAGCGCATCGTGGCCCAGGTGGAAGAGGTGCTGTTTGCCACCATCGAGGCTGGGATTCCGTCGCGCGCGGCGGGTGGGCGAACGCGGGCGGTGGCTGGGGCGGCTTGAGCGCGGCCTGAGGGCGGCTCCCACCGGCGCTTGGCGGGCCGGGCCGTCGGCTCGCACCCGTGGCGCCGCGCGTCGGAGACGCACCGACAACAAGGGACGGCCTTCACCTGCTGGACGACAGGCCGCCCGGGCGCACGATGCGGCGATGACCGCACCCTTGCACCTTGCCGGGCCGAACGTACCGCCGCCCGGCCCGATCCCTCCCATGCCCGCGCCGCCGCCCGGGCCGCCGCCCCCGCCCCCGGCACCGCCCCCCGTGATCGACCCGCTGCCCACGCCGCAGCCGGTCGACGACCCGCTGCCGCCCGCGCCGCCCGTGGTGGATCCGCCGGCAGCACCACTCGGCGCCCTGATTGACCTACCATTCGCCTCATGCTCTTTTTGCCGATGCTCTGGGCCACACGGTCCCGGCGACTGCCTCGCTGATGCGGCTCGATGGGCACATCGCAAGGCTGCTCTGGCGGGTGCTGGCTCTGGTGCTCGTCGGCCTCGGCCTTCTTGGCGTCGTTCTTCCGGTTCTGCCGACCGTTCCCTTCCTGATCGCTGCCGCGTGGGCGGGTAGCCGCGGCTGGCCTGCGCTGGAACAATGGCTCTTGGGGCACCCCCGCTATGGCGAGCACATCCGGCAGTGGCGCCAGCAAGGCGCGGTGCCGCGCCAGGCGAAATGGGCTGCGCTGCTGATGATGACCATCAGCTCGGGCGTTCTCTTCTTCAGCCACGTGCCGGCAGCCCTGAAGATCGCAGGACCGCTCCTGATGGCGGTGGTCGCGATCTGGCTTTGGATGCGGCCCGAGCCCTGAAAAGCCGAGCGCGCGCCTGAATCAACCCAGCGCCGTATCCAGCACCATCATCAGCACGAAGCCCAGCATCAGGCCCGCCGTGGCAAAGGCCTCGTGGCCCTTGCGATGCGACTCGGGAATGATCTCGTGGCTGATCACGAAGAGCATGGCCCCCGCGGCGAAGCCCAGCCCCCAGGGCAGCAGCGCTGCCGCGTTGCTGATGATGGCAGCGCCCAGCACGGCGCCGATGGGCTCCACCAGGCCCGAGGCAATGCCCAGGCCGACCGCGAAGGCGCGCCGATAGCCGGCCGTCAGCAATGCGGCCGCCACCACCAGTCCTTCGGGCACGTCCTGGATGGCGATGCCCATGGCCAGCGCATTGGCACGCAAGCCGTCGTTGCCCGCGTAGCCTACGCCGATCGCCAGTCCTTCGGGAAGGTTGTGCAGCGCAATCGCGATCACGAACAGCCAGGTGCGGCGCAGCTTGCGTGCCGCAGCCCCTTCGCGGCCCTTGATGAAGTGCTCGTGCGGCAGCAGCCGGTCCAGCGCCAGCAGGGCGAAGGCGCCCAGCAGGATGGCCGCGCCCACCACGCCGCCGGCCGCCCACGCGCCGCCGCCCAAGGCGCCGGCTTCGCGCGCGGCGGCCAGGCCCGGGATCACCAGCGAGAAGGCGCTGGCGGCCAGCATCACGCCGGCACCGAAGCCGAACAAGGTGTCTTGCACACGATCGGAAAGGCGCTGCGAGAACAGCGCCGGCAAGGTGCCCAGGGCCGTTGCCAGGGCCGCGGCCGATCCTCCCAGCAGCGCGCTGGCGATGACGGGGTTCGTCTGCACGAAGCCCCAGAGCCGCGCAAGCAGGACCAGGCCGCCCGCCCCTGCGATGGTCAGGCCCAGCCATTGGCGCCCGGCCAGGACGCGGCGCGGCGCTGGCAGCGAAGAAACTTGCTGCATCTCTTGGGTCTTCATGGCGTCTCGTCCTGCAAGGTGGCGATGCCGTGGATGCGCACGATGCGCAGCGCCTCCGGTTGCTCCACCAGGACGCAGGTCTTGCCCGTGCGCCTGCAGTGGTCCTGCACGCGCCAGTAGGCGCCGTGGCTCAGGCAGCCGGTCTGGCAGATCACCAGGTCGGCGGCGCGCAGGCTCTGCGCCAGGGCTTGCGGGTCGCTGTCCTCGTTCGCCCAGGCCCGCTCGGTGGCGCACACGATGACATGCGCACGAAGGCGCATCACCTGCGCGTGCAGGCGCTCGATTTCCCGCGCCTGCGCGCGCATCTGATCGCTGCAACGCGATTGCACGCGCCCGTAGTCGCGCATCAGCGCGCCGTGCTCGCGGCTCAGTTGCTCGAGGTCTTGCGTTGCGTGCTGCATGGAGGGTTCCGAAGCGCGGTGCCATGAAAAATGGCCACATCGAAGCCTCATTTTAAATGCGAATGATTCTTATTGGCAAGCATGCGTCGATGCGCTGTCGCCGCGCCTGCGCTGCCGCTCGGCCTACATCGAAGACGCTTTCCCGCTGGCGTGCGGGCCGAATTTCCGGGTGCTAAGGTCGAGCATCGAGAAAAGGGCCAAGCAATGAGCGCTGCCGAATATGCGAATGCCGACCTCACCCGCGCCGAGGTCGACGCCACCCAGGGACTCACCGTGCTGGAGTTCGGCGCCACCTGGTGCCCCATCTGCCAGAACGCCCAGGCTCTCATCGGCTCGGCGTTGGCGGGCCGGGCGCTGAAGCACCTGCGGATCGAAGACGGTCCCGGCCGCCCGCTCGGGCGTTCCTTCAGGATCAAGCTGTGGCCGACGCTGGTCTTCCTGCAAGACGGCCACGAGGTTGCGCGGGTGGTGCGGCCCAGTTCCGCGGAGGACTTGGCCGACGTCGCGATGCTCCACGACACCGCCTGAACGCGCACGACAGTTCCGAATAATGGAATGCCGTTTTGAGAACGGCAGACCGAGCCCTAGAGTGAACGCATGGTTCACCGGCTCCAGCATCAGTCCGATGTCGCATCCCTTCGCAATGGCGATCCCAACTTCGCGGGGACGCTGGCCAAGGGAATGATGATCCTGGAGACCTTCCTGCGCGATCCGCGTCCCTACGCCAACAGCGAGCTGGCACAGCTGCTGGGGCTGCCGCGGTCCACCGTGTCGCGGCTGTGCCGCACGCTCCTGCAGATGGGCTACCTGGACCGCGACGAGCGCATCGACCGCTACTTCATCGGCCCGGCTGCGGTGGCGTTGGGCTACCCCTACATCGTCTCCATTCCCTTGCGTGCCCAGGCGCGGCCGATGCTGCAGGCGCTGGCCGACCAGGTGCGCGGCGCCGCCTCCATCGGCGTGGCGATGGGGCTGGACCTGGTGTACGTCGAGACCTGCGCCTACAAGCGCGGCACGCTGGCGCGGCCCGACGTCGGCGCACTGCGCGGCGTCGCCACCACCGCAATGGGGCGCGCCTGGCTGTACTCGCTGGGCGACAAGGCGCGCAACGCAGTGCTGCGCCAGCTGAAGGCCGAGCGGCCCGACGAGATGGCGCGCTGCGCGGCCGGCATCAAGGAATCGCTCGAGCTGCAGGCACGGCACGGCTTCGCCATCAACTTCGGCGATGCCGGCCTGGGTGTGCAGGGCGTGGCGCTGGCTTCGCGCCTGCGCCAGGGCACGCGCGAACTGCTCTTCAACTGCGCCGTGCCGGGCAGCCAGATCGACGCCAAGGAGCTGGTCGGCCGCGTCGGCCCGCGCCTGGTGGAGCTGGTGCGCCAGTGCGAGCGCAATGCCGGTATCGGTTGACGCCAAGCCGCTTCTTCTTTCTTTTCCGACAAGGCTCTTCATGCAACTGGACGCGCTTTTCTCCCCGCGCAGCGTCGCCGTCATCGGCGCCTCGCAGAACCCGCAGAAGGTGGGCGGCATGCCGGTGCAGCTGCTGCAACGCCTGGGCTATGCCGGCGCCATCTACCCGGTGAACCCGAGCGCGGCCGAGGTGCAGGCGCTGCCGGCCTATGCATCGGTGGCCGATCTGCCCGTGCCGCCCGACCTGGCCATCGTTGCCCTACCGGCCGCCGGCGTGGAGGCGGCGATGGATCAACTCATTGCCAAGGGCACGCGCGCCGCGGTGGTGCTGAGCTCGGGCTTTGCCGAGATGGGCGAGGCCGGCGCGGCAACGCAGGCGCGCATGGCCGAACGCGCACGCGCTGCCGGCCTGGCGCTGCTGGGTCCCAACTGCCTGGGCGTGATGAACATCCGCCACAAGCTCTTCGCCACTTTCTCGCCGGCGCCGCTGGCCGGCGTTCCGCAGGCCGGCCAGGTGGCCATCGTGAGCCAGAGCGGCGCCTTCGGGGCCTACGCCTTTTCGCTGGCCCGCAAGGGCGGCCTCGGGCTGAGCCACTGGGTCACCACCGGCAACGAGGCGGCGCTGTCGGTGGCCGACGTGATCGACTGGCTGGCGGACGACGCGGACACGCGCGTCATCCTCGCCTACATCGAGGGCGCCCGCGACGGCGCTGCGCTGCAGCGTGCGCTGGCCAAGGCCCGCGCCGCCGGCAAGCCGGTGATCGTGACCAAGGTGGGCCGCACCGAGGCCGGCGCGCGCGCCGCTATGTCGCACACCGCCAGCCTGTCCGGCGAGGACGCGGTCTACCAGGCGGTGTTCGATGCCACCGGCGCGATCCGCGCGCGCACGGTGGACGAGATGTTCCGGCTTGGCCAGGCCTTCGCCGTCGGCCGCGCGCCGGCCGGGCGGCGCCTGGGCATCGTCACCGTGTCGGGCGGTGTCGGCACGCTGATGGCCGACAGCGCATCGGATCTCGGCCTCGCCCTGCCCGAGCTGCCCGACGCGGTGGCCGCGCCGCTGCGCGAACGCATTCCCTTTTGCGCCACGCAGAACCCGATCGACGTCACCGGCCAGGTGACGTCCGACCTGCCGGTGCTGGGCCTGGCGGCCAGCGGCGCCGCCACCAGCGGCGCCTACGACGCGCTGGCGATCTTCGTGGCGGCCGCCCTCGCCTCGCCCGTGCTGGCGCCGCAGATCGTGGCGATGGTGCAAGACGCCGTCGCCGCCGCGCCGGATGTGCCGATGGCCCTGTGCGGCATCGCCGACGCGGCGACGAAACAGGCGCTGCTGCAGGCGGGCTGCCTGGTCTTCGAAGAGCCGACGCATGCCGTGGAGGTGCTGGCCGCCAAGGCGCAGTGGGCTGCGCACCATGCCGAATCCGTGCACGTGCCGGCGCCGCTCGACGTGGCGCCGGCCGTGCTCAACGAGGTCGAGGCCCTGGCCTTCCTGCAGCGGCACGGCGTCCCTGCAGCGCCGCACCGGCTGGCGCAGTCGCCAGACGAAGCCGTGGCCGCATGGCAGGCGCTGGGCGGACAGGCGGTGCTGAAGATCGTCTCGGCCGATCTGCTGCACAAGAGCGACGTCGGCGGCGTGCGCGTCGGGCTGCGCAGCGAGGCCGAAGTGCGCGAGGCCTACGACGGCATCCTGGCCGACGTGGCGCGCCTGGCACCGCAGGCGCGCCGGCAGGGCGTGCTGGTCGCCCGCAAGCTGTCGCCGCTGGCCGAGCTGGTGCTGGGCGCGCGGCACGATCCGGTGTTCGGCACCGTCATCGTGCTGGGCCTGGGCGGCGTGCAAGTGGAACTGAACCCGCGCACCGCCGTGCTCACCGCCCCCACCACCGCTGCCCGCGTGCGCGCGCAACTGGCCGCGCTGGGCGTGCTGAAGCTGCTGGGCGGCTGGCGCGGCCGGCCGCATGGCGATGCCGATGCGCTGGTCGACGTGGTGCTGCGCTTTGCCGCGCTGGCCGCATCCCTCGGCCCGCGCCTGGGCACGATGGAAATCAACCCCTTGATGGTGACTGCCGACGGCATTGCCGCCGCGGATGCGGTGGTGAACTTCGCCTGATCCGATTCTCAAAAAAAAACTGGAGACAACAGGATGAATGCATCCCGACGCCGCCGCGCCCTGCTGCTGCAGGCCGGCGCCTCGCTGCTGGCCACTTCCCACTGGCCGCTGGCCCGCGCCGCCTTCGGCGACAAGCCGATCCGCCTGGTCGTGCCCTTTCCGGCGGGCGGCGGCACCGACGTGATGGGCCGGCTGCTGGCGCAGGCCCTGGGGCAGGAACTGAACGCCACCGTGCTGGTCGACAACGTGCCCGGCGCCACCGGCACCCTGGGCAGCGCGCAGGTGGCCCGCAGCGCGCCGGACGGCCATACGCTGGTGCTGGGCATCAGCGCCACCCACGCGATCGCGCCGGCGCTTTTCAAGAACCTGAAGTACCGCCCGGACGACTTCACCGCCATCGCCCGCCTGGCCCACGGCGGCAATGTGCTGGTGGCCAATCCCGCCTATGCCGCGAACAGCGCGCCGGAGATGGTGCAGCTGGCCAGGCGCAGCCGCGAGCCACTGATCTACGGCTCCTGGGGCAACGGCTCGGGCGGCCACCTGGCCATGGAAAGCCTGCGCCTGGCCACCGGCATCGAGACGGTGCACGTGCCCTACAAGGGCGTGGCGCCGCTGCTGCAGGACGTCGCGGGCGGCCAGGTCCAGGTGGCGATGGCCGACGTGGCCGGCGCGCTGCCGCTCTTGCGCGCTGGCCGCATCAAGGCGCTGGCGGTGACCGGGCGCAAGCGCTCGTCGGCGCTGCCGCAGGTGCCGACGCTGGCCGAGGGCCGCATCCCCTTCGATACCGAAAGCTGGTTTGCCCTGTTCGCGCCGGCACGCCTGCCGGCCGAAACCACGCGCCAACTGGCGCAGGCCACCGATCGCGCGGTGAAGCGGCCCGAACTGATCGAGAAGGTAAAGAGCCTGGGCATGGAAGCCGACCCCATCTCGCGCGAGGCCTTCGACAAGCAATGGCACGAGGACATCGCAACCTGGGCCCGCGTGGTGCAGGCCAGCGGCGCCAAGGCCGACTGAACGCAGATCGACAACGAGACAAGACATCCATGAACAACGCATTCCTCAGCACCGAATTCAGCTCACCCCAGGCCGCCTGGGTCGCGCATTGCGCCGTGCCGGCGGTGGTCGCCGGCTACCCGCTTCTCGAATCCGTGCGCACCTGCCATGTGCAGACCACACCGGGTGCGCCGGCCTACGGGCGGGCGCCCTTCAATCACTTCGGCCACAGCGCCGAGCGCTGGACCGATAGCGACCGCGACATCGTCACCCCCGCCAACGACCTGCTCTACAGCAACGCCTGGGTCGATCTGCGCCAGGGCCCGGTGGTGGTCACGGTGCCGCCACAGACCGGCCGCTACTTCGTGCTGCAGCTGCTCGACACCTACACCAATAACTTCCACAACATCGGCACCCGCAACGTGCCGCAGCAAGGCGGCCGCTTCGCCCTGCTCGGGCCCGGCGAATCCCAGGCCGCGCCGGCGGGCACCACCGCCATCCGCTGCCCCACCGCGCTGGTCTGGGTGCTTGGGCGCGTGCTGGTGGACGGCGACGCGGACGTGGACGCGGCACGGCGCTTTCAAGCCGGTTTTTCCATCGATGGGCCACAGACGCCCGCCCCGCCCGCCAGCGTGGCGCAGTGGCAGGCCCCCGGCGACGATCCCGCGCTCTGCTTCTTCGCCAACCTGGCGCGCGCGCTGCACGACTTTGCGCCGCCCGCCTCGCAGCAGGGCGTCTTCGACCTGCTGCGGGGTGCGCATGTGCCGCTGGACGCCAGCGGCCAGCTGGGCGACCTGCGACCCGCCACGCTGGAGGGCTTGCGCAGCGCCTACGCCAGCGCGATGAAGATCATCGACGGCGCCTCGCGCCCTGCGTCGAAGGCACCCTGGCGTTTCTCGACGCGCCTGGGCCGCTACGGCGACGATCTGCTGCTGCGCGCCGCCACCGCCTGGAAGGGCCTGGGCGCGCTGGCCGGCGACGAGGCGATCTACGCCACCACCGATTACGACGACCAAGGCGAAGGGCTGGACGGCGAGCGCCTGTACCGCCTGCATTTCGAGGATGGCGGCAAGATCCCGGCCGGCGCCTTCTGGTCCATCTCGCTCTACGGCGCCGACCGCTACTTTGCGCCCAACGCAATCGGACGCCATGCGCTGGGCAACCGCAGCCCGCTGGAGCGCAACGCCGACGGCAGCCTCACGCTCCACGTGTCGCGCCAGAGCCCGCCGGGGCCACAAGAGAACTGGCTGCCCGCGCCGCGCGGCGCCTTCTACCTGATCCTGCGCGTGTATCACCCGCAACCCGACTTCCTGAACGGTACCTACCGCATGCCCAAGCTGGAGCGCACGGCATGACGGCGCGCGAAGCGGTGCTGCGCACCCTGCCCTTGTTCGAGATGGCGCGCATGCGCGCCGCCACCGCGCCGCGCCGGCATCCGCTGCATGGCTTCGCCGGGCCCGATGCGGATTCGCGCCTGCGCTGGCTCAACACCTTCACGCACTCCAAGCGCCTGCTCACGCCGCAGGACCGCGAGGTGGTCACGCCCAACAACGACACGCTCTACACCAACGCCTGGCTCGACCTCGCGGAGGGGCCGCTGGTGATCGAGGTGCCCGACATGGGCGAGCGCTACTGGACGCTGGGTTTTCTGGACATGTGGACCAATCCCTTCGCCTATGCCGGGCGCCGCACGACCGGCAACCGTGCGCAGCGCCTGTTCGTGTACGGCCCGCAGTGGCGTGGCGACCTTCCGGCCGGCATGGTGTGCATCGCCGCACCGGGCGCGGACGTCTGGATCATCGGCCGCATCCTGGTGGACGACGATGCGTCCGATCTGGCCCGGGTGGCGCAGCTCCAGCGGCAGTTCACCATCCTGCGCGCAAGCGATCTGTTGCCGGCCGCATGCGTGGCCGACTGCGCGATGGACGGCCGCAAGACCGACACGCCCGTTGCGGGCGCCTACCGCGCCGTGGTCGATGCCACCTGGGCGCGCAATCCAGCGCCGCCGGCCGACGAGGACACGGCAGCGCTGTGGCACCAGGCCTCGCGCGAAGGCGATGCGCCATTGCAGGCGGCACTGGCCGCGGTGTGCCAGGCGCTGCGCCAGCAGGCGCAGCCCTCCGATGCAGGCGGTGGCTGGAGCGTGCCGGTGGCCATCCGCACCGGCTGGGGCCGCGAGTTCACGCTGCGCGCCCGCGTGGCGCGCAACCTGATCGGCGCGCTCGGCATCGACGAGGCGATGTACCCCGTGGCCGAGGTGGACGACCGGGGCCGTCCGCTGGACGGCCGGCATCGCTGCACGCTGTACTTCCCGCCGGGCGCCGGGCCGCAGGTGGACGCCTTCTGGTCGATCACGATGTACCGAAAGTCCGATTGCCTGCTGGTGGACAACGCCATCAAGCGCTACTCGATCGGCGACCGCACGCCCGGCCTGCAATGGGACGCCGACGGCGGGCTGCGCATTGCCATCGCCCATGCCGAACCGGCCGCCGCGCAGGACCGGGCCAACTGGCTGCCGGCGCCGCCCGAGCCCTTCTACCTGACGCTGCGCCTGTACCAGCCGCGCGCGGCGCACCTGGAATTTCGTTTCGCCTATCCGGCGCTGGTTCGGCTGGACGCCTGAGCCCAAAAGCCCAAGACACGACTACAACGGAGACAAGCCACATGAACGAATCCACACGCCGCAGATTCCTGCTCGGCACCGGGGCCTGGGCTTCGGCGACGCTGCTCGCCGGCCATGGCATGGCCCATGCGCAAGCCGCACGGGCCTGGCCCGACAGGCCGGTGCGCCTGGTCTCGCCCTATGGCGCGGGCGGCTCCAACGACACCTCGGCGCGCATCCTGGCAGAGCAACTGGGCAAGCGCCTGGGCCACCCTTTCGTGGTGGAGAACAAGCCGGGCGCGGGCACCCGAGTGGGCAACGAGCTGGTCGCCCGCGCCACGCCCGACGGCTACACGATGCTGTACGCGGCAGCGCCCTACGCGGTGGTCGAGAGCCTGTACGGCAAGCTCAGCTACGACCCGCGCAAGGACCTGCGCGCCGTCAGCCTGGCGGTGGTGGCGCCGGTGTTCCTCATCGTCAATGCCGACTCACCCTTCAAGACGCCGGCCGACCTGGTGGCCTACGGCAAGGCCAACAAGGAGCGCGGCCTGACCTTCGCGTCGCCGGGCAGCGGCTCGGGCCCGCACCTGGCGGGCGAGCTGTTCTTCAAGGAAGCCGGCGTCAAGGGACTGAACGTGCACTTTCGCGGCGACGCCACGGCCTACACGGAACTGCTGGCGGGGCGGGTCGACGCCACGCTCACCGCCATCACCACCGCGCTGCCGCACATCCAGAGCGGCAAATTGCGCGTGCTGGGCGTGGCCTCAGAGCAGCGATCGCCCATCTATCCCTCGGCACCGACGCTGCGCGAGCAGGGCTTTGCCAATGTCATCGGCTACGGATGGTTCGGCTTCATGGTGCCGGCCGCGACGCCGCAGCCCATCGTCGAGCGGCTGGCCAGCGAGGTGAAGGCGATCCTGGCCGAACCGGCCGTGAACCAGAAGCTTGCCGGGCTGGGCCTGCAGGCCATGGGCACCAGCCCGGCGGAATTCGCGGCCTTCATCGACAAGGAAATGACGCGCTGGGACGCAGTCGTGAAGCAGGTCGGCATCAGGGGCGAATAGCCGCCGGCCCAAGCTGGCGGGCGCGGTGTTCGCCGGCCAGCGGGTGCACGCGCTGGATGGGCGCCCGTTGCACGTCGCGGCGCGCGATGGCCGACATCGCGGCATCGCCAAGAGGCGCGGAATGCCCCTACTTCGAATGCGCGTCCATCCAGTCCCAGACCTGCGTGGGCGCCTCGACCATCACGTTGTGGCCATGCGGGCCGAGGTCGTCGGCCCGCGGGTCGACGGCGCGAAGCTGCTCGCGCGTCACCAGCGCGTCGGCGCCCGCGCGGCCCAGATGCACGGAGCACCGGGCCAGCGCCATCAGTTCTGCAACAGGCGGCTTGCCAACGCCAAAGGCGCGAGGGTCCATGGCCAGTCGCCAGCCCTGTGCGTCCTGCGCAATTGCGCGCATCGCCACCGGCGACTCGGCGCCGGCGATGCCGGCCAGTCCCGAGACCTTCAGGTAGCGGTCCAGCGCCTCTGCCTGCGTGGCGAAGTACCTGGCCGGCTGGGCCGCCATCTTCTCCATGCGCTGCAGCTCGTCATCGCTCCACGCGACCTTGATGCCCATGCCGAAGACCCGATGCGGCGCCACGCCGAACCAGCCCGTGGCAAGCGCAAGGGCGATCACCCCGCCGAGTGAATGACCAAGCACCACGAGCCGGCCCACAGGATCGACGTGCGACAGCATCGAGCGCGCGACGCTGGCCGCGTACTGCCCGATCGCATAGGAGTCCTGGGGGCCGGATTCCCCATGGCCCGGCAGGTCCATGGCGAGCCAGCGGCCGCGCCAGCGCTCGCTGGCCTGCTCGCGCATCGGCGACCAGACCGCCGCTGTCGCACCCAGACCATGCAGCATCACGAGAAGGTCAGGACCTTCTCCGCCTTGTTCGATGTACATGCGAAACGCCTCCGCCGTTACAGCTCCAGCACAAGACGCTGCCCGCGAGCACGCGAGCAGCAACTCATCATGCGCTGGCCCGCTTCCCGTTCGGAGCGGGTCAGGACCATGTCGCGATGATCGACATCGCCCGAGATGACGTGCACCTCGCACGAACCGCACAAGCCTTCTTCGCAGTCGCTCTGCACGTCGATGTTGGCGGCGCGCAGCGCGCAGAGCAGTGTCTGATCCGCCCGCACTGGCAGCGTGAGTCCGGAGTCCTTCAGTTCCACCTCGAAGGCATGCTCCTTGGCCGGATCCAGCGTCCCGAGCGTGGATTCGAAATGCTCCACCTTCAACGCGTCTTCGGGCCAATGGGCACAGGCCTCTTCCAGCGCTTCGAGCATCCGCAGCGGTCCGCATGCGTAGACCTGCACACCTTCTTCGGGCGTTGACAGCAGGGCCGCCAGGTCGAGCCGCGAACCCTCGCCGCTGACATGCAGCTTGAGCTTGTCGCCATGCAGAACACTCAGTTCGTCCACCAAGGCCATGGCGGCCCGATGCCGCCCGCAGTAGTGCAACGCGTAGTCGATGCCCAGAGCACGGGCGTGGCGCGCCATGGCGGCGATGGGCGTGATCCCGATGCCGCCCGCGACGAAGATGAGCCGGCGGGCGCCTTCATCCAGCCGAAAGTGGTTGCGCGGCCCGCGGATGCGCAGCCGATCGCCCGCCTTCACGTTGCCATGCACCCAGGTCGACCCTCCCCTGCTGTGCGGGTCATGCAGTACCGCGATTTCAAGCGCCGCGGCGTCTTCGGGATCGCCGCACAGCGAGTACTGGCGCGACAGTCCGGTGTCGCCGCACTCCACGTCGATGTGCGAGCCAGGCGACCAGCGCGGCATCGGCCGGCCGTCTGGCGCCGCGAGCCGAAGGCGAACGATGTCTTTCGCAACCCGGGTCGCACGCTCGACCACCACGGGGCGCGTGATGGCATGGGCCGACGGCTCGCCGATGCGCACGCCGGTGCGTGCGGCGGTTCGCAGCGAAGGATCGCGGCGCTCCGGGTTCTGCGCCGGATCCCACTGCACCCACAGGTGCTCGGGCCCGCGGAAGGACGTGTTGGGCACGTAGCTGAAGCGCTGCTCGGACAGCGCCATATGGGGCAGGCGCCGGGTGAACTCTTCCAGGAACACCTGCATCTCCATGCGCGCCAGGTTCTTGCCCATGCACTGGTGCGAGCCGTAGCCGAAGGTGAGGTGGTCGCTGGCGTTGTCGCGCCGGATGTCGAACAGGTCGGCGTCGGCGAAGCGCGCTTCATCATGATTGGCCGACGAGGTGACGATCAGCAGCTTGCTCCCGGCCGGAATGTCGATGCCACCCACGGTGACATCCTTGGTCGCCAGCCGCCGCCATGCGGCCACCGATCCGTTGTGCCGCAGGCACTCCTCCACTGCGTTGGGAATGAGCGCGGGGTCCTCGCAGATGTCGCGCCATGCGGATGGATGCTGCAGCAGCAGCTTCATTGCATTGGCCGTTGCGTTGGCGGTGGTTTCGTGCGCAGCCACGATGCCGGCCATCATCATCGAGTGCAGATAGGAGTCGGTCACCACGTCCGGGAATTCCTTCTGCTTGCGGATGCCGTACTGCATCCAGCCGGGCGCGTCCGGGTCCTGGCGCATCTTCTCCAGCACCTTGCCGGCGAACTGCCAGAAGTTGCCCACCGCGTGGGCCACCTCCACCTGCTCCTCCGGCTTGGGACGGCCCCAGGTGTTCACCGTATGCGCAATGCTGTACTTGCGCAGCGTGTCCATGTCTTCCTCGGGCACGCCCAGGAAGTGCAAGGCCACGGTGAGCGGAACCTCCCACAGCATCTGGTCCACCAGATCGGCGCGGCCTTCGTCGATGAAGCGGTCGACGTATTCCCGGGCCAGCTCGCGCACCAGTGGCTCGTGCTGCATGAGGTGCTCCGGCGTGAACGGCTCCATGAGCACCCGCCGGCGAGGCATGTGGGCCGGCTCGTCTTCGTTGACGAGTGTGCGATTGAGCGCAAAGCCGTAGCTGGCCAGCACCGCGTTGGCCTCGGGTCCCGTCGGGGTGATCTTCTCCAGCGCAATGGAAGGACTGAAGGTGAGGTTGTCGCGAAAGATGGCCTTGATGTCGTCGTAGCGCGTGACGACCCAATAGCCCAGCTGGGGGCTGTAGAAGACGGGCTCCTGCTCGCGTGCCCAGCGCACGTACTCGGGCGGGTCTTGCTGGTACCCATCGCTGAATGGATCGAATTCGCCCGCCTTGTGGCTCACCGGGCATCCGGTGGGCGAGCGCGGCGCTTGCGGCGCACCGTGCGCGAAGGGACAGGCGCCAGGGGTCGCGGTCGGGGAGGAAGCAGGGTTCATGATCGGGCTCCGAAGGACAAGAGGGCCCTGGCTTGCGCCAGGGCCGGCCGCCACGCAGCGGCAGTTGAGACGGATCAGTCCAGGGTGATGTTCAGCTCGCGAATGAGCTTGTGCCAGCGTGTGCTTTCGCTCTTGAGAAGTTCGGCGAACTGTGCCGGCGTATTGCCCACCGGTTCCACACCGAAGTCGATCAGCTTCTTGTGGACATCGGGCGCATGGATGGCTGCGACCACCTGCTTGTTGAGGGCGGCCACCACGTCGGCGGGCGTGGCAGCTGGCACCACCATGCCCACCAGCGCGGCCGCTTCCACGTTCTTGAATCCCAGCTCCGCGAAGGTCGGGACATCGGGCAATTGGGGCAGGCGCTTGGCACTGGCGACCGCCAGCGGTCGCACCTTCCCGCCCTTGATGAAGCCCGCGCCTGCGGCCAGGTCGACCATCATCGCCGGCACCTGCCCGCCCGCGACATCGGCCAGGGCCGGCGCGGCACCTCGGTACGGGGCGTGAATCATCTTCAGGCCCGCCTCGGTCTTGAGCAGTTCCATGGCCAGGTGATGCGGGCTTCCGGCACCCGCGGACGCGTAGTTGATGCCATCCGCCTTGGCCTTGGCCTGGGCGATGAACTCCTTGGCGTCCTTGGCTGTCACGCTCGGGCTCACGACCAGGATCATGGGGAACCGGCCCATCAGCGTGACCGGCGCCAGGTCCTTGGTCGGGCTGTAGCTCAGGCTCTTGTAAAGGACCGGGTTGAACACCAGCGTGCCGTTGTCCGCCGACAGCACGGTGTACCCGTCGGCTGCCGAGCGCACCAGGTCGGACGCGGCGATGGCCGTATTTCCGCCGGGCTTGTTGTCCACCAGCACGGGCTGTCCGATCTGCGCGGACAGCTGCTGCCCGATGGTGCGGGCCAGGAAATCCGAGCCCCCGCCGGCGGGATAGGGCACCAGCCAGCGAACCGGCTTGGACGGCCAGGCCTGAGCCTGGGCGGCGAATGGCGCAACGAGCGGAATGACGATCAGGCAACTGGCAATCAGCTTCTTCATATGGATCCTTCGCGGGGGCGGGTGTTCATCTATTGCGTAATTGTTATCCGCATAGCGTAATCACCAGCTCCAGACTAACCCTGACAATCCACCGCCTGACTCCTTCACCCCGCATGCCTCACGATCCCCCTTCCCTTCCATCTGCCGACCGCCCGAGAGAGCGCCGCCAGCGCGTGCAAGCCGCAGAAACCGGCATGGCAGTCCTCAAGGGTCTGGCCGACCTGGCAGGTCGTGCGACCCTGACGGCCCTGTCGGCACACGTGCAGGAAGCGCCGGCCAAGGTGCACCGCTATCTGGCCAGCCTGGCCGAAGAGGGGCTGGTGTCGCAGGATGCAGGCACGCAGCAGTACTTCCTCGGGCCCGAGGCCATCCGCATCGGCATGGCGGCGATGCGCCAGGCCGACCCCATCCGGGCTGCGGAGCCTGCACTGGTACGTTTGCGCGAATCGCTGGAAGTGACCTGCTTCATCGCAGTGATGGGCAACAAGGGGCCGACCATCGTGCGCTTCGAGGAGCCTGGGTTGCCCGTCACCGTGAACGTGAGGGTCGGTTCGGTGCTGCCTCTGCTCTGGTCGGCAACCGGCCGCGCCTTCTTCGCTTATCTGGACGAGCGTGCGGTGCAGGCGATGGCCGAGGACGAGCTCGCCAATGCCTCGCAGGAGCAGCGGGCCTCTCTTGCAGCCAAGGAGCCCATCGAGTCGCTTCGCAAGGCCGTGCGCAAGGCCGGTTGCGCATCGGTGCGCGACACCAACCTGCGCGGCATCAGCGCTGTATCGGCTCCAATGCACGACCACACGGGCCGGGTCTGCGCCGTGCTGACCGCCCTGGGTGCCACGGGCGGCTTCGATGCCGCGGTCGAAGGACCGATCGCCAAGGCCGTGCGACAAGAAGCCGCGGCGATCAGCACGGTGCTGGGGTATCAGGATCAGGCGCATTGACGGCCGATGTGATTGGCGTCTATCGCCAGGTGCGCTGGTTCGATCGATCAGGGCTTGCGCGGTGGACGCCTGCCCGGTTCACTCGCACTTCTGAAAGCGCACGCAGGGCTCGGCCAGCTGAATCGAAGTCAGGGTGTTCTCCCCCGCCAGATGCTTCGCCGTGAACCGGACCGACGCACCCTCCTGGATACCGACCAGCATCGAACGATCGGTCACCAGGAAGTTTTGAGTCGAAAACGGGATCTTGTACCGGGGGAGCAGCTTCAACCGAACATAGGTCTTGCCGCCGGGCTCCTCGAAGAAGGACCGCACTTCGGCTCGCGTGTAGACCGGTGCCGGCGCCGGCTGCATGTCGTCGGCACGCGCGCCGCACATCAGCAGTGCTGCCGCAGCGGCGATCACTGCGCAGCGCGCACCCATCCATTCAGGCATCGAGAAGCACTCCTTTCAGGACGCTCATTGCCAAGAAGACTCCCCTGCGGTCCGGCCGGCGCGTCACCCCTGCCACACCCCATAGCCCCTGCGCCGCAGCGCAATGCCCAGCTCCACTTCCATCTGCCGCGCCGCCTCGTAGCCCATCGGGTTGAAGCGCTCATACAGCTCGGGAAGCAGGCGCAATCCGTACGCGGTGACGAAAGAGCTGGCCTGGATGCCGGCCTTGTGCTTGTCGAAACGCAGGTCGGGGTCGAGCCCGGTCATGCCGACATAGACGAAAGGACGGCCCAGCTGCCAATCGGGATTGGCGCGCCGAAAACGCGCGTGGTTCCAGACACGGTCGTCCAGCTCCACGACATAGACGCTGTGATGTCCCTTGCTTCGTTTCACGGGCCGGATTCTGCGCCATGCCGCACGAGGAACGCGGCGCCGCAAGCAAGCTCAGCGCAGCGTCGTCAGCTGGCTGTCCTGGCTCGGGCCCAGCCGCTGCTGCACGCCGTGCTCGCGCCACATCAGCAGCGCGATGGCCGACGCCACCATCAGGCCGAAGCCCCACATCAGCGGCACGATGGGCACGTCGATGGCCACCAGGGCCGCGTAGCCCGCCAGCATCATCAGCACGCTGAGGTTCTCGTTGAAGCCCTGCACCGCGATCGAGCGGCCGGCGCTCAGCAAGGTATAGCCGCGGTGTTGCAGCAAGGCATTGAGCGGCACCACCAGGATGCCGCCCACGACGCCGACCAGCGCCAGCAGCAGCACCGCCAGCCACAGCGAATCGGTGGACGCGACCACCGGCATGAAAAGGCCCAGCAGCACCCCGGCCGGCAGCACGCGCTTGGCCCGGCTGAGCGACACATGGCGCCCGGCCACGCCGGCGCCCAGGATCACGCCCACCGCCACCGCCGCCTGCAGATAGGCGGCGCGCTCCAGGCGGAGGCCCAGGATCTCGGTGGCCCACTTGAGCACGGCGAACTGCAGGGTGGCGCCCACGCCCCAGAAGATGGTGGTCACGGCGAGCGACAGGCCGCCGTCGCGGTCACGCCACAAGGTCCGGCCGGCAGCGCGGAAGTCGCGCAGCAGCTCCAGCGCATGGATGCGGGTCGGCGCGTAGCGCGCCCCGCTGTCGGGCACGCGGGCGTTCATCAAGGCCGCGGCCAGATAGGCGCCAAGCAGTACCACCATGGACAGCGACAGCGTGGTGGCAGCGCCTATCGAATAAGGCGCCAGCGCATCGCGCAACTGCAGGCTGAGGCCCGACAGGCGCAGCAGGTCCGCCACCAGCAGACCGCCCAGCACGGTGCCCAGCAGCGCCGCGCAGACCACCGAGACCTCGAGCCAGCCGTTGGCCGCCACCAGCTGGCGCGGCCCCACCATCTCGGTGATGAGGCCGTACTTGGCGGGCGCGTAGGCGGCGGCGCCGAAGCCCACCACCGCAAAGGCCAGGAGCGGATTCACGCCGGCGACCAGCAGCACGACGCCGCTCAGCTTGACCGCGTTCATGGCCGTCATGAGCCGGGCCTTGGGCATGGCGTCGGCCAGCGGCCCGATGACGGGGGCCAGCACCACATAGGACAGGGTGAAGGCAAACTTGAGCAGCGGCGCCCACCATCCCGGCAGCCCGCGCTCCTGCAGCAGCGCGATGGCGACGATCAGCAGCGCGTTGTCCGCCAGCGAGGAGATCGCCTGGCCGGCGATCAGCAGATAGAAGCCCGCCGGCATTCAGCGGATGCGGCGCATTGCCATGTCTTTGTCATGCATGGACGGCGATGCTCGCAAGGCGCTGTGACGCCCGCGTGAATCGGGAATCGGCTATGAATCGTTGACGGTGTCGTGCTCGGCCGGCATGAGGATCTCGAGCAACTCGCAATCGTCGGACCAGCCCACCACGGTGTGCCGGATGCCCGGCGGCTGCAGCCAGCAGGACCCGGCCTCCAGCCGCTGCACGCCGACGCCTTCGAACTCGGTCTGGAACCAGCCCTTGAGGCAATAGACCATCTGGAACTGCACGTCGTGGTGGTGCTTGACCGACAGATCGGGCCGAAACGGCGCCGTCATGCGGATCACGTGCGCCTGCGCCAGCCCGCCGCTGGCGGCGGCAATGCCCAGGTCGCGATACGCCGAGTAGTCGCGCAGGCCGCCGGTCTTGAAGGCGGCCTCGTCGTGGTGGCTGATGACGAAGCGCTGGGGTTGCGCGCCAGCGGGAACCGATGCATTCATGGTGTGGTCTCCTTGTTTCGCTGCCGCGATCTGAGCGCCAAACGGGCGCCAGCGCAAGCGCAGCGCTGCCTACCTAGAATCAATGCGCCATGCCCCTCTCCCCCGAAGACCTCACTCAGATCGCCGCCGGCACGCTGGCCCATTACGACCGGCATGCGCAGCTGTTTCGCGAGCGCACCTGGGACCACGACGTGGGCCAGAACATCGCGGCGCTGCTGCGGCATATCGAGGGCACGCCGCCCTTCGAGATCCTGGATTTCGGCTGCGGGCCGGGGCGCGACCTGCTGGCCTTTCAGCGGCTGGGCCACCACCCGACCGGCCTGGAAGGTTCGCCGCCGCTGGCGGCGATGGCGCGCGAGGCCAGCGGCTGCGAGGTGCTCGAACAAAACTTCCTGGCGCTCGAGCTGCCGCCGGCGCGCTTTGACGGCGTGTTCGCCAACGCCTCGCTCTTTCATGTGCCCAGCCAGGAACTGCCGCGCGTGCTGGGCCAGCTGCGCGATGCGCTCAAGCCCGGCGGCGTGCTGTTCTGCTCCAACCCGCGCGGCGAGGGCCAGGAAGGCTGGCAAGGCGAGCGCTATGGCGCCTTCCACGACCTGGCGTCCTGGCGCGGTTTCATGCGCGCCGCCGGCTTCGTCGAGCTCGAACACTATTACCGCCCCGAAGGCCTGCCGCGCGAAGAGCAGCCCTGGCTGGCCAGCGTCTGGCGCAAGCCGGCCGAGCGCTGACCGGCCGGCGCTCGGGGCTGTCATGCGGGCTTCATGGCCCACATGCACGATGTCGCACCCCTGACACAAAGCAACGAGCACCCACGATGGCCAAGGAATTCGAGCAGATGGAGGACTCCAACCGGAGCGCCAACCCCAGCATCCACGACGTCTCCGACCCCAACCGGCGCCTGTTCGTGCGCGGCGGCATCGCCACCGCCATGGCCGGCCTGTTCGGGCCGCTGGCAGGTTGCGCCACCGGCGCAGCAGGGGGAAGCGCCGCGTCCATGGGCCGTGGCATCGGCTTCAAGAGCGTGCCGATGGCGGCCGGCGACACCGTGGTGGTGCCCGATGGCTACACCGCCCGGGTGCTCTACCGCTGGGGCGATCCGGTGGGCGTGACTGGCCGCATGCCGGCCTTTGCCGCCAACGCCGGCAACAGCGCCGACGACCAGGCCGTGCAGGCCGGCATGCACCACGATGGCATGGCCTTCTTCGCGGCGGAAGGCGCTTCGTCCGAGCGCGGCCTGCTGGTAATGAACCACGAGTACGTGGACGACGGCCTCCTGCACACCGACGGCATGAAAACCTGGACGGCCGAGAAGGTGCGCAAGTCGATGAACGCGCACGGCGTCTCGGTGATCGAGATCCAGCGCGAAGGTGGCAGCAACTGGAAGCAGGTCGCGCCGTCCCGCTTCGCGCGCCGCATCACCGCATCGACGCCGATGCGGATGAGCGGCCCGGCCGCCGCACACGCCATGCTCAAGACCGCTGCCGACCCCAGCGGCACGCGCATCCTGGGCACCTTCAACAACTGCGCCAACGGCCAGACGCCCTGGGGCACCTACCTCACTTGCGAAGAAAACTTCGCGGACTACTTCGAGGGCGTGGACAACCCGGACGCGCACCAGAAGCGCTGGGGCATTCGCAAGGGCAACGGCGCCAAGTACCGCTGGCACGAACACGAAGAGCGCTTCAACGTCGCCAGGCACCCCAACGAATCCAACCGCTTCGGCTGGGTGGTGGAGATCGATCCGCAGGACCCGGCGTCCACCCCCATCAAGCGCAGCGCCCTGGGCCGCGCCGCGCACGAAGGCGCCGCCACGGCGCTCACGGCCGACGGCCGCGCGGTGGTCTACATGGGTGAGGACGCGCGCTTCGAGTACATCTACAAATTCGTCAGCCGGGACAAGATGAAGGCCGGCGGCGCTGCCGCCAACCGCGAGCTGCTGGACCACGGCACCTTGTACGTGGCGCGCTTCGACGTGGACGGCAACGGCGAGTGGCTGCCGCTGGTGCAGGGCAAGGGCCCGCTCACCCAGGACAAGGGCTTTGCCAATCAGGGCGACGTGCTGATCAAGGCGCGCCAGGCCAGCGACCTCCTGGGCGCCACCAAGATGGACCGCCCCGAATGGACCGCCGTGGACCCGATCAGCAAGGAGGTCTACTGCACGCTCACCAACAACAGCAACCGCGGCGCCCAGGGCCAGCCCTTCATGGACGCGGCCAACCCGCGCGCCAGCAACACCATGGGCCAGATCATTCGCTGGAAGGAAAGCGGTGACCTGGACGCCACAAAGTTCGCCTGGAACCACCTGGTGCTGGCCGGCGACCCCAAGCAGCGCCGCTACGAGGCGCAGGGCAACATCAAGGGCGACACCTTCGGCAGCCCCGACGGCCTGATGGTCGATGCCCGCGGCGTGCTGTGGATCCAGACCGACGTCTCCACCTCCACCCTGGGCAAGGGCGACTACGTCAACCTGCCCAACAACCAGATGCTGGCCTGCGACCCCATCCAGGGCGAGATCCGCCGCTTCCTGGTCGGCCCGGCCGGCTGCGAGGTGACCGGCATTTCCTTCGCACCCGACCTGCGTACCGTGTTCATCAACATCCAGCATCCGGGCGAACCGGCCAACGAGCGCAGCAATCCGGATCAGCCCCTGGCCATCTCGCGCTGGCCCGATGGCGCCGGCCGGCCGCGCTCGGCCACCGTCGTCATCACAAGAAACGACGGCGGCGTGATCGGAAGCTGAGCGCTAGGGCTTTTGCCCCGACGGCAAAATGGGCTGATGCACACCCACGACCTTTCCCACTGGCAGCACGAGCACGTCTTCAACACCGGCAACGCCGCGGCCGAGCGCGGCACGCGGCTGGTGATGTGGATCACGGCCGCGACCATGCTGGTGGAAATCGGCGCTGGCTGGTGGTTCAACTCGATGGCCCTGCTGGCGGACGGCTGGCACATGAGCTCGCATGCGCTGGCCCTTGGGCTCGCGGCAATGGCCTATGGGGCGGCGCGGCGCTACGCCAAGGACCCTCGCTTTGCCTTCGGCACCTGGAAGATCGAGGTGCTGGGCGGCTTTGCCAGCGCCATCATGCTGCTGGGCGTGGCCGCCCTGATGGTGGTCGGCTCCATCGAGCGCCTGCTGTCGCCGCAGGCCATCGCCTACCGCGAGGCGATCGCGGTGGCGGTGCTGGGGCTGGCGGTCAACGTCGTGTGCGCGCTGATCCTGGGCCGCGTGGATCACCACCATGACCATCACGGCGACGCCCATCACGAGCATGACCATCACCACCACCATCACGGCGCCGGCGAAGACCTGAACCTGAAATCTGCCTACGTGCACGTGATCACCGACGCCGCCACCTCGCTGCTGGCCATCGTCGCGCTGGCCGGCGGCTGGCTCTATGGCTGGCAATGGCTGGACCCGGCCATGGGCATCGTCGGTGCTGCCCTGGTCGCGATCTGGGCCAGGGGGCTGCTCGCGCAGACCGGCAAGGTGCTGCTGGACCGCGAGATGGACCATCCGGTGGTCGGCGAGATCCGCGAGGTGGTCGAACAAGACGCCGACCCGCGCCACGAGACCCGCATTGCCGATCTGCACGTCTGGCGCGTGGGCAAGTCGGCCTACGCCTGTGCGCTCACCGTGGTCACGCACGATGAGGCGCTGACGCCCGCCGAGATCCGCCGGCGGCTGGCGGTGCACGAGGAGATCGTGCACTCGACCATCGAGATCCATCGCTGCACCGTGGCGCACGTCTGACGCACGCCTGACAGTCGGCGGGGACATATCCCGGCACTTGGAGCTGGCCGCCGCAATGGCTATGCTTTGCAGCACAGGCATTGGCCGGCACAGCAGGAGCAAGCACATGAAGACCGTGGCGGAAATTCTCAAGGCCAAGGGCAGCCAGACGGTTCACGGCATCGCGCCCACCGCGACCGTGTTCGACGCCTTGAACCTGATGGCGCAAAAGGACATCGGCGCGATCCTGGTCCTTGAAGACGGCAGGATCGCCGGCATGTTCAGCGAGCGCGACTACGCACGCAAACTGGCGCTGCTGGCGCGCAACTCCAAGGACACCCGGCTGCATGAAGTCATGACGCGGCAGGTGATCTACGTGCACCCCGAGCAGACCAGCGACGAGTGCATGGCCATCATGACCGAGAACCGGATCCGCCACCTGCCGGTGCTGGACGGCGAGAAGCTGGTCGGCCTGCTCTCCATCGGCGACCTGGTCAAGAACATCATCTCCGAGCAGCAGTTCATCATCGAGCAGCTGGAGCACTACATCACCGGCGATCGCGGCGCCTGACCGGGGCCGCGCCGCAGCGCCACGCGCTCAATGCAGGGGCGAGCGCGAGAAGCTTCCGTGCGGCTGGGCGCGCATCAAGGCGTGAAATTCCTCGTGCGACATGCGCAGCACGCGCTCGTGATCGCCGCCTTCCAGGTAGACCACATCGCTCGATTCGAGCTCGTCGTCGACGATGGTCGCAACACCCCAGGCCATGCCCACCGCCGGTACGGCGCCGGGCTCGCAGCCCTCGAACAATTGCGCAACGCGCTCTTCCTGCGCCAGCCGCAGCTTGTTGCGGCCGAGCAGCCGGGCGAACTCGCCCAGCAGCACCATGCGGTCGGCGGGCACGACGGCCATCACGACGCCCGTTTCGTCCTCCAGGATGACCGATTTGGCCAGTTGGCCGGCGGGCACATTGGCGCTTCGCGCGGTCTCCGCGCTGCTGCGACTGTGCCCGTGGGTGTGGACCTCATAGTGCGATCCGCGCTGGTCCAGGTACTTGGTCAGATGAGCGGGTATGGACATGGATTTCTCCTTGTGAGTCGAACCATCGGCCCTTGTCCCGACATGCGGCTTGGCATGCTTGGCACGGCCGCTTTGCAAGTTTGCTCCCGACGCGGCCGGACCGCAAATGCCCGACTGCGACGAGGGCAAGCGCCGCCATGGCATGGCATGGCGCCGGCCCGAACTGCTAACCTGCGGCAGATGATGCAAAAGGCCCCTGCTGCTGCCAACCCCGATGCCTACGTCGCGGCGCTGACCGGCTGGCGCCGTGCGCTGGTCGATGCCTTGCGCGCGGCGGTGCACGATGCGGCGCCGCTGGATGAAGCCATCAAATGGGGGCACCTGGTCTACTTCTCGAACGGTCCGGTGCTGCTGATCCGGGCCGAGCAATCGCGCGTGCTGTTTGGCTTCTGGCGCGGGCAGCGCCTGCGCGAGATCGAGCCCGGCCTGCGCCCCGGCGGCAAGTACGAGATGGCCACGCTCGAACTGCGCGAAGGCATGGCCATCGATGCGCGCACTGCGCGCAAGCTGGTGCGGGAGGCCGTGCGGCTCAACAGGACGATCGGGGACCCGACCGCGATCTAGGAGCGCGGCAAGCCGCTTATTGCGCCATCACCCGCGCGCCCTCGCCGCTGCCTTCGATGTAGACGCGCTGGCCCACGCGCAGGCCAGCGTTGGCCGCCTGCGTCACCGACACCAGCACGCCGCTGTTGGTGCGCACGATGATCTGCTGGCCGGGCACCGGCTTCTCGTACTTCTTCTGCACTTCATTGCCGGCCAGCGCGCCGCCCACGGTGCCCAGCACCATGGCCACGTCGCGGCCAGTCCCACCACCGATCAGGCTGCCTACGCCCAGGCCCGCCACGCCGCCGATCACCGCGCCGACGCCGGTGTGGTGGCTGTTCTGCAGCTGGATCGGCGTGATCTGCTCGATCTTGCCCTGGCGCACTTCCATTGCACCGGGCGCTTGCGTGCCGGGAGCGGCGCAGGCGGCGAGGGCCAGGGTGGCGACGACGAGAGCGAGGCGGGATGCGAACTTGGCGAACATCAAGGCTCCTTGGGGTTGAAGGGCCGCCATCATCGCTGAAAGTGACAAATGTCACTACGACGCAGTGCAATGCGTACTCCACGCCGGGCCGGCGGGCCGCCACCATTGGCATCCACATCCCACCCCACCAGAGCCCTCGCCATGACGCGCGCTTCCAGCCCCCTGACCCGCTTCGTCGCCTGCGCCGCACTGGCCGCCAGCGCCATCACGGCGATCGCCGCAACGGAAGAACGCGCCTACCTCAGCAAGCCGGAAATCCAGGCCAGCCTGATCGGCAAGGGCATCGTGTTGAAGAACCTGGCCAGCGGAAAACTGTCGCACTGGGAGTTCCATCCCGACGGCCGGGTGGTTGCGGTCAGCCGCAGCGGCCTGGGCAGCGCGTCCGGCACCTGGAGCATTCGCGACGACGGCCAGATGTGCGTGAGCATGCTGGGCCGCACCGGCTGCCGCTACTGGTTTCGCAAGGGCAATGCCCTTGCCAACGCCGACAGCCGGACGCCCGACGCACAGACCGTGGCCGAAGTCAGCTTCGACTAGGGCCTGTTCAGCCGCGCTTGCCTTGCACATAGGCCGCGAACCCGGCCACGAACTGCGCCAGCCGCTCGCGCGTGGCTGGATCGGCCAGGCGGCCGTCGGCATCCATCAAGGTGTTGGCACGCGCCACCATCAGCCGAGCGCCCGACCAGGCGTCCATCTGCAAGGTGCGCAGCACCGGCAGCCAGGCGTTCTGGCTCAGGATCGTGCCGAAGCCCCCGGGCGAGGCGCCGCACAGCGCCACCGGCTTGCCGCTGAAGACGCGCCCAATGTCGCCGGCGGGCCGGCTCAGCCAGTCGATGGCGTTCTTGAACACGCCCGGAATGCCGTTGTTGTATTCGGGGGTGAAGAGCACCACGCCGTCGGCCTGGGCGATCAGCTCCTTCAGCTCGGCCACGGCCGGCGGAATGCCTTGCTCGGCCTCGATGTCGCCGTCGTAGAGGGGAATGCCGCGGATGGACCCCGCCACCAGTTGGCAGCCGGCTGGCGCCAGTTCGATGGCGGCGTTGAGCAAGGCGGTATTGAAGGACGCGCGGCGCAGCGCGCCGGAGATGCCGATGAGTCGAGTCATCGGCGAAGCTTAAGCGCTCAAAAGAGCAGGCGCTTGGCGATGACCGCGATCACGATGAGCGCCACCACGCCCAGCACGATGTTCAACCAGCCGCGGCTTGCTGCTGCCGGCCGCCGTTTTTCCTGGATATCCATGCGCAGCGAAGCAAACTCGGACCGGTCGGGCTTGTCGCGCGCGGAGTCGTAGTACGGATTTTTGTCTTGGGGCAACATGATGTAAGTCATTGTGCTTACTTCTCATGTTTGTGTCCATTTGTCCTTTGGCTGGGCCGCGACTTTTTTCTCAGCCTTCCGCCTCTCCGTTCAACAGCCCCTGCACGCCCTCGTCGAAGCCCGGCACGGGCTGCGCCTTGGCCAGCGCCATCCAGACCGGGAACGGCAGACGCGGCAACGCGCGATGCTGGGCCGGGCGCAGCACCACCAGCGGGCCGCCCGCGGGCTTGGCCAGCAGCACGCCGCATTCGGGCGGGATCTCGTCGGCGGTCGCGATCGGCCGGCCGCGGGCGTCGCAGCCCAGCACGTACCAGCACTCGCCGCCCAGGTCGAGGTAGGCGGCGCGCTTGTCCGGCTTCTTCAGGTCGGACAGGAGGTCGGCGCGGCGCACCTTGATCTCATGCACGACCGGGTGGGCGTAGGCCTCCACGCTGGTGTTGCGGATGGAAAAAACGTCCGGCATGGCGATGCACCAGCGCGGCGGGTCTTGCGGCGTGGCGCCCGCGATGCGCGCCCGCAGGGCGAGGCCACGCCAGGCGATGCGGCCGGCGCGCGTCATCTCGCGCGCCACGCGCTCGACCAGCGCCTCGTGCGCGGTCATCACCGCGCGGTTATCGACCAGGGTGCCGGCAATGCGCGCGATGCCGGCATCGGTCACGCGCAGGGTCTCGTGGCCGTGGGCGGTGCGCACGCGTTCCAGCAGGCCGGCAGCCAATAGCTCGACCTCGATGCTGTCGCAGCAGGGCCAGCCGGCGGAGCGATACATCTCGCGCAGGCGGCGGGCGTGCAGGCGGCCGAGGGGGATCTCCGAAGACATGTGCAAAGGGTATCGAAAAGCTAGGGCCTGTTCACACGACAGGCCCTAGTGAAAGTCGCGGCTCTTGCTGTTCTCGGCCAGCCGTCCCAGGAGATGCGTCAAATCCTTGAAGCCGGTGGCCAGCACGTGGCGCACCTCGCCGCCGCTGTCGACGTCGCGCTGCCAGGTGCCCTGCACTGCCAGGAGCTTGGCCTTGAGCAGCGGCTCGCGCCACTCCTCGGCCACCCGCTCCCAGACGATCACGTTGATGTTGCCGGTCTCGTCTTCCAGGGTGACGAACATGGTGTTGTTGGCGGTCTGCGGGCGCTGGCGGCCCATCACGATGCCGCAGGCGCGCACCATCTGGCCGCTTTTCAGGTCGCGCAACTGCGCCGCGCTTGAAAGGCGCATGCGCGCCAGGCGCGGGCGCAGCAGCGCGAGCGGATGGCGCCGCAGGGTGAAGCCCAGCGAGGCGTAGTCGCCGACGATCTCCTCGCCCTCGGGCGCGGCCGGCAGTTCCAGCGTCTGTTCGTGAATCGGCACGCCCTTGAGCAGGGCCGGTGCGCGGCCTCCCATGCCACGGGTGGCGGTGGCGTCCCAGACCTGCTGGCGCCGGTGGCCGGAGAGCGAAACCAGCGCATCGGCCGCTGCCAGCGCGCCCATGTCGCGTGCATCGAGCTCGGCGCGCAGGGCCAGGTCTTCGGTGCTGGCAAAGGGCATCTGGACGCGGGCTTGGACGATGCGCTCGGCGCCGGCTTCGCTGAGGCTGCCGACGCGGCGCAGGCCCAGGCGCACGGCCGGCTGCGGCGCATTGCCACGGCGCTTCGCAAAGCGCGCGTCGGCGACGAGCGCCAAGGCAGCGGGCTCCAGGGTGCAATCGAGTTCGCTGTGCAGCACATCCACCGGCCGCACCTCCACCCCGTGGCGGCGCGCGTCCTGCACCAGTTGCGAGGGCGAGTAAAAGCCCATGGGCTGCGAGTCGAGCAAGGCTGCCAGGAAGCAGGCCGGCTCGTGCAGCTTGATCCAGGCGCTGACGTAGACCAGCAGCGCAAAACTGGCCGCATGGCTTTCCGGAAAGCCGTATTCGCCGAAGCCCAGGATCTGCTGGAAGATGCCCTCGGCAAAGTCGGGCGCATAGCCGCGATCGATCATGCCCTGCACCAGCGGGCCGTAGAACTTCTCGATGCCGCCCTTGCGCTTCCAGGCCGCCATCGAGCGGCGCAGACGGTCGGCCTGATCGGCCGTGAAGGCGGCGGCGATCATCGCGATCTGCATCACCTGCTCCTGGAAGATGGGCACGCCCAGCGTGCGTTCCAGCGCCGGCTTGAGCGCGGGGTACGGGTAGTCGACCTCGCCACCCTTGCGCAGGATCTCGCGCTTTTTCAGATAGGGATGCACCATGCCGCCCTGAATGGGGCCGGGGCGCACGATGGCGACCTCGATCACCAGGTCTTCATAGGTGCGCGGCTTCAGGCGCGGCAGCATCGACATCTGGGCGCGGCTCTCGATCTGGAACACGCCGATGGTGTCGGCGTCGCAGATCATGTCGAACACCTTCTCCTCGCCCTGCGGGATCTGGTACATGGCCAGCGGCGTGTTGCGCCAGTGCGCACGCAGGTCGAGCGCGCGCCGGATCGCGCTAAGCATGCCCAGCGCCAGCACGTCGACCTTGAGCATGCCCATGGCTTCCAGGTCGTCCTTTTCCCACTGGATGATGGAGCGATCCTTCATGGCTGCGTTCTCCACCGGCACCAGCCGCGTGAGGCGCGATTGGGTCAGCACGAAGCCGCCCACATGCTGGCTCAAGTGCCGCGGAAAGCCCTTGAGCGTTTGCGTGAGCTCGATCCACTGCACGAGCTTGAAGGCGTCTTGCGTCACGCCGCAGCGCTCCTGCGCCTCTTGCAGGCGCTCGGCCATCACCTTGTCGCTGAACCAGTAGTGGTCCTTGGCGAACTCGTCGACCAGGCGCGCGTCCACGTCCAGCGCCTTGCCCACGTCGCGCAGGGCACTGCGCGATCGATAGCAGATCACCACCGCGGCGATGGCGGCGCGCTCGCGGCCGTACTTCTCGTAGATGTACTGGATCACCTCTTCGCGCCGCTGGTGCTCGAAGTCGACGTCGATGTCCGGCGGCTCGCGCCGCTCGCGGCTCATGAAGCGCTCGAACAGGAGGTTGCCGGTCTCCGGATTGATGGCGGTGATGCCCAGGCAGAAGCACACCGCCGAATTGGCCGAGGAGCCGCGGCCCTGGCACAGGATCTTCTTGCTCTTGGCAAAGGCCACGATGTCTTCCACCGTGAGGAAAAACATCTCGTAATTCATGTCGCAGATGAGCGTGAGCTCGTGCTCGAGCTGCTTGCCCACCTTGGGCGGGATGCCGCCCGGAAACTTCTCATTCGCACCCGCCCAGGTCTTGCGTGCCAGGCTCTGGGCCGGCGTCTCGCCGCCGGCGACGGTTTCCAGCGGGTACTTGTAGTGCTCGCGGATCACGTCCAGGTTGAAATGGCAGCGCTGCGCCACCACGGCCGTGTGGGCCAGCAATTCAGGTGGGTAGAGCTGGGCCAGGCGCATGCGCGCGCGCAGGTGCCGTTCGCCATTGCCCTGCAGCGCAAAGCCGCATTCGGCCACGCTCTTGCCTTCGCGCACGGCGCTGACCACGTCCTGCAAAGGCTTGCGCGAGCGCAGGTGCATGTGCACGTCGCCGCTGGCGATGAGCGGCACGTCCGTCTTTTCGCCGGCGCGCTGCAGGGTGGCGAGCCACAGGTCGTCGTCGAACTCGTTGAACAGCTCGACCGCCAGCCACAGCTGAGGGCCGAAGCGCTGCCGGGCGCGCGTGAGATCGGCGCACAGCAGGTCTTCGAAATCCGCTGACGGGCCGCCCGGCGAACGCTTGGGCGCCAGCAGGATCTCGCAATGCGTCAGCGAGGCGAGGTCGCTCTCGTCCCAGCTCACGTGGTACTCGCCCTTGGGCGCGCGCACAAAGCAACCTTCGCCCTGAAGGGCTTCGGTACTCGTCTTGGGAGCGGCCCGGCGACTCGTGCGGGCGGCAGTGATGAACTCGCACAGGTTGCCCCAGCCTTCGAGGTCATGCACCAGCGCCACCAGCCGGAATCTGCCGAAGTCGAACTCGCTGCCGGGCAGGAAGCGAAAGCCTTCGTTGCGCGGCTGTGGCGCTGCTTCGGGATGCGCCTTGTCGTGCTCGTCCAGGGCTTCGAGCAATTCGCGCAGGCCCACATGGGCGCGCACCACGCCGGCCACCGAGCATTCATCGGTGAGGGCCAGGGCCGAGTAGCCCAGGCGGTAAGCGCGTTCGATCAACTCTTCCGGATGCGAGGCGCCGCGCTGGAAGCTGAAGTTGGACAGGCAATGCAGCTCGGCATAGGCCGGCAGCGCAGGCGGCGGCCTGGGTGCCGGCTGCTGCCGTGGCGGCGGCGACGGCCGGCGCGGCAGCGCGATCACCTTGGGCGGGCGGCGCGGGGGGCGTTGTTCAGGCATAGACGCCTTGCAGGAACCAGCGTGCTGGCTCTTCCGTCAACCAGGCCGAAGACCGCTCGCGAAAGACCCACACCAGGCCCGCACCAGGACTCTCGGCAATGAAGTAGTCGCGCACCGCCAGCTGGCCTTCATTCCACCAGCCGGCCTCCACCCGCTGCGGGCCGACCAGCCGGGCCAGGCGCCCCTGGTAGTGCGGCTGGCCCTCGCGAACTTCCAGCGGCAGCGGCTCGCGCAGCAGCCAGGGGGGATAGAGGGCACCCGATTGCTGTTGCTGCTGTTGCTGCTGCGCCTCGGATCTGGCCGGCGCCTTCCTGCCCGCTCGCGCAGCGGACGATGCGGCCAGCGCGGCGCGCCTCCAGCTTTGCATGCGCTCGGGCCGGTGGTCGGCCTGGGCCACCGGCATCAGCACCTGGTCCGGGCCCAGGCGGGCGCCGAGGCGTTCGACCAGCTCGTGCAGCTTGTCGCCCTTGCGGTTGTCCTCGGGCAGGAAGCTGGTGCTGGCGCCGGCCCAGGGCACGGTTTCGAGCGAACGCAGTGCAATCCAGTTGGCCGGCGCGCCCAGCCGGGTCAGCGCCAGGCGTTCGCTCAGCAGGCGGCGCAGGTGCGCCATGTCCTGCGTGGGCTGGGCGGTGCGCACGGCGATCTGCTCCTGGCGCGGCAGGTCGACGCCGTTGTAGCGCTTGAGGTCGAGCGTCCATTGCAGCTCCAGCGCCAGCACGCCGCGCTGGCGAGCGCGTAGCCAGATCTGCAGGCTGGCCAGCAAGCGGTTGGCCGACCACAGCAGCTCGGAGGCGTTGTCGGCCAGCGCGGGCAGCTCCAGCTTCTGCTCGAACAGGTCGGGCAGTTGCAGCCAGCGGTGCTGTTCGGGCACCCGGCCCCAGGCCGCATCGAGCGCGTCGCGCAGGCCGGTACCGAAGCGCCGCACCAGCCCGCCGCGCGGCAGGGCATCGACATCGCCCCAGCTGCGGCAGCCCATGCGGGCCAGCAGTTCGAGGTGCTCGCGGGCGGCGCTCAAGGTGTCCAACGGCAGGCCGGCAGGCCAATCAGGCGTTGGCCGCTGGCCACGCGCAAACAGGCGCAGCCGCGCCAGCGCGACCAGGCTGGTGGCGCCATGGGCCTGCTGGATGCGGGTGCCGGCCACCGGGTTGAGCCGCGCCAGTTCGCGCATCAGCGCAAGCCGACCACCCCACAGGCGCTCGCAGGCCGAAACCTCCAGCAGCAGGGCTTCGTCCAGCCAGGCAACGCGCGGCGTGAACTGCAAGGCCCACCAGCCCAGCGCTTCCATGCTGGGCAAGGCGAGATCCGGCGGCCGCCGGGCCGCCCCAAGGCCGCCGGCGGCCCCCTCGGGGGGCAGCGAGGACACGCAGTGCCGAGCGTGGGGGTCAGGCAACCAGCGCAAGGCGATCCAGTGCATGGATGCCCTCCTTCATAGGCAAAGGCTGCGCCTCGATGCGCACCACCGCCGCCGCGCCCTCCACCACTGCACCGCCCACCTGCTGCTGGCGCGCCTTGCGGCGCAGCTGGCTGGCGGCCAGCAAGGCGGCCAGGCGCTCGCTGCGTGCCGGCAAGGTGAGCGGAGCGGCCAGCGGTGGGCCGCGGCGCTTGAGGATGCGGATGTCCATGTGCTGCGGCCCGGCATCGGACAGCGCCAGGCGCAACCGCGCCGGCGAAGCCGATTGCGCCGCCGATTCGGGCCGGAACACGAAGAGCAGCGCCTCATGCTGCGCCGCCGCCAGCTGCAGCCGGCGCAACTCGCCCACCCGGGCGCGCGGCAGCCAGGCCAGCACGGCAGCCACCTCGGCGCAGCGCAGGGCCTGCTCGCAGGCCCACAGGCGCGCGGCCGGGGCCTCGCAGCGGATCCACAGCAGGGCCTCGGGCGGCAATCCGCCGGCCGCCAGGGCCGGGGCAAAGGGTTCGTAGGGCGCACCGATCAGGGCCACTGGCGCGCTCTTCTTCTGCTGCACCACTTGCGCCAGCGCCGGCAGCAGCAGTTGCCAGGCATGCGCCTGCGGCTGGGCCTGCAGCAACTCGGTCAGCGCGCCCACCGGCCAGCCGCCACCGGGCAATTGCGCATCGAGCGCGGCATGGCCGGTGGGCAGGGCCGCGGCGTCGGCCGCGCCCAACTCGTCACCGCGCCAGATCGGTTGGCCGGCGGGAGCGACGTAAGCGGCGGAGAGGGAGAGAAGGCCCATGATGGAAGAATAACTGTATTTTTATACAGTCTTTTCGTCCATCATCAAAGTTGATTAGCACTTCTGACAGAGTGATTTCTTCACATTCGAACACCTTGTCTCAATTTTGAGAACTTTGCACATACTTGTTTTGGATTGTTACCCAGACCTATCCTGAACCAGCCTGACGCACGTCGCCAGGTCGGACAAAAGCTCAATCGATTCAGCAATTCGCAGGTTCCAACCAGGAGGTCCCTTCATGACAGTCCTTTCCCATACGCAACTCGCTTCCTTCGTGCGCACGGCCAGTGCCGTCGCTGCGCTGGCGGTCCTGGCCGCCTGCCACTCCAGCGGCAAGCTGCAAAGCGATCTTGGCGGCACCAGCGGTGGCCCCCCCGGCGGCATCTCCGCGGATGGTGGTAGCGGTAGCGGCAGTGGCGGTGGCGGTGGAGGCACCACCGTCGGCGGTGGCGGCTCGGGCGGCGGCTCCGGTGGTGGCTCGGGCGGTGGCAATGGTGGCGGCACCGGCGGCGAAACCCTCAAGCCCTCGGCCACCGGCCAGATCGTCGGCGGCGTCGGCGAAACCGTGAGCGGCGTCGGCAACGCCGTGTCGGGTGTGGGGCAGAACACTCCGGCGGGCGGCGTCATCGCCAACGCGGGCAACACCATCGACAAGGTCGGCGACGCCGTCAGCGGCGGGCTGGGCCAGCTCGGCAAGAGCACCGATCCGGTCGGCGGCACCCTGGGCGGCCTGCCGCCGGTGGTGGTGGGCGCCGGCCAGACGGTGTCCAGCGCCGGCGCGCTGGTCACGACCGTGGGCCAGCAAACGCCGCTCAGTCCCGTGACCTCGACCGCAGGCGGCCTGGTGGACAAGGTGGGTGACACCGTCGTCGGCGTGGGCGGCAAGCTGCAGACGGTGACCGACAACCCGGCGGTGCGCCAGGTCACCACCGGGCTCAACAGCCAGGTGATCGTTCCGATCGACCGCACCCTGACGGCCACCACGCAGCAGCTGGGCGATAGCACGGGCCTGGGCGTGCCTGTGGCCGGCGTGACCAGCCAGGTCGGCGGGGCTCTACAGGGCAACCAGCTCACCTCGGGCCTGGGCGACTCGGTCACCGCGGCCGGCGGCCTGCTGACCAGCGGCAGCGGCGCCGGTGCGGGCGGCGGGCTCACCCCGGTGGTGGGTTCGATCACCGCAGGCCTGGGTGTCGGTGCCGGCGCGGGTGCCAGCATCGGCAGCGGCGGCATCGCAGCCGGTGCCGGCGTGGGGGCAGGCGCAGGGATCAGCGTGGGCTCCTTGGGTGGCTTGAGCACCGCCACGGCGCCGGTCACCACGGCCCTGGCACCTGTGACCGCGGGCCTGGCTCCTGTGACGACGGCCTTGGCTCCGGTGACCACGGTGCTGGCGCCGGTCACCACCGCCATCGCCCCCATCACGTCGCCCGTGGCCACCGCACTGGCCCCGGTCACGACGGCCATCGCGCCGGTGACGGCCCCCGTCACCACGGCCTTGAGCGGCGGCACCAGCACGGGCGGCACCGGCAGCACGACGACCCTGGTCAACAACACCCTGAACACGGTCGGCGGCCTGGTCGGCGGCCTCAAGTAAGGGTGCCTGACGGATGCCGATGCGTCTTTCCTGTATCGGCATCGCCGTCACCGTCCTCGCCTGCGCCACCTCGGCGCAGGCGCAGCGGGCGACGTCGATCGCCGTCGACCCGCTGGATCTGCTCCCCAAACCGGCGTCCCCGGCGCAGCCCACCCCGGCGCCTCAACTGGATCTGAAAACGCCGGCCGGCCCCGGTCGGCTCGATCAGCGCCTGACCCCCGCGCGCTTCGACATCGAGGGCGTCAACGCCCTGCCCTTTGCCGATCTGGCGGGGCTGTTCGCTCCCCTGGCCGGCCAGCCGGTCACGGTCGGCCAACTGGCCGCCGTGGCCCGCGTGGCCAGCGCCAAGTACCGTGATGCCGGCTACCCGCTGTCCTTCGTCTACCTGCCCGAGCAGGACTTCGCCGGCGGCGTGGTGCGCGTGGTGGCGGTCGAGGGCTACATCGCCAGCGTGCGCATCGAAGGCGATGCCGGCGCGGCCGAACCCAAGCTGCGCGAAATGGCGCAGCTGCTGCAGGCCGACAAGCCGCTGCGCCTGGCCACCTTCGAGCGCGCCACCCAACTGATGGCGCGCCTGCCGGGCCTGGCGGTGACAGCCGATGCCGCCATGCCGGGCACCACCGACGGCGCCACCGTGCTGGCCTTGAAGGTGCAGCGCCAGCCCTACAACATCTCGCTGGGCGGCGACATGCGCCAGCCGACCTCGCGCCTGGTCCTGACCGGCCGCGTCGGCGACCTGCTGGCCTCGGGCAGCGACCTGACCGCTTCGACCCTGCTGGGCAACTACTCGCGCGAGAAATTCGGATCGGTGGGCTACACCCAGTTCGTCGGCGCCGACGGGCTGGCCCTGAAGACCACCTATTCCGACTACCGCGGCTATCCTGACGAGGCCATGGGCAAGGGGTCGCTGATCGAGCGCTACAACACCAACAAGCGGCTGGAGTTCTCGGGCAGCTATCCGCTCATGCTGACGGCGCGCAGCAGCCTGTTCCTGAGTGGCGGGCTCTATGGCGTGGACAACGTCGACGAGTACAGCGTGCCCTCCACCGGCGCGCAGCTCACCGACCAGACGCGCATACGCGCCGCCTTCCTGCAGTTGGCTTACGTCGACGCCACGCCCGAGCGCAGCCGCAACGCCAGCGCGATGCTGGCCCAGGGCATCGACGGCATGGGCGCCCTGGCCGAGTTGCGCAGCAACGTGCCTGGCCTGTCGGGCCCCGGCCCCGCCAAGCTGAACTTCACCCGCCTGTCTTTCGACATGAGCCAGCGCGACCGCTTTGCCAACCTTTGGGGCACGGCCGTGTCGGTCGGCGGACAGATCAGCGGCGACACCTTGGCAAGCTCCGAGCGCGTGTCCTTTGGCGGCTCGCGCTATGGCCGCGGCTACGCAGCGGGCGACGGCTCGGGCGACAGCGGCCTGGGCGTGGGCCTGGAACTGAACCGCGCCTTTCCCTACGACAGCCAGTGGCTCCGACAGATCGAGCCCTACGTGCTGCTGGAGGCGGCCCATGTCTCGACGCACGTGGGCAGGCCGGTGCCGCGCGACCTGGGCTCCGCCGCCCTGGGCCTGCGCCTGACGGACAACCGGCACTACAGCCTGGACGTGGCGGTGGCCAAGCCCACCGGCGACGCGGCGTTGAACAACCCTCAACGCGACGTGCGCGTGAGCCTGCTGCTGAGCTACCAGCTGGAGGCGCTGGGCCGCTAACGCGGGGCCATTGCGGGCCGCGGCAGCTGCCTGCGGCGCGCGCGGCTAAAGTCTCGCCTCCTTCCGGGAGACAAGACCTTTGTTTCGCTTCTTCGAAAAACTGCTTCACCCCTATCCAGCCGATGAGCCGGCGGCACCGCCGCATGGCTTCGCGGCTTTTTTGTGGGCCTGCACCGAGGGCCTGCGCGGCAAGATCCTGGCGATGGCGCTGCTCACCGCCGCCATGTCGGCCTTCGAGGCGCTGCTCTTTGCCATCATGGGCCGCATGGTCGACTGGCTGTCGGGGATCGCGCCGCAGCAGCTGTGGGCCGAGCGCGGCGCGGCGCTGGGCTGGTTCGCCTTTGCCCTGGCCGCCAGCATCGCGGTGGTGGCGCTGCAGACCATCGTCAAGCACCAGACGCTGGCGGTGAACCTGCCGATGCGCCTGCGCTGGAACTTCCACCGCCTGATGCTGGGCCAGAGCCTGGCCTTCTACCAGGACGAGTTCGCCGGCCGCATCACGGCCAAGGTGATGCAGACCGCGCTGGCCGTGCGCGACACGCTCTTCGTGCTGGCCGATGTGCTGGTGGCGATGATCGTGTACGTGGCCACCATGGTGATCCTGGCCGGCGTGTTCGACCAGTACCTGATCTGGCCCTTCTTGATCTGGCTGGCCCTCTACATCGCCAGCATGGTGTATTTCGTGCCGCGCCTGGGCAACATCGGCATGGCGCAGGCCGACGCCCGCGCCATGATGACCGGGCGTGTGACCGACGCCTACACCAACATCGCCACCGTCAAGCTGTTCTCGCACACGCAGCGCGAGGCCGGCTTTGCGCGCGCCGCCATGCAGGACTTCATGGCCACCGGCTACAGCCAGATGCGGCTGGTGAGCGCCTTCGAGATCGTCAACCACACGCTCAGCATGGGCCTGACGGCCGGCATGGCGGGCCTGTCGCTGTGGCTGTGGTCGCAGGGCACGGTGGGCGTGGGCGCGGTGGCCGCCGCCACCGCGATGGCGCTGCGGCTGCAGGGCATGTCGCACTGGATCATGTGGGAGATGGCCAGCCTGTTCGAGAACATCGGCACCGTGCAGGACGGCATGAAAACGCTGTCGCGCCCGCGCACGGTGCTCGATGCGCCCGATGCCTTCGCGCTGGAGGTGCCGCGCGGCGAGGTGCGCTTCGAGGACGTGAGCTTCAGCTACGGCGGCACCGGCAAGGAGCACCGGCGCGTCATCGACCACCTGACGCTCATCGTGGCGCCGGGCGAAAAGATCGGCCTGGTGGGGCGATCCGGCGCCGGCAAGTCGACGCTGGTGAACCTGCTCTTGCGCTTCCACGACCTGGAAGGCGGCCGCATCCTGGTGGACGGACAGGACGTCTCGCTGGTCACGCAGAATTCGCTGCGCCAGCACATCGGCATGGTGACGCAGGACACCTCGCTCATGCACCGCTCGGTGGCCGACAACATCGCCTACGGCCGGCCCGACGCCACCCAGGCGCAGATCGAGGCCGCCGCCCGGCGCGCCGAGGCACATGAGTTCGTCCAGGGCCTGAGCGATCCGTCGGGCCACAAGGGCTACGCGGCGCAGGTGGGCGAGCGCGGCGTCAAGCTCTCGGGCGGGCAGCGCCAGCGCATCGCCATCGCCCGCGTGATGCTGAAGGACGCACCGATCCTCTTGCTGGACGAGGCCACCAGCGCGCTGGATTCCGAGGTGGAAGCCGCCATCCAGGCCAGCCTGTACCGCCTGATGGAAGGCAAGACGGTGATCGCCATCGCGCACCGCCTGTCGACCATCGCCGCCATGGACCGCCTGATCGTGCTGGACGAGGGCCGCATCGTGGAAGAAGGCGACCACCGCAGCCTGCTGGCGCAGGGCGGCCTGTATGCGCGGCTGTGGGCGCACCAGAGCGGGGGCTTCCTGGGCGAAGAGGACTGAAGCCGGAGCCTGCCCCCGGTTGTGGTCCAATTTAGGGTTCTCCCGCAGCGCAATTCCCGGGCCCCAGGCCCGCCAACGAGTCGAAGAATCATGAGCACGATCCTGCAAAACCTCCCCACCGGCCAGAAGGTCGGCATCGCCTTCTCCGGCGGCCTGGACACCAGCGCCGCCCTGCTGTGGATGAAGAAGAAGGGCGCCCAGCCCTACGCCTACACCGCCAACCTGGGCCAGCCGGACGAACCGGACTACGACGAGATCCCGCGCAAGGCCATGGCCTATGGCGCCGTCAAGGCGCGCCTGGTCGACTGCCGCACGCAACTGGTGGCCGAGGGCATCGCCGCGCTGCAGGCCGGCGCCTTCCACATCTCCACCGCCGGCGTCACCTACTTCAACACCACGCCGCTGGGCCGCGCCGTGACCGGCACCATGCTGGTGGCCGCCATGAAGGAAGACGACGTCAACATCTGGGGCGACGGCTCGACCTTCAAGGGCAACGACATCGAGCGCTTCTACCGCTACGGCCTGCTCACCAACCCGTCCCTCAAGATCTACAAGCCCTGGCTGGACCAGACCTTCATCGACGAGCTGGGTGGCCGCAAGGAGATGAGCGAGTTCCTCATCGCCAACGGCTTCGACTACAAGATGAGCGTGGAGAAGGCCTACAGCACCGACTCCAACATGCTGGGCGCCACGCACGAGGCCAAAGACCTGGAGCTCCTGAGCTCGGGCATGCGCATCGTGAATCCGATCATGGGCGTGGCCTTCTGGAAGGACGACGTGGCCGTCAAGGCCGAAGAAGTGACGGTGCGCTTCGAGGAAGGCCAGCCGGTGGCGCTGAACGGCAAGCGCTTCGCCAGCGCCGTCGAGCTGATGGAAGAGGCCAACCGCATCGGCGGGCGCCATGGCCTGGGCATGAGCGACCAGATCGAGAACCGCATCATCGAGGCCAAGAGCCGCGGCATCTACGAAGCCCCCGGCATGGCGCTCTTGCACGCCGCCTACGAGCGCCTGGTGACCGGCATCCACAATGAAGACACCATCGAGCAGTACCGCATCAATGGCCTGAAGCTCGGCCGCCTGCTCTACCAGGGCCGCTGGTTCGACCCGCAGGCCATCATGCTGCGCGAATCGGCCCAGCGCTGGATCGCGCGTGCCATCACCGGCGAAGTGACGCTGGAGCTGCGCCGCGGCAACGACTACTCGATCCTCAACACCGAGTCGGCCAACCTCACCTACAAGCCCGAGCGCCTGTCGATGGAAAAGGTGGAAGACGCGCCCTTCTCGCCGGCCGATCGCATCGGCCAGCTGACCATGCGCAACCTGGACATCGTGGACACGCGCGACAAGCTGATGACCTACGTCAAGACCGGCCTGCTGGCGCCCTCCACCGGCACCGAGCTGCCGCAGCTCAAGGACGAGCGCAAGGCCTGAGCCAGCCTCTGAGCCTTCGCTGGCGCGTCCTACACGCGCCGCCAAGCCCTGCTGACGCCGGCTGCGCGGTGCGCGGCCGATGCTGGAGCCTTCTTCGAGAACAGGAGGCGCCGGCCGTGAACTCCATCATCTACATCATCGGGCTGATCGTGGTCATTGCGGCCATCTTGTCCTTCTTTGGCCTGCGCTGAGGGTGCCGACGCGCCTGACGTCGGCCTTCATCGGCCCTTGCGCTCGGGCATCATGGCGGGCATGCAAGCTTCATCGACGACGACGCAAGCGCCCCGCCCCCTGGTCATCCTGAAGACGGGCGACACCCTGGACGCGCTGCGCGATGCAGGGCGCGGCGATGTGCGGCCACTCTGAACAAGAAGAAAAGAGGATCGCCATGGCCACCACTTCTTCGCCCGACACGCAGCGCAAGCCGCGCAAGCACTTCTCGATGATCCGCGGCTTTCATCTGGCCGACGTGTTCACGCTGGGCAATGCCGCCTGCGGCGTGGGCGCGGTGTTCCTCGCGATGGCCTACATGGCCAGCCATTCCCTGCCGCAATTCCTGTGGGCGGCGGCGCTGGCGCCGGCGGCCTTCGTGTTCGATGTGTTCGACGGCCGCATCGCCCGCTGGCGCCAGACCCAGTCGGCGCTGGGACGCGAGCTCGATTCGCTGGCCGACGTCATTTCCTTCGGCGTGATGCCCGCGACGCTCGGTTTTGCCGCCGGGCTGGACGGCGGCTGGGACTGCGCGGTGCTGGTGTACTTCGTCTGCTGCGGCGTGAGCCGGCTGGCGCGCTACAACGTGACGGCGGAGGCACTGGCGGAAGATGCATCCGGCAAGGTCAAGTACTTCGAAGGCACGCCCATTCCCACCAGCGTGGCGCTGGTCGGAATCCTGGCGCTGGCCGCCTGGCAAGGCCGCGTGGGCGACGCCGTGTGGGGCGGCGTCTGGCAGCTGGGGCCGTGGATGCTGCATCCGCTGGTGCTGATGTTTGCGCTCTCGGGCACACTCATGATCAGCAAGACCCTTCGCATTCCCAAACTCTGACTGACGAAGAACAACCGGAAATGGCACAAGGACTCGATGAATTCCTGCGGCTGGGGGGCGAGCTGCCCCTCTCGCCCGGCTGCGACCACTTCTACTTCCTGCGCCACGGGCAGACGGCGCGCAACGTGCTGCGCATCTTCCAGGCGCAGGACGAGCCGCTCAACGACACCGGGCTGGAACAGGCCCGGCGCGCCGCCGAGCTGCTGGCGGACGAGCCGCTTCGCACCATTGTTTGCAGCGACGCGCAGCGTGCCCTGACCACCGCTTTCACCGTGGCGGCGCCGCATGGCCTCCCGCCGCTGCTGCACGAAGGCCTGCGCGAGCGCAACTTCGGCGTGCTGATCGGCACCTCGTCGGCGCAGATCGACTGGACCTGCGACCCGCAGGACGGCGAATCGCTGCCGGCCTTCATGCAGCGCAAGCACGCCGCCCTCTGCGCTGCCCTGGCGCATCCCGGCCCGGTGCTGGTGGTGGCGCATGGCGGCTCGCTCTACGCGCTGGCCGCCATGCTGGGCGTGCCCATGAACATGGGCCTGCTGGGCAACGCGCAGCCCCTGCGATTCGAGCGCGGTGGCGGCGGCGCCGGCTGGCGGGTCAGATCCCTCTTGCAAGATTCGCAGCAAGAGGTGGATCCAGGCGCCGCGCTGGCCTGAAGAAAGCGGGCATCGCGCGCGCGTCCGACGACACGCCATGGACTTCAAGGACTACTACAAGGCCCTGGGCCTGGAACGCGCGGCCTCCGAAGACGAGGTGCGCAAGGCCTATCGCAAGCTCGCCCGCAAATACCACCCGGACGTCAGCAAGGAGGCGGATGCCGAAGCGCGCATGCGCGAGGTGAACGAGGCCTACGACGTGCTGCACGATCCGGAAAAGCGCGCGGCCTACGACCAGCTGGCCGACAGCGTCGCCCGCGGCGGCGGCGGTCCGCAGGGCGAATTCCAGCCACCGCCGGGCTGGGACGAAGGCTTCGAGTTCCACCACGGCCCCGGCCAGCAAGGGCCGGCCGACCATGCGCAGTTCAGCGAGTTCTTCTCTTCCATCTTTGGCGATGCGCAGCGGCGCAGCGCGCAGCGAAGTAACTTCCGCGCGCGCGGCGAGGATCACCACGCCGCCATCGAGATCAGCCTGGAAGATGCGCTCCAGGGCGCCGAACGCGAGATCACGCTGCGTGCGCTCGAGGTGGACGAGCAGGGCCACACGCAATGGAAGCCGCGCACCCTGCACGTGAAGATCCCGCCCGGCGTGCACCCCGGCCAGTACATCCGGCTGGCCGGCCAGGGCATGCCCGGCCATGGCGGCGAGCCGCCGGGCGACCTGTACCTGGAAGTGCGCATCGCGCCGCACAAGCTGTACCGGGTGGAAGAGCGCGACCTGTACATGACCTTGCCGGTGACGCCCTCCGAAGCCGCCCTGGGCGCCCAGGTGCAGCTGCCCACGCCCACCGGCGGCGTGGTCGAGGTGACGGTGCCGCGCAATGCGCGCAACGGCCTCAAGTTGCGCCTGAAGGGCCGCGGCCTGGCCGGCAAGACGCCAGGCGACCTGTACCTGTTGATCGACATCGTGCTGCCGCCGGCCGAGAGCGAGGCGGCACGCAAGGCCTATGAAGAGCTGGCGCGCACCACAGCCTCTTTTGCGCCGCGCCGGCACCTGGGAGTCTGAACACCATGGTCACCATCGCAACAGCAAGAAGCAGCTTCAGCGTCACCGCCATCAGCGACGCCGATCCGCTGGCCGCCAACGAACTGGCGCATGCCTGCGGCGCCGAACTCGAATGGGTGGTTCAACTGGTGGACGTGGGCATCGTCGAGGCCGACGACACCGACCGGCCGCCGCAGGAATGGCGCTTCCAGAGTGCCGCCTTGCAGTGCGCGCTGGAAGCCCGCCGGCTGGAGCGCGACTTTGGCGCGGGCCTGGACGCCGCCGCCCTCATCATCGACCTGGAGCGCGAGGTGCGGCGGCTGAAGGCGCTGCTGAACGCGCAGGGGATCCGCGCGCGCTAGCGGGCAGTGCTCAGCGCTTCGAAGAAGAAGCCAGCTGGTTGCGCACCGCGGTGACGTGGTCGCCGACCTTGGCCAGCGCCTCGTTCAACTGCTGCTCGGTGCAGCTCAGTTGCTGGCACCAGTACTTGAGTTCAACCGGGTCCATGGTGTTGATGCGGCCCGGGTCCAGGGGATGGAAGTGACTCAGATCGTCCGTCATGTCTGCTCCTTTGGCCGGCGCGGTCATTGTGCGCCGCGCAAGAGGCTATGACACGGCCAACGCCATGCGCACCACGTCGATCTGGCGCGCGCGGTCCATTTTTTCCATCAAGGTTGATATCTGCTTGCGCACGGTGTTGATCGACACCCCCTGGGCCAGCGCGTGGGCGGCGGGCGTCTGGCCGTCGGCCAGTGCCGCCAGCACGCGGGCTTCTGCCTGCGTCAGGCCGAAGCCCACGCAGAGGGCATCGATGCGGATGCTGGAAGGTTTGCGCCGGCGGCACATCCGCATGAAGACAAGCGACTCTTCGCCCAGCCGCAGTTGCGCATGGGCGCGTGCAAACTCGAGCCGATGCACCGTGCCGCCCCGGCCGCGCAAAGACAAATAGCACGGCGAGCTGCCCGCCCGCCCTGCCGCCCCCAGGGCATGCCGTAGCGCGTCGCGAAACCTGGCATCGGCATGCCACAGGCATCCGTGCCGCAGGAGCAGGCTCGAATCTGCATCGAGCATCGCCTGCGCGTTCGGCGACATGCGCAGCACCACACCGTTGCCGGTGACGACGAAGGTGGCCTGTTCAAAGGACGCGCTGGCCGACTCGACAGCGTCCAGCCATTGCGCGGCGCGCTTGCGGCGCCGCGCCACTGCCTGCAACAAGGCATCGGAAAAGCGCCGCATCGGCGCACTGGAAATTCGGCGGGCGATATCGTCGCGGGCGACGTCACGCTGGATCGCGATGAACGAGGAGAATTTCGGGCCGTCCTCGATGACGACGCCGACGTACTGCCGCATCCGGTATTGGCACATGAAGTCCACGTAGTACGAATTCCTGCCGCGCTCGGACGACGTCAGAGACTCGTCGGTGTTCAACCAGGTCCCCGGCGCTCGCGGCGTCTCTGGGCAGATCAAGATGTCCTGCGCATGGAAATGACCGGCGTACGCCGCCTGTGTTGCCAGGCTCACGTCAACCTGCTCGAAGGTCGCCAGCTTTCGGCCTTCGAACGCGAGAAAGGTTGCGCTGTCGCCGCCAAGCAGGCCCTTTGCGCTTTGCAGGATGTCGGCCCACGGCGGGGCAGGATCCTCGATGCTATGGACAGCATCGATGGCCCGACGCAGAGCGAGATCTTCGTTCGTTGTCATGTTCTTTCCCGCTGAACGCCAGGCGCGCGACGGCAACGCACGCCACCCGCTCGCAAACGCACTGACGCAAAAGTCACTGTATCCAAGAACGGGCGTCTTTCATCCCCCGAATGAGGGAGCCTGCGCTCATCCTGCCCGTTATCAATTTGCGTGATGCGCGAAGAAACGCTTGGCCCAAGACTTCGGTGCGGCTCGCTCGGGGCGGCGCTTCCAACCAACGGAGTCCACATGTCAAGCTTGTTTTCGCATTCAAGTGTTTCATTGGCCTGCGCCGGCCTGCTGGCGCTTTCCGCATGCGGTGGCGGCAGCAATGGCGGGGGCGGGAACAGCTCGCCCGCCGAGACGCCGCCGACCGGAACGGCACCAACCACGACCCCAGTCGAGGTCAAGGTGATCGACGGTGCGCTGTCCAACGCGCTGGTCTTCCTCGACAGGAACAACAACAGCGCGCTGGACACCGGCGAACCTTCGGCCAAGACCGACGCCTCCGGGAAGGCCTCGATCGATGTTCCGAACGAGGATGTCGGCAAGGCTCCGGTTGTCGCGCTCGTGGGCACCGACGCCGTCGACGCCGACACCGGGCCGGTTGCCGTGCCGTTCACCATGCGCTCGCCCGCCGACCGCACGGGCGTCATCAGCCCGCTGACGACCATCGTGCAGCGGATCGTCGACGACACGGGCGTGACAACGACGCAAGCCGAAGCTGCGGCCATGGGACGCACCGGCATGACGTCGATGCTCGCCGACTACACCCTGGACAGTTCCGCCGGTGGCAAGGAAGCGGCCCTCTTGGCGCGCTTGATGGTGTTGGCCACGCAGCAGCAGACGGCCGCGCTGGCGCCGTCCATCGGTGGCGCGGACATGGGGGGTGGCACCATCACCAGCGCCGACGTCGACCGGGCCATTCTCGGCAGCATGGTGCGCTCGGTGCCCGACATGGCCGCGGCGGCCCGCGGCGCCGACCTGCAGGCGGCCTGCGCCGCGTCGAGCGACGCGGGCTGCCAGTCGGCCCTGCAGGCCCAGGCCGCGCAAATCAACGCCGGGAGCCGCCTGAGTGATGCCAGCCTGCCCCTGCTCGTCGCGGCCTCCCGCGCGCCAAATCCGGGCCCGACCGCCGGCCAACCGGCGAGCGCCGGCGCGACCCTGGCCGACCTCGCCTTCGGCGACGCCAACAACTGGTACTACCGGGTGTTCGTCGCCACCAGCGTAGAAGCGACGCCCAATGCGCAAGGCATGACGCACTACCGCGAATTCCAGCGCGCCAATACCAACGGCGCCCTGGTCGAATGGGGCCATGGGTCCAGCTACGCGCGCCGCAATGACATGCACTGGAACGGCAGCGCCTGGGCCGCGTGCGTCGCGGGCCAGCAAATGCAGCAGACAGCGCGCGACGCGGCGGGGCGAACGGCCGACGGCAACTACTGCGACGGCCTCGAACACTCTTCCTCAGGGCAATGGAGCCTGGACATCGGAGGCCGCAACATGCTGGACGTGGCTCTCGCGATCCGCAGCGCGCTGCCGGTGCATGCCAACTGGGGCAATCCGCCCGCCGGCTATGCAGGCAACAGCAATCCCGACATCGCCTCGTCCGTGCTCCCAAGCGGCGCGAGGCTGACGGCGCAGGCCAGCACAGTGACGTCTAACGCGCTTCAATACGACGCCATTGCGCCGGTGCGGGTCTATTCGGCCGCCGTCGCCGCGGGCGGCGACGCACGCGCAAATCCGTCATCGGCCTGCAACAGCACCGAGGCCATCGGCAGCCCCCTATTGGAGCTGCAGACACTGGAGGAGATACTGGCCAGCAACCGCGGCACACCCTGCCTCTTCAATCAGGGCGCCATCAACAGCAGCGCCAGCCCGACACCGATCCTGAGCCCGGATCCCAATGAATGGTGGGGCAACAGCACACTACGCATCGGCATCGTCGGCCTAGCGCCAGTGCTGGCCAACCCAACGACCTTCTTTACCGGCAACACGGACATTCGCATCGCGTTCCCCGGGGGCGATGCCGTCGGCTACTACGCGTGCCAGCAACGTCACATCAACGGATCACCGCGCAACTGCGTGCCGATCGGCAGCGGCACCTACACCATCGAAACGCTGGGCGACGCACGCGTGCTGCGCCTGACGCAGCCGCCAGCACAAGCCGCATGGCTCGACTTCGAGCGCCTCTTCGTCGAGCGTGGGGGCAAGGTGTACTACGGCTCTCAGCGAAAGCTGAGCACGGGCATGTCGCTGCGCCTGAACCTGCCCGCCACCAATGCGTTCTTTGGCCAGTTGGGCATCCCGCCCGTCACGCCTTGAAGGAGCCTGCCATGCAAGCGATGAAACTCATGGTGGCCTTGGCGTGCGCGGGATGCGCGGGGTGCGCGACCAGCGCCCTCGCACAAGAAGGCCCGCTCACGGCGGAAGAGTTCAACACCCTGATCGTCAACAAGACCTTTCGCGCCAAGACCATCAACGGCAAGACCTACGACGTGCAGCTCAAGGAAGGCGGCTACGCCGTGGTGTCGGTGGACTACAACGATGTGGGGCGCTGGCGCCCCAATGGGCCGGGCGGCTACTGCACGAGCTGGAACAAGCAGACGCTGACCGAGAGCTGCAACGTCATCGTGCGGCGCGAGGGCAAGCTGGCGGTGCTTTCGGCGAACGGCGCGCTGGGCAGCTGGATCGAAGGCATCCGCTGATCGGCCCGGTTCAGCCCTTCTGCACCAGCTTGATCACGCTGGAAAAATCCAGCAGCCCGTTGCCGGCCAGGCTGTGTGCGGCGTACAGGTTGCGCGCCAGCCCGCCCAGCGGCGTGGCGGCGCGGACGGCGGCGGCGTTCTCTTGCGCAAGGCCCAGGTCCTTGAGCATGAGGTCGGTGCCGAAGCCGCCGGCGTAGTTCTTCGATGCCGGCGCGTTCTCCATCACGCCGGGCATGGGGTTGTACTTTTCGAGCGCCCAGTTGCCGCCGGAGCTGCGGCGCATGATCTCGGACAAGACCTTCGGGTCCAGCCCGTTGGCCACGCCCAGGGCCAACGCCTCCGAGGTGCCGATCATCAGGATGCCCAGAAGCATGTTGTTGCAGATCTTCGCGGTCTGGCCGGCGCCGACGCCGCCCGCATGGAAGATGTTGGCGCCCATCTTTTCCAGCACCGGGCGCGCACGCTCCAGGTCGGCGACCTCGCCGCCGACCATGAAGGTCAGCGTACCGGCAATGGCGCCGCCGGTGCCGCCCGAGACCGGTGCATCGATCATGGCGATGCCGCGCTTGGACGCTGCCTCGGCCACCTTGCGCGAAGTACCCGCGGCGATGGTGCTGCTGTCGATCACCAGCACGCCGGCGCGGATGTGCTCCAGCAAGCCGACCTTGCCGTCACCGCCGCCCAGGTAGAGCGACTCCACATGCTGGCTGGCCGGCAGCATGCTGACGACCACGTCGGCGCCCGCCACCGACGTAGCGGCCGACTCGGCAACGGCGACCCCTTCGTCCGCCAGCTTCTGGCAGGCCTCGGCCGACAGGTCGAAGGCGCTGACCGCGAAGCCCGCCTTGTGCAGGTTGAGGGCCATCGGGCCGCCCATGTGGCCCAGGCCGATGAATGCGATCTTTTGCATGATGTGCTTGTCTCCGTATTTGTTGTTTGAGTCGTCAGTCGTCAGGCAAGTTGCGCCAGCGGATGCGGCCCGTTGGCGCGCGCGCGCAGATGGTCCTCGATGAAGTCGCGCGTGATGTCTTCCAGCCGCGCCGGCTGCCACTTCGGGTTGCGGTCCTTGTCGATCAGCACCGCGCGGATGCCTTCGGCAAAGTCCGCGTGCGCGCAAAAGCCCAGCGAGGCCCAATACTCCAGCCGGAACACCTCGGCCAACGACATGCGCGGCACGCGCTGCCACAGCTCGAAGGTGATGGCGGCCGAACTCGGTGCGCCCTTGGCAAAGGCCTGGGCCGCGCCTTGCAGCCAGGCGTCGTCGCTCTTGAAGTTGTGCAGCCGCTTGGCGATGTCCAGCAGGTCTTCGCCTGCCATCAGCGCGTTGATGATGTCGTAGTGCACGCGCAGCTTCGAGGGCGGCAGCTCGGCGCCCTCGCTCGCCCGCGCCAGGATGCGCGAGAGTTCGGCGCGGTCGGCCTTGGCCTCGCCCGCCCAGCGGGTTTCGGCAATGGCGTCCAGCACCTGCGCCTTGCGCTCTTGGGGCACCAGCACATCAGCCAGGCCGCTGAAGATGGCGTCGGCCGCGTTGACCTGCGCCGCCGTCAGCGCCAGGAACAGGCCCGTGCGCCCCGGCATGCGGCGCAGAAACCAGCTGCCGCCCACGTCCGGGTACAGGCCGATGTTGATCTCGGGCATGGCGACGCGGCTTTGCTGCGTGACCACGCGATGCGAGCAGCCCGCCATGAGGCCGACGCCGCCACCCATCACGATGCCGTGGCCCCAGCACATGAGCGGCTTGGGGAAGGTGTGGATCAGGTAGTCGAGCTCGTACTCCTCGCGGAAGAAATCTTCGGCATAGGTGTTGCGCTTCGGGCCGCACTCCAGCAGCGTCTGGTACAGCTGGCGCAGGTCGCCGCCGGCGCTGAAGGCCTTCTCGCCCGCGGCCTGCAGCATCACGCCGACGACTTGCGCGTCGTCGGCCCATTCGCGGAACTTGGGCAGGAGCAGGCGAACCATGTCCACCGACAGCGCATTGAGGGCCGACGGCGCATTGAGGGTGGCCACGCCGAAGCGCTGGCCACCGGTGGTCTGGATTTCTTCGAAGAGGACGACGGAATCAGTCATTGAAAAAAGGGGAGAAATGGAATCGGAAAGACTCAGCGTATATCGCTGTCGCCTTCCAGCAATTTTCGCGCGACGATGACGCGCATGATCTCGTTGGTGCCTTCCAGGATCTGGTGCACCCGCGTGTCGCGCACCAGGCGCTCCAGCGGAAACTCGCCCAGGTAGCCGTAGCCGCCATGCAGTTGCAGCGCATCGTTGCACACGTTGAAGCCCGCATCGGTTGCGAAGCGCTTGGCCATGGCGCAATAGGTGCTCGCGTCCTGATGGCCGGCGTCCAGCTTGCTGGCGGCCAGGCGCACCATCTGGCGCGCCGCCACCAGTTCGGTCGCCATGTCGGCCAGCTTGAACTGCAGGGCCTGGAAACTCGCCAGCGGCTTACCGAACTGCTGGCGCTCATGCAGGTAGCGGCGCGCCGCATCCAGCGCGCCCTGGGCCGCGCCGACCGAGCAGGTGGCGATATTGATGCGCCCGCCGTCCAGCCCCTTCATGGCGATGCGAAAGCCCTCGCCTTCGCTGCCCAGCAGGTTCTCTGCCGGCACGCGCACGTTGTCGAAGTTGATGGTGCGGGTGGGCTGGCTGTTCCAGCCCATCTTGTGTTCCTTCTTGCCGTAGCTGATGTCGGGCGCATCGGCCGGCACCGCAAAGGCCGATATGCCGCCCGCGCCACCGGCGCCGGTGCGCGCCATCAGCACCAGCACGTCGGTGGAACCGGCGCCGGAGATGAAGGCCTTGCCGCCGTTGATGACGTACTCGTGGCCGACGCGCTCGGCCTTGGTCTTCAGCGAGCCGGCATCCGAGCCGGCGCCTGGTTCGGTGAGGCAATAGGAAGCCAGCTTGCGCCCGCTGGTGAGATCTTCGCCCCATTGCTCGGCGACGGCCGGCGTGGCCCAGGTGCCGAGCATCCAGGTCGCCATGTTGTGGATGGTGATGAAGGCGGTGGTCGACGGATCGACAGCCGCCATTTCCTCGAACACCAGCGTGGCGTCGAGCCTGGGCAGGTTCAGGCCACCGATGCGCTCGGGGGCGTAGAGGCCGCAAAAGCCGAGCTCGCCGGCTTTGGCGATGGCTTCCTTCGGGAATATGGATTCCCGGTCCCACTGCGCGGCATGCGGGGCGAATTCCTGTTGTGCGAACTCGCGCGCTGTTTCCGCGAAGGCGCGTTGTTCTTCGGTGAGTTCAAAGTCCATGGTGTGCGGATCAGTTCAGTGTGCGGGTGGCGCGCTGCGGTCAATCAGCCCGGGAGAAGCCTCGATCAAGCGCCCGGCGTCACGGCCAAGGCCTGTGTGCCCCTGTGCCGGCGCGCCTGTCGGGCGCCGAGCAGCGCAGTGGACCCGGCCCGCACGCGTGCCGAAGGACACGCGTGCTTCAACCTCTAGCTTGCGGCAGCTGTTTGAGCGGAGTGAACGAAGTGAACGCAGCGAGTTCTGCCGCAGGGCCGGGTCCGCGAGCAGCGCAGGGAAGTCGGCGCTGCGCGCCGACCGCCCGAGTGAAGCGCCGGCGCAGGGGCACACAGGCCTTGGCCCGCCCACAACGCCAGAACGCGCGATCACGACGATCACTTCAAGCTGATCGTCGTATTCACCCCGTGCGAAACGGTGGAGTCATCGAACCACCGCTCCGTCACCGTCTTCGTCTGCGTATAGAACAGCACCACCTGCTTGCCATAAGGCCCCAGGTCGCCCAGCTTCGACGCGCGCGAACCCGTGAACGAGAACATCGGCACAGGCACCGGAATCGGCACGTTGATCCCCACCTGCCCCACGTCGATGTCTTCCTGGAACTTGCGCGCCGCCGCGCCCGACTGCGTGAAGATGGCGGTGCCGTTGCCGTTCGGGTTGGCGTTGATCAGCGCGATCGCCTCGTCGATGTCGGCGGCGCCGGCCACGCACAGCACCGGCCCGAAGACTTCCTGGTCGTAGATCGTCATGCCGGGCTTCACGCCCGAGAAGATCGTCGGGCCGACGAAGTTGCCCTTTTCATAGCCGGGCACCGTCGGCTTGCGGCCGTCCAGCTCCAGCGTGGCGCCGTCCTGCATGCCGCGCTCGATCAAACCGGTGACGCGGTCATAGGCGGCGCAGGACACCAGCGGTCCCACGTCCACGCCCTTGTCGATGCCGGCGCCCACCTTGAGCGTCTTGGCCTTGGCCACCAGGTCGGGCACCCACTTCTGCGCCTCGCCCACCAGCACCGCCACCGACACCGCCATGCAGCGCTGCCCTGCCGCGCCGAAGCTCGCGCCGGCCAGCGCATTGAGCGTCTGCTCCTTGTTGGCGTCGGGCATCACGATGGCGTGGTTCTTCGCGCCCATCATGCATTGCACGCGCTTGCCGGCCAGCGTGGCGCGGTTGTAGACGTGCGTGCCGACCTTGGTCGAACCGACGAAGGAGATCGCCTTGATGTCCTTGTGGTCGCAGATGGCGTTGACCACCTCTTCGCCGCCATGCACCACGTTCAGCACGCCGGCCGGAATGCCGGCCTGCAGCGCCAGTTCGGCGAGCCGCATGGTGACCATCGGGTCCTGCTCGGAAGGCTTGAGCACGAAAGTGTTGCCCGTGACGATGGCCATCGGGAACATCCACAGCGGGATCATGGCCGGGAAGTTGAAAGGCGTGATGCCGGCGCACACGCCCAGCGGCTGCAGCACGGTGTAGGTGTCGACGCCGGTGGCCACGTTGTTGGCCAGCTCGCCCAACTGCAGGTTGCCGATGGCGGCCGCGTGCTCCACCACTTCCAGGCCGCGGAACACGTCGCCTTCCGCATCGGGCAAGGTCTTGCCCTGCTCGGCCGTCAGGATGGCGGCCAGCTCGGCCATGTTCTCGCGGATGAGCTGCTGGTACTTGAGGAAGATGCGGGCGCGGGCGCCGATGGCCGTCTTGCGCCAGGTCTTGAAGGCTTCCTTGGCCGAGGCCACGGCGGCATCCACTTCGGCCGGCGTGGCGAAGGGCACGCGGGCCAGCACCTGCTGCGTGGCCGGGTTGACGATGTCGCGCCATTGCGTGGTCTTGGATTCGACGAACTGGCCGCCGATCAAGAGCTTGACGGTGGCGACCTTGGTCGCGGGGGATGTGGTGGTGGCGTCCATTTGATTTGTCTCCTGCAAAAGGTGATTACGCACAAGGCAGACAGTCATCGTAGCTTTGCAGATTTGCGATAACAATAGACAAATACGCAGCTTGATTCTGCATTTTTGCAAAGCAACCCCGGCATGGATTGGGACAACCTCCGCTACTTCCTGGAACTGGCCCGATCGGGCACCTTGGTCAGCGCCGCACGGCGGCTGGCGGTGGACCACACCACGGTGGCGCGGCGCATCCAGGCCCTGGAAAAAGAGGTGGGCACTGCCCTCTTTTCGCGTGAGGCCGGCGGCCATCGGCTGACCGAGGCCGGGCGCCGATTGCAGCCGCAGGTCGAGGCCATGGAGAGCGCTTTTCTTGCCGTGGAAAGCGCGGCACCGCCTTCGCACGCGGGCCTGTCGGGCCTGGTGCGCATCGGCGCCACCGAGGGCTTCGGCACCGTGGTGCTGGCGCCGCGGCTGGCGCAATTCGCCAAGACGCATCCCAAGCTGGTGATCGACCTCCTGGCCATGCCGCGCCTGGTGCACCTGTCGCGGCGAGAGGCCGACATCGTGATTTCGCTGGAGCGCCCGGCGCGCGGGCCGGTGGTGGTGACCAAGCTGTGCGACTACTCGCTGCACCTGTATGCCTCGCGCGACTACCTGCAAACGCATGCGCCCATTGCCGCGCGCGAAGACCTGCGCGGCCACACCTTCATCAGCTACGTGGACGACCTGCTCTTTTCCAAGGAGCTGCAGTACCTGGACGAGCTGTACCGGCCCGATTCCTTTGCCTTGCGCTCCACCAGCATCCTGGCGCAGCACCGCGCAGTGGCCGGCGGCGCCGGCATCGCGGTGCTGCCTGCGTTCCTGGCCGAGGGCGACGCGCAGCTGGCGCGCGTGCTGCCGGGCCAGGCCAATTTCACACGCAGCTTCTGGATGTCGATCCCGGCGGAAATCAAGCATCTGGCGCGCATGCAAGCGGTGTGGAGCTTTCTGCGCGAGACTGCGGAGGGACAGCGCGCGCTTCTGATGGCAAGCGGGTCCTGAATTTTTCTCTCTCTTTGGAGCAAGCAATGAAAGTCGTGGTCATGGGTGCCGGCGCGGTCGGCTGCTACTTCGGCGGGCTGCTGGCGCGCGCCGGGCACGAGGTGGTGCTGATCGGCCGCCAGCCGCATGTGGCAGCCATCCAGAAAAAGGGCTTGCGCATCGAGACTGCAGCCTTCGACGAACAGGTGCAGGTATCGGCCAGCACCGAGGCCAATGCGGCCCAGGGCGCCGATCTGGTGCTGTTCTGCGTGAAGTCGCCCGACACCGAGTCGGCCGGCAGCCAGCTGCTGCCCTGGCTGCGCCCCGACGCGCTGGTGCTGTGCCTGCAAAACGGCGTCGACAACGCCGACCGTCTGCGCAGCGTCGTGCCGCACCACCAGGTGGCGGCCGCCGTGGTCTACGTGGCCACCGAGATGGCCGGCCCCGGCCATGTGAAGCACCACGGCCGCGGCGAGCTGGTGATCGAACCCACCGCGGCCAGCGCCGAAGCGGCGCGCGTGCTGCGCGAATCGGGCACGCAGGTCGACTTCTCGGACAACGTGCGCGGCGCCCTGTGGGCCAAGCTGATCCTCAACTGCGCCTACAACGCGATGTCGGCCATCACCCACCTGCCCTATGGCCGGCTGGTGCAGGGCGGCGAAGGCGTCAGCGACGTGATCCGCGACGTGGTGGCCGAATGCCTGGCCGTGGCGCAGGCCGATGGCGCGCTTGTGGCGGGCGATGTCGAGGCGGCGGTGCGCCGCATTCCCCAGACCATGCCCGCCCAATACTCATCCACCGCGCAGGACCTGTCGCGCGGCAAGCCCACCGAGATCGACTACCTGAACGGCTTTGTCGTGCGCCGCGGCGAGGCCCTGGGCATTCCGACGCCGGCCAACCGGGTGCTGCAGGTGCTCGTCAAGCTGCTGGAGAACAAGCAGCGCGAGCGCGAATAGCGAGTGCCTAGTCAGGCCAGCTCGGCGGATGCGTTCCCGGCGGCATCGAGGGCCGCGTCCAGGCGGCCGGGGTGCGTTCCAACCGGGCGCTGTGGCCAATGGCAAGCAGCTCGCCAAAGCCCGAAGCCGAGGTCTCCAGATAGGGCCCGATCTCCGGCTTTTCAGCCTTCGGCCCATCCGGCAGACGGCCCAGGCCGCGCAGCCACTGGCCGGTCTGCGCCAGCGACACCTGCACATGCCAGCTGCCGCCCTCGCGCTGCTGGCGCCACAGGGCGGCCGCGGCGCCAAAGGCCATCAGGTAGCCGGTGGCCTCGTCCAGGATCTGCATCGGCAGCGCGCGCGGCGTGCCGGCCCCGCCAGTTTCTTCGCTGAAGGCCTCGCCCTCCGCCAGGTTGAAGCCCATGGCCGTCTGCACCAGCGAGTCGAAGCCGCGCCGCGATGCCCACGGCCCTTGCGTGCCGTAGGCGGTGAGCGAAACGGCCACGATGCCGGGGCGCATGCGCGCCAGCGCTTCGGGTCCAAAGCCGCGCTGCGCCAGGCCGCCCGGCCGATAGCCCTGCACGAACACATGCGCCGTGCCCAGCAATTGCTGCAAGGCGGCGCGGCCGGCTTCGGTCCTGAGGTCGATGTGCGCCGACAGCTTGCCGCGGCTGGTGTCGGCAATCGCGGCGATGTTGGGCAGGTGCGGCGAATTGACCAGCATGACGTCCGCGCCATACGCCGCCAGCGCCTTGCCGCTCACCGGGCCGGCCAGCACGCGCGTCAGGTCGAGCACGCGGATGCCGGACAGCGGCCGCGCATCGGCGGCCAATGGCGGCAGTGCAAGCGGCGACGCGTCGCCGATGCGCTCGAGCGTGACAAGGGGCTGCGCCGCGATGGCCTGTCCCTGCGGTGTCGAATCCCATTCGTCGAAGCGGCGCAGCGCGGTGACGACCAGGCCGCGCTCGGCAGCGGCGTTCTCGAAATCGAGGGCGCGCCACTTCAGCAGCGCCGCTTCCGCATCGCTGCGTTGCGCGTTCGCCGGGTCCAATCCCAAGAGGCGCAGCGCACCCTCGCGGTGATGCGCGAAGTTGGCATGGATGCGCACCTGTCCCTCGCCGCAGCGGTACAGGCCGGAGAACGGGTCCCACAGCGCGGGCGCCTGGCCGTCCAGGCTGAACCAGCCAGTGCATTCCAGTGCCGCGTGCGCCCGCTCGACGGCCACCCGCTGGCGCGGCGTGCCGCGCGCATGGCCCAGCTCGCAGGCGGCCAGCGCGGCGGCGGCGATGCTGGCCTGCGCCGCGGTGCCGACGGCAAAGGAGGACGGCAGTCCCGGGCCTTCGCCGCGGAGCTCGGCCAAGTCCAAGGCTTCGCGAGGCATGCCGCCCGCCAGCCAGATCCCCATCAGTGCATCCATCGCATTCATGCTGTGCTGCTCCAAATGAACAAAAGGGCAGGAAGTGCCTTGCACCACCCTGCCCTCTGCTTGTTCAAGCGACCATCGCTTGATGGCTTACTGGATGAGCTTGACCCCGGTCTTGCCCTGCAGCTCGTCGAAGCTCACGCCTTCGGCCAGCTCGACCACCTTCAGGCCCTGGGGCGTCACGTCCATCACCGCGAGGTCGGTGATGATGCGATCGACCACGCCCACGCCGGTCAGCGGCAGGGTGCATTCGGGCAAGATCTTCAGGTCGGTGCTGCCGTCCTTCTTCTTGGCCACGTGCTCCATCAGCACGATCACGCGCTTCACGCCGGCCACCAGGTCCATGGCGCCGCCCATGCCCTTGACCATCTTGCCGGGAATCATCCAGTTGGCCAGATCGCCCTTCTCGCTGACCTGCATGGCACCCAGGATCGACAGGTTGATCTTGCCGCCGCGGATCATCGCGAAGCTGTCGTGGCTGCCGAAGATGGCGCTGCCCGGCAGCGTGGTCACGGTCTGCTTGCCGGCGTTGATGAGGTCGGCGTCGACTTCATCTTCGGTCGGGAAGGGGCCGATGCCCAGCATGCCGTTCTCGCTTTGCAGCCAGACTTCCTTGTCGGCTGGCACGAAGTTGGCCACCAGGGTGGGAATGCCGATGCCGAGGTTCACGTAAAAGCCGTCCTGCAGCTCCTGCGCCGCACGCGCGGCCATCTGGTCTTGGGTCCAGGCCATGTTCAGTTTCCCTTCTGGTTCTTGACGGGGGCCGGCACTTCGCTGCCGGCGGCGGCCTGGGCGATGACGGCCTGCGCCTCGACCTTGGCGGCCACGGCATCCACCGGGACGGCCGCGCTGAGGGTGCGCTTCTCGATGCGCTTCTCGGGCTTGCCGTTGAGCACGATGCGGTGCACGTAGATGCCCGGCAGATGGATGTCGTCCGGCGCCAGCTCGCCCACCTCGACGATCTTCTCGACCTCGACGATGCAGATCTTGCCGGCCATGGCAGCGGCCGGGTTGAAGTTGCGCGCCGTCAGGCGAAAGCGCAGGTTGCCGGACTTGTCAGCCACGTCGGCCTTGACCAGCGCCACGTCGGGCACCAGCGAGCGCTCCATCACGTAGGTCTCGCCGTCGAACTCGCGCAGTTCCTTGCCCTCGGCCACCTGCGTACCGACACCGGTCTTGGTGAAGAAGGCCGGGATGCCGGCGCCGCCGGCGCGCAGCTTCTCGGCCAGCGTGCCCTGCGGCGTGAACTCGAGCTCGAGCTCGCCTGCCAGGTACTGGCGCTCGAACTCCTTGTTCTCGCCCACGTAGCTGGCGATCATCTTCTTGATCTGCCGCGTCTCCAGGAGCTTGCCGAGGCCGAAGCCATCGACGCCCGCGTTGTTGGAAATGCAGGTCAGGTTCTTGACGCCGCTGTCCTTGAGCGCCTCGATCAGCGCCTCGGGAATGCCGCACAGGCCGAAGCCGCCCACGGCGAGCGTCTGCCCGTCGGCAACCACGCCCTTGAGCGCCGCGTCGGCGGAGGGGAAAAGCTTGTTCACGCGTGCTCCTCTCTATTGATGAAGAAATCTCTGGAAGTGTTGAACGATACTACGTATCAACATACGTAGTAATTCGTAATGGTGAGCCCCGATGCTGCAGGAGATTGATTACAGGCTGGCCTTCGAGCATGCGCCCGTGGGCATGGTGGTCTCGCGCAACCGCACCATCGTCGCATGCAATGCGGAGGTTTGCGAGATGTTCGGCGCGCAGGCCAGCGGGCTGGTGGGCCAATCCTTCAGCGTGCTCTATCCCAGCGTGGCCGAGTTCGAGCGCATCGGCAAGCGCATGGAGCCCATCCTCAACGCCAGCGGCCACTATGCCGATCACCGCATGATGAAGCGGGTGGGCGGCGCCCATGCCGGCGAAACCTTCTGGTGCCACGTCACCGGCCGCGCGCTGAATCGCGCCGCGCCGCACGAGGCCGGCATCTGGACCTTCGAAGACCTGGGCGCGCGCCGCCTGGCCAGCAAGGACGAGCTGACCCCGCGCGAGCGCGAGGTGGCGGCGCAGGTGATGCGCGGCCTCACCTCCAAGGAGATCGGCAAGCAGCTCGCCATCAGCCACCGTACGGTGGAGATCCACCGGGCGCGGCTGATGCGCAAGTACGCGGCGGGGACCACGGCGGAGCTGGTGCAGAAGTTGATCGCGGGCTAGCTCTCGCCGCGCGAGCGCTCCAGCACGTACTCGATGAAAGTCGACGTCGCCCGCGTCTGGTGCCGGTTGGGCATGTAGAGCATGAACATCTGGTCGCCGAAGATGCGCAGCCGCCAGTCATCCAGTGCGGTCAACACCTCGCCACGGCGCACCTCCTCTTCCACCACGTAATCGGGCACGATGCCCACGCCAATGCCGGCCAGGATGGCCTGACGCAGGAAGAAGAAGTTCTCCGAGACGAGCGTGGGCTCCAGCGTCAGCTCGTGGCGCTCGTCGCCGCGGTAGGCCGACATGCGCAGCCGCCGCCCCACCACACCGGCGGTGATGAGCGGCACCGAGCGCAGCGCTTCCACCTGCGTGGGCAGCGGCTGCCGATCGGCAAACTCGCGCGCCGCGCAGGCCACGTAGCGCACCGGACCCATTTCGCGCGCTACCAAATGCTGTGGCGGCGCCGACATGATGCGGATGGCGATGTCCACCTCGTCGCTCAGCAGGTCTTCCACCCGGTTCTCGAACATCACGTCCAGCACGATGCCCGGATACAGATGCTTGAACGCGATCAGCCAGGGCGCCATCACCATCTGCCCGTAGCCGCTCGGCACATTGAGCCGCACCCGGCCCTGCAGGCTCTGGCCCAGGGTGGTGACGGATTCGCGCGCGGCCAAGAGCGCGTTCTGGATGCCGCGGCCATGCTGGTACAGGCGAAGGCCGACTTCGGTGGGCTCCAGGCGCCGGGTGGTGCGGCGCACCAGTTGCAAGCCGACCGCGCGCTCGAGCTGGCCCAGGTGGTAGCTCACGTTGGCCCGCGTCATCTTGAGACGGCGGGCCGCCTCGCTGAGGTTGCCGGCGTCGATGATGTCGACCAGCAGGGTGAGTGCGCCGGGGTCCATGAACGAGAGACTTCCAGTGTCAAAAATTGCTTGACAGTCTGTCAATCGCCCTTCGGATTGTCAAGATCGCCCATCGAATCAAGAATTCAGGCTGGCGCCGGCAGGCGTCCCGCTTCCCTCATCACATAAGACCTACAGGAGACTGAATTGCCCGCTGCCCCCACACGCCTGCGCCGCCGCCAACTGATGGGCCTTGCCCTGGCTTCGACCACTCTGGCCATCGGCGCACCTGCCGCCCGCGCGCAAAGCCCGGCGGCCGCCGGCTACCCGAGCAAGCCGATCCAGCTGGTCGTTCCTTTCCCGGCCGGCGGCGCCACCGACGGCGTCGCGCGCCTGGTGGCCGAGAAGCTGCGCCAGCGCATGGGTCAGACGGTCGTGGTCGACAACAAGGCAGGCGCCTCGGGCATCCTGGGCACCGACTTCGTGGCCAAGGCACCGGCCGACGGCCACACGCTGGTGCTGTCGCTGAGCACCTCGCTCCTGATCAACCAGTTCCTCTACAAGAAGCTGCCCTATGCGCCGCAGAAGGACCTGGCGCTGGTCTCGCTGCTGGCCAACGTGCCGATCGTGCTGCTGGCGCATCCCAGCGTGCCGGCCAACAACGCGGCCGAGCTGGCCAAGTACATCAGCGCCAACAAGGGCAAGCTGTCCTATGGCTCCTGGGGCGTGGGCTCGGCCGGGCATCTTTCGCTGGCCGCCATGAGCCAGGGCTTCAATGCCGACATGACCCACGTCGCCTACAAGGGCGAGGCGCCGATGCTGCAGGACCTGATCGGCGGACAGATCCAGCTGGCTTTTGCCAGCGCCCTGCAGGCCAAGTCCTTTGCCGAATCGGGCAAGGTCAAGGCCATCGGCGTGACCGGCGAAGGGCGCATGCCGGCGCTGCCCAATGTGCCCACGCTCGCCGAGCAAGGCTGGAAGGACGACATCTTCCGCATCACCGGCTGGGTGGCGGTGGCCGCGCCGGCCGCCACGCCCAAGCCGATCGTGGATCGCCTGGCGGCCGAGTTGCGCGCCATCAGCGAAATGCCCGATGTGCGCAGCCGATTCGTGGCGATCATGGGCGTCGAGCCCGTCGCCCTGAATCCGGAACAGTTCGCCGCCGCCTACGCCAAGGACCTTCCTGTGTGGCAGCGCGCCGTCAAGGAGACCGGCGCCAGCCTGGATTGAGCCATGCCTTCCGAATCGCCCGTGCCCGCCACGCCCTTTGCCGCTTTCGCCGCGCCCTTCGCGGCCACCCTTCCCATCCGCAGCATCGAGTGCGTGCGCAGCCTGGAGCGCGTGCCCCTGGAGCAGGCGCTGCCGGTGGCCAGCACCTACGAGATCTTCCGCAACTCGGCGCATGCCTTCGGCGACAAGACGGCGCTGACCTTCCTCACCAGCGGCCGGCCGGAAGACACGCCGATCCGCTGGTCTTATGCGCAGCTTTTGGCCGGCATCCACCAGACCGCCAACCTGCTGCACCACCTGGGCGTGGCGCCGACCGACGCGATCGCGGTGCTGCTGCCCGGCTGCCTGGAATACCACCTGGCCCTGTGGGGCGGCGAGGCGGCCAGCATCGTGCAGCCGCTCAACCCCCTGCTGAGCGACGAGAAGCTGGTCTCGCTCATGCAGACGACCGGCGCCAAGGTGCTGATCGCCTACGGCTCGGACACGGAATCCGGCATGTGGTCCAAGGCCATGCGCATCCGGGACCAGGTGCCGACGCTCACGCACGTGCTTCGCGTGGCCCCGCATGACGAAGCCGAAGCACCCGCCGTGCTGCCCAAGGGCGTACTCGACTTCCGGACGGAGCGCGAGCGCGAAGCCGGCGACCGACTGCTGAGCGGCCGCCGCATCGCGGCCACCGACATCGCCGCCTACTTCCACACCGGCGGCACCACCGGCGCGCCCAAGCTGGCGCGCCACAGCCACGGCGCCCAGGTCTTCACCGCCTGGGCCTGCACCCAGCTGCAGGGCATCGGCGCGAGCGACGTCGGCATCAACGGCTATCCGCTCTTCCATGTGGCCGGCGTGTTGCCCGGCGCGCTCACCGCGCTGTCGGCCGGCGCCGAGACGGTGATTCCCACGCCTTCATTGATGCGCAACCGCGAGGTGCTGGCCAACTACTGGCGGCTGGTGGAAAGGTACAAGGCCACCTCGGTCTCGGCCGTGCCCACCGTGCTGGCGGCCCTTGCCACGGTGCCGCTGAACGGCGCCGACATCTCATCGGTGCGCTATTGCCGCACCGGCGCGGCCGTGCTGTCGCCCGAACTGGCAGCGCGCTTCGAGCGCCTGTTCGGCCTGCATGTGCACGAAAGCCTGGGCATGACCGAGATGGCGGGCATCTCCACCATCACGCCGCCCGGCGTGGTCGGGCCGGCCGGCTGCGTCGGCTTTCGCCTGCCCTACGCGCAGCTGCGCGTGGTGGCGATGGACGCGAACGGCAAGCCGACAAATCGCGAGCTGCCGCGCGGCGAAGCGGGCATGGTGCTGTTCAAGTCGCCCAACCTGTTCTCCGGCTTCCTGAATGCCAAGGACAACGAAGGCGCCTTCACCGATGACGGCTGGCTGGTGACGGGCGACCTGGGCTGGATCGATGCCGACGAGCGGCTCAACCTCAGCGGCCGCGCCAAGGACCTGATCATCCGCAGCGGCCACAACATCGACCCCAAGACCATCGAGGACGCGCTCTCGGCGCACCCGGCCGTGCAGATCTGCGCCGCGGTCGGCGCGCCCGATGCCTACGCGGGCGAACTGCCGGTGGCCTATGTGAGCCTGCTGCCCGGCGCCTCGGCGAGCGAGGCCGAGCTGATGGACTTTGCCGCACGGGGCGTGGACGAGGCACCCGCGCGGCCCAAGTCGGTGGTGATCCTGGACAAGATCCCGATGACCAACGTGGGCAAGGTCTACAAGCCCGAACTGCGCCTCATGGCCGCCCAGGCGGTGGTGCAGGCGCTGGTGCGCAAGGTGATGGAAGAGATGGCGGTGGGCGAAGCGCTGGCACCGCAGGTTTCAGCCAGCGAAGCCGAAGGCGTGGTGGTGCGAATCGATGCCGCGGCCCTGGGCGCGCGCGCCGATGCGCTGCACCAGGCGCTGCACGCCGCCATCGAGCCGCTGCCGCTCAAGGTGGCGCTGCGGCGCGTTTAGCGAATATGGCTCAACGCCCTTTGACGCCCAACAGCTCCACCTCGAACACCAGCGTGGCGTTCGGCGGCACGGCCGGCGGCGCGCCGCGCTCGCCGTAGGCAATGGCGGGCGGGCAGGTCAGCTTGGCCTTGCCGCCCACCTTCATCATGGCCACGCCCTCGGTCCAGCAGGGGATCACGCGCTTCAACGGAAACTCGGCCGGCTCGCCGCGCGAATAGGAGCTGTCGAACTCCTTGCCGCTGTCGGGGAAGGTGCCGCGGTAGTGCACCCGCACCGTGTCGTCGGCGGTGGGCTTGGCGCCAGTGCCTTCCTTGGTCGACTGGTAGATCAATCCGCTCTTGCTCGTGACCGGCGCGGGGCTCTGGGCCCAGGCAGCGGGCAGCACGGCGGCGGCGGAAATGACTGCAGCAATCAGTAGGGATCTCACAACAGGTCCTTTGGCAATGATGGGAAGCCGGTCATTATTGCCCCATGCGCTATCGCACCCGGATCGCTTCAGAGAGCTTCGCGTTCGCCGACCTCAAGCAGGTGATGGCCATGGCCAGCCCACCGCGATCGGGCGACGAACTGGCCGGCGTGGCCGCCACCAGCGCCCAGCAGCGCATGGCGGCGCGCCATGTGCTGGCCGAGGTGCCGCTGCCGCAATTCCTCACCGAGGCGCTGGTGCCCTACGAGAGCGACAACATCACCCGACTCATCATCGACGGGCACGACGCGGCCGCCTTCGCGCCGGTGGCGCATCTCACGGTGGGGGGCTTTCGCGACTGGCTGCTGTCGGAGCCGGCCACCACCGAGGTGCTCTCGGCGCTGGCGCCGGGCCTCATGCCCGAAATGGTGGCCGCCGTGTCCAAGCTGATGCGCAACCAGGACCTGATCGCAGTGGCGCGCAAATGCCGCGTAGTCACGCAATTTCGCGACACGCTGGGGCTGCCCGGGCGCATGGCGGTGCGGCTGCAACCCAACCACCCGACCGACGACCTGCGCGGCATCGCCGCCTCCATGCTCGACGGCCTGCTGATGGGCGCGGGCGATGCGGTGATCGGCGTCAACCCGGTGGCCGACAACCTGCCGGCACTGGCACGGCTCACGCACATGCTGGACGAGGTGATCCGCCGCTTCGACATCCCCACCCAGTCCTGCGTGCTCACCCACGTGACCCACACGCTCAGGCTGATCGAGCAAGGCGCGCCGGTGGACCTGGTGTTCCAGTCCATCGGCGGCACCGAGGCGGCCAACCGCGCCTTCGGCATCACGCCCGAACTGCTGGACGAGGCGCATGCCGCGGCACAGTCGCTCGCGCGCGGCACGGTGGGCAGCAACGTGATGTATTTCGAGACCGGCCAGGGCAGCGCCCTGTCGGCCAACGCCAGCTTCGGCGTCGACCAGCAGACTTGCGAGGCGCGCACCTACGGCCTGGCGCGGCGCTACCGCCCGCTCCTGGTGAACACGGTGGTGGGCTTCATCGGACCGGAGTACCTGTTCGACGGCAAGCAGATCATCCGCGCCGGGCTGGAAGACCACTTCTGCGGCAAGCTCCTGGGCCTGCCCATGGGCTGCGACGTCTGCTACACCAACCATGCGGAAGCCGACCAGGACGACATGGACAACCTGATGGTGCTGCTGGGCAGCGCGGGCCTGAACTTTTTGATGGGCGTGCCGGGCGCCGACGACGTGATGCTCAGCTACCAGAGCACATCGTTTCACGACGCCCTCTTCCTGCGCCGCACCCTGGGCCTGCAACGCGCGCCCGAATTCGAGGAATGGCTGCTGCGCATGCAGATCACCGACACCGCCGGCCAGTTGCTGCCGCCCGGCCAGCCGAATGGCCTGGCCGGCATGAACGCATTGATGGCCCTGCAGGCATGAAGAACGATCTGCCCCCCACGCAAGACCCCTGGCAGGCTTGGCGCGCCGTCACGCCCGCGCGCATTGCGCTGGGCCGCGTCGGCGATGCCGTGCCCACCGCCGAACTGCTGCGCTTCGGCTGGGCCCACGCCAGCGCGCGCGATGCCATCCATGCCCAGCCCGACCTGGCCGCGCTCGAGCAACAGCTGCAGGTCCAGGGCTGGCGCACGCTGCAACTCAGGAGCCGCGCGGCCGACCGCGCCATCTATCTGCGCCGGCCCGACCTGGGGCGACTGCTCGACGAAGACGATGCGCGGCTCTTGAAAGCCGAGCCCGGCGGCTGCGACGTCTGCATCGTGGTCGGCGATGGGCTCTCGGCCCTGGCCATCGAGCGCCATGCGGCACCGCTGCTGCAAGCATTGAAGCCCCTGCTGCCGGCCGATTGGCGCTTCGCACCGCTGGCCATTGCCACGCAGGCGCGGGTGGCGCTGGCCGACGAGATCGGCGAACGCCTGGGGGCGCGCCTGTCGGTGATGCTGATCGGCGAACGCCCCGGGCTGAGCTCGCCCGACAGCCTGGGGATCTACCTGACTTTCGATCCCAGGAGCGGCCGCATGGATGCGCAGCGCAATTGCATCTCGAACGTACGCGCCGAAGGCCTGCGGCCCCAGGCCGCGGCAGCGCGCCTGGCCTGGCTGATGCGCGAGGCCCTGCGCCGCGCACTGAGCGGCATCGAGCTCAAGGACGAGAGCGAACATGCGTTGCCGCAAGCAACGCAAACCCCACTGTTGAACGGAGACAAACAATGAGCACCCGCTTCCCCATGGCCGAGCTGGCCGATTTGCCGCAAGACATCCAGGCCAAGATCCTCGAGGTGCAGGAAAAGACCGGCTTCGTGCCCAACGTCTTCCTGGCGCTGGCCCGCCGGCCGGCCGAATGGCGGGCCTTCTTCGCCTATCACGACGCGCTGATGCTGAAGGAGGAAGGCTCGCTGACCAAGGGCGACCGCGAAATGATCGTCACCGTCACCAGCGCCGCCAACCGGTGCCTGTACTGCGTGGTGGCACACGGTGCGCTCTTGCGCATCTACGAGAAGAAGCCGCTGGTGGCCGACCAGGTGGCCGTGAACTGGCGCAAGGCCGACATCACGCCGCGCCAGAAGGCCATGCTCGAGTTCGCCATGAAGGTCTGCGAACGCTCGCATGAAATCGAGGAAGCAGATTTCGCGCCCCTGCACGCCCACGGCTTCTCGGACGAAGACATCTGGGACATCGCCGCCATCACCGCCTTCTTCGGCCTGTCCAACCGCATGGCCAGCTTCAGCGGCATGCAGCCCAACGACGAGTTCTACCTGATGGGGCGGTTGCCGCGCGACAAGAAGTAAGGGCGGCGGCTCAGGCCGCCGCTGGGCGGCATGCGGCCAAGGCGTCGAGCCCCAGCTTGTAGCTGGGCGACTGCACGTCCATCAGGCCCAGCACCGTGTGAAAAAGGCTGTCGTGCGTCAGCGGCGCATCGAGCTGGCGCTGCAGGCAGGCCGTCGACAGGCCCTCGCGCCGGCGCATGCCATCGCCCAGCCACATCACCCAGGGCACGTGTTTTTGCACCTCGGGCGCGAAGGCATAGGGCACGCCGTGCAGGAACAGGCCGAACTCGCCCAGCGACTCGCCGTGGTCGCTCAGGTACAGCATGGAAGGCGCGTACTGGTCCGACCTGGCCCTGAGCCAGTCGATGGTCTTGCCCAGGAAGCGGTCCGTGTAGGCGATCGAGTTGTCGAAGGCATTGATCAGCTCGTCATGGCTGCACTGGGCCAGCGCGTTGTCGCGGCATTCGGGCGCAAAGCGCTTGGCCTCGGTCGACGAGCGCTTGTAGTAGGCCGGCCCGTGGCTGCCCATCTGGTGCATCAGCAGCACCACGCCGCGCTGGCGGCGCTCGGCCGGCAAGGCATCCAGGCGCGCGTCCAGTTGGCCCAGCATGGCTTCGTCCAGGCACTCGTCGCCGTCGCACAGCGTGCGCTTTTGCGCCGCATCCAGCTTGTCGAAAGCAAAGGCATGTGGAACGCGGTCGCACACGCCCTTGCAGCCGCCGGGCTGGTTGTCCAGCCAGAACACCGCCAGGCCCGCGGCCTGCAGCAGGTCGACCAGGTTCTCGTGGTCGTCGCGGCTGGCCTCGAAGGCGGCCTTGCCCAGCGGCGAGAACATGCACGGCACCGACGCCAGGGTGCTGGTGCCGCAGGAATGCGCGTGGTGCCAACTCAGCACCTCGCGCCTGGCCATTTCGGGCGTGGTGTCGCGCGCGTAGCCGTTCAGGCCGAAGTGATCGGCGCGCGCCGTCTCGCCCACCACCAGCACGAACAGCGGCGGCCTGTCCTGGCCCGCATAGCTCTTGCCCAGCGCCACGCCGCCGGACATCGGAATGAGCTGGCGCCGATGCGTGAACAGCGGACGGCCCAGCACCTGGAGCCCCGAATAGATCGGCGCCAGCGGGTTGGTCATGTAGCGCAGCTCGACGTGGTTGCGCATGAGCGGGGCGAAGTCGCGGTTCATGGCCAGCACGCCGGCCGCGGCGACCACCGCCAGCACCAGGATCAAGAGCGCGTTGCGCCACAGCTGCGCGAAGAAGGGCATGGGCTGCACGCGGATGCGCCACAGCACCAGCGCGGGCGGCGCCAGCACCGCGCCGACATGGAACAAGAGGCGCCAGTTCAGCAGGTCGAGCACTTCATGCGTGTCGGTCTGCGTTGCATTGGCCAGCATGCTCGGATCCATCACCACGCCGTAGCTGAGCATGTAGTGCTGCGAGACCGCGGCGACGACGGCCACCGCCAGCCACACCGGCTTCATCCAGCGCGACCAGGCTGTCAGCGTCAGGATGGCCACGCTGCCGCACGCCACCAACAGCGCCATCAGCGCCACCATGGGCAGGTAGCTCGAGGGCCGTCCCTCGCCGATGCGCGCCAGCTCCAGCCACAGCGGCCAGTTGGCGGCCAGCGTGAGATACAGGCCCAGCCCGACGACGACGCTGCGCGCCGAAAGCGGGCGCTGTGGCCAATGGGCCCCGGGGGCCCGGGGAAGGGAGAGCGAGATCTGCATCGTCGAGTGTCCTAGTGCGCGTCGCGCGCAATGACCGCGGGTGGCGCAGCCGGCTTCGCGGCGCGGGCGCGCAGCGCGCGGCAAGCGGTGTCGATCGCCAGGCCGGCGGTCCAGCACAGCCAGGCGGTCCACAAGGTGTGGCTCATGTAGTGCGCGCCGCGCGCCTGCTGCGCCAGCCCGAGCAGCAGCCCGGCCATGCCGGCCGCGAGCAGCCAGCGCCGGGCCAGGCGCGGCAGGTGCCGGGCCAGTACGAAATAGCAACTCAGAAAGGCAAAGCCAGCCGATGCATGCCCCGCCGGGAAGCAATGCCCCGGCCCGCCGTCCCCCTGGCCCCATGCCCAATGCGACACATGGCGGGCCACGCCGCCGAAGGCCTCGGCGTCCCAGGGGCAGCTGGTGTGGCTGTGGTGCTTGATCAGCGAGACCAGCAGCGCGGAGGCGATCACGCCCAGCGCCAGTTGCGTGCGCTCGCCGGTGTCGAGCCGGCGCAGGAAACCGTGGGGAAGGAAGATGCCCGCCACCAGCAGCAGCGCCAGCAGCCCGCTGAGCGCCTTGGCATCCTCGTGCATCACCTGCACCAGGAACCAGTTGCCATGCAGGGCAAAGCCCGCCGGGGTGGCGAAGATTTGTGCAAGGGGAAGGTCGAGGCCGCTGGCCTCCCACGCAAGAAGGCCCAGCAACGCAACGGCGGTCCAGTTCCGGCGTCGGATGAAGACATGGGAAGGCATGGACCGCGAGGCTAGGGGCGCAGCCTGAACGCCGGCTGAAGCGCGCCACTCCCATAATCGCCGCGACCCGGGCTTGAACGGGCCCTAACAAAGGAGAAGGAATGCGCATCCTGCTGGTCGAGGACGATGCCGTCCTGGCAAGCGCCGTCTGCGGCTATCTCGAATCCAAGGCCTTCGTGGTCGACGTGGCGCCCAGCCTGGCCGATGCGCGCGCCGCCCTTCTCGCCGCGCAGTACGCCGCCGTGCTGCTGGACCTGCACCTGGGCGACGGCGACGGCCTGTCGCTGTTGCCGCACGTGCGCGCGCTGGCCGAGCGCCCGATCGTGATCGTGGTGACCGCGCGCGACCAGGTCACCGACCGCATCCGCGGACTGGACGCCGGCGCCGACGACTACATCATCAAGCCCTACGACCCCGGCGAGCTGCTGGCCCGCCTGCGCGCGGTGGAGCGGCGCCGCAGCGCCGGCAACACGCCGGTGCTGCAGCTGGGCAGCCTGCAGATCGACCTGGCACGCGACACGGTGCGCAAGGACGGCCGGCCGGTGTCGCTGACGCAGAAGGAATGGGCACTGCTGCGCGTGATGGCCTCGCGTCCGGACCGCATCCACACCCGCGAGCTGCTGCAGGATGCGCTGTATGGCTGGGACGACGAGGCCGACAGCAACACCCTGGAGGTCTTCATCAGCCGGCTGCGCCGCAAGCTGGGGCGCGGCCACATCGTCACCCTGCGCGGCCTGGGCTACCGGCTGTCGCCTTCGGACGAGGAAGACTAGGCATGCCGACGCAGCAGCAACAACAACAACAACAACCACGAATTGGCCAGGAAGGCCGCCGGCCCGAATCGCTGGCCGGCCACCTCACGCGCACCCTGGTGATCTGGGTGGGCGGCGCCTGGCTGCTGTCCGTGCTGGGCGTGGTCTGGTATGTGGACCGCGAGATCAACCACAACTTCGACAACGAACTGGCCGAGATCTCGCACCGCCTGTTCGACTTTGCCGAGCGCGACCTCAACCAGGCCGGCCCGCCGCGAGACGCCGCCAAGCCGCTGATCGCCTCCGACCCGCTGTTCACCGAAGACCTGATGATGTTCGTCGTGAAGGACGGCGATGGCCGCGTGCTCATGCAGACGGCTGGCGCCGACACGAGGAACTTCAACGTTGCGCTGGCGCCCGGCTTCGAGAACGCCGGCGCCTGGCGCGTCTACACCGTGCGGCACCCCGGGCGGCAGCTCTTCCTGCAGGTAGCCGACCCGCTGGAGGAGCGGCGCGCCGCGCTCAACCGCACGCTGCTGGGCCTGATCATTCCGCTGGCTGCGGTGCTGCCGCTGCTGGCCCTGGTGCTGCGCAACATCGCCCGCAACGAGCTGCGCGCGCTGCAATGGCTGGCCGCCCAGATTGCCGAGCGCGGCGGCTCCGACCTGCGCCCCATTCCCCTGCCTGCCCTGCCGCAGGAGCTGCAGTCGGTGGGCGACGACGTCAATCACCTGCTGGAACGCCTGTCGCACGCACTGGACGTGGAACGCGCCCTGGCCGCCAACGCGGCGCACGAGCTGCGCACGCCGCTGGCCTCGGCCAGGCTGCGCCTGCAGACCGCGCTGGAGCACGGCCTGCGGCGCGAGGACGTGCAAGCGGCCCTGGACGCGCTGCGCATGCTCAGCCAACGCACCGAGAAGCTGCTGCAGCTCTCGCGCGCCGAATCGGGCGCCTCGCTGGCGCGCCAGCCGGTGAACGTGGTACAGCTGGCCGGCCTGGTCGCGCAGGAGTTCTGGAGCGACGAGGATGCCCGGCAGCGGCTGGACCTGCGCCTGCCGCAGGACGACGTGCGACCAGCGCTGGGCGACGTGGACGCACTGGCCATTGCGCTGCGCAACCTGCTGGAGAACGCGCTGCGCTACAGCGGCAACCAGCCGGTGGTGCTGGAAGTGCTGCCGCCCTGCACGCTGGCGGTGCGCGACTTCGGGCCCGGCGTGGGCGCCGCGCAATTGCAGACCCTGCACCAGCGCCACGTGCGTCACAGCGCCGATCGGGCCGGCTACGGCCTGGGGCTGTCGATCGTGCACACCATCGCCGACAAGCACGACGCAAAGCTGGAACTGATCTCGCCGCCGCCAGGCGCCGCCAGCGGCCTGGAAGCCCGCATCGTGCTGCAGCCCGCCCCCTGACTCGGGGGGGACAGGGCCGGCGCTGGCCCGCAATAGAATCCCGGGTGGTTCGCCCCGCGACAACGTAGACAAAATCACCAGCAGCACCCAGACCCCATGACCCAAGACGAAATCCTCGCCCAGTTCGGCCCTCGCGAAGCCATGGAGTACGACGTGGTCATCGTCGGCGGCGGCCCCGCCGGCCTGTCGACCGCGATCCGCCTCAAGCAGCTGGCGGCGCACCACGGCAAGGAAATCTCGGTGGTCGTGCTCGAAAAGGGCTCGGAGCCCGGCGCGCACATCCTGTCGGGCGCCATCATGGACCCGCGCGCACTCAACGAGCTGCTGCCCGACTGGCGCGAACTGGGCGCACCGCTGAACCAGCCGGTGACCGAAGACGCCTTCCTGATGCTGTCGGAAACCGGCGGCACGCGCGTTCCCAACTTCATGCTGCCCGGCAACTTCCACAACGAGGGCAACTACATCGTCAGCCTGGGCAACGTGGTCAAGTGGCTGGCGCAGCAGGCCGAGGGCCTGGGCGTTGAAATCTTCCCGGGCTTTGCCGCCGCCGAGGTGCTCTACAACGAGGACGGCTCGGTCAAGGGCGTGGCCACCGGCAACATGGGGATCGGCAAGGACGGCGAGCCCACCGAGAACTTCCAGCTCGGCATGGAGCTGCACGGCAAGTACACCATCTTCGCCGAGGGCTCACGCGGCCACCTGGGCCGCCAGCTGATCGACAAGTACAAGCTGGATGCCGGCAAGGACCCGCAAAGCTACGGCATCGGCATCAAGGAGCTGTGGGAGATCGACCCGGCGCGCCACCAACCCGGCCTGGCCGTGCACACCTCGGGCTGGCCCCTGCCCTCGGACACCTACGGCGGCTCCTTCCTCTATCACGCCGAAGACAACAAGGTCGTGGTCGGCTTCGTGGTGGGCCTGGATTACCAGAACCCGCACCTGAGCCCCTTCGAAGAGTTCCAGCGCTTCAAGACGCACCCCAACATCCGCTGGTACTTCGAGGGCCAGGACCACGGCCTCAAGCCCGCCAAGCGCCTGAGTTACGGTGCGCGCGCCATCACCGCCGGCGGCCTGCTGTCGCTGCCCAAGACCGTTTTCCCCGGCGGCGCACTGGTGGGCTGCGACGCCGGCTACCTCAATGCCAGCCGCATCAAGGGCAGCCACGCGGCGATCAAGACCGGCATGCTGGCGGCAGACGCGGCCTACGACGCCATCATGGCCGGGCGCCAGCACGACGAGCTGTCGGCCTACCCGGCCGCCTTCGAGAAGAGCTGGCTGCACAAGGAACTGAACAAGGCGCGCAACTTCAAGCAGTGGTTCAAGAAGGGCCTGACGGTGGGCACGCTGATGACGGGCATCGAGCAGTTCCTGCTGCGCGGCCACGTCCCCTGGACCGTGCACCGCGCCGAGGCCGACCACACCCGCCTGAAGCCGGCCGCCGACTGCAAGAAGATCGCCTACCCCAAGCCCGACGGCAAGCTCACCTTCGACCGGCTCTCCTCGGTGTTCGTCAGCAACACCAACCATGAAGAGAACCAGCCGGCGCACCTGACGCTCAAGGATGCCTCGGTGCCGGTCAACATCAACCTGGCGAAGTACGCCGGCCCCGAGTCCCGCTACTGCCCCGCGGGCGTGTACGAGTTCGTGCCCGACGAAGCCCACGCCGGCAAGGAGCGCCTGCAGATCAACGCGCAGAACTGCGTGCACTGCAAGACCTGCGACATCAAGGACCCGACGCAGAACATCGTGTGGGTCACGCCGGAAGGCGGCGGCGGCCCCAACTACGTCGGCATGTAATCCGGCGCGGCACCGTCGGAATGACGCTGCGCGAACAACTGCACCTGCCCACCGGCCGGCGCCTCGCCTATTGGAGCCTGCTGGTCGCCGTGCTGGCGGCGCTGTTGTGGCTGCTGGTGCGCTATGTCAGCCCGGCGCCGCCGCGCACGCTGGTGATGAGCACCGGCGTCACCGACGGCGCCTATCACCGCTTCGGCCTGCGCTATCAAGAGATCCTGCGCGCCAACGGCGTCACGCTGAAGCTGCTGCCCTCGAGCGGCGGCATGGAGAACATCGTGCGCCTGAACGACGGCACGGTGTCGGTCGCCTTCGTGCAAGGCGGCACCGGCCTCTTGGCCTCCGATCCTGAAGCCGCCCCGGATTCCACCGCCCTGCGCTCGCTGGCCACGGTGGCCTACGAGCCGGTCTGGATCTTCACCCACACGCTCGACCTGTCCAAGGGCCTTGGCCCGCTGGCCGGCAAGCGCATCGCAGTGGGCGTGGCCGGCAGCGGCAACCTGCATGTGGCACGCCAGCTGCTGGCCAGCTATGGCGTGCTGCCGGATGCCGCCGGCACCACCTTCGTGCTGGAAGGCGGCACGGCCGCGGCGCAGATGCTGAACGAGCGCCAGGTCGACGCCGCCATCATGATCGCGGCCTCGCAGGCACCGGCGGTGCAAAAGCTCCTGACCGAAGGCCGCATGCGCCTGGCCTCGCTGGAGCAGGTGGAGGGCCTGGCGCAGCGCTACCCCTACTTCCAGGCCGTCACGCTCAAGCGCGGCGCGGTGGACCCGGGGCGCAACCTGCCGGCCAGCGACATCCGACTGCTGGCCACCACCGCCAACCTGGTGGTGCGCGAAGAACTGCATCCGGCCCTGGACTACCTGTTGCTGGAGGCCGCGCGGCAGGTGCATTCGCAGCCTTCGCTGATCAGCCGCCCCGGCGAGTTCCCCAACGCCAACGCCACCGACTATCCGCTGTCGGACCAGGCCGAGCGCTACTTCAAGCACGGCCGGCCCTTTTTGCAGAACTACCTGCCCTTCTGGATGGCCATCTACGCGCAGCGCCTGCTGCTCTGGCTGGTGCCGCTGGCCGCCATCCTGCTGCCGCTGGCGCGCGTGCTGCCGGGCTTGATCAACTGGCGCCGCCAGGGCAAGCTGTACCGGCGCTATGGCGAGCTGAAATACCTCGAGCGCGACCTGGCCTCGCGCCAGCTCGACAATGCCGAGCGCAGCGCCGCGCGCGAGCGCCTGGACCACATCGAAGACGAAATCATCAAGACCAAGTTTCCGCTCGATTTCTCGGACCGCGTCTACACCCTGCGCCAGCACGTCGACTACGTGCGCGCGCAGCTGGAGCGGCAATCGATGACAACGAACGGCGGACAACGCCACTGACCATGACCGAAGCCACCCCACGCCCGCCCCTCCCGGACCACCTGTCCATCGACCCCCGCAGCCCGCACCACGTTGCCGCCGTGTTCGAACACGACATCGGCATCCGCTTCAACGACAAGGAACGTTCCGACGTGGAGGAATACTGCGTCAGCGAAGGCTGGATCAAGGTGCCCGCCGGCAAGACGCTGGACCGAAAGGGCAAGCCGCTCTTGATCAAGCTGAAGGGGAAGGTGGAGGCGTTCTACAAGGAGTAAGCCAGCTCACCTGCGCCGGTACAGCGGCATTCAATCAACCTGCTGTCCGACGACGGACCAGCCGGCCTGCTGGTTGGTCTTGTCGTTCTCGTATTCCCATCGCGTGCCGCAGGCATCGCAACGGTAGCTGGTGAGGGTGACCGTGTGGCTGCCGCTGTCGCCATCGCTGCGTTCGGCCCTGCGGCTGGACAACTGAACGAGTTCGGCATGCCCGGGCGCACGGCGCCAGTTGCGCTGGATGCCTGCGCAACTGGCGCACAGGGTCATCTTCGTCAGTTCTTCTCTTCGGTTGGGCTCGTTCGTCATGTCCCCATGGTAGCAACCCGACAGAGCGAGCCGAAGCGCTAGCGCGGGCTGCGCGGCGCAGGCTCGCCGAGCAGGAAGTCGACAGCGCTGCGCCACCAGGCATCGTCGACATGCTGGAGCCAGTCGTTGTGGCCGGCGCCCCGAATCACCTCGAGCCGCTTGGGGCCTGCTGGCAACGCTTCGTACAAGGCCGTGCCAAAGCGTGCGGGAACGATGTGGTCACGCTCCGCGACGGCCACCAGCACGGGGCGGCCGGAGGTTGCGAGATGGGCGGCACTGTCGTAGCGGTCGCGCATCAACCAGCGCACGGGCAACCACGGATAGTGATGGGCCGCGACATGTTCGAGGGTGTCCCACGGCGTGATGAGCATCAGGGCCGCGACTTGCTCGCCTTGCCGCGCGGCGGCTGCCGCCACCACTGCGGCGCCCAGTGATTCACCGACAAGCAGCAACGGCGCGCCGTGCAGCCGATGGGCCAGCGCGATGCTCTGCTGCGCGTCCTCGACGAAGCTCGTTTCGCCCAACTCGCCTGCCCGCGGGCCATAGGCCGGGTATTCGGCCAGGATCACCCGCAGCCCGAGACGGGAGAGCGCGGCGGCGTAGTAGCCGCGATGCCCGGCATGGCCTGCGTTGCCATGGAACACGATGGCAGTGCCGCGCACGGGCCCACGCGGCTGTGCCACCAGGCCGCGAAACTCGCCCTCGGCCGGCCAGGCGGCGAGTCCGGGCGACACCATCTCGGCGACTCTGGCCCGGGCAGGGAAGTACAGCAGTCGGTCTTGAAGCATGGCGGACTCAGCCTGAACGATCGCGCAGGCCGAGAGCAGCCACGCCATGATCACGGCGGATTTCATGGGGGCCTTCTAACGCGAATCCGCGGCCAGCGGGCCGGACTAACCCTAACTGGCCCGGGGCACTGCGAGCCTATATAAACCCGTCGACGAGTCGCTCGCAGCCGACGCGTGCCAGTCAGCAAGCCATCAACCCACCCACAAATTCGGCAAGGAGACATCCATGCAGGCTCGACTCACGGTCCGTATCCAGGAACGCAGCTTCCCGTTCTTCAATGGCGATCGCCGCGCAACTCGGCTGGCCGCGCTGGCAGCAGCCCTGCTTGCCGCGCCTATCCTGGCATCGGCCGCCGGCGTCAGCGTGAAGCAGGACTTCTCCAGCCCGGCCACGAGTCCCTTCCCCAGCGACCGCTTCACCACGGCGGACTGGACGCAGAAGACCTTCAAGCGCGTCAATCTGCCGAAGCCGGACTGCGCCGTGGCGGTGTCCGACTGCGCCGACATCGCGGTCATCAACACGCTCGACGGCTTCAACACACAGCCGCGCATCACGGTGCCCTTCACCGGTGACATCGACCCGGCCAGCGTCAACAGCGACACGCTGTACCTGCTGAACCTGGGCGATACGCTGTCCGGCCGCGGCTTCGGCCAGAAGGTCGGCGTCAACCAGGTGTCCTGGGACGTCGCCGGCAAGACGCTGGTGGTCGAATCCGACGAACTGCTGCAGGAGCATTCGCGCTACGTGCTGGTGGTGACCAACGGCATTCGCGATGCGGCTGGAGACCCGATCGAAGGCGGTCCGTTCGGGCGCCTCGTCGGCGAGGCGCAGGACCCCGACGCGTCGGACTATCGCAAGGCCTTGCAGGACGCAGACCGCTGGGTCCGCCCGGGCCGCCACCGCGTGGTCGCGCTCAGCCTGTTCACCACGCAGAGCATCAGCGCCGACCTGCAGAAGATCCGGGATCAGATCAGGCGCTCCAATCCGGCCCCGATCAACTTCATGATCGGCAACACGGGCACGACGCGGGCCGTGTTCGAGACAGCTCAACTCGCCGGCATCCAGTGGATGCGACAGACCGGGACGGCACCTGTTTTCACGCCCTCGTTCGTGCCGACGCCCGCGCTCGAGGTGATTCCGGGCGCGGTCGGGCGCGTCGCCTTCGGCCAGTTCCGCTCGCCCGACTACATGAACGCGGACCGCGTCATCCCCACCACCGGCACCTTGCTCGGACACCCGGCGCCCCAGTCGGCCAACGATCTCGTGGTGGCGCTGTTCCTGCCGAGCGGCGCCCGCCCGCCGGGCGGCTGGCCCGTCGCGATCTTCGGCCACGGCTTCACCGACAGCATGTACGGCGCGCCATGGACCGTGGCGTCCGTGTTCGCATCCAGGGGCATCGCCACGATGGCGATCAGCGTCGTGGGCCACGGCGGCGGCCCAGCGGGCACCTTGAACGTGATCCCCAAGGCTGGCGGCGCACCGGTCGTCGTCCCGTCCGGGGGGCGCGGCTTCGACCAGGACGGCAATGGCGCCATCGACTCGACCGAAGGCGTGGGCGCGGTGGGCGCCATGTCCATCGTGTCCAGCCGCGATGGCCTGCGCCAGACCGTGGTCGACCTGATGCAGCTGGTGCGGCAGATCCAGAGCGGCATCGACGTCGAGGGCGACGGCTCGGTCGACATCGACAAGAGCCGCATCTACTACGCGGGCCAGTCCTTCGGCGGCATCTACGGCACGATCTTCCTCGGGATGGAGGGCGCAGTCAGGGCGGGCGTGCCCAACGTGCCGGGCGGCTCGATCACCGAGGTGGCGCGCATGGGCGCCTTCCGGGTGCTGACCGCAGTGTCGCTGGCAACGCGCCAGCCGCAATTGCTCAACCTGCCGCCGACGCCGAACCTGCCGCCGCCGCTCAACCTGAACTTCAACGAGAACATCCCGCTGCGCGACGTGGCACCGCTGGTGAACACGGTGCCGGGCGCCACGGCGATCCAGAAGGTGCTGGAGAACAACGAGTGGGTTCAGCAGGCGGGCAACCCGGTGTCGTATGCGCCGTACATCCGCAAGCACCCCTTGCCCGGCAACGGCGCCAAGCCGGTGATCGTGCAGTTTGCCAAGGGTGACACCACGGTGCCCAACCCGACGAGCAGTGCGCTCGTTCGCGCGGGGCAGCTGCAGGACCGCACCCTGTACTTCCGCAACGACCTGGCCTATGCGGCGACCGGCGGCGCCATTCCGAAGAACCCGCACACCTTTCTCACCAATATCGGCATCCCGGCCGCCGCACCGCTGGCGGTGGCGGCACAGACGCAGATTGCCCTGTTCTTCGCGACCGACGGTGCACAGCTCATCGACCCGGATGGCGCCGGGGCGCTGTTCGAAATGCCGATCAGCCTGCCCCTGCCAGAATCGCTCAATTTCCTGCCTTGAGCTTTTGCTTGCCGGAAGGCTCACCCCAATCCATGGTCACCTGCTACCTGCGCTACGTCATCGATCCGTTCAAGCTCAAGGAATTCGAGCACTACGGAAAGCTCTGGATCCCTCTGGTCGAGAAATTCGGCGGAAAGCACCACGGCTACTTCCTGCCGTCGGAAGGCGCGAACAACATCGCACTGGCCATGTTCACCTTTCCGAGCCTGGCGGCCTACGAGGAATACCGCGCGCTGTCGGCCAAGGATGCGCCGTGCCAGGCGGCGTTCAAGTACGCCGAAGACACGCGCTGCATCCTCAGCTACGAACGCAGCTTCTTCCGGCCTGTGTTCGAGTGACGTGCCGGGCGGCCCCGCCCGCCCGCGCGCGCCTCATTCAAACCAGCTGCGTCAGCGCGTTCTCGAACGCCGTGCGAGCGATGCCCGTGCGCTCACTGGAGCGCGCATGGCAGCGCTCCAGCGCCGCTGCCACGGTGGCCGACACGTCGCCGAAGATCGCTTGGTCGGAGATCTCGACGTCGCCCTGCATCAGGAACGCGAAGGCGCGCGCCATGCCGCAGTTGGCGATGAAATCGGGGATCACCGCTACGCGTGAATCGGCGTGCTCGTAGATCGGGCCGTAGAAGATCTCGCGATCGGCAAAGGGCACGTTGGCGCCGCTGGCGACCACTTCGAGCCCGCCCTCGATCAGCTGCTCGACCTGCTGCTGCGTCACCAGGCGCGAGCCGGCGCAGGGCAGGAAGATGTCGGCGCCCACGCGCCACACACGGGCGTTGATCTCCTCGAACGACAGCAGGCCCTTGCCGGCGGCGAGCTGGTTGCCCTTCTTGTCGAGGAAGAGCTGTCGAATCTCATCGAAGCTGAAGCCTTCCGGCTTGAGCAGACCGCCCTCGCGGTCGATGATGCCGACCACGCGCGCACCGGCCTGCGCCAGGTAATACGCCGCCGTCGAGCCGACGTTGCCCCAGCCTTGCACAACGACGCGCTTGCCCGCCACCTGGCCACCGTACAGCCGGTAGTAGTGCAGCACCGATTCGGCCACGCCCCAGCCGGTGATCAGATCGGCCACCAGGTACTTGCGCGCCGGCTCGGGCGAGTAGCGCGGGTCCTCGACCACCTTGGCCACGCCCATGCGCAGCTGGCCCACCTTCTGGATGCGCTCGCTCTCGCTGGGTACGAAGTGGCCGTTGACGACGCCCTCCTGCGGGTGCCACAGGCCGTAGCTCTCGGTGATCGGGATCACCTCGTGCACCTCGTCGACGTTCAGGTCGCCGCCGGTGCCGTAGTAGGTCTTGAGCAGCGGCGTGACAGCCTTGTACCAGCGCTTGAGCACGTCGTTCTTGCGCGGATCGGCCGGGTCGAAGTCGATGCCTGACTTGGCGCCGCCGATGGCGGGACCGGACACGCTGAACTTGACCTCCATCGTCTTGGCCAGCGACTCGACCTCGCGCCGGTCCAGGCCCGGGCGCATGCGCGTGCCGCCGCCGGCGGCCCCACCGCGCAGGGAATTGATGACGACCCAGCCCTTGGCGGGCGTTTCTGCGTCGTGCCATTCAAAAACGATCTCAGGCGCCTTGTTCTCGAAACGGTTCAGCAGTTCTTTCATCTCTGTCTTTCAAAAATTCGGTGATCCGGTGCGTTCAGGCAAGCAGCAGCTTGTCGTCGTCGAGCTTCTCGCCGCGGGTCTTCTCGAACATGTGCAAGAGGTCGGGCACGTCCATGCCGGCGCGCTCGGCGCCCGCCACGTCGAGGATCACGCGGCCCTCGTGCAGCATCACCGTGCGGCTGCCGTAGTCGAGTGCCTGGCGCATGCTGTGCGTGACCATCATGGCCGTCAGCTTGCCGGCCTCGACGATCTTCGCGGTGAGTTCCAGCACGAAGGCGGCCGTCTTCGGATCGAGCGCCGCGGTGTGTTCGTCCAGCAGCAGGATGCGCGAGGGCTGCAGCGAGGCCATCAGCAGGCTCACGGCCTGGCGCTGGCCGCCCGAGAGCAGCCCCATGCGGTCGGCCAGGCGGTTCTCCAGGCCGAGATTGAGGATGCTGAGCTTTTCGCGAAAGATCTCGCGCAGCTTGCCCGTCAGCGAAAAGCCGAAGCCGCGGCGCGCGCCCCGCTTCCACGCCAGCGCCATGTTCTCCTCGATGGTCAGCGCTTCGCAGGTGCCGGCCATCGGGTCCTGGAAAACGCGTGCGACCAGGTCGGAGCGCTGCCAGGCCGAGCGGCGGGTGACGTCCGCATCGTCGATGTGGAGGGTTCCGCGATCGACCATCAGGTCGCCGCTGATGGCATTCAGGAAGGTCGACTTGCCGGCCCCGTTGGAGCCGATGACGGTGACGAACTGCCCCGTGGGAATGTTCAGGTCGAGCCCCCGCAGCACCCGGTTCTCGATCGGGGTTCCGGGATTGAAGGTGATCTCCAGGCCTTTGGCGCGCAGCATTACTTGGCCTCCTTGACGGCAGCGACTGCCGGGTTGCTGTTGCGAGCGCCCGGCCACAGGCCGGCCAGCTTGCGCTTGTAGCTGGGGACGAGCAGCGCGAACGCGACCAGCACGGCAGTCACCAGGTTCAGGTCCTGGGCCTGCAGGCCGATGAAGTCGCTGTTCAGTGCCAGCGCGATGAAGAAGCGGTAGAGCACCGCGCCGAGCACGCAGGCCAGCGTGGTGACGATCAGGCTGCGCGCTGGCAGGATGGTCTCGCCGATGATCACCGCGGCCAGGCCGACCACGATCGTTCCGATGCCCATCGAGATGTCCGCCCCGCCCTGCGACTGCACGAATAGCGCCCCGGCCAGCGCGACCAGGCCGTTCGACAGCGCCAGGCCCCACACCGTCAGCCTGTCCGTCGAGATGCCCTGCGCGCGTGCCATGCGCGGGTTGCCGCCGGTGGCGCGCATCGCCAGCCCGGTTTCCGAGGCGAAGAACAGGTCGATCAGGATCTTGGCGACCGCCACGATCACCAGCAGCACCAGGGGCTTGAGCCAGTAGTCGGGCATGCCGCCGAACTCGACCAGGGTGAACACCGTGGGATCGTTGATCAGCGCCACGTTGGGCTTGCCCATGATGCGCAGGTTGATCGAGTACAGCGCAATCATCACCAGGATGCTGGCGAGCAGCTGCATGATGCGCAGCCGCACGTTGAGCCAGGCGGTGAGGTAGCCGGACATGGCGCCGGCAAGAATCGCCGCCGCCGTTGCGGCAAAGGGGTTCCAGCCCGCGACGATCAGCGCCGCGGCCACGGCGCCGCCGAGCGGGAAGCTGCCGTCGACCGTCAGGTCCGGGAAATTGATGATGCGAAACGAGAGATAGACGCCCAGCGCGACCAGCCCGAATATCAGGCCGATCTCGATGGCGCCCAGGGAGGCAATGAGCGACATGTCCGATGCGCCCGCTTACTTGACCACCACCTTGGCCGACTTGACGAGCTCGTCCGAGAGCGTCACGCCCTGCTTCTGCGCGGCACCCGGATTCACATGCAGTTCGAAGTTGTTGCTGGTCTGCGAGGCGATCGTGCCGGGCGCCTGGCCATTGAGGATGCGCACGACGATCTTGCCGGTCTGCTGGCCGATGTCGTAGTAGTTCAGGCCCAGCGCCGCCACGGCGCCGCGCTTGACGGCGTCGGTGTCCGCCGCGACCACCGGGATCTTGGCCTGCTGGGCCACCTTGACGATGCCTTCGAAGGCCGACATCACGTTGTTGTCGGTGGGCGCGTAGATCACGTCGACCTTGCCGACCAGGCTCTGCGCGGCGCTGGCCACGTCGACGGTGCGCGCGGCGGCGCCCTCCACCAGCGTCATGCCGGCAGCCGGCGCCGCCTTCTTCAGCGCATCGACGATCGACACCGAGTTCGCTTCGCCCGGGCTGTAGATCACGCCGACGCGCTTGGCATTGGGCACGACGCGCTTGATCAGTTCGAGGTGCTTGTCCAGCGGCGACAGATCGGACACGCCGGTAACGTTGGTGCCCGACGCCTCCCAGGTCTTGACCAGCTTGGCCGCGACCGGGTCGGTCACCGCGCTGTAGACGACCGGGATGTCCTTGCTGGCGGCGACCACGGCCTGCGCCGACGGCGTGGCGATGGCGACGATCACGTCCGGCCGTGCGCCGACGAACTTGCGGGCGATCTGCGCCGCCGTACCGTTGTTGCCTTGCGCGGACTGGTACTCGAACTTCAGGTTCTTGCCGGCTTCAAAACCGGCGGACTTCAGCTCGTCCTTGACGCCATCACGCACGGCGTCGAGCGCCTTGTGTTCGACGATGGCGGTGACGGCCACCGATTTCTCGGCGGCAAAGATCGGCGCGGCGGCGACGGTCGCGGCGGCAGCAGCCATCAGGGCCAGGGAAGAACGCAGGAAAGAATGTTGCACGTTGAAGTCCTTGTGGGAAATAGTCGGCGAGGTTCAATTGAGGGAAAGCCACCCCGAGCGGGAATCTGTTTGACGCCCTTGTGTGAGCTGCTTTCCAGGACGAGAAGTGTGAACTTCGGCACGAAAAATCGGCTTTCATCGCGCGTCAGGGCGAACCCTCGGTCAAGCAAGATAATTGCGCCATCAAAGCGCAGCAGGAGATGAACTTGCACGAGATTGAATTCGACCGTATCGACCGCAAGATCCTCGCGTTCCTGCAAGAGCACGGACGCGCGTCCAACCTGGAGCTGGCCGAAGCCGCCGGCCTGTCGCCGGCGCAATGCCATCGCCGCCACCGGCGGCTGGAAGAGGCCGGCTTCATCGCGGGCTACGAGACGCGCCTGGCACCCGCCCGGCTCGACCTGCACGTGGTGGCCTTCATCCTCGTCGCGATGGAAAAGGGCCACATTCGCGACCTGTCGAAATTCACCGACCTGGTGATGGGCATGCCGGAGGTGCTGGAGTGCTACTCCATCACCGGCGACTTCGACTTCATGATCAAGGTCATTGCGCGCGACCTGAAGGGGCTGTCGCACTTCCTGATCGACAAGCTGATGCGCATGCCGGGCGTCGACAGCGTGCGGTCCAGCGTCTGCCTGGAAGAGTTCAAGTGCACGAACGCGCTGCCATTGCCCGAGTAGCCCGCCTCAAGGACGACTGAGGGCAGAACCCGCCTGCGGCGCAGCCCGCACCACCTTGATCAATGCCGCGAGCTCCTGGTCCGCCAGCCCTGCCCTGTCGGCACGCTGGAACAGCCCGTCGATGAACGCGGGAATCTCGGCATTGATGCCGGACGCCCTGGAACTCAGAAGAATGCGCCGCGTGGCCTCGATCGAGATTCGCATCGGGCTCTCGGAGATCGTGAAGTCGCCGCTCTGGATCACCGCGCCTTCATGCTTGAAGAAGGCGCCGAAGGTGGGCGAGATGTCGGCCACCAGCTTGCCGAAGACGCCGACGTCCAGGCCCTGCGTCTCGGCGATCAGTGCGCCCTGGATGAAGCCGGCGGTGGCCCCGTACACATACGACAGCGTGGCCAGGTCCATGGTGGCCGCCGCTTCGATCTTGTCGCCCAGGAAGGCGATGTTGCCCGCCAGGTCCTTCAAGACCTCCTGCACCGAGGCGTAGACCGCCGAATCGCCCGACAGCAGCACGGGCGTGTCCGCCTGGCCCATCTGGCTGGGCGCGGCCTGGATCGCGCCGTCGAGGTAGGCCGCGCCCTGCTTGTGCGCCCATGCCAGCGCCTCGCGCGCTTCCTCGGGGCTGCCAGTCGTGAGTTGCACCAGGATCTTCCCGTCCAGGGCCTGTGCCACTTCGGGCGATTGCAGGACGGCCTTCGCAGCGCCGTAGTCGTACACGCACATCACCACCAGCTTGCTGGCACGGATCGCGTCCGCCGCGGTCGCAGCGAGCGTCGCGCCCTGGGCGACCAGCGCGTCGGCCTTGCCCGCACTGCGGTTCCAGACCGTGACGCGACGGCCGCGCTCCACGAACAGGCGGGCGATCGCGAAGCCCATGGAACCAAGGCCGAGCACAGTGACTGAATTCATGAGAAGCACCCCGTTGTGTGAGAAGGGCTCGATCCTGAAATTTCGCTTGCCTATCGTCAAGTACCTACAATAATGTTAGGTACTTACCAAATGGTTAGTGACAAGGAGAAGAAGACATGGCGCAACGACCGACCAACTGCGGCGTGGGCCCCGCTTTCGAGGTCATAGGGGGCAAATGGAAAGCAGTCATCCTGTGGGAGCTTCAGGAAGGCCCCAAACGCTTCGGGGAGCTTCGTCGTCTCATCGAGGGCGTGAGCGAGAAGATGCTCATCCAGCAGCTGCGCGAACTCGAGCTGGACGGGCTGGTCGACCGGCACGTATTCCACGAGGTCCCGCCCAAGGTCGAATACAGCGTCACCGCCCTGGGCAAGACCTTGAACAAGGCCATGGGCCCGCTGGCCGATTGGGGCGAAAAGTACCAGCGCACGCAGGCGCAGCGCGCGGCCGCGCCTTCAAAGAAAAAGGCTTGATGCGCTCGGCATCGCGTCCGTGAAAGGCGTCCGTGAAAGCCCCGACTGCGAAAGCTGCTGCGCTGCGGCATAGTAACCGGTTTCACCCAGCGGGCCCGCCCCGCTTTCTTGCAGTCAACTCTGGAGACTTCCCCATGAATTTGAGCCTGAGCCGACTGGCCGTTGGCCTGGTTGTTGGTCTTGGTATCGCAAGCGCTTCCCTCGCGCAGACGACGATGAAGATCAGCATCTCGACCTCGCAGAACTCGCACCAGGGCGTGGCCATCGACACCTTCGCCAAGGAAGTCGCCGCGCGCACCAACGGCCGCTACAAGGTCGAGACCTTCTACAACGGCAGCCTGGGCGGCGAGCGCGAGTCGATCGAGGCGGTGCAGCTGGGCACGCAGGAACTGGCCTTCAGCTCCACCGGCCCGGTGCCCAACTTCGTGCCCGAGGCCAAGATCCTCGACGTGCCCTTCCTGTTCACCGACAAGGCGCATGCCCGCGCCGTGCTCGACGGCCCCATCGGCCAGGACATGCTGACCAAGTTCGATGCCAAGGGCTTCAAGGCGCTGGCCTGGGCCGAGAACGGCTTTCGCCACATGACCAACAGCAAGCGTGACGTAAAGGCACCTGAAGACCTCAAGGGCCTGAAGATGCGCACGATGGAAAACCCGGTGCACATCGCCGCCTACAAGGGCTTCGGCATCATCACCACGCCGATGGCCTTCCCGGAGGTCTTCACCGCCCTGCAGCAGGGCACGGTGGACGGCCAGGAGAACCCGCTGCCCGTCATCATCTCGGCCAAGTTCGACCAGGTGCAAAAGCACCTGACGCTCACCGGCCACGTCTATTCGCCGGCCATCTTCCTGATGAACAAGGCGAGCTTCGACAAGCTGAGCGCCGCCGACAAGCAGGCCTTCCTGGATGCCGCCAAGGAAGGCACCAAGGCCAACCGCGCGCGTGTCGATTCGGACGACGCCAAGGGCGTGGCCGACCTGCGCGCCAAGGGCATGACGGTGATCGAGACGGTCGACAAGACCAAGTTCATTGCCGCCCTGGCACCGGTCAACGCCGACTTCGAAAAGCAGTTCGGCAAGGCCAACCTCGACAAGATCCGCAACTACAAAGCGCAGTGAGCCCTGGCCGCGACCCAGTCGCGGCAGCTCGCGCCCGCAGGAGCGCCCCCGGCGCCGGCGGGCGCTTTTGCTTTTTTCCTTCTTCCTGACTGCTGCTTCCTTCATGCATCTTCCAAGATGAAATCCCTCATCCTTCGCATCGACCGCGCCAGCACCGCGCTGGCCATGGCCGTCGCCTGCTTCATGCTGGTGGTCGCCTCCTCGCTGGGCATGTTCCAGATCGTCACCCGCTTCGTGCTCGAGCAGCCCGCCGAGTGGTCCGAGATCCTGATCCGCGTGAGCCTCATCTGGATGGTGTTCATGGGCATCCCCATGGCCTTTCGCCAGGGCGCCATGGTCAGCGTGGACGTGCTGTACCGCTGGAGCCCGCCGAAGGCGCGCCGTGTGCTCGACTGGCTGGTCTGCCTGGCGGCGCTGGCGCTCATCGGCGTCATCGTCTGGTGGGGCTGGGACTACGCCAAGCGCGGCGGCGTGCAGACCATGGCCGGGCTCGAATCCGTGTCGATGTTCTGGGCCTACCTGGCACTGCCGGTGGGCGGCCTTTTCTCGGTGGTGGGCATCGTGGCCAACCTGATCGACCCGCAGCGCAACGAGCTGGAGACCGCGCAATGACCTCAGTGATGATTTCCACCATGGTGCTGTGCTTCGCACTCACCGTGTCGGTGGCCGTGTCGATCGGTCTGGCCTCGGTGCTGGGCATCCAGGCCAGCAACGCCAACATGCTCCTTTCGGTGAAGGAGATGTTCAACGCCATCAACAAGTTTCCGCTGGCGGCCATCCCCTTCTTCATCCTGGCGGGCAACCTGATGGAAACCGGCGGCATCTCGCGCCGCCTGGTCGAATTTGCCAAGAGCCTGGTGGGCGGCGTGCAGGGCGGCCTGCCCATGACCTGCGTGCTCACCTGCATGATCTTCGCGGCGGTGTCGGGCTCTTCGGTGGCCACCACCTTCGCGATCGGCGCGATCCTGATCCCGGCCCTCATCAAGCACGGCTACCCGACCAGCTACGCGGCGGCACTGCAGGCCACCAGCGCGGAGCTGGGCGTGATCATCCCGCCCTCGATCCCGATGATTCTTTACGGCGTGAGCGCCGAGGTGTCGATCGGCGAGCTGTTCATTGCCGGCTTCGGCCCGGGCATCCTGATCAGCCTGGCGCTGATGGCCTTCGTCTGGGTGTATTGCAAATGGAAGGGCTGGGGCAAGAACGACGGCGATGGGCGCCTGCGCGTGTGGCCGGCCACCAAGCAGGCCAGCTGGGCCCTGCTGATGCCCGTCATCATCCTGGGCGGCATCTACGGCGGCATCTTCACGCCGACCGAGGCTTCGGCCGTGGCGGTGTTCTATGCGCTGGTGGTGGGCATGGTGATCTACCGCGAGATCAAGCCGGCGCAGCTCTACGCCGTGCTGAAGAAATCGGTGGTGTCCTCGTCGGTGATCATGTTCATCATCGCCAACGCCGGACTGTTCGCCTTCCTGATCACCCGCGCCGGCGTGCCGGACGCCATCGGCCACTGGCTGCAGGAAGTGCTCAAGACCCCCGCCTACTTCCTCCTGGGCGTGAACGCGGCGCTGTTCATCATCGGCATGTTCATCGAGACCAGCGCGGCCATCATCGTGCTGGCCCCGATCCTGGCGCCGGTGGCAATGCACTTCGGCATCGACCCGGTGCACTTCGGGCTGGTGATGGTGGTGAACCTGGCACTGGGCATGATCACGCCGCCCTTCGGCGTGAACCTGTTCGCTGCGTGTACAGTGGCGCGCATCTCGCTGGACCAGATCGTCAGGCACCTGATTCCCTTCGTGCTGGTGATCCTGGGCTGCCTGATGGTGATCACCTACGTGCCGGAAATCTCCCTCGCGCTGCGCGACCTGGTCTACGCGAAGTGAGGCAAATCATTACTCCTTCTTCTCGATGGCATCCCTGGACTTTGACGTTCTCATCGTCGGCAGCGGCCTGGCCGGCCTGTCGGCCGCGCTGCACCTGGCCGCCACGCACCGCGTGGCGGTCATCACCAAGGGGCGGCTGAACGACGGCGCCAGCCAGTGGGCGCAAGGCGGCATTGCCGCCGTGCTGGCAGAGGGCGACAGCTTCAAAGCCCATGTGGACGACACCCTGGTGGCCGGCGCCGGCCTGTGCGACGAGGAGGCCACCCGCTTCGTGGTGGAGCGCGCGCCCCAATCCATCGCCTGGCTGCGCGCGCTGGGCGTGCCATTCACCGAAGAAGACGGCGCCCTGCACCTGACACGCGAGGGCGGCCACAGCCAGCGCCGCATCGTGCACGCCACCGATGCCACCGGCGCGGCCGTGCAGCAGAGCCTGATCGAGGCGGTGCGCGGCACGGCCAACATCACGCTGTTCGAAGGCCACATGCTGGTGGACCTGATCACCGGTGCCAAGCTGGGCCTGGCCACCAACGACTGCCTGGGCCTGTACGCGCTGGACAACGCCAGCGGTGAAGTGCGCACCTTCCGCGCGCCGCACACGGTGCTGGCCACCGGCGGCGCCGGCAAGGTGTACCTCTACACCACCAACCCCGACAGCGCCACCGGCGACGGCATTGCCGCGGCCTGGCGTGCCGGCTGCCGGGTGTCGAACATGGAGTTCATCCAGTTCCACCCGACTTGCCTCTACCACCCCTATGCCAAGTCCTTCCTGATCAGCGAGGCGGTGCGCGGCGAAGGCGGCCTGCTCAAGCTGCCGCCGGCGCTGGGCGGCACGCGCTTCATGCCGGCACATGACGAGCGGGCCGAGCTGGCGCCGCGCGACGTGGTGGCGCGCGCCATCGACTTCGAGATGAAGAAGCACGGCCTGGATTGCGTGCACCTCGATATCTCTCACCAGAGCCCGGAGTTCCTGCGCGAGCACTTCCCCAACATCCTGGCGCGCTGCGCGCAGCTGGGCCTGGACATCACGCGCGAGCCCATTCCGGTGGTGCCGGCGGCCCACTACACCTGCGGCGGCGTGCTGGCCGACCTGGCCGGCCGCACCGATCTGCCGGGCCTGTACGCCATCGGCGAAACCGCCTGCAGCGGCCTGCATGGCGCGAACCGCCTGGCCAGCAATTCGCTGCTGGAATGCATGGTGTTCGCCCAAGCCGCGGCCGGCGCCATCGCCGCCGCCCCGGCGAGCCCGCCGCCCGCGCTGCCGGCCTGGGACCACAGCCGCGTCAGCGACGCCGACGAGGCCGTGGTGGTCTCGCACAACTGGGACGAACTGCGCCGCTTCATGTGGGACTACGTGGGCATCGTGCGCACCAACAAGCGGCTGGAGCGCGCCGCGCACCGCATCGAATTGCTGACGCGCGAGATTGCCGAGTTCTATGGCAACTTCCGCATCAGCCAGGACCTGCTGGAGCTGCGCAACCTGGTGCAGGTCGCCGAACTGATCGTGCGCAGCGCCCAGCTGCGCCACGAGAGCCGCGGCCTGCATTTCAATCGCGACTATCCTTCGCTCGCCGAAAACGCGGCGCCAACCGTGCTGGCGCCGGTTGCACCCTGATACAACAGCCCTGTCCATTCACCCGCCATGTTCCGCACTCTGCTCAAGTCGAAGATCCATCGCGTCGCCGTCACCGATTGCGAATTGCATTACGAAGGTTCCTGCGCCATCGACGAAGACCTGCTCGATGCGGCCGGCATGGCCGAGAACGAGCAGGTGCACATCTGGAACATCAACAACGGCGAGCGCTTCGTGACCTACGCGATCCGCGGCGAGCGCGGCACCGGGATCATTTCCGTCAACGGTTCGGCCGCGCGCCGGGCGTCGGTGGGCGACCTGATCATCATTGCCGCCTTCGGCCTGGTGCCGGAGGACCAGGTGGCCAGCCACCGGCCCAAGCTGGTGTTCGTGGACGGCGCCAACCGCATCCAGGAAGAGCGCGCCCACGTTCCGGTCCAGGCCGCTTCGGCCGAAACCATCGCCGCCTGAGGCACGCCATGTCGACCGCCGCGTCCCCCGAATCGGCCACGCCCTACGGCACCTTGCCACCCGCCGCCGTCCCCGCGCTGCGCAAGCCGGTGAGCCTTCCGCGCCTGGCAGACATGCATGCGCGCGGCGAGAAGATCACCATGCTGACCGCCTACGACGCCACCTTCGCCGCCATGGCCGATGCGGCGGGCGTCGAATGCCTGCTGGTGGGCGACTCGGTCGGCATGGTCTGCCAGGGCCTGCCCAGCACCGTGGGCGTGACCCTGGACACCATGCGCTATCACACCGAATCCGTCTCGCGCGGCGTGCGGCGCGTGCAGGGCACCGCCTGGGTGATCGCCGACCTGCCCTTCGGCAGCTACCAGCAATCGCGTGAACAGGCCCTTGCCAGCGCGACGGTGCTGATGCAGGCCGGCGCCCACATGGTCAAGCTGGAGGGCGGCGGCTGGACGGCCGACACGGTGCGCTTCTTGGTGGAACGCGGCATTCCGGTGTGCGCGCATCTTGGCCTCACGCCGCAGACGGTGCACGCGCTGGGCGGCTATCGCGTGCAGGGCCGGGATGAAGCGGCCGCGGCCCTGCTGCGCCAGCACGCCCTCGAATTGCAGGATGCCGGCGCCTCGATGCTGGTGCTGGAAATGGTGCCCGCCGCACTTGCCGCGGCGCTCACGCAGGAGCTCGCGCGCTGCGCCACCATCGGCATCGGCGCCGGCCGCGGCACCGCCGGGCAGGTGCTGGTACTGCACGACATGCTGGGCATCCACCTGGGCAAGGTGCCGAGGTTCGTGCGCAACTTCATGGCCGGCAGCGCCGGCATTGCGCAGGCGCTCGAAGCCTATGTGCGCGCCGTCAAGGACGGCAGCTTTCCCGACGACTCACTGCACGCCTGGTAGGCCTCTCGCCCCGGACATTCCATGCTTATCGCCCGCACCATCGACGAATTGCGTCAACACCTCGGCGCCTTTCAACGCCCCGCCTTCGTGCCCACCATGGGCAATCTGCATGACGGCCATCTGGACCTGGTTCGCCGGGCCGTACCACTGGGCGATGTCACGGTCGCCAGCATCTTCGTCAACCGCCTGCAGTTCCTGCCGCACGAGGACTTCGACACGTACCCGCGCACCTGGGACAGCGACTGCGAGAAGCTGCGCAATGCGGGTTGCGATGTGCTGTTTGCGCCCGACGAAAAAGCGCTCTACCCCGAGCCGCAGACTTGCAAGGTGCACCCCGACCCGGCCCTGGCTGACATCCTCGAAGGCCATTTCAGGCCTGGCTTCTTCGTCGGCGTGTGCACGGTGGTCATGAAGCTCTTTTCCTGCGTGCAACCGCGCGTGGCCCTGTTCGGCAAGAAGGACTACCAGCAGCTCATGATCGTGCGCCACATGGTGCGCCAGTTCGCGCTGCCGATCGAGATCGTGGGCGTCGAAACGCGGCGCGCCGACGACGGCCTGGCGCTGTCGTCGCGCAACGGCTACCTGAGCGAAGCGGAGCGCGCGGAGGCGGTTCAGTTGTCGAAGGCGCTGCACGGCATGGCCGACGCAGTTCGCTCGGGCGAGCGCGACCTGGCGGGCATCGAAACGCGCGCCATGGAAGCACTCAAGCAGCGCGGCTGGCAGCCGGACTACCTGGTCCTGCGCCGGCGCGCCGACCTGCAGGCGCCTTCGGCCGGCGAGCCGCTGGTCGCGCTGGGCGCAGCGCGCCTGGGAAGCACGCGGCTGATCGACAACTTGGAAATCGACGCGAAGCTCTGATTTTCCGCTTGGCGGTTTGGTAGGCGATTGAGTGCTGGGACGCGGCAAAGGCCTGCGTGCCCCTGCGCCGGCGCTTCGCTCGGGCGGGGGGGGGGGGGGGGGGGGCCCCCCCCCGCGGGGGGGGGGGGGGCCCCCCCCCCCCCCCCCCGCCCCGCCCCCCCCGGCCCCC
>NZ_JBIXJS010000009.1:0-94088 GCF_052871435.1 Variovorax sp. LARHSF232 | reverse complement strand
GCCCCACCCCCCGGCGGCCCCCGGCGCCGGCGCTCCGCGCGGGCGGGCGGCGCTGACGCGCCGACCGCCCTGCGATGCTCGCGGACCCGGCCCCGCGGCAAACACCTGACGCGCCCCCCGGAACGAACGACCTAAACCGCCCCCATCCCCGACAACAACGCACCCGCCGGCACTCCTGACTTCAAGCCCGCAGTAAAGGACAGCATCCGATCGATCGGCACACGCGCACGCAAACCAAGCGCCGGATCGACATGAATCTCTCCAGCGCCTGTCTCCAACGCATGCGCCAGGTTGGCCAGCCCGTTCATCGCCATCCAGGGGCAATGCGCGCAGCTCTTGCAGGTGGCGCCGTTGCCGGCGGTGGGCGCCTCGATGAAGGTCTTGCCGGGATTGAGCGTGCGCAGCTTGTGCAGCATGCCGCTGTCGGTGGCCACGATGAACTGCTGGGCGTCCAGCTGCTTCGCCGCGTTCAGGATGGCGGAGGTGGACCCCACCGCATCGGCCAGCGCGATCACGTCGGCCGGCGACTCGGGGTGGACCAGCACGCGGGCTTCGGGGTGCTCCTTCTTCAAGAGCTCCAGCTCGAGCCCCTTGAACTCGTCGTGCACGATGCAGGCGCCCTGCCAGCTGACCATGTCGGCACCGGTCTCGCGGCGGATGTAGTCGCCCAGGTGGCGATCCGGTGCCCACAGGATCTTCTGGCCCGCTGCCGTCAGCGCGCTCACCACGTCGAGCGCGCAGCTGGAGGTGACCACCCAGTCGGCGCGCGCCTTCACGGCGGCGCTGGTGTTGGCGTAGACCAGCACGGTGCGATCGGGGTACGCGTCGCAAAAAGCGCTGAACTCGTCGACCGGGCAGCCCAGGTCGAGCGAGCAGTTGGCATCCAGGTCGGGCATCAGCACGCGCTTGTCGGGCGACAAGATCTTGGCCGTCTCGCCCATGAAGCGCACGCCCGACACCACCAGCGTGCGCGCCGCATGGTCGCGGCCGAAGCGCGCCATCTCCAGCGAATCGCCGACCAGGCCGCCGGTTTCCTCGGCCAGGTCCTGCAGGTCGGGGTGCACGTAGTAGTGCGACACCATCACCGCGTTGCGCTCGGCCAGCAGGCGGCGGATTCGCTCCTTCAGTGCGGCGCGCTCGGTCTGCGTGGGCTCGACCGGCACGCGGGCCCAGGCATGGCGCGTGTTGCACACGGTGCCGGCCGGCTGCTCGAAATCGACTTCGACGATGACGGAAGATGCGTCAGCAGAAGACATGCTCACAGCCCCACGAAGCGCATCGACAGATCGATGGCCTTGACGTCCTTGGTGAGCGCGCCGATCGAGATGCGGTCGACACCGGTCTCGGCCAGGGCGCGAACGCTTTCCAATGTCACGCCGCCGGAAATCTCCAGTACGGCGCGCGCATCCGCGTCGCCCGCTGCCGCGTTGCGGCGCACGGCCTCGCGCAGGGTGGGCAGATCCATGTTGTCCAGCAGCACCATGCGGGCGCCGTTGGCCAGCGCGACCTCGAGTTGGTCCAGGGTTTCCACCTCGATCTGCACGAACTTGGCAGCGGGCCCTGCGGCAGCCGCGGCACGCAGTGCGGCCGCCACGCCACCGGCGGCGGCGATGTGGTTTTCCTTGATGAGGATGGCGTCGTACAGGCCGATGCGGTGATTGGTGCCGCCGCCCACGCCCACCGCGTACTTCTGCGCCAGGCGCAGCCCCGGCAAGGTCTTGCGGGTGTCGACGATGCGTGCGCGCGTGCCGCGCACGGCTTCCACGTACTGCGCGGTGCGGGTGGCCACCGCGCTCAGCAGTTGCAGGAAGTTGAGCGCGGTGCGCTCGGCACTGAGCAGGCCGCGGGCCTCGCCCTCGATGGTCAGCACGGTCTGGCCGGGCTCGCAATGCTGGCCCTCGCTGCGCTGCCAGGTCAGCCTGGCCTGCGGCTCCAGCTGCTGCAGCACGGCCTCGACCCAGGGCGTGCCGCAGAGCACCGCGTTTTCGCGCGTCAACACACGCGCAGTGGCGCGCCGGCCGGCCGGCACCAGGGCGGCGGTCAGGTCGCCGGCGCCCACGTCTTCTTGCAGGGCGCGGCGCGCGTCGGCGCGCGCCAGTTCGGCCACGCTGGCCGTGGAAAAATCGAAAGGGGTGGTCATGTCGAGGGTTTGATGGGCCAAGAGCGGACGCTGCCAACACGGGCCGCGCCAGCCTGCATTTTGCCGGCAGCGCCGGCGCCACGCTGGGCCCGGCCATCCCTTACACTTCCGGCGTCAGGAGAGAGCCCCGCATTCGATGACGGGGCCGCCGAAGGCGCAGGACCTCCGAGAGAGGGCCCGAACGCTCAGGCAAAAGGACTGACAAGGCGCCCTGCTGTTGCAGGACGTTTCCCGGCTGGAGAGAGGTGCAACGCCGTACAAGGCGTGGCACCCACCGAAGGAGCAAACCCCGATCGTGGGGCGAATCTCTCAGGTAAAGCGGACAGCAGGGGTGGCCCATGGCATGCGCCATGGAATTCGACTGCCCCTATTGGAGAAAGCGCCTTGACCGCCGCATCCGACGAACTGTTCAAGACCCCGCTGTACCCGCTCCACGTGGAGCTCGGCGCGCGCATGGTGCCCTTTGCCGGCTATTCCATGCCGGTTCAATATCCCAGCGGCCTGATGGCCGAGCACAAGCACACCCGCGAGGCCGCCGGCCTGTTCGACATCTCGCACATGGGCCAGCTGCGCCTGCAAGGCCCCGACGCCGCCGCCGCCTTCGAAAGCCTGATGCCGGTCGACGTGATCGGCCTGGCCCCCGGCAAGCAGCGCTACGGCCTGCTGCTGAACGATGAAGGCGGCATCCTGGACGACCTGATGTTCTTCAACGAAGGCCACGACTCGCTCTTCGTCATCGTCAATGGCGCCTGCAAGGCGGCGGACATCGCCCACATCCAGGCGCGCATCGGCAAGCGCTGCGCCGTGCTGCCCATGCCCGCGCACGCCCTGCTCGCGCTGCAGGGCCCGCAGGCCGTCACCGCCCTCACCCGCCTGTCGCCCGGCATCGAGCGCTTCGTCTTCATGACCGGCGGCGCGGTGCAGATCGGCGGCATTCCTGCCTTTGCCACCCGCAGCGGCTACACCGGCGAAGACGGCTTCGAGATTTCCGTGGCGGCTGATCAGGCGCAGGCGCTGGCGCGCCTGCTGCTGGCCCAGCCCGAGGTCTTGCCCATCGGCCTGGGCGCGCGCAACTCGCTGCGGCTGGAAGCGGGCCTGTGCCTGTACGGCAACGACATCGACACCAGCACCACGCCGGTGGAAGCCTCGCTCAACTGGGCGATCCAGAAGGTGCGCCGCGACGGCGGCGCGCGCGCCGGCGGCTTTCCGGGCGCCAACAAGATCCTGGCGCAGCTGGCCGTGTCGGCCGACCTGGCCGGCCATGTGGACCAGAAGATCCTCACGCGCAAGCGCGTCGGCCTGGTTGCGCTGGAACGCGTTCCCGTGCGCGAGGGCAGCGAGCTGCAGTCCTTCGAAGGCAAGGCCATCGGCCAGGTGACCAGCGGCCTGCTTGGCCCCACGGCCGACCGGCCCGTCGCCATGGGCTACGTGGCCACCGCCTTCTCGGAGCCCGGCACCCGCATCCAGGCCATCGTGCGCGGCAAGCCGGTGCCGATGGAAGTCAGCACCCTCCCCTTTGTTCCGACCCGCTACTACCGCGGATAGATTTCTCCTTCCTCTCTTCATTTTCAATCTGGAGCCAAGCATGACTCTCAAGTACACCAAAGACCATGAATGGGTTTCCGTCGACGGCGACAACGCCACCGTCGGCATCACCCAGCATGCGCAGGACGCGCTGGGCGACGTGGTCTTCGTCGACCTGCCCCAGGTGGGCAACGACTATGCGCAGGGCGAGGTGGCCGGCGTGGTCGAGTCGGTCAAGGCCGCGGCCGATGTCTACATGCCGCTCGCAGGCGAAGTCGTCGAAGTCAACGAGGCGCTGCGCGCCGACCCTTCGCTCGCCAACAGCGACCCGATGGGTGCCGGCTGGTTCTTCAAGGTGAAGCTGGCCGAGCCGAGCCAGCTCGACGGCCTGATGGACGCCACCAGCTACGAGAAATTCTCCGCCGCAGCCTGATCGGCCTGCCGCCTGCTCCCCACCTTTTGCTGCTGTCCGCCATGCCGACTTCTTCTTCCGCCCTGACGCCCCCCACCACGCCCACGCTTCGCGAGCTCGAGAACCACGAAGAGTTCATTGCCCGCCATATCGGCATCGACGCGGAAGATGAAGCCGCCATGCTGCGGGTGGTCGGCGCCGCCACGCGCGCCGAGCTGATCGACGGCATCGTGCCGGCGGCCATCCGGCGCTCGCACCCGATGCGGCTGCCGGCCCCGGCCAGCGAGGCCGAGGCGCTGGCCGAGATGAAGGCGCTGGCGGGCAAGAACAAGGTGTTTCGCAGCTACATCGGCCAGGGCTACTACGGCACCCACACGCCGGGCGTGATCCTGCGCAACATCCTGGAGAACCCGGCCTGGTACACGGCCTACACGCCCTACCAGGCCGAGATTTCCCAGGGCCGCATGGAAGCGCTGGTCAACTTCCAGACCATGGTGTGCGACCTGACCGGCATGGCCATCGCCAACGCCTCCATGCTCGACGAGGCCACCGCCGCCGCCGAGGCGATGACGCTGGCGCGGCGCAGCGTCAAGGCCAAGAGCAACGTCTTCCTGGTCTCGGGCGACTGCCATCCTCAGACCATCGAGGTGCTGCAGACGCGCGCGGCGCCGCTGGGCATCGAGATCAAGGTGAGCACCCTGACCGAAACCATGCCGCAGCTGATGGCGGCCGGCGAATTCTTCGGCGCGCTGGCGCAGTACCCCGGCACCACCGGCGCCGTGCATGACCTGCGCCCGCTGGCCGGCGTGGCCCATGCCAAGGGCGCGGCCCTGTGCGTGGCGGCCGACCTGCTGGCCCTGACGGTGCTGGCGCCTCCCGGCGAATGGGATGCCGACATCGTCTGCGGCACCACGCAGCGTTTCGGCATGCCGCTGTGCAACGGCGGCCCGCATGCCGCCTACCTGGCCTGCCGCGACGAGTTCAAGCGCTCGCTGCCGGGGCGCCTGGTGGGCGTCAGCGTCGACGAGCACGGCCAGCCGGCCTACCGCCTGGCGCTGCAGACGCGCGAGCAGCACATCCGTCGCGAGAAGGCCACCTCCAACATCTGCACCGCGCAGGTGCTGCCGGCCGTCATCGCCAGCATGTACGCGGTCTATCACGGACCGGATGGCCTCACGCGCATCGGCGAACGGGTCAGCACCCTGAGCGCCATCTTTGCCCATGGCCTGACGCAGATGGGCCTGACGGTGGTGAACGACAGTGCCTTCGACACGCTGACGGTGAAGACCGGCGACGACACCGACCGCATCGTGCAGGCCGCCCTGGCGCGCCGCATCAACCTGCGCCGGCGCCTGCTCCAGCACCTGGGCGTGTCCTTCGACGAGACCACTACCCGGGGTGATGTCGAGACGCTGTGGTCCTTGTTCGCCCCTGCCGGCAAGAGCGCCCCCAAGTTCGACGACGCGGCCGGCAGCGCGCCGTCGCGCATCCCGGCCGAGCTGCGCCGCACCAGCGCCTTCCTGACGCACCCGGTGTTCAACACGCACAAGAGCGAGACCGCCATGCTGCGTTACATCCGCGGCCTGTCCGACAAGGACCTGGCCCTGGACCGCAGCATGATCCCGCTGGGCAGCTGCACCATGAAGCTGAACGCGACCAGCGAGATGATCCCCATCACCTGGCCCGAGTTCGCCGACATCCATCCCTTTGCGCCGGCCGACCAGATGCTGGGCTATGCCCAGCTCGACGCGCAGCTGCGCGCCTGGCTGTGCGAGGCCACCGGCTACGCCGACATCAGCCTGCAGCCCAATGCCGGCTCGCAGGGCGAGTACGCGGGCCTTCTGGCCATCATGGCCTTTCACGAGGCGCGCGGCCAAGGCCACCGCAAGGTCTGCCTGATTCCTTCGTCGGCGCACGGCACCAACCCGGCCAGCGCGCAGATGGCCGGCATGAAGGTGGTGGTGACGGCCTGCGACGCGCAGGGCAACGTCGACATCGACGACCTGAAGCGCGCCTGCGAGGCGCATGCCAATGACCTGGCCTGCGTCATGATCACCTACCCCAGCACGCACGGCGTGTTCGAAACCCGCGTGAAGGAGCTGTGCGAGATCGTGCATGCCCACGGCGGACGCGTGTACGTGGACGGCGCCAACATGAACGCGCTGGTGGGCGTGGCCGCGCCGGGCGAGTTCGGCGGCGACGTGAGCCACTTGAATCTGCACAAGACCTTCTGCATTCCGCACGGCGGTGGCGGCCCCGGCGTCGGCCCGGTGTGCGTGGTGGCGGACCTGGTGCCCTACCTGCCCGGGCATGCTACCTCGGGCGAGGTGCCGCATGTGGGCGCCATCTCGGCGGCCCCTTTGGGCAACGCCGCGGTGCTGCCGATCAGCTGGATGTACTGCCGCATGATGGGCGCCCAGGGTTTGCGGGCCGCGACCGAGGTGGCGATCTTGTCGGCCAACTACATCAGCGCCCGCCTGTCCGAGCACTACCCCACCCTGTACGCCAGCCCCAACGGCCATGTGGCGCACGAATGCATTCTTGACCTGCGCCCCCTGAAGGAAACGAGCGGCGTCACCGCCGAAGACGTGGCCAAGCGCCTGATCGACTACGGCTTTCACGCGCCGACCCTGAGCTTCCCGGTGCCCGGCACCCTGATGGTGGAGCCTACCGAGAGCGAGCCATTGGCCGAGCTGGACCGCTTCATCGACGCCATGATCGCCATCCGCGGCGAGATCCGCCGCATCGAGGAAGGCGTCTGGCCGCAAGACGACAACCCGCTGAAGCACGCGCCCCACACCGCGGCCACCTTGCTCACGAGCGAGTGGACGCGGCCTTACGCGCGCGAACTGGCGGCCTTCCCGCTGGCTTCGCTCAAGCAAGCCAAGTACTGGCCGCCGATCGGCCGCGTGGACAACGTGTACGGCGACCGCAACCTGTTCTGCAGCTGCGTGCCGGTGGGCGAGTACGAGGCGGGCTGAAGCGCGCTTTAGTCCAGCGAAGCAGCTCAGAACCCCGCCAGCACCACCTTGCCCTGCGCCTTGCCGCTCTCGATCAGCGCGTGCGCCTTCTTCAGGTTGGCGGCGTTGATGGTGCCGAAGCCGGCGTTCGCCGTGGTGCGGATGCGGCCCGCGTCCACCAGCGCGGCCACCTCGGCCAGCAGCGCGCCCTGTTCGGCGATGTCGGGCGTCTCGAAGCGCGAGCGCGTGAACATCATTTCCCAGTGCAGCGAGATGCACTTGGTCTTCAGCGGCATCGCGTCGAGCATCTTCATGTCGTCGATCACCGCGAGCTGGCCCTGGGGCTTGATGCTTTCGATGATCTGCGCATAGTGCTGGTCGGTCTGCGTGAGGCTCGCGACCATGTCGACTTCGCCGATGCCCGCGGCCCGCAGTTCCGCCGCAAGCGGCTTCGAATGGTCGATCACCGCATGGGCGCCGAGCGCGAGGCACCAGGCCCGCGTCTCCGCGCGTGAGGCGGTGGCGATCACGCGCAGCTGCGTGAGCTGGCGCGCGAGCTGGATCAGGATCGAGCCCACGCCGCCGGCACCGCCCGTGACCAGCAGCGTCTGGCCGGCGCCGCCGCCCTTGGGCACCCGCAGCCGTTCGAACAGCAGTTCGTAGGCCGTGATGGTGGTCAGCGGCAGCGCGGCGGCCTGGGCATCGTCGAGGCTCTTCGGCGCGAGCGCCACGATGCGCTCGTCGACCGCGTGCAGTTCCGCGTTGGCGCCGGGCCGCACGATCGAGCCGGCGTAGTACACGCGGTCGCCGACCTTGAAGTTCTTCACCTGCGCGCCGACCGCCTCGACGGTGCCCGCGGCGTCCCAGCCCAGCACCCTGGCTTGGCCGGCGTCCGGTGCCATGTTCTTGCGCACCTTGGTGTCGACCGGGTTGACCGACACCGCCTTCACGCGCACCAGCAGGTCGCGCGGGCCCGCCACGGGCGCGGGCACTTCGATGTCCTGCAGCGATTCGGGGTTGTCGATCGGAAGGGGTTGGTAGTAGCCGATGGCTTTCATGGCGGAGTCCTTTTCTGAAACGGTGCCTGGACTGTAGGATGGCAATCCTGCTTTGATAAGAGCGCTGGATTACCAACACTTTCAAATGAAAATTGAAAATCTGTCGGACCTGCAGGTGCTTGTCCAGACCGCGCGCGGCGGCACGCTCACGGCCGCCGCCCATGCGCTCGGGATGACGCCCGCGGCGGCCAGCGCCACGCTCAAGCGGCTGGAGACGCAGCTCGGCGCGCGCCTGTTCGAACGCTCGACGCGCGCCATGCGGCTCACGCCGCAGGGCCAGACGCTGCTCGACTATGCGGTGCGCGCCTTCGAGCTGCTCGACGAGGGCGAATCGCTGGTCACGGCCGATCGCGGCGAACTCGTCGGCACGCTGCGCGTGGCCGCGCCGTCGGACCTCACGCGCAGCACGCTGCTGCCGTGGTTCGACGAATTCCTCGTGCTGCACCCGGGGCTGCAGCTCTCGCTCTCGGTCGGCGACCGGCTGCTCGACGTGACGCGTGACGAGGTCGACCTCGCGCTGCGTTACGGCGCGCTGGCCGATTCGCGACTCGTGGCGCGGCCCTTTGCGATGACGAGTCCGCTGCTGACCGCGTCGCCCGGCTATGTGCGCCACCATGGCGCGCCGAAGACGCCGCAGGACCTGGTGCACCACAACTGCCTCACCTTCAACCGCGGCGGGCGCCGCCACCGCGCCTGGCGTTTCGGGCAGAACGGCCAATGGACCGAAGTGCGCGTGAAGGGCGACCGCAGCGTCGACGACGCCTCCCTGGCGCGCGAGTGGGCCGTGGCAGGCCGCGGCATCACGCTGAAGTCGGCGCTCGACGTGCGCGACGACATCGCGAGCGGCCGGCTGCTGCACCTGTTGCCCGAGTGGGAGACCGAGCCCTACCCGCTGCATGCGCTGCTGCCGAGCGGGCGTTTCGTGCCCGCGCGCGTGCGGGCGCTGGTCGACTTTCTCGCCGCGAAGTTCGAGGCTTTGACCCGGGCGGGCCAGGCTGGGCCGACGCCTGTGCTGCAATCCGCGAATGGCTGACCCGACCCTCGACGACCTGCGCCGCTACGCCGTGGCGCGCACGCTCTTCAGGCCGACCACCCTGCCGGCCGCGATCCGCCAGCTCGGCTTCGTGCAGGCCGATCCGATCCGCGCGCCGGCGCGCGCCCAGGACCTCACGCTGCGCCACCGCGTGAAGGACTACCGCGCGGGCGATCTCGAGAGCCGCTACACCCGCCTCGCTGTCGAGGAAGACTGCCTCGTCAACTACGGTTTCCTGCCGCGCGAGCACCTCGCGCTGATGCATCCGCGCGAAGCCAGGCGGGCCTGGGATGCCGACACGCGGCGCAAGGCCGCCGACGTGCTGGCCTTCGTGCGCGAGCACGGCCCCGTGCATCCGCGCGAGGTCGAGCAGCACTTCGCGCACGGCCGCGTGAAGAACTACTGGGGCGGCTCGAGCAATGCGAGCACGCGGCTGCTCGACGGCCTGCACTACCGCGGCCTGCTGCGCGTGGCGCGGCGCGACAGCGGCACGCGCGTGTACGAGGCCGTGGCCCATCCACCCGCCGACGAGAGCCCCGCGGGCCGCGCGCGGCGCGCCGCCGCGCTGATCGAGCTCGTGGTGCGCAAGTACGCGCCGCTGCCCGCGGCCAGCCTGACCTACCTCGTGCGGCTGCTCGGCTACGGCGCGCCGCATCTTTCGGCGCAGACGCAGGCCGCGCTGCGCGTCGCGCGCGACGAACTTGCGAGTTGCCGCATCGACGGCATCACCTGGTACTGGCCCGCCGACGAGAATCCGGCGTCGCGGCGGCATGCCCCCGACGATGCGGTGCGCCTGCTCGCCCCGTTCGACCCGGTGGTGTGGGACCGCCGCCGCTTCGAGTTGCTCTGGGGCTGGACGTACAAGTTCGAGGCCTACACGCCCGCGCCGAAGCGGCAGTTCGGCTACTACGCATTGCCGATGCTCTGGGGCGACCGCGTGATCGGCTGGGCCAATGCGACGGCGGCGGCGGCCCCGCTGCAGATCGCCTTCGGCTATGCCGGCAAGCAGCCGCGCGACGTGGCGTTCCGACGCGGGCTCGAGGAAGAGCTGCACCGCATGACGCAATTCCTCGCGCGGCGCTGAGCGAAAACCGACGGTCAGCGCCCGGATGAAAGAGAGCGCGAAATGCCGGCGCGCAGCCGCTCGATCAGCGACGGCGCGCGGGTCGCCGCGTCGCGATGTGCCGCCAGCCACTCCAGGGCGTCGGCAATGCGATGGGCCTTCTCGGGGTCTTCGCCGGCGCGCTGCCGCCATTGAGCGCTGAGCTCGCGCAGCTCGGCGCCGCTCAGGCGCGCCTGCGGCGCCTGCGGCGCCCGCAGCCGCGGGCCGGCGTCCCGGACCGGGACGGCCTGATGCTGTGGCTGGACGAGCGCGCTTGGCTGCATGCATCCATTGTTTCGCGATCAGGCGCGCATGCCATCCCCCAAACAGAGTAAGAGTTCCCGGCCATTCAGTCAGGGGCGCTTGCCCATCGCCTCCTGTTGTGAGAACGACAGTGCCAGGAAGTCGACGAAGGCCCGCACCCGCGCCGCCAGCTGGTGCCGCTGCGGATAGACTGCATAGATGTCGGCGTCGGGCGTCTGGTATTGCGGCAGCACCTGCACCAGGCGGCCATTGCGCAGGTAGCGTTCGATGTCCCACTCGGCGCGCATCAGGATGCCGTGGCCGTCCAGCGCCCAGTTCACCGCGATCTCGCCGTCGTTGGTGCTCAGGTTGCCGCGCGTCTTGACCGATTCGGTCCTGCTGCTGCGCCCGCGCCCACTACGCCCACTTGTCAGGCGCCACACCCCGTAGGCATCGTCGCCCTGGCGGATGCCGATGCAGTTGTGGCGGGTCAAATCGTTGGGCACCTTCGGCGTGCCGTACCTGGCCAGGTAGGCCGGCGCCGCGCACAACAGGCGCCGGTTGGCGCCCAGGCGCCGGGCGATCACCCGGCTGTCCGGCGGCGCGCCGAAGCGCACGCAGACGTCGAACAGGTCTTCCGTCGGCGCGGGCGGATTCACCGACAGCTGCAGTTGCACTTCCACCTCCGGGTGCTTGCGCACGAAGCGCGACAGCAGCGGCGCCACGTGGCTGCGACCGAATCCCAGCGTGGCGTTCACCCGCAGCAGCCCGCTGGGCTTGGCCTTGGCGCCGCCCAGCATCTCTTCCATGGCGTCGATGTCGCCGATGATGCGGCGCGCCGCCGCCAGGTAGAGCTCGCCCTCGGGTGTCAGGCTCATGCGCCGGGTCGAGCGGTTGACCAGCAGCACGCCGACACGCGCTTCCATCTGCGCCAGGTGCTTGCTCACCGCCGGGGTGGTGACGCCGAGTTCGCGCGCCGCCGCGCTCAGGCTGCCGGCGCTCGCCAGGGTGGAGAAGAAGCCCAGGTCGGCCGGCTGGATAGCACCGCTCATCGCCACTCCATTGTTGACTTCAGGTTAAGCATGGCTTCACTTTAGCGCCGATCCAACACCGGAATCCACTCCTAAAGTTGCGCCATCGCCCTCCACTCACGGACCTCACGCATCACCATGAAGACCTACAAGATCGCAACCATTCCCGGCGACGGCATCGGCAAGGAAGTCGTGCCCGCGGGCCAGCAAGTGCTGGAAGTGCTGGCCGCTGCAAGCGGCAGCGGCTTCAAGTTCGAGTTCGAGAACTTCGCCTGGGGTGGTGACTACTTCCGCCAGCACGGCGTGATGATGCCGGACGACGGCCTGGACGCCCTGCGCGGCAAGGACGCCATCCTGTTCGGCTCGGCGGGCGACCCGCATATCGCCGACCACATCACGCTGTGGGGCCTGCGCCTGAAGATCTGCCAGGGCTTCGACCAGTACGCCAACGTGCGCCCCACGCGCATCCTGCCGGGCATCGACGCGCCGCTCAAGCGCTGCGGCCGCGAAGACCTCAACTGGGTGATCGTGCGCGAGAACTCCGAGGGCGAATACGCCGGCGTCGGCGGCCGCGCGCACCAGGGCCATCCGATCGAGGTGGCGACCGACGTGTCGATGATGACCCGCGCCGGCGTCGAGCGGATCATGCGCTTCGCCTTCAAGCTGGCCCAGGCGCGGCCCCGCAAGCTGCTCACCGTCATCACCAAGAGCAACGCCCAGCGCCACGCGATGGTGATGTGGGACGAGATCGCGCTGCAGATCTCCAGGGAGTTTCCCGACGTGAAGTGGGACAAGGAGCTGGTCGACGCCGCCACCGCTCGCATGGTGAACAAGCCGGCATCGCTCGACACCATCGTCGCCACCAACCTGCATGCCGACATCCTGAGCGACCTGGCCGCCGCGCTGGCTGGCAGCCTGGGCATTGCGCCCACCGGCAACATCGACCCGGAGCGCCGCTACCCCTCGATGTTCGAGCCCATCCACGGCTCGGCCTTCGACATCATGGGCAAGGGCCTGGCCAACCCGGTCGGCACCTTCTGGTCGGTGGTGATGCTGCTGGAGCACCTGGGCGAGAACGACGCGGCCCAGCGCGTGATGCAAGCCATCGAGGCCGTCACCGCCGACCCGTCGCTGCACACCGGCGACCTGGGCGGCAAGGCGACCACCGAGCAGGTCACCCGTGCGGTCTGCGAGCGCCTGCGCCGCGGCGAGCAGCAGCAACAGCAAAAAGCGGCATGAAGCCCTGAACGGCGCAAGACCGTCCCACTGGAGACAAGCCATGACACAAGTAATCGCGACCCGCCGTCGCACGCTGGCGGCTGCGTGCCTGGGCGCACTCGGCCTGGCCATCACCCCCTGGGCGGCGGCCCAGGACCCGTGGCCCGCCAAGCCGATCAGCCTGATCGTGCCCTTCCCGGCCGCCGGCACCACCGACGTGCTGGCCCGCGCCCTGGCCGATGCAATGAGCAAGCGCCTGGGGCAGCCCGTCATCGTCGAAAACAAGCCGGGCGCCGGCGCTACCTTGGGCGCCGACTACGTGGCCAAGGCCAAGCCGGACGGCTACACCCTGCTGATGGGTGCGGTGCACCACACCATTGCCACCAGCGTCTACAAGAAGCTGCCCTACGACTTCCAGAAGGACCTGGCGCCCATCACCACGGTGGCGATGGTGCCCAACGTGCTGGTGGTCAACGCCGCGCAGGCGCCCGCCAGGACGGTGGCCGAGCTGGTCGCCTTTGCCAAGGCCTCGCCCAAGGAGCTGGCCTACGGCTCCAACGGCAACGGCACCGCGCAGCACCTGATCGGCACGCAGTTCCAGGCCAGCACCGGCATCAAGCTGCTGCACGTGCCTTACAAGGGCAGCGGCCCGCTCACCACCGACCTGCTGGGCGGCCAGGTGGCGATGTCCTTCGACACCATCACGCCGGTGCTGCAGCACATCAAGGGCGGCAAGCTGCGCGCGCTGGCCGTCACCACGGCCAAGCGCTCCGCGGTGCTGCCCGACGTGCCGACCCTGGAGCAGGCCGGGCTGCAGGGCTTCGACATTGGCACCTGGTTCGGCGTGCTGGCGCCCGCCGCCACGCCCAAGGACGTCGTCGCCCGGCTCAACGCCGAGATGACGCGGATCATCAAGTCGCCCGAGTTCGCCGAGAAGATGCTGGCGATCGGCGCCGACCCCATCGGCGACAGCGCCGCCGAGATGGCCACGCGCATCCGCGAAGAGACGGTCAAGTTCGCCAAGCTGGTGAAGGACGGCAACGTCACCGTCGAGTAGGCGGGCTGGCCGCTCGCGGCTACACAGGCAGCGCCCGGTTCTTGCGATAGGAATTCTTCAGAAGGATCTTGCCGCCCCGGAGCGTGAACAGGTCGCAGCCCTGCACCTCCACCCGGCTTCCGTCCGCGCGCTTTCCGGTGAAGGTCCACTCCGAGACGGCGCGGTCCCCATGGACGAAGTGGCGCGCGTTGCCCCACTGCGCATCAGGAAAGACCGCCCACACGTCCGCGAAGGCAATCCGCACGGCCTCCCGGCCCACGTAGCGGGTGCCGCAGGCATCGGGGCCGGCCGAGGATTCGAAGACGCAATCCTCGGCCATGAAGGACATCAGCGCATCGACGTCATGGCGATTCCAGGCGTCGGCAAATGCCTGCAGGAAATCCGTGCTGACTTCGTCGGGAACGACCGTTTGCATGGCGGCACCTCGGGGGCTTTGTTACGGCGGGATCCGCATGATGCGCCTGCCGAAGCGGCCTTGCCACCCTCACTAAGATCGCGGGCAATGGACCTTCGCACCCTGCGCTACTTCATCGCCGTCCTGGAGGCCGGCAGCCTCTCGCGCGCGGCCGGCACGCTGTACATCGCCCAGCCGGCGCTGACGGCGCAGATCAAGAAGCTGGAAGCCGAGCTGGGCGCGCAGCTCTTCGACCGCTCCCATGCCGGCGTGACGCCCACGCCGGCCGGCCTGCAGCTGTACGAGGACGCGCGCCGCCTGTTGAGCGATGCCGATGCGGTGCGCGAGCGCATCCAGCGGCTGCCCCAGGGCCCCGAAGGCTCGGTGACGGTGGCCCTGCCCTTTCTGCTGGCCTCGCTGCTGATGGGGCCGGTGCTGGCGCAATTGAAGACCACGCACCCGCGCATCCGCGTCTTCGTGCTGGACGACCTGAGCCTGATGGTGAAGAAGGCGATGCTGGACCGGCGCGCCGACATCGGCATCCTGGTCGACACGCCGCAGGTCGAAGGCTTGCAGTGCAAGCCCCTGGCGCGCGAGCCGATGTACTTCTGCGGGCAGGACCCGGACGGCACGGTGGCCAAGCTGCTGCACAAGCCCGCCAAGAAGACGCGCGGCGCCAGGAATAGCGCGGCGCCGGCAACAACACCACAGCCGCGCCCCGAGATCGACTTTGCCGACGCGGTGGCCCAGCCGTTGGTGCTGCAATCGCGCCGCTACGCCATCCGCCGCACCGTGGAAGACACCGCGGCGGCCCTGGGCCTGCCGATCAACATCGTGCACGAGCACGATTCGGCCCGGGTGATCCGCTCGCTGTATCTCAACGGGGCCGGCTTCACCCTGACGCCCGCCTGCGCCATGCAGGATGCGCCGCCGCACCGCCCCGACTGGATCGTCGCGCGCATCACCCGGCCTGCCCTGCCGCGCACCTATACCCTGGCCACCCACGCCGGCAAGCCGGCCGATGCCGCCACGCAGGTGGTCATCGATGCACTGGCGGGCCAGGCCCGCGCCATGATCGAGCGTGGCGACTGGGAAGCGGAGTGGCTGCAGCGTTGAGCTGTTCTTGAGGGTCGTAGTACTTGAACGCGACCACCCAATGAAATCAGGCGCTTGCGCAACAACGATGACGATGGGCCGATCCACGTGCTCTTCCGAGTTGAGGTCGATGGGCGCCGAGCGGATCGACTCCTATGAGCGGGACGGCATCCCTTTGGATGCTTCGCGATGCAGCCACGCCAGAAAGGCCTCAACCGCGGCGCGCTTGGCATGACGCGCCGGATAGACCGCGAAGTGCCCTTTCACCAGAATCGCCATCTCGAGTCCAAGCACCGGGCGCAGCTTGCGCTCGGCGATGTGGCTGCCGCCGATGGTCGTGCTCTCGAGCGCCACGCCCAGTCCCTGCGTGGCGGCGTCCAGCGCCATCTGTGCTCGGTCGAAGCGCAGGGTGAAGCGCTCGGGTGAGCGCCGGTCTGAGAACTGGGCAAACCAGTCGGCCCACTGCACGATGCCGACATTGCTCTGGATCAGCGGCACGTCCAGCAGATGTTCCACGCGCTTGAGCCGGTGCTCGCGAATGAACGCCGGGCTGGCCAGGGGAACGATGCGCTCTTCAAACAGCGGTTCGACCACCAGGTCCGACCAGTTCGGCACGCCGTAGCGGATGTCAATGTCCGCCTGCCCCAGTCCGAAGTCGCTGTGCGTGTGCGCTGCCGACAGGTTCAGCGAGATGTCCGGGTAGGCGAGCGTAAAGGCCTGGATGCGCGGCATCAGCCAGAGGCTGGCGAAGCTGGGCGCGCTGTGCACGTACAGGCTGTTGCTGACGCCCTGGCGCAGGTCGTCGGTGGCGGCGGCGATCGCCGATAGGGCACCACCCACACGCGCCAAGTAGCTCTCGCCGGCGGCGCTTAGCCGCACGCTGTGCGCGCTGCGCTCAAAGAGGCGAACGCCCAGTTGCGACTCCAGCCGCGCCACCTGGTGACTGATGGCCGAAGCCGTCAGGTGCAGTTCAGTTGCCGCGAGCGCAAAGCTGCGGCGCCTGGCCACGGCCTCGAAGGCCATCAGGTTGTTGACGGCAGGTACGGAGCTCATAGGGCCAACCCTCACGGTAGATGACAAGACGTCATCTTACGGTGACAAAACTTCGCTTGTCATCATGTAAGCGCCCAAGAAGAATCCGTTCCACCCCTTACCTGGAGATGGAACACATGCTTCTCAACGACAAGATTGCCGTCATCACTGGCGGCGCCGGACTCAACGGCCTGGGCTACGCCACCGCACGGCAAATGGCCGCGCATGGCGCCCGAGTCGTCATCCTGGACCTGGCGCGGGCCGAGCCGGCCGCTGCCGCTGCCCGGCTGGGCGAAGGCCACCTCGGCCTGGTCGCCGACGTCACCGACAAGGACGCCTGCGCGCAGGCCGCGGCCGCCGTGCTGAAGGCCTTCGGGCGCATCGACATCCTGGTCAACAACGCCGGCATCACCCAGCCGGTGAAGACCCTGGAGATCACAGGCGGCGACTACGACCGCATCCTCGACGTCAACCTGCGCGGCACGCTGTACATGTCGCAAGCGGTGCTGCCAGCCATGGCCGAGCGCAAGCAGGGCTCGGTCATCTGCATCTCGTCCGTGTCGGCGCAGCGCGGCGGCGGCATCTTCGGCGGGCCGCACTACTCGGCCGCGAAGGCCGGCGTGCTGGGCCTGGCACGCGCCATGGCCCGCGAGTTCGGCGTGCAGGGCATCCGCATCAACTGCATCACGCCCGGCCTCATCGAGACCGACATCACGCAGGGCAAGCTGACCCCGGACAAGAAGGCCGAGATCGCCGAGACGATCCCCCTGGCGCGCCTGGGCCGCGCGGACGACGTGGCCGGCGCCTGCGTGTTCCTCGCCAGCGACCTGGCGGCCTATTGCACCGGCATCACGCTCGATGTCAACGGCGGCATGTTGATTCACTGACCGCCGCCCCACTCACCGATTCCCAAGGAGACAAACACCATGCAACGCAAGACTTTTCATCGCGCCCTGCTGGCGGCCGTGGCCGCCGCGCTGCTGCCCCTGGCAGCCCAGGCGCAGGTCACCAAGCTCACGCTCGGCCACGGTGCGGCCCCGGGCAACCCGCGCCATGAAGCGTCGGTGAAGTTCGCCGAGTCGCTCAAGGCCAAAAGCAGTGGCCGCATCGAGGTGCAGATCGCGCCCTCAGCCCAGCTGGGCGACGACGCGGCGATGGTGACGGCGCTGCGCACCGGCGCGCTGGACATCTCGGCCAACTCGCAGGGCGCCATCGCCAACGCCGTGCCAGAGTACGCCGCCTACGGCATGCCCTTCCTCTTCGCCAACGCGGGGCAGGCCTTCAAGGTGCTGGACGGCCCGCTGGGCAAGGAGCTGGCCGACAAGTCGGCCGCCAAGGGTCTGGTCGTGCTGGGCTACTGGGACAACGGCATCCGCCACATGACCAACAGCAAGCGGCCGATCGCCAAGGTCGAGGACATGAAGGGCCTGAAGATGCGCACCCCGCCCGACAGCGTGCTGGTGGACATCATGCAGGCGCTCGGCGCCGAGGCGCAGCAGATCAAGTTCGCGGAGCTGTACGTGGCGCTGCAGCAGGGCGTGGTCGACGGCCAGGAGAACCCGATCATGAACATCCACGCCAGCAAGATCTACGAGGTGCAGAAGCACCTGGCCCTGACCAGCCACCAGTTCCAGATGACGCCCTTCGTGATGAGCAAGCGCACCTGGGACCGCCTTTCGGAGGCCGACCGCAAGGCGGTGCAGGAAGCCGCCGCCGAGGCCACCGCGCTGCAGCGCAAGCTCTCGCAGGACTCCGAAGACCAGCTGCTCGCCGACCTGAAGGCCAAGGGCATGCAGGTGAGCACGGTGGACAAGGGCGTGTTCGAGAAGGCTACCGCGCCGGTCGACGCAAAGTGGGTGACCTCGCCGATCGGGCCCTACGTGAAGAAGGTCATTGAGGCGGTTCGCGTCAAGTGAGGCTACGGCCATGACCACCCACTCCCCCAGCGCCATCGAGCGTGCCGTGGTCGGCATCTGCCAGCTCATCCTGTGGCTGAGCACCAGCGTGATCTTCCTGATCCTGGTGGCCAACACCGTGCTGCGCTATGTCACCGGCTCCAGCCTGCAGTGGGCCAACGAAGTGCCCGAACTGCTGTTCCCGTGGCTGGTGATGTCGGGCATCGTGCTGGCTTCGGCCCAGGGCGCCCACATCACGACCACCTTCATGATGGACAAGGTGCCGCCCGCCGCCCGCCGCGTGATCGGCACGCTGGTCTGGCTCACCGTGGTCGGCCTGTACGGCACGCTGTCGGTCGCCACCTTCCGCATGCTCGAGATCGCGCACGACGAGCACTCGCCCATCCTGCAACTGCCGAACTCCATCACCTACGGCTGCGTGATGGGCGGCATGGCGCTACTGGCGGTGCTGGCGCTGCAGTCGGCCTGGCAGACCTGGCACGCCGGGCCGGAGTCCGCGCCCTCCGACGAGGCCGCGGTGCCGACCGCCCACTGGTGAATCGCAAGTACGCAGGAGACATGTCATGAGTGCACTCATCCTCTTCGTATTCATAGGCGCGGCCGTGGTCGCCATGCCCATCGCCCACGCGCTGCTGATGGCCGCGATGACGGCAGCCGCCACTTCCGACCGCGTGCCGCTGGACCTGCTGGTGCAGCAGATGGTGGCGCAGGTGCAGAGCTTCCCGCTCATCGCCATCCCCTTCTTCATGCTGACCGGCTCGCTCATGATGGGCGGCAAGCTGGGCGAAGCCCTGGTGGGCGTGCTCTCCACGCTCATCGGCCGCTTCCACGGCGGGCCGGCGCAGGTCGGGGTGCTGTCGTCGACGCTGTTCGGCGGCGTGTCCGGCTCGGCCGTGGCCGATGCCTCGGCCATCGGCTCGCTGCTCATCCCGTGGCACAAGCGCTTGGGCTATCCGGCGGCGTTCTCGGCGGCCACACTGGCGGCGGCGGCGACCATCGACATCCTGATCCCGCCCTCGATCCCGATGATCCTGTTCGCGCTGTCGGCCAACGCGTCCATCGCCTCGCTGTTCGTGGCCGGCGTGCTGCCCGGGCTGCTGATGTGCGGCGGCTTCATGGCGGCTTGCTGGTGGGTGGGCAAGCGGCGCAACTTCCCGCGCGAGACCGCGCCCTTCGACTATGCGGCCTTCATCCACCACCTGCGCTATGCCTCGCCCGCGGTGGTGCTGCCGGTGCTCATCATCATCTTCCTGCGCTTCGGCATCGCGACGCCCACCGAGGTGGCCGTGCTCTCGACGCTCTATGCAGGACTGGTGTCGGCCGTGATCTACCGCGACCTGAGCTGGAAGCGCCTGCACACCTGCATCGTCCATGCGGGCCTGGCCACCGGCGTGGTGCTGCTGGTGATCATGACCTCGGCCGCCATCGGCTGGCTGCTGACCTTCGACCAGATGCCGCAGGGCATCGCCCTGTGGGTGCAGCAGAACGTGCATTCGGCCTGGCTGGTGATCCTGTTCATGAACCTCCTGATGCTCGCGCTCGGCATGTTCATCGACCTGCCCGCCGCCGTGCTGCTGCTCACCCCGGTGTTCGTGCCGCTGGCGACGTCGATCGGCATGGACATGACCCAGCTGGGAATCATGATGGTCGTGAACCTCGCCATCGGGCTGTACACGCCGCCGGTCGGTACCACCCTCTTCATCACCAGTGCGCTGGCCAAGGTGAAGGTCGGGCAGACCGTTCGCGAACTGGGGCCCTTCTACGTGGTCGCCTTCCTGGTGCTGGGACTGGTGTCCTACGTGCCGGCCTTCATCCTGCGCTGACCGCGCGCCGTCTTTCTTCAACCAGGAGTCCTTGATGACATCTCCCGTCACCGCCCTCGCCACGCTGGCGCAGTGCGCCTATCGAATCCGCCGCTACGCCCTGCGCATGGGCGAAGTGCAAGGCCAGGGCTACATCGGCCAGGCACTCGGCTATGCCGACGTGCTGGCAGTGGCATATGGCCACGCTCTGAAGATCAAGCCCGACGAGCCCGAGTGGGAAGGCCGGGACCGCTTCCTGCTGTCCCACGGGCACTACGCCATCGCCTTCTACGCCGCGCTGATCGAGGCCGGCGTCATTCCGGAGAGCGAACTCGAGACCTATGGCAGCGACGACAGCCGCCTGCCGATGTCGGGCATGGCGGCCTACACGCCGGGCATGGAAATCTCCGGCGGCTCGCTGGGCCAGGGCCTGCCCATTGCCGTGGGCATGGCGCTGGGGCTCAAGCAGAAGCGCAACCCGGCCTTCATCTACAACTCGATGTCCGACGGCGAACTCGACGAAGGCTCGACCTGGGAGGCGGCCATGTCGGCGGCGCACCACTGCCTGGACAACCTCATCTGCCTGGTCGACATCAACAACCAGCAGGCCGACGGCCCGTCCACCAAGGTGCTGGGCTTCGAGCCGCTGGCCGACAAGTGGGAGGCCTTCGGCTGGCATGTGCAGCGCGTCGACGGCAACGACCTCGGGGCGGTGCTGCAGGCTTTCGATGCGGCCCGCGCGCTCGCGGCGGCGAAACCGCGCGTGATCCTGTTCAACACGCTGATGGGCAAAGGCGTGCCCTTCCTGGAAAGCCGCGAGAAGAACCACTTCATCCGCGTCGATCCGCCCGAATGGCAGCAGGCCATCGAGATCCTCGACCAATCCCAGCCCTACATGCAAGCAGAAGGAGCCACCGCATGAACGCCGTCGTCGAAGCCAAGAAGAAACCGCGCCTGACCACCTCGGCGATGATCGCCTCCATCGCCACCGAGGGACAGCGCGTCAAGGCCGCGCCCTTCGGCAAGGCACTGGTGGCGCTGGCCGCCAGCCGGCCGGAGATCGTCGGCATGACCGCCGACCTGGCCAAGTACACCGACCTGCACCTGTTCGCGCAGGCCTACCCCGATCGCTTCTTCCAGATGGGCATGGCCGAGCAGTTGCTGATGGCGGCGGCGGGTGGCATGGCCAAGGAGGGGCTGGTGCCCTTCGCCACCACCTATGCCGTGTTCGGCACCCGGCGCGCCTACGACTTCATCCACCAGGTGATTGCCGAGGAGAACCTCAACGTCAAGATCTGCTGCGCGCTGCCGGGCCTCACGACCGGCTACGGCCCCAGCCACCAGGCGACCGAGGACATCGCGATGATGCGCGGCATTCCGGGCCTGACCATCGTCGATCCCTGCGACGCGCTCGACATCGAGCAGGCGGTGCCGCAGATCGCGGCGCACAAGGGGCCGGTCTACATGCGCCTCTTGCGCGGCAACGTGCCGCTGGTGCTGGACGAATACGACTACAAGTTCGAGCTGGGCAAGGCCAAGCTGCTGCGCGAGGGCAACGACGTGCTGGTGATCTCCAGCGGCTTCATGACCATGCGCGCGCTGGAGGTGGCCGATGCCCTGGCCGCCGACAACATCGGCGTCGCGGTGCTGCACTGCCCGACGATCAAGCCGCTGGACGAGGCCACTATCCTCGAGGCGGTGCGCTACAAGCACCGGCTGGTGGTGGTGGCCGAGAACCATTCGGTGATCGGCGGGCTGGGCGAGTCGGTGGCGAGCACGCTGCTGCGCCATCGGGTGCAGCCTGCGGGATTCGAGCTTGCGGGGCTACCCGACGCCTTTCTCGATGCGGGTGCGCTGCCGACCCTCCACGAACGCTATGGCATCAGCCGCGATGCGCTCGCCCGGCGCATCAAGAGCTGGTTGCGCTGAGCCCTTCCGTCTCTTAGATGTACCTTTGGCCTATGCAATCTCGGTTCAGGTCCGAACGCAGCCCGACACAAGTCCTGAAACCGAGGCCATCTTGAGTGCCCGCCTGTTGTCGCCAATAGGGTTCGAACCGGAAATTCGATGCGACGGGCGGACAACTGCAACTGGCCGTACCCGGTAGGTGGCAAGGCGCTACATGGCTTGCTCAAGGCGGGCTTTGATGAGCGCGTACTTTTCATCGGACGTATCCGCGAGAGCTGCATCGCGCGACGTGGGGGAATCGTCATAGGGCACCGGCTCTGCGAACTGACTGACCGTCAGATCCCACCTCGCGCCATCGACAAGATTGTAGAAGTGCGTTCCTCCGGGGGTCTTGGTACTGAGAATCTCACCGCCAAAATGGATCGAGCGGCGTCGCGAACGTTTTCAGTTTGGTAGGCATCCTGTATTCCATTGTTCAGCTGTGCAAACGGACTAGCTCGCCGTGCGGCGGCTCCTGGCCCGCACTCAGTCGCTGCTCTGCGCTTCCGCTTTCGCTTGCTTGCGTATGGAGAACGTCACCGTGAAGTCGGGATTGACGACCGTTTCGCCTGTTGTCCGAAGCCGATATTCGCCTGGCCCCGCCTGTCGAAATGAACGTGTATCGGGAGGCAGGTTGAACTCCTCGCCGGTTCTTCGACCTTCCAGAGACAGCAGTATCCCCTTGCGCTCATCTGCCGCGACGACGCGCCCGAACAGCTGTTGCTGCTCGAAGGGCTCCTCGGCATCCGTTTCAAAGTAGGCAAGTCCCACGAGGACCAGTTGGCCAGGCAGGGTCTTCGCAAGTGAAGCATCCCAGGGGGGCTCTTCCTCGATGTCTTTGTTCATGAGTCAGGTCGTTGCTGTTGTGCCGAATTCTGCCCCGGCCCCGGAGGTCTGCTTGTGGCCGGACTGTGCCACAGCCGCGAAGGCTCCGGCTTGCTCAACGCAGACCTTGGACCGGCTAACGTTTGAGTTCACCCGAGTGCGGAAGCGGGCGAAGCCCGCTGTAGCACTTCGGGTGCAACGAAGGGTTAGGCCTCATTCGAGGCGCCATACCAAAGGCAGCGCATAGCGACCAGGCGGGAGCGCGCCGGAGGTCCCGGTGGCGGTGATCTTCAGGCACTTCTTCATGTGGTTCAGAGCGGCTTCATCGAGCAGCGCGAACTGACTGGAACGGAACACCACAGGACGCTCGGCGACACCGGTAGCCGACACCTCGAAGGACACGACCGTTCTTCCTTCTTGCTCATCTCTTAGTGCCGCGGCCGGGTATTGCGGTGGTCGCCTAAAGCAAGCGCCAAGTGCCGAGGATTCGACGACTCTGGCATCTTCGGCGGTTGCCGTGCGAGCCGATGTTGAGGCAGCAGTGTCAGAGGCAGCCGGATTCGGTTGGGATCCCCCGCTCTGTGCGCCGGCGGCAGTAGTCAGGAGAATGGTCAAGCTGATGAATCGACGGCATTGAAGGTAGTGCATTGACTAGGTTCTTCGCGTGAGGCCTAACGTTTGAGTTCACCCGCCTGCGAAAGCGGGCGAAGCCCGCTGTAGCAGGTCGGGGGCAACGAAGGGCTAGGCCGCTCGCTCATATGACGATGATCGGCGCACCTTCGGCCGGTGAGCGGATTTGCATGGACTCATACTGATCACTGCTATCGCAGAGCTGAAGTTGAAGGTTCTCCGAAAAGCCGAGCTCGATGAACCCGCTCGTCGTGAAATTCGCGCGATTGTGCAGTCGTTCCGAAGGTCCGGTCCCGGCCGGTCTAAGTCTTCTGTACTTGGCAGGGAGAAGGACGCGCCCAGGCGAGGCGCTCGTTCTTCCAGATGCCCACAACCCAGAAAAGCACCGATGAGACAAGGCCGACTGCAACAATTCCGGGGCCCACCGCCCCGGAAGGAGCGGGCTTCCCATAGCGCCGATTCCAATGCCTGCCAGAGCGCACGCGACGAGCCCGACTCGGCGCCGCAGCAACCAGGAACGCAAGAAGGTTCCGACTCAGCTGTGAGCCGGGCGCGCCGACTACCTGCTAAAAGCCCGCGGCAAGCCCGTCGCGCCGCGGGTCGCTGGCGACCTGGTAGCCCTCGCTGGCCGGCTCGCCCATGCGGCAGATGAACTGGCCCGCGCCGAAGTCCTGGTAGGGGTCGTCGATGACTTCCACATGGTGGCCCAGGGCCTGCAGGCCGGCGACGGTGGCCGGGCTCATGGAGGACTCGACGTTGATCTCCATCCCTTCGTTGAAGCGCCAGCGCGGTGCATCGCAGGCCGCCTGGGGCGACTGCCCGTAGTCGATCATGCGGACCAGGGTCTGCATGTGGCCCTGCGGCTGCATGTTGCCGCCCATCACGCCGAAGCTCATCACCGGCTGGCCGTCCTGCGTGAGAAAGGCCGGAATGATGGTGTGGAAGGGGCGCTTGCCGGGCCCCACCAGGTTGGCGCGGTTCGGGCCGTCCGGGTCGCCGCTGAAGCCGTGGCCGCGGTTCTGCAGGCTGATGCCAAAGCTCGGCTCCACCACGCCGGAGCCAAAGCCGGCAAAGTTGCTCTGGATGAAGCTGACCATCATGCCGCTCTCGTCTGCCGCGGTCAGGTAGATGGTGCCGCCCTGGACCGGGTTGCCGGCCTTGAAGTCCTGTGCGCGCTTCGGGTCGATGAGGCGGGCGCGCGCGGCCAGGTAGGCATCGTCCAGCATCTGTTCGGCCGTCACTTCCATGCCGGCATCGGCGACGTAACGGTAGACATCGGCGAAGGCGAGCTTCATGGCCTCGATCTGCAGATGCTGGGAGGCCACCGAGTCCACCGGCAGGCTGGCCAGGTCGAAGTTCGACAAGATGCCCAGCGCGATCTGCGCGGCAATGCCCTGGCCGCCGGGCGGAATCTCGTGCAGGGTGAAGCCACGGTAGTCCTTGGCCAGGGGCTTGACCCATTCGGGCCGGTGCGCAGCCATGTCGGCCATGCCCAGGCACCCGCCGTGCTGTTGGACGAAGGCCGTCAGCGCCTGCGCGATCTCGCCTTCATAAAAGGAGCGACCGGCGCTTGCGCCGATGGAGCGCAGTGCCCGCGCTGCCGCCGGGAAGCGGAACAGCTCGCCCACGCGCGGTACACGGCCCGAGGGTAGAAAGCTTTCGCTGAAGCCCGGTTGATCCTGCAGCTCGGGCGCGCCCGCAGCCCATTTCTGCTGCACGACCGGCGGCACGAGGTAGCCGCGCTCCGCGATTTCGGCTGCAGGCTCCATCAGTTCGGCGAAAGGCAGCGAGCCGAAGCGCTCGTGCAGCGCCGCCCAGGCGCTGACGGCGCCCGGCACGGTGATGGAATCGACGCCGCGGCGCGGCAGCTTGGGTTGACGGCCGTAGCGGCGCTCGAAGTATTCCGGCGTCCAGCCCTGCGGCGCACGGCCGGAGGCATTCAGGCCGTGCAGTTCCTTGCCGTCCCAGAGGATGCAGAAGGCGTCCGAGCCGAGGCCGTTGCTCACGGGCTCGACGATGGCCATGGTCGCCGCCGCCGCGATGGCGGCATCCACCGCATTGCCCCCTTTCCACAGCATCCGCAGCCCGGCTTGTGCCCCCAGCGGGTGCGAGGTGGACACCGCATTGCGCGCAAAAACGGGGATGCGGGTGGAGGCGTATGGATTGCCGGGGTTGAAGTTCAAACGGGTCATGGGGGTCAATCGAGGGTGATGTTCATGGCCTTGACGTCTCGGCTCCAGCGGCTGAGTTCGCGGTCGACCTGCGCCGCAAAGCTCTTGGGGTCGCTGGTGACCGGCTCCACGCCCTGGGCGTCGAACTGCGCCTGCACCTCGGGCTTGCTGATGATCTTGTGCACCTCGCGCGCCAGCCGCTCGACGATGGCCGGGTCGGTACCGCCGGTGGTGAAGAGCCCATACCAGGAGCTGAAGACGTAGCCCGGCAAGCCGGCCTCGGCGATGGTGGGAACATCGGGCAGCGACTTCACGCGCTGCTTGCTGGTCACGGCCAGGATGCGGGTCTGGCCCGTCTTGGCCGAGACGATCGCCGGCGGAATGCCGGAGAAGATGGCCTGCACCTGGCCACCGGCCACATCGGTGAGGGCCTGGCTGTTGCCCTTGTAGGGGATATGCACGATGTTGACGCCGGCCTGCTGCGCGAACAGGGCACCTGCCAGATGCAGGGTGGAGCCCGTGCCGGACGACGCGTAGTTGATGATGCCCGGCTCCTTGCGCGCGGCATCGATGAAGTCCTTCACGTTCTTGTAAGGCAGCTTGGCGTTGACCAGCAGCGCGTTGCCGGACTCGGCCACCAGCGAGATCGGCGCCAGGTCCTTGCGCGGGTCGAAAGCGAGGCTCTTGGCCAGCACCGGCGCGATGGTGTTGCCGCCGATGGATCCCAGCAACAGGGTGTGGCCGTTCTTGGGCGCCTTGGCCACGAACTCGCTGGCGATCAGGCCGCCGGCGCCTGCGCGGTTCTCCACCACGACGGACTGCCCCAGGCTTTGCTGCAGCTCCTTGGCGAGGATGCGCGCCAGGATGTCGTTGCCGCCGCCCGGCGCAAAGCCGACGATCATCTTCAGCGGTTGCGAAGGCCAGGCATCGGCGGCGGCTGCAGGGCCCGCCAAGCCCATGGCGCCGACCACCAGGGTGGCGCAGGAGGCAAAGAGTCGATGCGCAAGGTGCTTGGTCAAGGGAATCTCCAGAAACAGAACCGGGTGAACAGCCGTGGATTCTGATGATGGAAAAACTTTTGCGAAAGCGATAATTTCTTCGCCAACTTGAAAGAAAATCTTTCTCATCATGTCCAGCCTGCGCGTGTTGCGCACCTTCCTCGCCGTGGCCGCCGAAGGCTCCTTTACCGCCGCCGCACACCGGGTGGCGCTCACCCAGGCGGCCGTCGGCTTGCAGATGCGCTCGCTGGAAAGCGACCTCAAGCGCAAGCTCTTCGCCCGCCGTGGCAAGCTGGTCACGCTCAACGAACAGGGCCGCGCGCTGGTGCCGGTGGCCACGCAGATCGTGACGCTGTACGAGCAGGCGCAACACGGCACGCAGGCCGACGCGCCGCTGGCCGGCACGGTGCAGTTCGGAGCCGTCGTGTCCGGGCTGGGGCGCTTGGTGCGTGCCACGTTGGAGCTCAAACGCCGCCACCCGGCTGTGGATCTGCACGTGGTCTCGGGCAAGTCCAACCAACTCATCGCCCAGGTGGAAAGCCGTGAGCTCGATGCCGCGGTGGTGGTGCGCAACCCGGCCATCAGCCGCCCTTCGCTGCTCTGGACGCCGCTGTATGCCGAAGCCATGGTGCTGCTGACGCCTGCCGCCTCACGCCCGTCCAGCCCGCGCGCCATGGTGGAGCGCTACCCCTTCATCCGCTTCGACCGCAGCGAGCACACCGGAGAGCTGGTAGAGCGCACGTTGCGGCGGCTGCGCGCCAAGCCTCAGGAGTTTCTGGAACTGAACTCCATCGAAGCCATCGTCGACCTGGTCCGCGACGGCCTGGGCGTGGCCATGCTGCCGCGCCTGGCCGAGCGTGACTGGGCGGCCGACCCGATGCTGCGGCTGCTGCCCATCCCGCAGGCCGCCGAGCACCGTGAAATCGCCCTGGTGCAGCTACTCCACGCGCCACGCGCGGAAATCATCGCTGCCGTGGGACAGCAGTTCCTCGCGACCATGGCGCCGGCCTCGGCCGAAACCGCGCCGAGCGCTTGACCTGCTCTCTGTTCACCGCTTCTCAGGGCACGAGGACGGTGGCGCCGGTGGTCTTGCGCCCTTCCAGTGCGCGGTGCGCCTCGGCCGCGTCGGCCAGCGCGAAGCTCTGCTGCGGCTCGCTGACGATGCGCCCGGCCAGCACGTGATCGAACAGCTCCCGGGCCATCTCCAGCATGTGCGCGCGGGGCTGGATGTAATGCATCATCGTCGGCCGCGTGAGCCAGATGGAGCCCTTGGCGGCCAGCAATCGGGTGTCGATGACCACCGGCCCCGATGAGGTGCCGTTGCTGACCAGCGATCCGCGCGGCTGCAGGCTGTCGAGCGAGGCCTCCAGCGTGTCCTTGCCCACCGAGTCGTACACCACCGGCACGCCCTTGCCATCGGTGAGCTCGCGCACACGCTGGGCGATGTTCTCGCGCGAGGTCACGATGGTGTGGGTGCAGCCGTTGGCCTTGGCGATGGCCGCCTTCTCGTCGGTGCTGACGGTGCCGATCATCGTCACGCCCATGGCCCGCGCCCATTGGCAGGCGATCAGCCCCACGCCGCCGGCGGCCGCGTGGTACAGGATGGTCTCGCCGCCCTTGAGCGGATAGACCTGGCGGAACAGGTACTGCACCGTCATGCCCTTCATCATCAAGGTCGCTGCGCTGCGATCCGAAATGCCGCCCGGCAGCGGAATCAGCACCTCGGCCGGCATTACGCGGGCCTGCGAGTACGCGCCCTGCGGGCCGATCAGGTAGCCGACGCGGTCGCCCACGCGCAGGTCCGTCACGCCCGGCCCCACGGCCTCCACCACGCCCACCGCGTCGGATCCGAGTCCACTGGGCAGCGCCAACGGATAGCGGCCGGTGCGAAAGTAGATGTCGATGAAGTTGACGGCGATGTAGCTGTGGCGCACGCGCGCCTGGCCCGGGCCGGGCTCACCGACTTCGACGTCCTCCAGCTTCAGGACTTGCGCACTGCCGGTCTCGTGGAAGCGGATGGCTTGTGTCATGGCATGCCTCTTCGTGGTTGCATCGACGCGATTCTTGCGGCGGAACATCAGGACGGGAACCGCATTGCCACGTGTGTCACAGATAAGCAAAACGATGTCCCGGATAAGCAAGAAGCCCGCGGACGCGCGCCGGATACTCGTGGCGTGGGCAAGTCGGCCCGACAACAAAACCGGAGACAAGACATGAAGCTGCTGAGCCTGGCACGCGCTTCGATGGCGCTGATGGGGTGGTCGTTGGCATTGAGCGCCTGGGCAGCGGGCGAGCGGCCGCTGAAGATCATCGTTCCGGCGCCCCCGGGCGGCACGATGGACATCGTCGCCCGCGTCGTCGGGCAGCAGATAGCCGTCGACATGGGCCGCCCCGTGGTGGTGGAGAACCGCCCCGGCGCAGGCGGCGCGATCGGCATCCAGGCCATGCTGCAGGCGCCGCACGACGAGAACACCATCGTGCTGGCTGCGAGCAACGTGCTGGCCGAGACGCCGCACGTGGTGAAGATGCCCTTCGACCCGCTCAAGGATGTGATCCCCGTCGCGGCGGTGGCGCGGTCGGGCGTCGTCCTCGTCACCGCGGCGAGCTACCCGGCCAAGGACTTCCAGGGCCTCGTTGCGCAGTTGAAAACGCGCAAGGGCTCCGCCAGCTTCGCCAGCTACAGCCCGGGCACCGTCTCGCACTATGCGGGCCTGATCCTGAGCGATCAGGCCAAGCTGGACCTGCAGCACGTCGGCTATCCCGGCTCGCCGCCCGCCCTGCAGCACCTGCTCGGCGGCCAGGTGGACATCATGTTCGACGGCATGCTGACGGCGGTGCCGCTGATCAAGAGCGGCAAGCTGCGCGCCTATGCCTTCTCGGGGAAAAGCCGGTCGAGGCATCTGCCCGACGTGCCGACCACGACCGAGCTCGGCTACCCGGAGCTTCAGTTCATGGGCTGGGTCGGCTTCATCGGATCCAGCAAGCTGCCGGCCGACGTGCTGGCGAAGTTTCACGCCAGCATCGAAAAGGCGGGCCAGGCGCCGGCGGTGCGCCAGAAGCTGAGCGAGGTGGGCCTGGAGCCCGAGCTGAGCGTCGACACGGCTGCGCTGGTCCGCGAGACAAGGGCGATGTCCGAACGCAACGCCGCCATCGTCAAGAAGTTCAACATTCAGGCGAACTAGGCAGGCCCCAATCGCCGTCACGCAATCCACCGGAGACCAAAGATGAAGATCAGGCCCATCACGCCCGCCATCGGGGCGCAAGTCATGGACGTCCACCTCGGCGAGGCGTCGCGCGACCCGGCGCTCTTTGCAGGCATCAAGTCCGCACTGCTCAAGCACAAGGTGATTTTCTTTCGCGGGCAGGAGATCACGCGCGCCGAGCACGTGGCCTTTGCGCGCTGCTTCGGGGCGCTGGAGGATCACCCGGTGGTCGACAGCGATCCGGCGCATCCGGGCCTTGTCCGCATCTACCGCAGCGACAGCAAGCACAGCTACGAGAACACCTTTCACAGCGACGGCCTGTGGCGCCAGAACCCTGCAATGGGCGCCGTGCTGCGCTGCATCGAGTGCCCGGAGATCGGTGGCGACACGATCTGGGTGAACATGGTGCTGGCGCACGACGAACTGCCCGATGAGATCAAGCAGAAGTTAAAGAACCTGCGTGCCAAGGCCAGCATCGAACACTCGTTCGGCGCCGTCATGACGCCGCAAGCCCGCGCGAAGCTGGGCCAGGACCACCCACCGGTGGAGCACCCCGTGGTGCGAACGCATCCGGAGACCGGCGAAAAGGTGCTGTATGTCGGCGCGTTCACGACGCACCTGGTCAACTACAACACCCCCGAGAACGTGCGCCACGGCATCGACAAGACGCCGGGTGCCTCGCTGCTGCTGAACTACCTGATCAGCCGGGCCACCATTCCCGAATATCAGGTGCGCTGGTCCTGGCAGCCTGGCGACGTGGTCGTGTGGGACAACCGCAGCACCCAGCACTACGCGGTGAACGACTACTGGCCAGCGCCGCGCAAGATGGAACGGGCCGGCATCGTCGGCGACGTTCCGTACTGATCGCCTCGACACATCCCTGCATTGAAACCTGGAGACGCGACGCCATGAACTTCCTCGACGGCCACCTGTTCCCCGAGAACCAGCAGCCCCTGATCATCACGGCTGCCCCCTACGCGCCGGGCTGGCTTCCCTCGGACTTTCCGGAAGAGATCCCGGTCACGATGGAGGCGCAGATCCAGAAGGCGGTGGACTGCTACAACGCCGGCGCCACCGTGCTGCACCTGCACGTGCGCGAACTCGACGGCAAGGGCAGCAAGCGCCTGTCCAAGTTCAACGAGCTGATCGCCGGCGTGCGCAGGGCCGTACCCGAGATGATCATCCAGGTGGGCGGCTCGATCAGCTTCGCGCCGGAGAACGAAGGCGCCGCTGCCAAGTGGCTGAGTGACGACACCCGCCACATGCTGGCCGAGCTCGAGCCCAAGCCCGACCAGGTCACGGTGACCGTCAATACCTCGCAGATGAACGTGACCGAGCATGCGGAACTGGCCGACTTCAAGGGCACCTCGCGCGAGATCCCCGCCATCTTCGAGGCCTACAAGGAGATGACCGTGCCGGCCCAGCCCGGCTGGGTCGAGGAGCACATCCGCCGCCTGACGGCCGCCGGCATCCAGAGCGCTTTCCAGGGCTACAACATCAACAGCTTCGAGTCGGTCGAGCGCCTGATGCGCCGCGGCGTCTACAAGGGCCCGCTGGTGATGAACTGGGTGGCCATCAGCGGCGGCATGGACGCGCCCAACATCTACAACCTGGCCAACTTCGTGCGCGCGGTTCCCGATGGTGCGGTGCTCACGGTGGAAAGCTCGGTGCGCAACGTGCTGCCGGTCAACATGATGGGCATCGCCATGGGCCTGCACGTGCGCTGCGGCACCGAAGACGTTCTCTGGAACCAGACGCGCAGCGCGAAGATCGGCACCGTGGCGCAGATCGAGCAGCTGGTGCGCATCTCGCGCGAGTTCGGCCGCGAGGTGGCCACAGCCAGCCAAGCGCGCGAGATCAGCAAGATCGGCGTGTTCTACGACACGGTAGAAGAGTCGCTGCTGGCCAATGGCTTCGCGCCGAATCGCAACGGGGGCAATCAGGGCTTCTTGCGCAAGGCGGCCTGACTGCGCCACTGCGAGGCGCTGCAGCCGAAGTTGACGCGAAACCAGTGGCTGAAGCTGCTGGGCCCCGAGAAGCCCAGCAACTCCGCCACCTCGCCGAGCGGCAAATCACTGTCGCGCAGGTGGCGCGTGGCCAGTTCGGTCCGCACCTCATCGAGCAAAGTGCTGAAGCTGAGTCCCTCCGCATCGAGGCGGCGATGCAGCGTTCGCCGATCGACGCGCAAGTGCCGTGCAAGCTCCTGTGCCGTGCAGATGCCGCCCGGCAGCAAGGCCAGCATCAGCTCGCGACAGGTTCCACGTGCGCTTTCATGGCGATTGCGCAGTGCCGCTTCCAGGTATTCGCGCGCAAAGTGCGCGACGCCCTGGTCCTCGAAGTTGCGCGGCTTTGCCAAGTCCTCCGCCACGCAGACCAGGCCGTTGAACTCCTGGTTGAACTTCACGATGCGGCCGAAGAAGGCCTGGTGCGCGGAAACGTCCGCCGGCGGGCGGTGCGTGAAGCAGACCTGAAGCGGCCGCCATTGCGGCCCGATCAACTCGCCCAGGATGCGGAACATGATGCCGATGGCAAGCTCCATCGACTGGCGCATCGGCAAGCCGGGGCTGGGCAGCAAGTCCTCGCGGATGATGACGACCTTGCCCGTGTCCTCGATGCGGGTGATCAGCGAGGCGTTCACCAGCTTCAGGTATCGGCACAGCGTGTCGAGCGCGGCCCGCGGCGTGGGCTCCTCCTTCAGCACCAGGCTGATCGGCCCCAGGTTGGAGAGCTTGCGCTGGGCTGCCAGGCGCAGCGCCAGGTCTTCCGCATGCGTGGCGCGCGCGGTGATTTCGAGCAGCTCGCGCACGGCGTCGCCGGGAATCAGCGTCTCGGGGTCATCCAGCAGCTTGGCCGACAGCCCCACGGCGCGCATGAAGGTCGCCGGGTCCCGGCCCAGCGACTTCACCAGGTCCACATAACCGCTCAGGCTGGCGCTTCGAATCAGCCGGCCCAGATGCTTCATGTGGCGACGTCCCGCGATTGCGTGGCCTTGGCAAGCATGAACTCGATGAAGGTCGCGGCGGCACGGGTGCGGTGGCGGCCGGGCATGTAGAGCATGTACATGTGCGTGCCGAAGATCGACAGGCGCCACTCGGTCAGCGCGGCCACCACTTCTCCATTGCGCAGCTCTTCCTCGAACACGTAGTCCGGCACGATGCCCACGCCCAGGCTGGCGAGGATCGCCTTGCGCAGGAACAGGAAGTTCTCGGAGATGAGGGTCGGCTCCAGCAGCACCTCGTGCCGCTCCTGGCCCAGGTAGGCCGACACGCGCAGTTGCCGCCCGTGCACGGCCGAGGTGATCAGCGGCACGTTGCGCAGATCGTCCAGCTGCGCCGGCAGGCCATGTTCGCGCACCCAGGCGCTGCTGGCGCATGCCACGTAGCCCACCGGGCCCATGTCGCGCGCCACCAGGTTCTGCGGCGGCTCGGACATCACGCGGATGGCGATGTCGACCTCTTCGCGCATCAGGTCTTCGACCCGGTTCTCGAACATCACGTCCAGCACGATGCCGGGGTAGGCGCGCTTGAAGTCCACCAGCCAATCGGACATGACGAGCTGACCGTAGCCGCTGGGCACCGACAGCCGCACGCGCCCCTGCAGGCTCTGGCCCAGCGATGCCACCGATTCGCTCGCGGCCTGCAGTTCATCGCGGATGGCGCAGCCGTGCGTGTACAGGCGCAGTCCGATCTCGGTGGGCTCGATGCGGCGGGTGGTGCGGCGCAGCAGTTGCTGGCCCAGGCCGCGCTCGAACTGGCCGAGCCGGTGGCTCACATTGGCGCGGCTCATGCGGAGGCGCCGCGCGGCCTCGCTGAGATTGCCGGCTTCGACGATCTCGACGAACAGGGAAAGGGCGTTCTGGTCCATGGGATCGGGGCCTACTGTCAATCAGAAATTGACAGTGTGTCAATCTCCATGGCAATTGTAGATATCGGATTGGCATATCAAAATTTGCGACGGAGACACCCGCATGACCACCCTTCCCGCACCTGCCCCCGTCGTCCGCAGCGCCCGCCATGGCGATGTGCTGTGCATCACCATCGACAACCCGCCCGTCAATGCCATCTCGTCGGCCGTGCGCCGTGGCCTGAAAGAGGCCGTCGAGGCGGCCGACGCCGACGCCGGCGTGAAGGCGATCCTGATCGTGGGCGAAGGCGCCAACTTCGTAGCCGGCGCCGACATCCGCGAGTTCGGCCAGGCACCGCAACCGCCCTCGCTGCCCGAGGTGTGCAACCGCATCGAAGCATGCGGCAAGCCGGTGGTCGCCGCCATTCGCGGCGCCGCACTGGGGGGCGGGCTGGAGATTGCGCTGGCCGCGCACTACCGCATCGCCCTGCAGGACGCCAAGCTGGGCCTGCCCGAGGTGCAGCTGGGCCTGATGCCCGGCGCCGGCGCCGGCGGCACGGTGCGTGCGCCGCGCCTGGTGGGCGCGCAGGCCGCGCTGGATTTGATGCTGAGCGGCCGCCACGTCAAGGCCAAGGAAGCGCTGTCGCTCGGCCTGGTGGACGAATTAGCCGCGGGCGAAGACGCACAGGCCGCGGGCCTGGCCCACGCCACCCAACTGCTGGCGCAAGGCGCCGGTGTTCGCCGCACCCGCGACGCGCAGGGCCTGGCCGACCGCGCCACCGCGCAGGCCGCCATCGACGCCGCCAAGGCAGACACGGCCAAGAAGTCGCGCGGCCTGTTCTCGCCCATGAAGATCGTGCAAGCCGTGCAGACCGCGCTCGACCAACCCTTCGACGAGGCCGTGAAGCTGGAGCGCGAGGCCTTCCTCGCCTGCATCGACAGCCCGCAGCGCGCCGGCCTCATCCACGCCTTCTTTGCCGAGCGCGAAGTGGCCAAGGTGCCCGAGGCCAGGGCCGCGCAGCCGCGCAAGCTGGAGCGCATCGGCATCGTCGGCGGCGGCACCATGGGGGCGGGCATCGCGGTGTCCGCGCTCGATGCCGGCTTGCCGGTGGTGATGGTCGAGCGCGATCAGCTTTCCATCGATCGTGGCCGCGCCAACGTCGAGAAGGTCTACGACGGCCTGATTGCCAAGGGCCGCATGACACAAGAGGCCAAGGCCGCCGTCATGGCGCGCTACACCGGCAGCACCACCTACGACGCCTTCGCCGAGGTCGACCTGGTCATCGAAGCGGTGTTCGAGGACCTCGAGGTCAAGAAGGCCGTGTTCAAGGAGCTGGACCGCGTCTGCAAGGCCGGCGCCGTGCTGGCCACCAACACCTCTTACCTGGACATCGACGCCATCGCCGCCAGCACTGCGCGTGCAGGGGACGTGGTCGGCCTGCACTTCTTCAGCCCGGCCAACATCATGAAGCTCTTGGAGATCGTGGTGCCCGCCAAGGTGAGCGCGGACGTGGTGGCCACCGCCTTCGCGCTGGCCAAGCGCATGAAGAAGGTGCCGGTGCGCGCCGGCGTGTGCGACGGCTTCATCGGAAACCGCATCCTGGCGGTGTACAAGCAGGCGGCCGACTACATCATGGAAGACGGCGCCAGCCCCTACGAGATCGACGAGGCGGTGCGCGGCTTCGGCTACCCAATGGGCCCCTTCCAGGTGACCGACCTGGCCGGCGGCGACATCGGCTGGGCCACGCGCAAGCGCCGCGCGGCCACGCGCGACCCCAAGGCGCGCTACGTCGAGGTGGCCGACCGCGTCTGCGAGCGCGGCTGGTTCGGCCAGAAGACGGGCCGCGGCTTCTACCTCTATCCGCAGGGCGCCCGCGTCGGCCAGCCCGACCCCGAGGTGCTGGCCATCGTCGATGCCGAGCGGCAGAAGAAAGGCATCGCGCCGCGCAAGTTCACGGCCGAAGAAATCATGCGCCGCTACATGGCCGCGATGGTCAACGAGGGCGCCAAGGTGGTGGCCGAGGGCATCGCGCTGCGCCCGCTGGACGTGGACGTGACCTTCCTCTACGGCTACGGCTTCCCGCGCCATCGCGGCGGCCCGATGAAGTACGCCGACATGGTGGGCCTGCCCAGGATCCTGGAAGACATCCGCGCCTTCGCCAAGGAAGACCCGCTGTTCTGGAAGCCCGCGCCGCTGCTCGAAAAGCTGGTGGCCGGGGGCAAGGACTTCTCCAGCCTGAACCAGCCCCAGCGCTGAATTTCGATTCCCCCGCGCCGTTTCCCCCAAGAGGGGGCGGCGGCGCTCATCCTCAACCTTCAAGGACAAGCTCATGCGCCAGGCCGTCATCGTCTCTACCGCCCGCACGCCGCTCACCAAGTCGCACCGCGGCGAGCTCAACATCACGCCCGGCCCGACGCTGGCCAGCTTCGCGGTGCGCGCCGCCGTCGAGCGCGCGGGCGTCGATCCGGCGCTGATCGAGGACGCCGTCCTCGGCTGCGGCTATCCCGAGGGGATCACCGGCCGCAACGTCGCGCGGCAGGCCATCATCCGGTCCGAACTGCCGCTGACCATTGCCGGCACCACCGTGAACCGCTTCTGCGCCTCGGGCCTGCAGGCCATCGCCATCGCCGCCGGGCGCATCGTGGTGGACGGCGCGCCGGCCATGATCGCGGGCGGAGTGGAAAGCATCTCCGGCATCCGCACCCGCGACGACGGCAACTCGGGCCTGGACCCGTGGATCATCGAACACAAGCCGCAGCTGTACATGGAGATGATCGACACCGCCGACATCGTGGCGCAGCGCTACGGCATCAGCCGCGAGGCGCAGGACCGCTTCTCCGTGGAAAGCCAGCGCAAGACGGCGCAAGCGCAGGAGGCCGGCCGCTATCGCGAAGAGATCGTGCCCGTCACCACCACCATGGCGATGACCAACAAGGACACCGGCGAAGTCAGCAAGAAGCAGGTGACCGTCGACCACGACACCTGCAACCGCGCCGGCACCACCTACGAATCGCTGGCCAAGCTGGCGCCGGTGAAGGGCGCCGACAAGTTCATCACCGCGGGCAACGCCTCGCAGCTGTCCGACGGCGCCAGCGCCTGCGTGCTGATGGAAGCCAAGGAGGCCGAGCGCCTGGGCCTGCAGGCGTTGGGCGCCTTCCGCGGCATGGCGGTGGCGGGCTGCGAGCCCGACGAAATGGGCATCGGCCCGGTGTTCGCCGTGCCCAAGCTGCTGCAGCGCTTTGGCCTCACGGTCGACGACATCGACCTGTGGGAACTCAACGAAGCCTTCGCCTCGCAGTCCATCTACTGCCAGCAGACGCTGGGCATTCCGGCCGAGCGCCTGAACGTGGACGGCGGCGCCATCTCCATCGGCCACCCTTTCGGCATGACCGGTGCGCGGCTGGCCGGCCACATCCTGCTCGAGGGGCGCCGCCGCAAGGCCAAGTGGGGCGTGGTGACGATGTGCATCGCCGGCGGCATGGGCGCGGCGGGCCTGTTCGAAATCTTCTGACGTCAAGAGGCGCTGACATGGACCTCCAGTTCACCCCCGAAGACGAAGCGTTCCGCAGCGAGGTGCTGCAGTTCCTGCGCGACCGGCTGCCCGAGCGGCTGTCGCTCAAGGTGAAGAACGCCTTGCGCCTGACGCGCGAGGACATGGTGCAGTGGCACGCGATCCTGCACGAGCGCGGCTGGCTGGCCAACCACTGGCCGCGGCAGTACGGCGGGCCGGGCTGGAGCGCGGTGCAGAAGTTCATCTTCGAGAACGAATGCGCGCTGGCCGGCGCGCCGCGCATCGTGCCCTTCGGCGTCAACATGCTGGGGCCGGTGCTCATCAAATACGGCAGCGAGGCGCAAAAGCAGTACTGGCTGCCGCGCATCCTGAACGGCGAGGACTGGTGGTGCCAGGGCTACTCCGAGCCCGGTTCGGGATCGGATCTGGCCTCGGTCAAGACGACGGCAGTGCTCGATGGCGACCACTACGTCGTCAACGGCCAGAAGACCTGGACCACGCTGGGCCAGCACGCCAACATGATCTTCTGCCTGGTGCGCACCAACAAAGAGGCCAAGGCCCAGTCGGGCATCAGCTTCCTGCTGGTGGACATGAACGCGCCCGGCGTGGAGGTGCGGCCCATCATCACGCTGGATGGCGAGCACGAGGTGAACGAGGTGTTCTTCTCCGACGTGCGCGTGCCGACCGCGAACCTGGTCGGCGAGCAGGACAAGGGCTGGACCTATGCCAAGTACCTGCTGACCTACGAGCGCACCAACATCGCCGGCGTGGGCTTCTCCGTCGCCGCGCTGGAAAAGCTCAAGCGCATCGCCGCCAAGGTGCAGCGCAACGGCCGCCCGCTGGCGCAAGACCCGCTGTTCGCCGCGCGCCTGGCCAAGGTCGAGATCGACCTGGAGAACATGAAGACCACCAACCTGCGCGTGATCGCCGCCGTGGCCGGTGGCGGCGTGCCGGGTGCGGAAAGCTCCATGCTGAAGATCCGCGGCACCGAGATCCGGCAGGAGATCTCTTCGCTGGCCCGCCGCGCGATGGGGCCGTATGCGCAGCCCTTCATCGAGGCCGCGCTGCATGAAGGCTACGACGAAGCGCCGGTCGGCCCGGCCGAGGCGGCGCCGCTGGCCGCGGCCTACTTCAACAACCGCAAGCTGTCGATCTTCGGCGGCTCCAATGAAATCCAGAAGAACATCATCTCCAAGATGATCCTGGGCCTGTGAGGGGCGCACCATCATGAACTTCGAACACACCGAAGACCGCCGCATGCTGGCGGACTCGCTGGACCGCTTCATCGCCGAGCAGTACGCATTCGGCGCGCGTGACCGCATCGCACAGAGCAACGAGGGCTTCAGCCGCGAACACTGGTCGCAACTGGCCGAGATCGGCGCCCTGGGCGCCCTCTTCCCCGAGGACGTGGGCGGCTTCGCCGGCGCCGGCTTCGACGTGGCCGTCGTCTTCGAGAGCCTGGGCAAGGGCCTGGTGGTGGAGCCCTTCCTCGGCGCGCTGCTCGTGGGCCGTGCCATTGCACGGGCCGGCACTGCGGCGCAAAAGGAAGGCATTGCCGCGCTGATCGACGGCAGCACCATCGCTGCGCTGGCGCACGAAGAGCCGGGCTCGCACTACGAGGCGACGCGGGTCGCCACGCGCGCCGAGCGATCCGGCGAAGGCTGGACGCTGAACGGCGCCAAGGCGGTCGTGCAGCAGGGCGAGAACGCCAGGCTGCTGCTGGTATCGGCGCGCACGCACGGTGCCGATGACGACGCAGAGGGCATCTCGCTGTTCCTGGTGCCGGGCGACGCGCCGGGCCTGGCCTGGCGCGGCTACCGCAAGATCGACGGCGGGCGGGCCGCCGAGCTGACGCTGCAAGGGGTGCGCGTGGGCGCCGAGGCCCTGCTGGGCGCCGAGGGCGCAGGCGCCGCGGTGCTCGAGCACGCGCTCGGCTGGGGCCTCTTGGCCCTGGCCGCCGAATCGCTGGGCGGGATGGAAGTGGCCAAGCGCGACACGCTCGAATACCTGCGCGTGCGCAAGCAGTTCGGTGTGCCCATCGGCAGCTTCCAGGCCTTGCAGCACCGCATGGCGGACCTGCTGCTGGAGATCGAGCAGGCGCGCTCGGCCGTCATCAATGCGGCCGCCGCCATCGACGGCGGCGAGCGCATCGGCCGCGAGAAGGCGCTGTCGGCGGCCAAGTACAGCATCGGCCGCATCGGCACCCGCGTTGCGGAAGAGTGCATCCAGCTGCACGGCGGCATCGGCATGACCTGGGAGCTGCCGCTGTCGCACTACGCCAAGCGGCTGGTGATGATCGACCACCAGCTCGGCGACGAGGACCATCACCTGGCGCGCTACATCGCGCTGGGCCAGGAGGCCGTGCAGTGACCGGCCCCGTGGGCGGCGAACCTCGCCTTCCACTCGCCGGCGTGCGCGTGCTGGATCTGTCGCGCGTGCTGGCCGGCCCCATGTGCGCGCAGGCGCTGGGCGACCTGGGCGCGGAGGTCATCAAGATCGAGCACCCTGGCCGCGGCGACGACACGCGCGACTGGGGCCTGCGCGTGGGCTCGCGCAACACCGCCTACTTCAACAGCGCCAACCGCAACAAGCAGTCGGTCGGCGTGGATCTGCAAAAGCCCGAGGGCCAGCGCCTGGTGCGCGAGCTGGCCGCCAAGAGCGACGTGGTGATCCAGAACTTCAAGTTCGGCGGCATCGCGAAGATGGGGCTGGACTACGAGTCGCTGAAGGCCATCAATCCGGGCCTCGTGTACTGCTCGATCACCGGCTACCGCACCGACGGCCCCGAGGCCGCGCGCCCGGGCTACGACCTGGTGGTGCAGGGCGAGGCCGGCCTGATGGCACTGAACGGCGAGGAAGGCCAGGGCCCGCTGAAGTTTGGCGTGGCGGCGGTGGACATGTTCACCGGCATGTACTCGGCGCAGGCGATCTTGGCCGCCCTGTTCGACCGCCAGCGCACTGGGCAGGGGCGGCATGTCGAGATGGCCCTGTACGACTGCGGCCTGATGATCACCGCCTACTACGGCATGGAGGCGCTGCTGATGGGCAACGACCCGCCCAAGTACGGCAACGCGCATCCTTCCATCGTGCCCTATGGCGTGTTCGATGCGGCCGACGGCCCGGTGGTCATCACGGTGGGCAACAACGCGCAGTTCCAGCGCTTCTGCATCGAGGTGCTGGAGCGGCCGGACCTGGCGGCCGACGAGCGCTTCACCACCAACCTCACCCGCTCCCAGAACCGCCATGTGCTGCTGCCCGAGCTGCGCGCCGAACTGGCCCGCCGCCCGCGCGAGCTGCTGCTGGCGCGCCTGACGGCGGCCGGCATTCCCTGCGGCGAGGTGCTGGGTCTGCTGGAGGCGCTGCAGTCGCCGCGCAGTACCGAGGCCGGCCTGCTGGCCGAGCTGCCCAACCCCGAAACGGGCCGGGTGCAGGTGCTGGCGCCTCCTTACCGCTTCGACGGCCAGCGCATGCCCGTGCGCGCCGCGCCGCCGCTGCTCGCGCAAGACACCGAGCGCGTGCTCGGCGAGCTGCTGGGCATGGACGCGCAGGCCATTGCCGCGCTTCGGCAGGGCGGCGTTCTTTGATTTTCTGAAACGGGAGACTCCTTGATGAGATTCGAAAACTTCACCCGCCGCCAGGCTTTGGCGGCGATCGGCATTGCCTCGCTGGCCGTCGTCGCGGCCGCCCCGGCCATCGCGCAACAGGACTGGCCCGCGCGCCCGATCAAGCTGATCGTGCCCTTTCCGCCCGGCGGCCCCACCGACACCGCCTCGCGCGTGGTCGGCCAGAAGCTGGCCGAGCGCCTCAAGCAGCCGGTGGTGGTCGAGAACCGCGCCGGCGCTTCGGGCACCATCGCCGCGCAGTTCGTGGCCAAGAGCGCGCCCGACGGCTACACCTTGATGATGCTGGCCACGCCCACGCTGCTGGCGCCGCACCTGTACAAGTCAGCCGGCTACGACGTGGCCAAGGACTTCGCGCCCATCGCCAGCGTGTACGACCTGCCCATCGTCGTGGTGGTCAATCCCACCGTGCTGCCGGATGTGAAGACCCTGCCCGACCTGATCGCCAAGGCAAAGGCCGAGAAGGGCCAGCTCAACTACACCAGCTCCGGCCCGGGCAGCTTCGGCCACCTGACGATGGAAATGCTCAAGGACCTGGGCGGCTTCGACATGCAGCACATCGCCTACAAGGGCGGCACGCCCGCGGTGACCGACCTGCTGGGCGGCCAGGTGCCGGTGATGTACGCCGACCTGGTGGCTGCTTTGCCGCACATCCAGTCCGGAAAGCTGCGCGCCATTGCCGTCGGCTCGCCGCAGCGCGTCGTGCAGTTGCCGGATGTGAAGACGGTGGCCGAGCAGGGCTTCAAGGGCTTCGACGCCGTCTCCTGGGGCGGCCTGCTGGCGCCGGCCGGCACGCCCAAGCCGGTGGTCGATCGCGTGAGCGCCGAGGTCAAGCAGATCCTGGCCGACAAGGACGTGCAGGAGCGCCTGGTGAAGGCAGGTGCCGCGGCGGCCTATGGCGACCCGGCGCAGATGGCGTTGCGCATCCGCACCGACTTCGACAAGTGGGGCAAGGTCATCCGCGACAAGAACGTCGCGGTCAACTGAGTGGGGCGGGCGCCATCTACTAAGACGCGCCGCCCTGGCGCTGGCGGTCCATGCGCTTGAGCTTGAGGTACTCGGCCTCGCTGAGGTCGTCCAGCTGGCGCGGATATTTCGCCGTTGCCGCGTACCACAGCGCCAGCCGCTTCTCGAAATCTTGCGGCGCCGCCGAGTAGGCGTCCACGGCCAGGAAGTAGCGCATCGCGTTGCGCTCCACCAGACCTCGCATGCCGCCGATCAGTTCCGCATCGCCGGATGGCTGCTGTTGTTGCTGCTGCTCGCCGCCGATGGCCGTGAAGCCCACCTTGCCGCGGCCGAAGGTGGCCAGGTAGCTCTTGGACGCCACGCGGGTCGCGGAGCTCTGGTCGTAGGCGTAGCTGAAGTGAATGAACGACTTGCCGTCCTTCAGCGGGATGCCTTCCAGCGCAATGCGATAGTTGCTTGTGCCGAACGGTCCCTTGCCTGAGTTCAGCCTGGCCTCGAAGTAGTCGGGCGTGGCGCTGACGAGGCGACCGCGAAAGCTCAGCTCGAAGGCCTGCTCGACGGGGATGTCGTACTTGCGCACCACGCTCAGTGTCAGGGTCTTGTTGGCCGCGTCGAGACGGCAGGCGCGATTGTTGAGGTGCAGCAGCATCATCTCGCACCACTGCGCCGGCTTGTTCAGGGCAGCGCTGACCTTGGCCAGCGGACGGTCCAGCACGCCGTACACCTCGCCTTGCAGCGTGTTCCCCGTTTCGGCCGAATTCAGGACCATCGGCCGGCCGAATTGGCTGTTCGCCAAGGCTGGGGCGAGCTTGTCGTAGGTGGCGCGCAATGCGGCGGCACCGGACTGCGCCGCGGCTGATGGCGCCCATGCGAGGCAGGTGGCTGCAAGGGCGACTGTCAGAGCGGGAACTAGGCTGCGCGCGGGCATGGCGAGATCTCCTGGGGCGGGCCCAGCGCCGGCTTGGCGCTGGGAAGCGCGACCATACACCCAGGAGGGGCCGGCCTTACTGCGACTTCAGATACTGCGCGAGATCCGCGATCTCCTGCGGACTGAGGCCCAGCGATCGCTTGCTGTTGTAGATGGCCGCGACGTCCTCCAGCGTGGCGGCCGACCCGTCATGGAAATAAGGTGGGTGCTGCCAGGCGCCTCGCAGCGGCGAGGTGCGGTACATCTTGGTGGCCGAGCGGGATGCGTAGCTGGGCGTTTCCGGCTCCGCCATCGAGTCAAGGGGCGGATGCAGCGTCGCGTTGGCATCGGTGAACAAGGCGCCGCTGTGGCAGGTCACGCACTTGCCCGCGCCGTCGAAGACCAGCTTGCCGCGTGCGGCTGCAGCGGGGTCGAAGCTGTCCGCCGGCGCAGCGGGGGCCTTCAACGACAACTGGTAGGCCTGCAGAGCGGGCAACTTGCTCGAGACCAGGTCCGTCGTGCCGTTGGTGATGCTGACGCCCAGGCGCGGCTCGGAGAAGCTCCCCTGGCCGCCCATCTGCGTCACGGCCACGTAGCGGTTCCAGTAGGCGATGTCGCTGCCGTCGCCGGTGAAGGTGATGGCATGGATGCCGTCCAGCCCATAGGCCGGCGGGATCACCACGGGCTTGCTGATCCCATCGATGTTGAAGCGCGGGTCGTACTTGCCCTTGCCCCAGGAGAGGTAGGCGGCCTTCTTGGCGGCGTCCACCGCGGGAGACAGTGCAATGATGGCGCCGGGGTTCAGGTCCCGGTTGGGCCAGCCATCGAGCCGCTTGCCGATGCCCGGCGCGAAGGAGTTGTCGACGGTCGAGTGGCACAGCGCGCAGGTGACGCCGACGCGAGTCAGCACATCCTTGCCGGCGACTGCCTCCACCCTGCCCTTGAGGCCGACCACCGCGTCCAGCTTCAGCAAGGCGACGGTCGTGTCGGGGCTGTTGAGATCGATGCTCCCGTCCTGGATGCCCTTGACCACAGGCGGGGGCAGCGCCTCGGCGTCGACCTTCAGGCCGACCGCCAGCGCGGCCTGGGGACTGACCGCCGTGCGGATCACCTCGTGAATGCGCAGCGTGTCGGTCCACTGGGCCTCGTCGCCGAAGGTGTCGAAGCGAAAGATCCGCTTGCCCTGGGCGACCAGCGCAGCCTGCTGCTGCGCGGCCGAGTCGGCGGCACCATCATCATCGTCACTGCCGCCGCACCCGGCCAGGGCGGCAGCAGCGATGGCTGCCGCTGCGCCCACGTTCAGCCAATCACGCGTGGGGGTGATCATGGGGAGCTCCTTCGTCATCCATGGCGGCCAGGACGTGCGCGACGATGGCGTCGCAGCGGGCGCCGCCGAAGCTGAAGGTGTCGCCGAGCGCGACGTCGACTTCGCGCGACAGCGCTTCGCGCAGCAGGGCGCGGGCGCGAAAGAAGCGGCTGCGCACGGTTGCTTCGGGAATTGCCAGCGCGGCCGCCACGTCCTCGATGCTCATGTCTTCCACGGCACGCAGCACGAACACGGTGCGGAACACTTCGGGCAAGGCATCGATCCGGGCCTCGATCAGGCGGCGCATCTCGCCACGCATCGCCAGGCATTCGGGCTGCTCGCGGGCGTCGGCCTGCATCCAGGCCTCTTCTTCCTGCGCATCGCCGCCACTGCCCGCCAAGTCGACGGCGGCAGCGTCGAGCGGCAGCACCTGGGCGCTTGCGCCTTTGCTGCGGCGCAAGCGCCCGAGCGCCTCGTTCACCACGATGCGCACCAGCCAGGTCGACAGGCGCGCTTCGGCGCGGAAGCTGGAAATCGAGCGCCAGGCGCTCAGGTAGGCCTCCTGCAGCGCGTCCTGCGCCTCTTCGTCGCTCTTCAGGATGCTGCGGCAGGTGCGAAACAGCAGGCGGTTGTGCCTTCGCATGATTTGCTGAAAGGCGTCGGTGTCACCGCGGGCGGCGCGGGTAGCCAGTTCGGCATCAGACGCAGGGCCTGGCGCCGTGCCGGCGGTGACGGATGGATGCACTGGCATTTTTTTTGACCCCTGTGCCCATTGGATGGAGCCAGGGGCCATCCTGTTCCCGCCAGGCCGCGGCCATGGCATGTTGCCGAAAGCATGGTTCTCGCTAAAGTCCCGATCTCCCGTTCAACGCTGCAGCGAGGTATCCAAGTGTCCAAGCTTGATGCGCGCAAGGTGAAGGTGTGGTTGGCCTGCATGGCCGCTCTGTCGGCTGCGGGCCCGGCGTCGGCCTGGGTCTATCCCGAACACCGGGAGCTGGCCTTGATGGCGGTGCAGCAGCTCGACAGCGAGCACAAGGCCGTCTTCGACCAGTTGTGGCGAAGCGCGCGCGCCGGCAGCGAGCAGCGCCTGTGCGAACAGGGCGCCGACGCCGCGCAGGAACTCGCGCCCTCCTGCATCGATTGGGCCGCCCTTTCGGCCATCGCCGGCGATCATTCCTGCTCGAGCCGGGAGATGCTGGAGACGGCACGCAACGCCCCGTGGGTGCTCTCGGTGGCCGACGTCGCCGCCCAGCTGAAGGTCGACCTGGCGCGCCTGCCCGTCACCGCCCAGCCCGAGCTGAGCGGCAAGGCGACCGACGTGCTGTCGGACGCGCAACGCCGGCTCGCCAGCGAAGCCGTGCGCGCCCAGCGCGTCAATGCCTTGCGCACCGCCGACATCCGCCTGCAGCGCGCCGATCCGCAGTACGCGACGCGGGCCGGCTCCAACAACGCCCACTTCCTTCTGGCCCGGCCGACCACCGACGTCAAACCCACGGACTATGCGGAACTGACGCTGCGCCCTGGCTCCGACCTCAATGCCATCGGCGTGTACTCGTGGTTCCACCTGAGCGCCCTGCAGAAGGCCAGCCGCTTGCGCAGCAGCGGCGAGACGCTGGATGCGGCGCAGCGCGATGCGCTGGCGCGCGCGGTGCTGGCCGACGAAGCCTTCGCGCTGCACTTTCTGCAGGACACCTTCGCGGCGGGCCACATCGCCGGCGCCTGGGGCGATGCGTCGCAGCGCCAGGGCACCCACGACTTCTACAACCAGAGCGGCCTGGAAGTTTTCACCTGGCGCGGCGGCGGCAGCTCGGTGGTGCTGATGGGCGATGCCCACATGCGCATCGAAGATGCCCGGGTGGCATCCGCGTCCGTCCAGGCCAGCCTGCAGCAGGTGCTGGACGTGGCCTCGGGCCGCATGACGGCGGCCCAGTTCGCCCCGCTGCCGGGCGCGCCCGCCGAGCCGGATGCCTTCGACGTGTGCCGCACCAGCAACTTCCCGCGCCGCGAACCGGAGCTGCGCGTGCGGCAGGAAGACATCCCCCTTCTCGCATCGACCCTGACGGCGACGGCGGTGCCCGGCCTCGGCCCGGGCCTGGGGGCCATGCCGCGCTTTCGCAGCGAGGTGGGGCCGTTCATCGGCCTGGCCGGTTCGCTCGACACGCGCGCGATCGATCGTGGCTTTGTCGCGGGCCAGACCAGCAACGGCGCCGTCGTCGGGCTGGATTTGTCGGTGCGCGCAGGCTTTGGCCTGGACGGCGTGATGGGCGAAGCCGGCGACGGGCTGGTCTATGCGTCGGTCGGCTTTCGCGCCGACTCGCCCTCGACCAACCAGTTCAGCAACAGCAGCGCGGGCGCCGCCGCGCTGGGCGGCAACCTGAGCGCGGCGCTGCCGGCGCGCACCGGCCTGTCGCTGCGGCTGCGCATGCCCTACTACATCGTGCCGGGCGATCTGCTGCTGGCCTCGCCGCTGTACTTCGTGAACCCCAAGGCCTATGCGGACATGGCGGTGTCGGCCGGCAATGGCGGCCTGCTCGGCCTGCAGTCGGGCTGGGCAACGCCCGTGGGCCGCTTCCAGTTCGTGCTGGGGCGCGAGCTGGGCATCACCTTCTATGGCTTGTCGGGCGACGACCAGCTGCTGGCCCCGGGGGCCAACCCAGGGGACTTCGGCCGGGTCGTCAACTTCAAGTCCACGTCGTACGAGCTGCCCATCTTCGAGTACCGGCCGTACCGGTCTTTTTCAACGAATCAGAGTTCGTCCGTGCTGCTGCAGCTGTACGCCGCGGCCGACGTGCCGCGTGGCGAATCGGTGCGCTTTCCAATTGGTGCGCCGGCGCCGAAGCTGGATACCGTCTGGTCGCTGGGGCTTCGGCTGATCTTCGACTGGCGCTACTACTACTGAGATTGAAAGGCCATGGCCATGATGATGTTCACGGCCATGCGCCGATCTCTTGGTGTCGCTGCCAGCGCCACTGCAGCTTGCCTGTTTGCGCTGCTGGCCGCCTGCACGTCACCGCCTCTGGTGCCCTTTGACACGCAAGGCCCGCCGCTGGTGCTGGTGCCGGCGGCGCAGGCGGGCGTGGAGGATCAACGGGCGCGCTTTCGCGAGATCTTTTGCGCCGTGCTCGAGGCGCGCAAGAACCAGATCGAGGACTACCGGCCTTGCGACGATGCGCTGACGCGCCTGGATGGCGAGCCAAGCGGCACAGGCCGCCACGTCGAGCTCGGCGCCTCCAGGCGGCGGCTGGTTGCGATGGTGGTGCCGGGGGTGGGATATGAATGCTTCGAGCCCTGGCTGCAGCCACCGGGAACGGCCAAGCGGCACGTGGCGCAATTCGGCTACGACCTGGACCTGCTCAAGGTCGATCCGCTGTCGAGCACGGCCCGCAACGCGCGAATGATCCGCGACGCGCTGATGGCGATGCCAGCGCAGGAAGGTCTGCCCCGCATCGTGCTCGTCGGCTATTCCAAGGGGGCGCCCGACATTCTGGATGCGCTGGTGACCTACCCGGAGATCCGTGCGCGCGTCGCGGCGATGGTAAGCGTGGCCGGCGCTGTCGGCGGCTCGCCACTGGCCAACGACGCCACGCAAGACCAGGCCAATTTGATGAAGCACTTTCCCGGGGCCAGTTGCGATACGGGCGACAACGGCGCCGTGGAAGCGCTGCGCCCACAAGTACGCAAGGCCTGGCTGGCGCAGAACCCCACGCTACCGCCGCAGGTGCGCTACTTCTCGCTGGTGACGCTGCCGCAGCCCGAGCGCGTCTCGCTCATCCTGCGGGGAAGCCGGAACAAGCTGGCGCAGATCGACGCTCGCAATGACAGCCAGGTGATCTTCTACGACCAGATCGTGCCGGGGAGCGGGCTGATGGGATATCTCAATGCAGACCACTGGGCGATTGCAGTGCCGCTCAATCGCACCCGGGCGGCGATCGCGGCGACTGTGGTGACACAGAACGCCTATCCGCGGGAGGCGTTGATCGAGGCGGTTCTGCGCTTTGTCGAAGAGGAGATCTCATCGTCCGTCGGTGCTCGTCGCGAAGCACCCCAACGCAATCAATCCTCCGTACACCCGCCGCGCCGGAGCACGGGCAGCAGTTGCGGGCCGAGCGACTTCAGCAACTGCACCGGCAACGCGCTCGTGAACCGAAAGCGTGCGGCATAGGGTTCGCGCGCGTAGACCATGATGGTGCCGAAGTAACGATCGCCGATCAAGAACACGAAGGTGGCGGTGCGGGCGATCTTGCGCTCTGATATCACCCGTCCGCCGCGGCCGATGATCTCGTAGCGGTGATCGCCAGTGCCGGTCTTGCCGCCGATCTCGATTTGGCGGTCGCTAGCGTCGGTGAGCGCACCCTTGAGGCGCCGCGCAGTGCCGTCGTTCACCACCTCGACGAGCGCGCGGCGCACCGTCGCGGCGACCTCGGGCTGCAGCAGTTGCTCGACGGTCGCGTGGCGCGGCTCGAGCCGGGTCTCGTAGGGCGTGTCGCGGGCGAAGTGCAGCGCGCCGACCCGTTGCGTCGGCAGCCGTGCGCCGTCGCCAACGATGATGCCCATCAAGTCCGCCAACGCGGCCGGGCGGTCGCCCGAGGCGCCGATCGCGCTCGCGTAGGAAGGCGTGAGCGATGCGAACGGATACCCCAGTCGCCGCCACGAACGATGAATCTGCGCGAAGGCGTCGAGCTCGATCAGTTCGCGGATTCGCTTGTCCTGCGCGTTCTTGTGGCGCGTCTTGAAGAGCCAGGCGTAAGTCTCCTGGCGTTCGCGCGCGCTGGCGTCCAGCACCTCGGTCAATGTCGCGCCCGGGTGACGCCGCAAGAAGCCCACCAACCAGAGCTCGAGCGGGTGCACGCGTGCGACATAGCCGCGATCGGCGAGCGACAGGGCGCTGTAGGTGCTCCGCATTGCCCGCAGTGCGCGCGGCGAGCCGGCGCCGTGGCCGAGTTGTCGGGTCAGCAGTTCGTCCAGCTGCGCCTCGCTGGCTTCGGGCTCGATGGTGAACAGCACGCTCGCCAGGCGCGGCGCCGTTGGCCTCACGCCGCGCAGCAGCAGCGCTTCGGCGTCCGCGGCCGACTTGCCCTGGTACTTGCGATAGAAGCGAACAAGGAAGGCTGAGCCTTCGCGGTCGGCAAAGCGAGCGAGCATTTCGCGCCGGCCCGGATCGGCAGGATCCCTCAGCAGGCGCTCGGCGTTCGACTCACCGCCGAACATCCGGTGACGCACCAGGTCGCGCATCAGGCGGATAAACACCAGGTTGACCGAATGCTTGAAACCCTCCCGCACCGTCATCGAGCTGCTGTTGCGCGAGCGCTCGAAGTTCTCGAACTGATGCAGGCCGCCGCCGGTGAAGAAGGCCTCCGCCGGGCTTGCTGAGTACCGGCGCTCCATGGCCGCCTCGAGCATCGGTGCGAGGTCGCGGTCATTGGCGCGCAGCAGGTACTGCCGAGCCCACGCGCCCAGTGGGTCGCGCGGGCTCACCGCCAGTGCCGACAGCTCGGTGGGGCTCAGATCGGCCCAGCTCGCGTGCAGCTCGGCGACGATTTCGAGGTAGCTCACCAGGGTGCGCAGCTTGGCCGTGGAGCCGAGGTCCAGCCGCGCGCCCTGATTCACGTCGAAGGGTTGGTCGATGTTGTCGGCTTGAACGCGCAGCAGGTTCGCCTGCGCGCCGCGCTCGAACAGCGTGAAGCTGTAGACCAGGGGGGCGGGGTCCGCGCCCGGGTGGAGCATATGGAAGCCGACCAGTCCCGCCTCCTTCGCCGCGGCGGGCTTCCGCAGTCCCGCCAGCACCCGCGCGGCGAGCGCCTGCGCCTGACCGTCCAGGCTGGTTTCGGCCTCGAGGTCGAGGCGCTCGAGGTTGTAGACGCGCGGCACGCCGAGCAGAGTGGCGATGTGGGTACGCAGCGCGTTCGCGGCCTTGCGCTGGACGAAGTCGGGGCGCGGAGCCGGCGGCAGCTCGGGCCGCAGGTACAAGGGGAGGGGCAGCGCCGCATCGCGCAGCGAGGGCGCGATCACGCCCGCGTCGGCCATCAGCCGCAGGTAGCTGTCCGTCAGTCGCGCCAGACTTGCGCCGTCGCCCAGCAGGTGCTGCGTCGGGCGGCGCTGCGCGATCATCAGCGACAGTGCCTGCTTGAAGGCCTCGGCCCGGCGCCGGAGTGCTTCCTCCGTGGGCGTGGCACCCGCGTCGTCGGCTGCGAGCAGGCGGTTGACTTCGCCGAAGTCGCGTCCATACCAGGCCCACAAGCCGTCGCCCAGGCCGTGCACTTCGCCGATGCCCGGGCGTGCGGCGAGAGGCACCGTGTTGAGGTAGTCGACGACGATCTGGCGGCGCCGAGCCAATGTGTCCTCGCCGTCCTGGTAGGCGCGCAGCGAGGCCGACGCCATCTGGCGCAGCTTCTCGCTGATCGACGCGGTGCGGCCTTGGGGGGAATGGCGGTACTTCTCGATCTGGGTCGCCAGCGTGCTGCCGCCCGCCGCCGCCCGGCTCGGATCGACCGCCCGGAGCAATTGTTCGAATGCGGCTTTCGTGAAGCGCTCCGGGTCGAGCGCGGGGTTGCGCTGCGCCGGCTGCGCGTCCAGCAAGTGGCCGTCCTCGACAAACAGCAGTGCGCTCACCAGCAGCGGCGGCACGTCCTCGAAGCGCTCGTACACGCGCTTTGGCACGCGCGTATGCAGCAGTGAGGCATCGCGGCAGTCGCGTACGGTCAGGCCCGCCTGGTTCTTCTCGCGGTAGGGGATGAAAAGCCCGCGCTCCTGCAGCTCGATCAGCCGCGGCGACATGCGCGCCTGGCGGGTGACAACATAGCCCTGGGGCTGCAGGCGATCGATGTAGCCGGGCAGATCGTGGTAGCCCAGTCGCTCGTCGTAGGGCCCGGTGTGGGGAAAACGGATGGCGTCGCTGGTGCCGGCGTCGACGCTGAACCGGGCGTCGTTTGCGAGATCCCGCCACAGCGCCGACTGCAGCCGGGATGTCTTCAGTTCGTCCACCGTGAACGCGACAAGCGCCACCACGGCGCCGAGCCCAGCGCCAATCCAGAGAATCCTTCTGAACCTTGCCACGTTCTGCCTCGCATCAGCCCGCATCGTGGTCCGTCAGACAAGATGATGCGCTTTTCGGGGCAGCGATGCTGCCTCCCGATCGACGCCACCACGCAAACCTTCTGGTCAGCGCAATACCGGCAGGAAGCTAGGGCGGGGCCTCGACGGGGCAGGTATCCCACAACCCCGGAGTGACAAAAGTCACTCCATTGCCATGCATTTGGTACTGCATCAATTTGGCGCGTGCGCCTAGATTTGCGGATACGGAAAGCACCCATCCAGCGCGATCCGCCCCCCAAACGGCTTACGCAGCCCTGAAGCTCATTTTCCCGCTGCCTGAGTTGATGGGCTTGATCTCGCTTCGGCAGGTCCTGCCTACAAGACCTACTGATTCCCGACAGACCCGCAACCACCAACCGAGGAGTTTCCAGATGACCCCCACCCAGATCGAGCTGGTGCAGTCCAGCTTTGCCAAAGTCGCGCTGATCTCCGACCAGGCCGCGGCGATCTTCTATTCGCGCCTGTTCGACTTGGCGCCGGAGGTTCGTGCACTGTTCAAAGGCGACATGGTCGAGCAGGGCCGCAAGTTGATGACGATGCTCGGCAGCGTGACGCGTCAATTGAATCAGCTCCACACACTGGTGCCGGTGGCCGAGCGCCTGGCGGAGCGCCACGTCGGCTACGGTGCGGTGCCGGCGCACTACGCGGTGGTCGGCGCAGCGCTGATCGGCACGCTCGACGAAGGCCTGGGCGCCGACTTCACCCCCGACGTGCGCATCGCCTGGGAAACGGCTTACGGCACGTTGTCAGGCGTGATGATCGCCGCTGCGGAAAAGCGGCCGCCCGCTGGCTAGCCTGAGAGAAGGTGGTTCCGAGTCCAGTGTCTCAATGGGCTAAGCGCCCGTGCGACCTCTGCGCTGCTGCGTCTGATTGGAACTGCCCGCTTGACTCTCGCGGTCGTTGCGGCTGTCGGGTGTACGCCGTCCTTCGTTCCTTTGCGTCGGCTGATGCGTCCCCGCCTTGTTGTGCTGCGTACCGGTACTTTCAGAAGGGTTCCTGGCCTTGCTCATGGATTCTCCTTTGAGATTGCTGCCATAGGAACATTCTCCTGACGTTGCCAGGAATGCGCCATCGGACTTCGCCGATGCCCCCACTGGCGGAGATGCCCGACATCTGGTCAGTCGCGGCGGACGCCTGTTCGAAGCGCGCTGGCCGTGCTCCATACATCCGATTGATATCCCACCATCACCAAACAGTATTTCCCTGATATCCCCGTCCCCTGGAACACTGCCCCCAAGCCCTTCCTCACTGCCACCACAGCAGCGAAGAGCACCAGTTCCAGGAGACAGCCATCACTACCGCACCCCCTCTTCCCTTGGGCAGCGCCACCTCGCGCCCCGTCGCCAACGTCGGCGCGCTAGTGGCCCGCAGCGCACGCGCCAATGCGAAGCGCATCGCCGTCAAGACCGCCACGCGCAGCCTGACCTACGCCGAGCTGGAGCAGCGCTCCAACCGCCTGGCCAACGCGCTGCTTTCTTCTTCATCAGGCCTGGGCCTGAAGCGCGGTGACCGCGTCGGCATCTACCTGCCCAACCGCCCGGAGATCGTCGAGGTCGAGCTGGCCTGCTACAAGGCCGGGCTGATCAAGGCGCCCTTCAACGCGCGGCTCTCGCCCAGCGAGGTGGGCGAGACCGCGGCCAACAGCGATGCGGCGGTCATCGTCACTACCGCCGCGCGCGCCGAATCCTTTCGCCCGCACATCCGCGGGGCAATGCCGCACCTGCTGCTGGTCGATGAAGCAGCAAGCGGCGACGACAAGAGCACTTACGAATCCGCCCTCGACCGCGCCAGCGACACCTTCACGCCCGTCACCGTCCACGCCGACGAAGTCGCCGTGCTGCACTACACCTCCGGCTCCTCCGGCGTGCTCAAGGCCGCCATGCAGACCTTCGGCAACCGCCTGGCGCAGCTGCGCAAGTTCCTGCTGCGCAGCGAGGGCATGCACGAAGGCCACGTGCTGGGGTTGGTGGGGCCGATCACGCATGCCTCGGGCATGCAGCTGGTGCCGGCACTGTGCTGCGGCGTGAGCATCCGCCTGTTCGACAGCTTCGAGCCGGCGCGCTTCATCGCCGACATGAAGGCGGACCGGGTGACGCACACCTTCATGGTGCCGACCATGATCAACATGCTGCTGGCCGAGCTCGAAGGCCAGTACCGGCCGCTGCCCGATCTGGTGCGCCTGGGGTATGGCGCAGCGCCGATGGCGCCGGCGCGCATCCTGCGGGCCATGGACGTGTTCGGGCCGGTGCTGTCCCAGGGCTATGGCGCGGGCGAGACCACCTCGGGCGTGTGCGCGCTCACGGTGGCCGATCACCTGCATGCCCGCGCGGCGCGGCCCGAGCGGCTGGCCTCGTGCGGCCGGCCGCTGCTGGAATGCGACGTGCAGATCCTCGATGACGATGGCCAGCCGGTGGCCACGGGCGAGATCGGCGAGATCGTGGTGGGCGGCGAAGACGTGTTTGCCGGCTACTGGCGCGCGCCCGAGCTGACGGCCGAGGTGCTGAAGAACGGCCGCTACCACACAGGCGACCTGGCGCGCATGGACGAAGAGGGCTACGTCTACATCGTCGACCGCAAGAAGGACATGGTCATCAGCGGCGGCTTCAACGTCTATCCCTCCGAGGTGGAAGCTGTGCTCTACCAGCACGAGGCGGTGCAGGACGCCTGCGTGTTCGCCATTCCGGATGACAAGTGGGGCGAGTCGGTGGCGGCGCACGTAGTGCTCAAGGCGGGCCGCGCGCAAACCGATGTGCGCACCGTGCTCGACGCCTTCTGCGGCGAGCGGCTGGCCGGCTTCAAGCGGCCGCGCCACATCGAGTTCGTGACCACGCTGCCGAAAAACCCCAACGGCAAGGTGATGCGAAAGGCCGTGCAGGCGCCCTACTGGGCCGGACAGGAACGGATGGTGAACTGATCATGGACGCAACGACCACAACCCCCAACACGACTTCAGCGCCCATCTTCGCTGGCCCCTTCGAAGGCTCCGAGCGCGCCGCCGAGATCATCGCCCGTGTGCAAGCCTTCCTGAACGGCGAGCTGGCCGAGCTGGCGCGCGAGCACCACATCGACCACGAGCACGGCGCGCCGCGCGAGCTGCTTCAGCGCGTGTGGCGCCGCTCGCACGCGCTGGGCTTCTACGGCATGACGCTGCCCGCCAAGATGGGCGGCCTGGGCCTCACGGTGCTCGACCACGTACTCATCAAGGAAGCCATCTACGCCACGGGCTCGCCCTTTGCCCCGCACGTGTTCGGCGAGTTGAGCGGCCCGCCGCGCGTGGGCGCGCTGGCGCGCCAGGCCACGCCCGAGCAGATGCGCGACTTCATCCTCCCGGTGGCGCAGGCCGACAAGGCCATCTGCTTCGCCCTCACCGAGGCCGAGGCCGGCTCGGACGCCGGCGCGGTGCAGACGCGCGCGGTGAAGGATGGCGACCATTACGTCATCACAGGAAAGAAGCGCTTCATTTCCGGCTCGCCCTTTGCCGACTACGCGGTGCTGATGGCCTCCACCGCCGACGAGGGCGCGCAGCAGCGCGAGGTGTCGGCCTTCTTCGTCGATCTGAAGGCGCCCGGCGTGCGCGTGGAGCAAGGCTACAAGACCATGGCCGGCCAGAGCAGCACCGGCGACATCGTGCTCGAAGGCGCCCGCGTGCCGGCCGCCAACCTCATCGGCGAGCCGGGCCGCGGCCTGGCGCTGGCGCTGGGCCGCATCACGGTGAACCGCCTGCTGCACTGCCCGGCGATGGTGGGCCTGGCCACGGTGGCGCTTACCGATGCGCGCGACTACGCCATGCAGCGGCGCCAGTTCGGCCGCGCCATCGGCCAGTTCCAGGCCATTCAGCACATGCTGGCCGAGGCGGCCACCGAGCTGGCGGCGGCCCGCGCGCTGATGATTTGCACCGCGCGCCAGCTCGACGCCGGCGCCGAGGCGCGGGCCGAGGCCTCGATGGCCAAGCTGTTCTGCTCCGAGACGGCGTTCCGCGTGGCCGACCGCGCGGTGCAGGTGCATGGCGGCGAAGGCATCGTGCAGGGGCGGCGGGTGGAATTTTTGTTCCGCATGCTGCGTATGTACCGCGTGCTCACCGGCACCAGCGAGATCCAGAAGAACACCATCGCCAAGGAACTCTTGAGCGAGAAGGAGACAACGAAATGACCACCACCCAATCGACCCGCCGCGGCCTGCTGCAGCAAGGCTCGCTCGCCGCCCTGGCCCTGATGATGACGACGACGCCGGGCCTCGCGCTGGCGCAGGACCCCTACCCCAGCCGCCCCATCAAGTGGGTCGTGCCCTACCTGGCCGGCACCGGCCCCGACACCACCACGCGCATCCTGGCCGAGGCGGTGGGCCCGATCCTGGGCCAGCCGGTGGTGATCGAGAACAAGGCCGGCGCGGGCGGCAACATCGGCGCGCGCATCGCGGCCAAGTCGCCGGCGGACGGCTACACCTGGGTCTACTCGGCAGCACCGATGGCGGCCAACATGCACATGTACAAGAACCCGGGCTACGACGCGCTGAAAGACTTTCGGCACGTGATGCGGCTGACCAGCTCCGACATCGTGGTGGTCGTCAAGGCAACTTCCGACATCCGCACCTTGAACGACCTGCTGGCAAGCGCCAAGGCCAAGCCCGATGCGCTGAGCTATTCGTCCGGCGGGGTCGGCACGCCCTCGCACCTGGGCGTGGAGATGCTGCTGGACGCATCGGGCGCCAAGGTGATGCACGTGCCGTACAAGGGCGCGTCCGAGCTGGTCAACGCGGTGATGGGCGACCAGGTGGCCTTCGGCGCGCCGATCTTCAGCGTGGCCTATCCCATGATCCAAGCCGGCAAGCTGCGCGCCCTGGCCGTCGCCGGCCCCAAGCGCAACGCCACCCTGCCCGACGTGCCCACGCTGGCCGAGCTGGGCATCAAGGGCGTGGAGCTCACCAGCTGGGGCGGCATCTCGGTGCCCGCCGGCACGCCCGACGCGGTGGTCGACCGCATCCGCTCGGCCTTCCGCCAGGCCATGGCGCAGCCCAAGGTCGTCGCCGCGCTGCAGCAGCAAGGCGGGCAAGTCGACATGCAGGATTCCGCCGCCTATGTGCAGGGCTTCAAGCAGGAGATGGCCTTGACGCAAGCGATGATGAAGAAGGTGGGGCTCGAGGCGATGTGACGCAAGGCGCGGCTCAACGCGTGCTCTGCATCGAAGCGAGCGCGGCAACCCGCTTCGTCCGGAGCTTTCCGGGGGCGTAGTCCTTCAGCCACTCCTCGGGGCTTTCCTTCAGAAACTGCGGCGCGTTCTTTGGCGGAAGTTCCGACGCCGATTCTTCGGCCATCCGTGATGTCACCTCGACCACGGAGCGGAAGTAGTAGTGAAAGAACAGCCGGTTGAATTCCGTGAAGTAGATGTCCGCCACGCGCTGGTCGCCGCGAATCACCAGCATGTTCTCGTCGTTGTCAGAGGTCGACGCGTTCGAGAAGTTGGCAGACCCGGTCACGACGATGGGATCCTTGCCCAAGGGGTCCACCAGCATGAACTTCGAATGCACGTAGCTCACGTGCTGGTTCAGCTGCAGCTTTCTGGCGTTCGTTTCCCGCGCGAACTGGTACACCGCGTCATTCAGGAACGAACCCCACGCCTGGTAGACGTTCTGCTTGGCATTGAGGCTCACCCAGGCGGTCTGGCTGTTGTCCTTTTTCTTGTCCTGCTTTTCGAGAAGGATGAAGCTGAGCGCGCTCTTGCCAGTGTGATCGGCCAACGCACTTTCGAAATCCTTGTTGATGCCAAAAGCCAGGGTGATGCAGGCCAGCGATTGCGCGTTGTCCAGCAGGCCGATGTAGGTCTGCACTGCGGCCAGGCCCTTGCGCGGGCTGAAGATGGGGGTAATGCCCTGGGGCAGTGAATCGACCGACGCGATGGATGGCGATATCTGCTCCACGGCCGCGCGAAACTCGGCGTTGGCCTTGCGCCCTTCGGGTGACTTCCCTTCCATGGCGCCCGGGTCCTTGAACAGCAATTGCCAATACTGATGGAAGGCTTCGGCCGCTGCCGCATCGCGGACCCAATGGCCCACATTGGTCTGCCCATGAAAGCCCCCGTTGGACAGGTTGGTGGACCCGGTCCATACCTGCGTGGGCTTCTTGCCTTTGGGCAACAGCACCATGAACTTGTTGTGTTGGATGCTGTCGGGCCGCATCTGCCGCATCAGCACCCGCTTCTTCGGGATGGCCGCGTCCTGGAGGGTCTTCAGGTTCTCCTGGCGCGGAAAGGCCTCGACCCGCTTGCCCGTCTTCTTGTCGATGTGGGAGTTGTCCTTGCCGTCGACGATCAGGCGCACGTCCACGCCGCGCTCGATGGCGGCAGCCAGTTCCGCGGCAACCGGCATGTAGCGAAACTCGTAGAAGCAGCCCAGCAGGACATCGCCCGCCCTGGCTTGCCGGATGAACTTGAGGATGGCGTCGTCCAGCTCCCGGCTGAGCCAGTCCAGCGCCCGCTGCTTGAGCGCAGGGTCCCGGATGCGATCGGGCTGCTGGTTCTTGAACTTGCGGGCGTAGGCCTGGCTGCTGGCGACGCCTCGGTTGAAGAAGACGTCGTGCACTTGCTTGGAAAACAGCGCCTCGGTCTCGACCTCGATCTCGACAAAAGGCGCGCTGTGATCCAGATTCTTGGGGCGCCCGCGCACCGGATGGAAGCGGTAGGTGTAGCTGCGCTCCGGTTTGGCCGTGAAGTCGTCCCAGACAAAACTCTGGATCGGGTGGTCCCAGGTCGACACGCGGGTCTTCTCGTCCGGCGCCGGCACCACCGAAGGAAATACCTTCATGCCCTCCATCATGTAGGTCTCGTTCTCGACCGGGTCGATGCGCTCCACGGCGAATCCGAGCAGCCCCTTGCGAGCGGCCGCCGTGGCGGTGATTCCGAAGCTCACGGTATTGACACCGGTGACGGCGAAAACCTGAAAGCCACGCTGGGCCTTGGACTTGAATCGCATCTTGTTCCTTTGGTGCTGCGGGGCGCGCACATTGAACGCTTGTGCCGGCAGGCGACGCATCATCCAAACGGTGGAGCCCGTGGACAGCCAAGCGGCCCCTCGGCCTGACGACGTCCTGTGGCACCATCGCCTGGCCCCCCTATGCACCTCCGAGGTTTCGATGCTGATCAACTGCGTTGCCTACGAAAACGGCTCCAAGCTTGCAGACATCCCGGTGGCCGACATCAGCGAATACATCGTGCGGTCCGGCTGCTTCGTCTGGGTCGCCCTGGCTGACGCAACGCCGGCTGAGCTGGACGAGATGCGCGAAGAATTCGGCTTGCACGAACTGGCCGTTGAAGACGCGCAACACGGACATCAGCGACCCAAGATCGAGGAATACGGCCCTTCTCTTTTTGTGGTGATGCACCTGCTGGAGCCCGAGCCGGAGCGCCCCGGCGACTTCAATTCCGGAGAGGTGGATGTGTTCGTGGGCCACAACTACATCTTGTCGGTTCGAAACCGGAGCAAGCAAGGCTTCCTGGGCGTCAGGCAGCGCTGCGAGCGCGAACCCGAACTGCTGCGCAACGGTTCCGGATTTGTGCTGTACGCGCTGATGGATGCCGTGGTCGATCGGTACTTCCCCATCATCGATGCGCTGGAGGTTGAACTGGAGAAGATCGAGCAGCAGATCTTCACCAAGGGCGCCGCCAGAGAAAGCATCAAGCAGTTATACGACTTGAAGCAGCGTGTCATGGTCGTCAAGCATGCGGTCGCCCCGTTTCGCTATGGTTATGCAGCCGCGCTGGTGCTGATTGCCAGCGTGTGCAGCTACCTCTACTACCGATTTCGACGAGCAGGATGGTTATAGGAGCATCACCCATGCAGCAGCCACCACCACAGCGCCTCACCGCCAGTGACTTCGACCAGGACTTGCTCGTCCTCTTCGATGCCTACGTGCACGGCGACATCGACCGGCGCGGTTTCCTGTCCGGGGTCAGAAAATTCGCCAAGGCCGGCATGACGGCCGCCGGCCTGCTGGCGATGCTGAGCCCCAACTTCGCGGCCGGCCAGCAGGTGCCGCCCACCGATGCACGGCTCAAGATCGAGCGCATCAGCTATCCGGCGAGCGCCGGCAGCGGCACCATGAAGGGCTACCTGGCGCGGCCTGCCGACGCCGGCACGCGCAAGCTGCCCACGGTGCTGGTCATTCACGAGAACCGCGGCCTCAATCCGCACATCGAGGACATCGCGCGCCGCCTCGCGCTCGACGGCTTCATGGCCTTCGCCCCCGACGCGCTGACGTCGCTGGGCGGCTACCCCGGCGACGAAGACGCGGCACGCGCCGCCTTCGGCAAGCTCGACCAGGCCAAGACACGCGAGGACTTCATCGCCGCCGTCACCTGGCTCAAGACCCGGTCCGACACCAACGGCAAGATCGGCGCCGTCGGCTTCTGTTGGGGCGGCGGCATGGTGCACGAGCTGACAACGCGCCTGCCCGACCTGGCGGCCGGCGTGCCCTTCTACGGCAACACGCCCGATCCGTCGCAGGCCGCCAAGGTGAAGACGCCCTTGCTGGTGCAGCGCGCCGAGATCGACGACCGCATCAACGCCGCCTGGCCGGCCTACGAGGCCGCGCTGAAGGCCGCCGGCGTGCGCTTGACGGCCTACCAGTACCCCGGCACGCAGCACGGCTTCAACAACGACACCACGCCGCGCTACGACGCGGCTGCCGCCAAGCTGGCCTGGTCGCGCACGGTGGAGTTCCTGAAGGCGCAGCTGGGCGGCACGGCCTGACTGCCTGCTACGCCGGTCGCTTGCGCAGGAAGACGAACAGGCCTTCGATCGCTTGACGCTGGTCCTGCCGCAGCGGGGCACGCAAGGCTTGCACCACCTCGAAGCCGTTGGCTTCGGCCAGGCGCCGCGCATAGTGCTCCGAATGCGCGAAACGCAGGCTGGGCTGCAATTCGAAGTCCATGTCCTTGTTCGAGGGAAGCACTTCCAGCGAGAAGCAGAACATGCCATCGGAAGGGACCGCACGTCCGACGCTGGTGAAGATGGATTCCAGATCGCCGATGTAGATGAAGACATCCCCTGCCACCACCAGGTCATGGCGGTCCGTGTTGCTTCGCAGAAAGCCGTCGATGTCGCCGTGGACGAGCTGTTCGTAGCAGCCCGTTGCCTGGGCCTTCGCCAGCATCTGGCTCGACAGGTCGACGCCGGCCATTCGGTCGCACACGTCCTTCAGCAAGGCGCCGCACAGGCCGGTGCCACAGCCCAGGTCCAGTGCCGAATGAAAGCGCCGCGAACGCGTCAGGCGGATGAGTTCGTTCGCCAGAACCTCGTGGGCGCGGTAGCCCAGCACGTCGACGATGTGGTGATCGAAGTCGTCGGCATAAGCGTCAAACAGGCCCTCCACGTAGCTTGCGGGCGAGGCCGCCGCACCCGCGCCGCCACCACCGGGCGTGACAGACGCGAGGTAGTAGGCATTGAGCTCGTCGGCACCGCCGTGCTTCACGGCTTCGCGGAATGCCTGCGCCGCCTCCGGCAGGCGCGACATCTCGCGCAGGATGTTGCCCTTGTTGGTCCACGCCGGCGCGAAGGTGGCATCGGCCGCCAGTGCGCGCTCATAGGAATGCAGGGCTTGCTCATGCCGGTCGAGTGACTGCAGGACCTGGCCGTGGCGGTACCAGGGCATGGCCGCTGGGTTCAGTTCGCCGGCTTGGCGAAAGCTCTGCAGCGCCTCTTCGCTTCGGCCTAGCTGGGCGAGCGCCTCGGCGCGGTGGAACCAGGCTTCCGCGTTCTGCGGCTCCAGCCTCAGCAAGGTTTCCACGGTGTCGAGCGCGTCCTGTGGCCGTGACAGCCTGACACGGACCGCCGCCAGGTTGATCAGCGTGGAGGCACGATCGGGCAGCAGCGCCAGCGACGCGGAAAAGGACTGCTCGGCCTCTTCGAGGCGTTCTTTCCCCAGCGATTCAAGGCCATCGAGGAAGTGCTGCTTGGCGCGCTCGAAGCTCTGTTGCGGTTCTGTAGGGTGGTTCATGGATGGGGCAAAAAAGCAAAAAAACCGCCCTGAAGGCGGTTTCCTGCTTGCAGACTGCCGGCCCGGAAAGGGGCCGGGCAGACCAGCTTACTTCTTCTTTGCAGCAGCCTTCTTGGCGACAGGCTTGGCTGCCACGGCGGCCTTCTTGGCGGGCGCAGCGGCCTTCTTCGCAGGTGCAGCCTTCTTGGCAGCGGGCTTGGCCACGGCGGCCTTCTCGGCCTTGCGCTTGGCCAGCTTCGGGTCGACGGCGGCCTTGAAGGCGGCGCCGGCCACGAACTTGGGCACCTTGGCGGCGGCGATCTTGATCTTCGTGCCCGACTGGGGGTTGAAGCCCGAGCGCGCTGCGCGAGCGGCTTGCTTGAAGGTGCCGAAGCCCACGAGCTGGACGGCGTCGCCCTTCTTCACTGCGTTGACGATGGCGCCGGTGACCGTTTCGAGGACGCGCGCGGCTTCAGCCTTGCTCAGGGTGTGGGCGGTGGCGATCTTCTCGACCAGTTCGATGCGGTTCATTTTTTAGGTTCCTTGATGTGTTCGCGCCGCGTTGCCAGCGGCGTCCCCGCCAATGCTGGGGCGGGCGGAAGTGTAATGGGTCCGGCGAAGTGGGCCTCTGGCGAGCCCTCGCGAGGCCTGTGCGCGCAGGCCTACATGCGGTGTTGGCCCCTTCCGATTGCAGCGCAGGCGCGTGCCGAGCCAGCATGAAAGACATGATGAACATGCCCATCAATTCCATGATCTCTTCCGGGCGCGTGCAGGGGACGAACGTCTACAACCCCGACGGCGACAAGCTCGGCACGATCGACCACCTGATCATCAACAAGTTCTCCGGCCAGGTGCGCTACGCCGTGATGGAGTTCGGCGGCTTCCTGGGCATCGGCAGCGACCGCTATCCGATTCCCTGGCGCCTGCTGACCTACGACAAGGGCCTGGGCGGCTATGTCGTGCCGCTGTCCACGCCGAAGCTGGAAGGCGCGCCGCGCTATTCGAAAGATGCGGCGCCCGCTTACGACGAGGCCTACGGCGCGGCCGTCAACGGCTACTACGGCGTCTAACCCAGCGCCAGCACGCGCTGCGCGAGGTCGGCCACCGCGGCATCCGACAGATCGTCGGCGTGTAGACGCTCGCGCGTGGCCCAGGCCTTGAAGTGCTTTTCCTGCGAGCGCTGGTAGTGCGGGTCGTAATGCAGCGCCATCAGCTCGGCAAACAGGGGCGACAGCTCGCCCGCCCTTGCCCACTGCTGCCAGCGCGCCACGCTTTCCTTGCCCTGCATTTCCTTCAGCTTGCCCAGCTGCTCGGCCAGCGCCTCGCGGTCGTCGCCCAGGTAGGCATAGTCGCGCAGCAGATAGGCCAGGCGCGCCTCGCTGCTGGCCTCGATGTCGATGATGCGCGGGGCCTCGCGCATGCGCGCCACCAGCGACAGCGGCAACGACAGCTTGCCGATGCGCGCGCTTTCGCCTTCCACGTACAGCGGCTGCGACAGGTCGACCTTCTCGATCGCGGTGGCGAGGCCGGTCTCGAAGTTCTTTTGCGAAGGCTGGGGCACACCCGGCAAGGCGCCCAGCAGCGAGCCCTTGTGCTGGGCGCAGTCCTCCAGGTCCAGTACCTGCGCACCCCGCGCGGCCAGGGTCTGCAGCACGCGCGTCTTGGCGCTGCCGGTGGCGCCGCAGATCACGCGCAGGTCCAGCTTCGGGCAGAGTTCGTCGATGCGGTCGATCACATGGCGCCGGTAGCTCTTGTAGCCGCCGGCCAGCTGCTGCGCGTCCCAGCCCACCAGGCGCAGCCAGGTCACCATCGAGCCGCTGCGCAGGCCGCCGCGCCAGCAGTAGACCAAGGGCTTCCAGTTGGGGGGCTGGTCGGCAAAGCGCTCGCGCAAGTGCCTGGCCAGATTGGCCGCCACCATGGCGCCGCCGACGCGGCGCGCTTCGAAGGCGCCGGTCTGCTTGTACAGGGTGCCGACGATGCGGCGCTCTTCGTCGTCGAGCACCGGGCAGTTGATGGCGCCGGGAATGTGGTCGAGCGCGTATTCGGACGGCGAGCGCGCATCGATCAGAACGTCGAAATCGCCGATGTCGGCGACCCGGATGGGTGCGTTGTGGCTCCCTGCTCTCATTTCTTCGCCGTCGCGGCGCCCGCCACCACCTGCGCCTTGAAGAGCTTCAGGCGCGCCTTCAGGCGCCGCTCGTTGACCAGACCCATGCGCACCATGATCTTCTGCCCGGCCGACATGGCTTCGAACTGCGGGTCGGCGTATTCGTAGTGCACCAGGGGCTGGGACGTGGGGATGTCGCTCTTCACTTCGACGCGCCGCACGCGCACCGGGCCCTCGGGCTCGGGCGCGGCCAGCAGATGATCAATCACCGCAATCAGGCGGTCATTGAAGTATTTGCCGGGGTAGCCCAGCTCTTCGAAAGCCTGCTGAAACAGCGGATACAGCTTGAAGTAGATGGTGGCCGCGGCGGTCGGTTCCACCTGCTCGGCCAGCAGCACCAGCGGTGTGTAGCGCTGGGCGTTGTCCGCGCTGACGGTCTGCGTCTCGCCGCTGCCGCCGGCCAGGAAGCGCGGCGCCATCGGCTGCACCGGCCACATGCGCGAGGGAGCGTGCTCGCGCGGCAGGTTGTCCACCGTGGCGACGAAGCGGCGCACGAAGCCGTCGGTGTTGAGAAAACCGGCCACGTTCTTGCGGCCCAGCAGCTCGTTGAGCGCGGCCGTGACCTTGGCGTCGGAATCGGACAGCTGCGGCAGGAAGGCATCGGGCGGCGCCTCGATGGGGTTCTGCGGCGCGCTGGCCTCGGGCTGCGCGGCCACCGGCGGCGGCGCGGGCGCATCCGCCGGGGCGCCGGCGGGCGGCGTGCTCACCGCCGCGGGTTCGCTCGGCGCCTGGGTCTGCGACCAGCGCCACCACAGGGCGCCGGCGCCCAGCAGCACCAGCACCAGGATGACGGCCGTCCACACGGACGATTCGCGAACGGGTCTGAACTCTCGTGGGTCGTCGCGCTCAGGCATGTGGCTAAGGTCCTTTTCTCATTAACTCGTGATTCGGTTTGATCAACTGCGCGCTGAAAAGCCGGCCGCCAACTCGCGTGTCAGTTCGGCCGCCGGGATCGGCTTGCAGCCGCTCGCGTTCTGACCCGACCATAGCGGAGAAAAATCCCCGCTGCCTTGGCTTTCTGCCTTGGCACGCAGCGGCGCGATGGCGGCGGTGGCCATCGGGAACTCGGGTGCCACGTCGCCGAGGGGCCCCAGCTCGCGCATCAGCCGGTTCATGATGCCGCGCGCCGGCCGGCCGGTGAACAGGTTGGTGAGCGCGGTGTGCAGGTGCGCCGCGCCGATCTTGCCGGACAGGACCAGGCGGTGCGGCGCGCTGATGGTGGCCTCTGGGCACAGCAGGTAGGCCGTGCCCACCTGCACGCCGGCCGCGCCCAGGGCCATGGCCGCCCGCACGCCGTCTGCGTCGGCAATGCCGCCGGCCGCGATCACCGGCACGTCCACCGCCTTCACCAGTTGCGGCAGCAAGGCGAAGGTGCCCATCTGGCGCGTCAGGTCGGGCGACAGGAAGTGGCCGCGGTGCCCGCCGGCTTCCAGCCCCTGGGCAATGATGGCGTCGACGCCGCGCGCGGCCAGCCAGCGCGCCTCGTCCACCGTGGTCGCGGAACACAGCACCTTGGCGCCCCAGGCGCGCACGCGCGCCAGCAGATCGTCGGCAGGCAGGCCGAAATGGAAGCTCACCACCGCCGGCTTGAACTCTTCCAGCACGGCCGCCGCTTCGGCGCTGAACGGGTTGCGCCCCGCACCGGCCGCGATGCCTGCCGGGTCGATGCCGAACTCGGCGTAGTAAGGCGCCAGGGCCTGGCGCCAGTCCGCTTCGCGCTGCGGGCTGGGCACCGGCACGTGATGGCAGAAGAAGTTGACGTTGTACGGCTTGCCGCCGGTGGCCGCCTGGATGGCGGTCAGCTCGGCGCGCATGGCGTCGGGCGTGAGCATGGCGCAGGGCAGCGAGCCCAGCGCGCCGGCATTGCTGACGGCAACGGCCATGGCGCTGCCCTGTGCGCCGGCCATCGGCGCCTGGATCAGCGGCAGCTGGGTGCCCAGCAGTTGGGCGATCGACGACGAGGCCATGGGGTCCCCCTCTCTTTCTCGCTCAGGCTTGTGCAGTTTCTTGCTGTCGCGGCGCGGCGCCGGCGATCTGGCGCAGCGCGCGCTCGAAGATCTCCGCCGGCTGGCCGCCGGAAATCAGGTGCTTGTTGTCGATGATGATGGCCGGCACCGAATGGATGCCGGCGCCGGTGTACAGGCGCTCGCGCTCGCGCGTTTCCGCCGCATACAGGTCGCTGGCCAGGATCTCGCGGGCCCGCACCGTGTCCAGGCCCGCCTCGCCGGCCAGTCGGATCAACAGGTCGGCATCCGAGGGATTGAGGCCGTCGGTGAAGTAGGCCTTGAACAGGGATTTCTTGAGCGCACGCTGCTTGTTCACGTCTTCCAGCTCGGCCCAGTGCAGCAGGCGGTGCGCGTCGAAGGTGTTCCACACGCGCTTGCGGCGGTCCAGGCTGAAGTCGAAGCCCACCGTGGCAGCGCGCTGGCGGATGTTCTCGCCATTGGCGCGCACCTGCTCTTCGCTGATGCCGTATTTCTCGGTCAGGTGCTCGATCGAATCCTGCCCTTCGCGCGGCATCTGCGGGTTGAGCTCGAAGGGCTGAAAGTGCAGCTCGGCCTGGATCTCGGGCGCGACCCGCGCCAGCGCCTGCTCGAGCGCGCCGAGGCCGACGGCGCACCAGGGGCAGGAGACGTCGGAAACGAAGTCGATGCGCAGCTGCCGTTGGGGGGTGGAGTGGGGGGTGCTCATGCCGCCCATTCTCCCCCCGGCCGGCTGACGCGGCCAGAGCGCGGTTTTTTCTTTTGTACTAGCGTTCGGCCGGCTGCTCCGCCGGCTACAACGCGGCGTGGAAACCCTGCAGCAACTGCACGAATTCGGCCGGCCGCTCCACCGCGCTCAGGTGCGCTGCCTCGATCTGGCCCAAGCGCGCGCCCGGGATGGCGGCCACCATGGCCTCGGACATGGCGAGCGGCGTGGCTTCGTCGCGGGTGCCGGCGATCACCAGCGTCGGGCGGGCGATTCGGCGGTTGCTTTTGCGGAAGTCGATCGCCGCCACGGCGTTGCAGCTGGCGATGTAGCCCTCGGGATCGGTGGCGACCAGGGTGTCGTGCAGGGCCTTGGCGCGCGCGGCGCCCTCGGGCGTGGCGGCGTATTCCGGCGTGAGCCAGCGCGCCACCGCACCCGGCGCGATGGCGGCAATGCCCTGGGCCCGCACGGCCGCTTCGCGCGCCTGCCAGGGCGCCTGGTCGGGGTAGTGGGCGGACGAGTTGGCAATCACCACACTGGCCAGCAGGTCCGGCCGCAGCACGGCCAAAGCCTGCGCCGTCATGCCGCCCATCGACAGGCCGACAAAATGGACCGGAGCGCCGCCGGCCTCGCGTTCGATCAGCGCGGCCGCATCCTGCGCCAGCGTTTCCATCGTCAGCGCGCCGGCCACCACGGGCGAGCCGCCATGGTTGCGGTGGTCGTAGCGCAGCACGGTGTTCGTGCGCGCCAGCAGGGCGGCAACAAAGTCCCACATGTGCAGGTCGCAGCCCAGCGCGTGGCTCAGCACGACGACCGGGCCCTGCCCTTCACGCCGGATGTTGAGTTGGATCATGTTTTCTCCTTGTAGGTGTGATGTTGCTGTTGCTGCTGCTGTTGTTGCTGCTGAAGCAGCGGCAGCCAGGCGAAGGCGATGAGCAGCAGCGCCGTGCCGGCCACCAGCATCGGCACGACCATCGGCCAGGCGCCATGCGGATAGCCGGGCAGCTCCATGAAATGCGCGGCCAGCTGGCCGACGCAGAAGGCCACCGCCATCATGGCGAAGCCGGACCACGAAACGGCGCGCCCCGCCAGCCGCGGCAGGTCACCCACCGCGCCGGCCTGGCCGCAGGGCTGGTGGATGCCGTGGCCCATGCAGAACACCGCATGGCCCAGCAGCAGCGGCCAGGCACTCAGCGGCAGCAGCCAGCAGCCCAGCGCCTGGATGACGGCGCCCGTGAGGCTCAGCAGCGCGCCGACCCGCGCCGTGCGAAACGGCCCCCAGCGATAAAGGAGCTTGCGGCAGGCGATGGTGGCGCCGATGTAGATGGCCGAGCCGCCCGATGGAATCCAGCCGTACACGGCCGGCGGGAGGCCCAGGTAGCCGATGTAGACCAGCGGCGAGAGCAGCAGAAAGCAGAAGATGCCGCCATAGCTGGCGGCCGAGACGCTGCTCCAGATCCGGAAGCTGCGGCTGGCGAACACCTCGCGCAGCCCGCCGCCGGTTGCAGAAGCCGGCTGCGCGGCATCGCGCGCCGGCTGCGTCTCGCCAAAGGAATGCCAGCACATCGCCAGCAGGATGGCGGCATAGAGCGCCATCAGCCCCAGCACCCAGCGCCAGCCGGCCCACTGCACGATGAAGGCGCCCAGCACCGGCGCCACCAGCGCCACCACGCCCAGGCCGGTGAGGCCGCGCGCCATCACGTGCATGCCTTCGTGCGCCGGATAAAGGTCGCGCACCGCGGCGCGCGAGCACACCAGGATGGCCGCCATCGCCGCGCCCTGCAGCGCACGCACGCCGGCCAGCATGGCCGCGCTGTCGGCCAGCGCACCGGCCAGTGCCGCCACCACGTAGAACGCCAGCCCGGCCAGCAGCACGGGCCGGCGGCCGATGCGATCGGCCAGGCTGCCGATCGGGATCTGCGCGATGCCGAAGGCCAGCACGAACATGGTCAGGCTGTTGCTGGCCGAACCCAGCTCGGTGGCAATCGCCGGCAGTGCCGGCAGGTAGCTGTCGGTGGCCACCGGCTGCGCCGCCAGCAGCAATGGCAGCAGCAGCGCGAAGCTCAGTGGCGGCGCGGCCGAAGGCTTCACGCGCCGGGGTCCGGCAGCAGCGGCAGCAGGCCTCGCTCGCGCAAGATGGCCGTCACCAGGCCGAAGGCGTGATTGGCGGCCGGCACGCCGACGTAGATGGCCGACATCATGATGATTTCCTTGATGTCTTCGGGGCTCAGGCGCGACTCGGGCGGGCCGTCCAGCGCGGCGCGCACGTGCATCACGAATTCTTCGTACGCCTTGATGCCCAGCAGCATCGACAGCACCATGAAGCGGCGCGTCTTGTCGCCCAGGGCCGGCCGGCCCCAGATGTCGTTCCAGGCATGGCGGGTGATCAGGTCCTGGAACTCGGCGTTGAAATCATTGCGGTTGGCCAGCGACTTGTCGACCCAGGCATCGCCCAGCACGCGGCGGCGGTTGATCATGCCGGCGTCGTAGTCGCTCGGCGCCTTGTTCTCGTTCTTGGATGTCATCGAGTGGCTTCCTTTCCGGCGCCCAAGGCGGCCTGCGCGCGCAGCGCCTCGATCTGCACCAGCGCGATGGCGCCGGCCGGCTGCGACAGCGCCGGATCGAACCATTCGTCGGCCGCCTCGCGCGGCAGCTCGGCGCGCAAGCCGTCGATGTTGGCACGCATGCGCGCCGCATCCACCTGCAGGCCGGGCAAGGCCCCTGCCAGCGCTCGGACACTGCCGTGCGCGCTCATCAGCAATTGCGGCCATTCGGCCAGCTCGGCCTGCCAGGCGCCCAGGGCGCGCTCGTGTTCCTGCGGCATCGCGGCAAGCAGCGCCGCCACCCGTTGCGGCGCGCGCTGCGCCGCGGCCAGCGCCACCATCGAGGCCACCGGATTGCGCTTGTGCGGCATGGCGGACGAGCCGCCGCGCCCGGGCTCGCTGGGTTCGGCCAGCTCGCCGACTTCGTACTGGCCCATGAGCGCGATATCGCCGGCGATCTTGCCCAGGCTGCCCACCAAAATGCCAAGCTCGCAGCCCAGGGCCACCCATTCGTCGCGCTGCGTATGCCAGGCGCCACCGGCGTCGACCAAGCCGAGGTCCTGCGCCATGCGCGCGCGCACGTCCGGGCCCAGGCTTTTCATCTGCGCCAGCGTGCCGACGGCGCCGCCCAGCTGAAGCTTGAGCGCATGCCGCGCCGCCTCGGCAATGCGCGCGCGGCTGCGCACCAGCGGCGCCGCCCAGTTCACGCACTTGAGGCCGAAACTGGTGACGGAGGCCGGCTGCATCAGGGTGCGCGCGAGCATCGGCGTCTGTGCATGGTGCCTGGCGTGCTGGAGCAGCGCGCCGATCGCCTTGCCCAGGTCGGCGTCGATCAGCTGCACGGCATTGCGCGTGACCAGCGCCATCGCGCTGTCGATGACGTCCTGGCTGGTGCTGCCGAAATGCACATAGGGCACGGCGTCGGCGTTGAACAGGCCCACGGCCTCCTTCAGCGACTTGACCAGCGGAATCGCCACGCTGCCGGCGCGGCCGCTGTCGCGCACGATCTTGGCCACGTCGAACAGCTCGACCTTGCAGCTGCCGACGATGGAATGCGCGGCCGATTCGGGGATCAGCCCGAGCTGCGCCTGGGCGCGCGCCAAGGCCGCTTCGAAGCGCAGCATGGCGTCGACGAAATGGTGATCACTGAAGGCGTCGAGCACCTCCGGGGTGGAGAGAAAGCCTTCGAAAATGCTCATGGTGTCGTTCCGAAAATACGTGTGCGCTCAATCTGTGCTCAGGCCACGCTGTCCGAGTGGTAGCGCCGCGGGTTGCGGGCTTCATCCGCCAGCTCGGCCGGGTAGATGAGGTCGCGCAGGAAGCCCGCGTCATCGCGCACGCCTTGCGCTGCCTCGGTGTAGCCGTAGTAGTCGAGGTAGTAGGGAATCTGCTGGATCAGCATCTCGAAGCCCGGCTGCGCATGCAGGCCCCGTTCGCGCACCGCACGCACGAAGGGCGTGGGCTGGCCGCGCAGCAGCACGTCGAATGCCGCCGCGTGCGGCTCCATGCGCGACACGTCGCAGGGCAGCGCATCGCCGGGCTGCAAGCCCAGTTGCGTGGCATTGACCACCAGGTCGTAGCCGGCCGGGTCGCTTTCATCCACCGCCGCCACGGTGGCGTCGAAGAAGGCATCGAGCTGCGCCGCCAAACCGGCCGCCTTGCCCGCCACCGGATCGTGGAAGGCCACGTGCTCGGCGCCATTCACCGTGCCGCCGTCGGCCAGCGCCACGCCGATGGCCGCGCCGGTGACGCCCGCGCCGAGAATCAGCACGCGCTTGCCGCGATAGGGAATGTTGAAGTGCTCCAGCGCACTGGTGAAGCCTTCGCCGTCAAAGAGGTCGCCTTCCAGCGCGCCGTCTTCGGTGCGGCGCACCACGTTGACCGAACCCGCCACGCGGCCGAACAAGCCGCAGCCGTCCAGCAGGTGAGTGACCAGCGGCTTGTGCGGCGGCGCGATCACCATGCCCCGGAGGTTCTTGGCCAGAAAGCTGGCCTTGAAGAACACCGCCAGGTCGCGCACCGGCACCCGCACCGGCACCAGCACCGCGTCGATCTCGAATCGTTCGAACACCGCGTTGAACATGCGCGGCAGGCGCACGTTGAGCACCGGATCTCCCGGGATCAGGAAGAGGTCGGTGCTGCCTTGGATGGAATGCATGGCGCGTCTCCGGATGTTCGACTATCGTTCTGCCGGCTTTTTGGCAGGCTCGGACTTTAGCCGCAGATCGGGCAATGGCAAGCGCAGAAGCACTCAAAGGATCGATCATCGAACATTGACGTACGACAATGGAGCAATTCCAGGGAATCACCTAGCATCGACGACCATGAACCTTGATGAAAAGCAGCCACCCGCCGGCCTGGACAAGCGCGACTGGATCGCCGGCCTGGAGCGCGGCGTGAGCGTCATCGAAGCCTTCGACGACGCCAACGCGCGCATGACCGCCAGCCAGGCCGGCCAGCGCACCGGCATGACCCGCACCGCCGCCCGGCGCTACCTGCTGACCCTGCAGCACATGGGCTATGTGGCGAGCGACGGCAAGCTCTTTTGGCTGACGCCGCGGGTGCTGCGGCTGGGGCAGTCGTACCTGGAATCGGCGCGGCTGCCGCGCATCGTGCAGCCCTTCCTGCAGCGCGTGGCGGCCGGCACGCACGAGATCGCCTACTTGAGCGTGATGGACGGCGACGAAGTGGTCTACATCGCCCGCAACGGCCCGAACCGCAGCATGAGCACCGGCTACGTGCTGGGCGCGCGCGTGCCCGCGCAGGTTACGGCCTCGGGCATGCTGATGCTGGCCATGCGCAGCGACGAGGACCAGGCCACCTGGCTGGCCACGCACGAGCTGGCGGTGTTCACGCAGCACACCATCTCGAGCAAGGACCGCATGCGGCTGGAGCTGGCACGCATCCGCGCGCAGGGCTGGGCCTTGTCGGAGCAGCAGCTGGACCTGAACTCGCGCGGCATCGCCGTGCCCTTGCGCGACCGGCGCGGGGAGCTGGTCGGCGCCTTGAACATCACGATGCCGATGGGGCATGAGTCGAGCGAGGACGCGGTGGCGCGGGTGTTGCCGGTGTTGCGGGAGACGGCGCAGGCGATGCGGAATTTGATCTAGTGTTTTTGGCTTGGGGGCAGCAAAGGCCTGCGTGCCCCTGCGCCGGCGCTTCGCTCGGGCGGTCGGCGCGTAGCGCCGACTCCCCTGCGATGCTCGCGAGCCCGGCCCTGCGGCAGAACTCGCGGCGTTCACTTCGTTCACTCTGCTCAGACAGCTGCCGCAAGCTAGAGGTTGAAGCACGCGTGTCCTTCGGCACGCGTGCGGGCCGCGCCCGCTGCGCTTCTCGGCGCCCGGGAGGCGCGCCGGCACAGGGGCACACAGGCCCTTGCCGAGACGCCAGGCGCCTGATCGGCCGTTGGTTTCCGGGTTGATCTACGGCAGCGCTCCCGCGCGGCAGGTGTTTGCCGCGGCGAGCGATTTGTGCGGCGGCGAACATCTGACTCGTCGCAGTTGTTTGAGCAGAGTGAACGAGGTGAACGTCGCGAGTTCTGCGACGCACGCCTCCTGCGCGAGCATCGCAGTGGAGTCGATGCGCAGCATCGACCGCCGCACCATGAGCCCGCCGCGGCAAACACCTGCCGCGCCACCCCGAACAAAGCCTACTGCCGAATCTTCCCCACACTACTCACGATGGACAGCTCCACATAGCGCGACCCCGTGCGCTGGGTCGGCTTGAAGGCCACGGCATACCCGCCCATGTCGAACGCGTCCATCGAATTGAGCGCCGTGACCATGCCCTCGCGCGTCGGGCGCGCACCTTGGCGGCGCACGGCTTCGACGATCACGCGGGCGGCGATGTAGCCTTCCATCATGGCGTAGCTCACCGGCGAATCGACCTTCTGCGCCTTGGCGGTGTCGGTGAACTCCTTGCTGAGGCGCCCGCTGATCTTGTAGGGGCTGGGCGTGACCTGGGCGATCACCACGCCGGCCATCTGCTCCTCGCCCAGGCGCTGCGACAGCTGCTCCAGCTCGGTGCCCGAGTGGGCAAAGATCTGCGCCGTGCCGCCGGAGCTGCGGTAGCTCTCGATGAAGGCGGCCGCGGCCGCGCCGCTCGAAACCATGATGATGGCCTGCGGCTTGGCCTCGACGAACTGGTTGACCGCGTCGCTCACCTTGCCCGTGTTGGCTGGGTAGGACGCGCGCTTGATGATGATGGCATCCACCTTCCTGGCCGCGGCGTCGGCTGCCGCCACCAAAGCTTGCGCATTGGGGCCGTCTTCATAGAACAGCCCCAGCTTGCGGATGCCCACGGTGGACAGGTGCGAGGTCAGGCGCGCCAGCTCGTCGCGCAGGCCGGCGCGCACGTTGTAGAGCAACGGCGTCTCGTCGCGGATCTCGGCGCTGCGATAACCCACCAGCGCGACGCGCTCGCTTTCCAGCATGCCCGAGGCCACCAGGTCCGAAATGTTGCGGCTGCCGAAGTAGCCGGCCAGCACCAGCGGCTTCTCGTCGGCCAACAGCTTGCGCGTCAGCGCCACGGTTTCGGCCGGCTGGCCCAAGTCGTCCTTGCGCACCAAAGTGAAGGTGTGGCCGTTGACGCCGCCTTCCTTGTTGATGGCATCGAAGTACATCTGCATGCCGACTCCGTAGGCGCGGCCCTGGCGAGCCTCCGGGCCCGACATCGGCGCCACCTGCCCGACGACGATCTGCGCCGCCATGGCGGCATGCGCGGCCAGCGCCAGCCAAGCCGTGGTGACGATCGAACGCGCGCAGATTTTCATGGGGTCCTCCGGGAGGTGCACAACCAGCAAGAAGCAAGAGCAGCGGCCATTGCAGCCGTGATTTGTATCTTTGTGTAATTCGGGCTGCCCCGCATCGGGAGCAGTCCCATCCCCCGAAAGTACTCGGCACTTTCGGTGCGCGTGCACCACGCTGCGCACGCGCATGGGGCAAATCGCGGCATCCAACACCTCGATCGCCCATTTCAAGCTGGCACGCAAGCTGCTAAATACCCTGACAAGATACCTTTGATATCTCACTAATATATTAACAACGACGTTCTTTCATCCCTCACCCACCCATCCAAGGAGCACCTCCGTGAGCAACCCCCGCTGGCAAGGCATCTTTCCCGCCATCACCACCAAGTTCTTCGCCGATGAACGCATCGACGCCGAAGGCACCGCGCGCCACATCGACTTTCAGATCCGCAATGGCGTGCACGGCATCGTCACCTGCGGCTCGCTGGGCGAAGCCAGCACCTTGAGCCTGGAAGAAAAGCTGGAAGTCGCCAAGATCGCCATCGACGCCGCCGCCGGCCGCGTGCCGGTGCTGGCCAACGTGTCGGAAACCAGCACCCGCGAGGCGCTGCGTTACATCGCCGGCGCCAACAAGCTCGGCGTGGCCGGCTTCATGGTGATGCCCTCGGTGATCTACGTGGCCGATGCGCGCGAAGCCATGACCAACGTGCGCGCCATGGCCAAGGCCGCGCAGAAGCCGCTGATGATCTACAACAACCCGGTCGCCTACCGCGTCGACCTCAAGCCCGAGCACATGCTCGAGCTCGCTGATTGCGAATGGATCGCCGCCATCAAGGAAAGCACCGGCGACATCCGCCGCATCACCGACCTGCGCAACGCGGTGGGCGATCGCTACCAGCTCTTCCTGGGGGTGGACGACCTGGCCTACGAGGGCCTGGCGCTGGGCTGCGATGGCCTGCTGGCCGGCGTGGGCTGCGCCTTCCCGCGCGAGACCGTGGCGCTGTATGACCTGATGAAGGCCGGCCAGTTCGCCGAAGCGCTCAAGCTCTACCAGTGGATGACGCCCATGCTGCACCTCGACGTGTCGAACAAGCTGGTGCAGAACCTCAAGCTGATCGACCTGCTGGTCGGCGTGGGCACCGAGCACATGCGCCGCCCTCGCCTGCCGCTGATCGGCGAAGAGCGCGACGCCGTCGAAGCCATCGTGGCCAAGGCGCTGGCCACGCGGCCGGCCAAGTACCAATCGGTCGCCTGATCGCCATGAAGACCAAGGCCCTGGGGCGAATGAGCCGCCTTGTGCTTGACGCGTCGGACGCCGTCCTCGCCTGCGAGCGCCATCTGCTCACCGGCCTCATGGGCTTGCTCGTGGCGCTGATCCTGCTGAACGTGGTGACGCGCTACGCCGGCGCGCCGCTCTACTGGGTCGACGAGGCCTCGGTCTACACCGTGGTCTGGCTGACCTTCATCGGCGCCTCGGCCATGACGCGGCTGCGCCTGGACTTTGCCGTGACCCTGCTGACCGACAAGCTGCCGGCGCGCGCCGCCGCCGCCGCCAAGGCCAGCGCCTCGACCGGCGTGCTGCTGCTGGGCCTGGCACTGCTGGTGATGTGCTGGGTCTGGCTGGATCCCGTGGGCATCGTGCGCTTTGGCTTCGACGCCAAGGAATACGCCGCCGAGTCCTTCAACTTTCTCTACACCGAGACCACGCAGACCCTGAACTGGCCGGTGTGGGTGGTGCAACTCATCCTGCCGATCTTCTCGATCACGCTCAGCGTGCATGCGCTGGCCAATCTGCTGGAAGACATCGGGCTGCAGCCCAAGCGAGTGCACACCGAATTCCACGTCGTCAACGCCGACGCAGTGAACTGAGAACTCATGCTGACCTCCGCCTTCTTTCTCCTCGTGCTTCTGGTCGGCGTGCCGATCGGCGCCTGCCTGTGTCTGGCCGGCATCGTCTACATCCTGAATTCGGGCGACACGGTGCTGTTCCAGTCCTTCCCGACGCAGATGTTCGGTGGGGTCGACAGCTACGGCCTGATCGCCATTCCCTTGTTCATTTTGATCGGCGAAATCATGAACGGCGGCGGCATCACCCGGCGCCTGGTGGAGCTGGCGCTGGCCTTCATCGGCTCGGTCAAGGGCGGCCTGGCCTACGTCAACATCCTGGCCAACATGCTGGTGTCGTCCATCATCGGCTCGGCCACCGCGCAGGTGGCGATCATGAGCCAGATCATGGTGCCGCAGATGGAGCGCGAGGGCTACGACAAGACCTTCGCCGCCGGCCTCACGGTGTATGGCGGCATGCTCGGCCCGATCATTCCGCCTTCGGTGATGTTCGTGGTCTACAGCGTGCTGGCGCAGGTCGCGGTCGGCGACATGCTGATCGCGGGCATCCTGCCAGGCATCGTGCTCACGCTGCTCTTCTTCGTGGTGATCGCCGGCATGGGCGTCATCTACAACTACCCGCGCACCGAGAAGCGCACCTGGCGCCAGCGCCTCTCCACCATCGCCACGGCCTGCCCCACGCTCCTGATCCCGATCGTCATCGTCGGCTCCATCCTCACCGGCTTTGCCAATCCGACCGAGGCCGCGGCCGTGGGCGCGCTGGCGGCGGCCCTGGTGGGGCGCTACGTCACGAAGGAATTCAGCTTCAAGTCGATGCCGGAGATCCTGCTCAAGTCCGCCATCTACTCGGCGGTGGTGCTGTTCCTGGTGGCGGCGGCGGCCGTGTTCTCGTGGCTGCTGATCTACGGCAAGGTGCCGCAGGCAGCGGCGGCCTGGATCCAGACCGTCGCCAAGGACCCGGTGAGCTTTCTGCTGATCACCAACGCCATCCTGCTGGTGATCGGCACGGTGATCGACGGCATTCCGGGCCTGATCATGACGGTGCCGATCCTCTTGCCGATCGCCACCGAGATCTACGGCATCGACCCGCGCCACTTCGGCGTGGTGGTGGTGGTCAACCTGGTGCTGGGGCTGATGACGCCGCCGGTGGGCCTGAGCTTCTTCGTGGCCTCGGCCGTGACCGGCGCCAAGCCCGGAAAGATGTTCATGGTCACCCTGCCCTTCTTCCTGATCTGCTGCGCGGCGCTGGTGCTGCTGTCGATCTTCCCGAGCCTGTCGCTGGCGCTGCTCAAGCCGCAGTAGCCGTCCCGTTCTTCTTTCTTGTCAACCACCGGAGCACTTGCATGTCCCTCACCCGTCGACACTTCGTTCAAGCCGCCGCCGGCGGCGCCGCGTCCAGCCTGCTGGCTTTCAGCACGCCCTCGCGCGCGGCAGCGGCCAAGGAATTTCGCCTCGGCCTCATCACGCCGGCCGGCCATTCGTGGAACCGGGCGGCGCTGGCCTTTGGCGAATCGCTGAAAAAGAGCACCGATGGGCGCCTGTCCGTCACGGTGTTCCATTCGGGCCAGCTCGGCAACGAGTCGGCCATGATGCAGCAGCTGCAGTCGGGCGCGCTCGACATGGGCTGGATCCAGGCGGCCGAGCTGGGCTCACGGGTGGCCAGCGTGGCGGCCATCAACGCGCCCTACCTGGTGCGCTCGACCACGGCAGTGGCCTCGCTGGTGCGCACACCCGAGGCGCTCAAGCTTTTGGACGTGCTGCCGCGCGAGACCGGCACCATCGGCCTGGGCTGGGGCATCACCGGCATGCGGGTGGTGTTCGCGACCAAGCCGATCGCCAGCCCGGCCGATCTCAAGGGCATGAAGCTGCGCATCAACCCAACCCCCGTGTACCGCGACTTCTATCAACTGCTGGGCGCCGCGCCCACGCCGATTCCCACGCCGGCGGTGTTCGACGCCATGTCCAACGGCCAGGTGGACGGGCTGGAGGCCGACATCGAGTTCTCCTGGAACCAGCGCTTCGACCGCGTCTCCAAGGTGCTGATGCCCATGAATGCGCTGTTCATGCCCTTTGCGCCGCTGGTCTCGGGGCGCATCTGGCAGACGCTGGACGCCAAGGACAAGGAACTGATCCGCGAGCTGGTGAAGCAGTCGCTGGACGCGCAGATCAAGGACATCGTCACCACCGAACTGGGGCTGGTCGACAAGTTCAAGGCCAGCGGCATCGCCTTCAGGAACGCCGGCGACTTCAACCCGGCGCCGTTGATCGCCGAGTTCGACAAGATCTGGCTGCCCAAGGCGCCGCAGATCGCGCAGTTGCGCGCCATCGGCGCCAAGCTGGCGTAAACAGAGCTTCCTTTTGTCCCACCACCCTTGATCGAGGAAAACAGAAAATGAAGAGACAAGCCAAGTCGATCCCCTTTTACTGCCTGCTCGCCTGCGCCGCCTTGGCATCCCAGGCGCAGGCCCAGGAACAGATCGTCAAGATCGGCCACAGCGGGCCGCTGTCCGGGCCCAACGCCTTCGCCGGCAAGGACAACGAGAACGGCGTGCGCCTGGCCATCGAGGAACTGAACGCCAAGAAGATGGTGGTGGGCGGCAAGACGCTCAAGTTCGAGCTCTCGTCCGAAGACGACCAGTGCGATCCGAAGAGCGGCGTCGCGGTGGCGCAGAAGTTCGTCGACGACAACATCAAGTACGTGATGGGGCCCTACTGCTCGGGCGTGGCCATTCCGGCCTCGCGCGTCTACGGCCAGGGCAACGTGCTGGTCTCCACCGTGGGCACCAACCCGAAGGTGACCGACGGCGGCTACAAGAACCTGTATCGCATCATCGCCAGCGACAACCAGATCGGCGCCAGCATGGCCGTGTACGCGGCCAAGGTGCTCAAGGTCAGCAAGGTCGGCGTGATCGACGACCGCACCGCTTTCGGACAGGGGCTGGCCGAGGAGTTCGGCAAGGAGGCGCAGAAGCAGGGCCTGACGGTAGTAGGCCGCGAGTTCACCACCGACAAGGCGATCGACTTCAACGCCATCCTCACCAACTTCAAGGCCAAGCAGCCGCAGGCGATCTTCTTCGGTGGCTACGCGCCGCAAGGCGCGCCGATGGCGCGCCAGCTCAAGCAGCTGGGCATGACCGACACCAAGCTGCTGGGCGGCGACACCCTGTGCAGCCCCGCCATGGGCAAGCTGGGCGGCGATGCGGTGAACGACACGGTCTTTTGCGCCCAGGGCGGCTCGATGGTGGAGAAGGCCGAGCAAGGCCCCGCCTTCCGCGCCAAGTTCAAGAAGCGCTTCAACGCCGATGCGGACGCCTATGCGGCCTCTTACTATGACCAGGTGATGTTCATCGCCGAATCCATGAAGAAGGCCAACTCGATCGACCCCGACAAGGTGGGCGCCGAGCTCTACAAGAGCAGCTACAAGGGCGTGGCCGCCACCTATGCCTACGACGACAAGGGCAACCTGAAGCAGGCGCCGATCACGGTGTTCACCTTCAAGGACGCGGCGCCCAAGGCCCTCGCAAGCTACTGAGGCACCGCACATGCAGCGCATCCAGGTCATCGACTCCCACACCGGCGGCGAGCCCACGCGCCTCGTCGTCCAAGGCTTTCCCGATCTCGGCAGCGGCAGCATGGCCGAGCGCCGTGCGCTGCTGGCCGCCGAGCACGACCCATGGCGCGCCGCCACCGTGCTGGAGCCGCGCGGCAGCGACGTGGTGGTGGGTGCGCTGCTGTGCGAGCCGGTGGCCAGCGATGCGGCCGCCGGCGTGATCTTCTTCAACAACAGCGGCTACCTCGGCATGTGCGGCCACGGCACCATCGGCCTGGTGGCGAGCCTGGCCCACATGGGCCGCATCGGCCCCGGCGAGCACCGCATCGAGACGCCGGTGGGCACGGTGAGCGCCACCTTGCACGACGACGGCTCGGTCAGCGTGCGCAACGTGCCCGCCTTTCGCCACCGGCGCCAGGTGGCGGTGCGCCTCGCGGACGGCAGCACGGCGCATGGCGACGTGGCCTGGGGCGGCAACTGGTTCTTTCTGGCCAGCGACCACGGCCAGCGCGTGGCCAGCGACAACCTGGTGCAGCTCACCGCCTACTGCGCCGAGCTGCGCGCGGCGCTGTCGGCGCAGGGCATCACCGGCGCCGAGGGCGCGGAAATCGATCACATCGAGCTCTTCGGCGACGACGGCGAGGGTGCCGACAGCCGCAACTTCGTGCTGTGCCCGGGCCTGGCCTACGACCGCTCGCCCTGCGGCACCGGCACCAGCGCCAAGATCGCCTGCCTGGCGGCCGAGGGCAAGCTGGCGCCCGGCGAGGTGTGGACCCAGGCCAGCATCATCGGCAGCCGATTCGAGGCCAGCTACGTGCTGGACGCCGAAGGGCGCGTAATTCCCACCATCCGCGGGCGAGCGCACATCAGCGCGGAGTGCACCTTGCTCGTCGACGACAACGATCCCTTCGCCTGGGGCATCCGCCTCTGATGCATCGGGCCGACGTCATCGTGATCGGCGCCGGCATCGTCGGCGCCGCGTGTACGCACGCACTGGCGCAAGCCGGGCGGCGCGTGCACGTGATCGATGCCGGCCTGCCCGGCGCCACGGGGGCCGGCATGGGCCACCTGGTGCACATGGACGACAACCCGGCCGAGCTGGCACTGAGCCGTCATTCGCTCATGCAATGGCGCGCGCTGGCGCCGCGCCTGCCGGCCGACTGCGCCTACGTGGCCTGCGGCACGCTGTGGATCGCGGCCAACGACGAGGAAATGCAGGAGGCCGAACGCAAGCGGCTGCGCCTGGCCGAGCACGGCATCGACAGCCGCGTGCTCGGCGCACAGGCGCTGGCCGATGCCGAACCCGCCCTGCGCCCCGGCCTGGCCGGCGCGCTTCATGTGCCCGGCGACGCCATCGTCTACGCTCCGAACGCCGCGCGCTGGCTGCTGGCCCAGCATGGCGATGCCATCCAGGTCGAGCGGGCCCGGGTCGTTGCCATCGAGGACGACGGCGCCGTGCGCCTCATCGACGGCAGTTGGCGCCGCGCCCCGCAGGTGCTGCTGGCCGCCGGCATGCAGGCGCTGGCGCTGTGCCCCGAGCTGCCGCTGCGCCCGAAGAAGGGCCACCTCCTCATCACCGACCGCTACCCCGGCACGGTGCGGCACCAACTGGTGGAACTGGGTTACGTCACGAGCGCCCATCACGCCCAGGGCGATTCGGTGGCCTTCAACGTGCAGCCGCGGCCCACCGGGCAACTGCTGATCGGCTCTTCGCGCCAGTTCGACACCACCGATCCAGCGGTCGAGGCGCTGATGCTGGCGCGCATGCTGGAGCGCGCCATCGACTACCTGCCCGGCCTGGGCGATCTCAACGCGATCCGCAGCTGGACCGGCCTGCGCCCCGCCACGCCCGACGGCCTGCCCTTGCTGGGCAAGCATCCATCGCGCGAATCGCTATGGCTTGCACTGGGCCATGAAGGCCTGGGCGTCACCACCGCCACCGGCAGCGCCAGCCTGCTGGCCGCGCTGATGACAGACAGCTCGGCGCCTTTCGACCCGGCGCCCTTCGCGCCGAAACGGTTGCTGATCGAGACCGCAGCATGAACGGCACCCTGCAGCTCCACATCGACGGCCAGGCGGTGCGCGTGAAAGAAGGCACCTCGCTGGCGGCCGCGCTGCAGATGGCCGGCGGCGTTGCCCGCATCTCGGTCACGGGCCAGCCGCGCGCGCCCTTCTGCGGCATGGGCATCTGCCAGGAATGCCGCGTGCAGGTCGACGGGCGCCGCCTGCTGGCCTGCCAGACCCCTTGCCGCGAAGGCATGCGCGTGGAGACCTTGCGATGAGCGTGCCCGTCATCGAGCGCGAAAGCTGCGACTTGCTGATCGTGGGCGCCGGCCCCGCGGGCATGGCGGCCGCGCTGGCCGCGGCGCCCAGCGGCGCTTCCATCGTGGTGATCGACGACAACCCCGCGCCCGGCGGCCAGATCTGGCGCGACGGGCCCGGCGCCCGCTTGCCGCCGGCCGCTCGCGAGCGCCGCGATGCGCTGGCGCGCTGCGCCAACATCCGCGTCTGCCCAGGCGCGCGCGTGATCGCCGCACCCGCACCGAACGAACTGCTGGTCGAAGACGCCCAGCGCGCCTGGCGCATCCACTGGAAGCGCCTGATTCTTTGCACCGGCGCGCGCGAGCGCCTGCTGCCCTTTCCGGGCTGGACCCTGCCGGGCGTGACCGGCGCCGGCGGCCTGCAGGCGCTGATCAAGGCAGGCCTGCCGGTGCAGGGCGAACGCATCGTCATCGCCGGCAGCGGCCCGCTGCTGCTGGCCGCCGCGGCCACCGCGCGCCAGGCCGGCGCGCAGGTGCTGCGCATCGCCGAGCAGGCATCGGCTGCGTCGGTCATCCGTTTTGCGGCAAGCCTGGTGCGCTGGCCGGGCAAGGCAATGCAGGCCCTGCAGCTGGCCGATGCGCGTTATCGCTGGGCCTCGCATGTGATCGCGGCCGAGGGCGGGGCGCGGCTCGAATCGGTGCGGCTCGTGCAAGGCGGGCGCGAGCACGAGATGGCTTGCGACCGGCTTGCCGTGGGCTTTGGCCTCGTGCCCAACACCGGGCTCGGCCAACTGCTCGGCTGCGCGCTCACGCCTTTTTCCGGCACCGGCGACACGCCGGCGCTGGCGGTCGACGCCTGGCAGGCCACCCGCCTGCCAGGCGTCTATGCGGCCGGCGAGTGCACCGGCTTTGGCGGTAGCGAACGCGCCTTGGCGCAGGGCGCCATCGCGGGCCATGCGGCCGTCGGCGACCAGGAGGCGGCGCAGCGCCTGCACAGCGAACGTGCCCGCTGGGATGCCTTCGCTGCGCGCCTGCACCGGCACTTTGCGCTGGCGCCCGCCATCCGCGCATTGCCGCGACCCGACACCCTGGTGTGCCGCTGCGAAGACGTCTCTTTCGGGCAGTTGGCCGCCTGCAGCGAATGGCCGGATGCCAAGCTGCACCAGCGCTGCGGCATGGGCCCCTGCCAGGGCCGCGTGTGCGGCGATGCCGCGCAATTCCTGTTCGGCTGGACGCCAGCCTCGCCGCGGCCACCGCTGTCGCCCGTGCGCATTGCGACCCTCGCCGGCCTTGGGGCCGATACCGCTCCGACACCGGCGCATCCCGGCACACAATAAGCGCCAGCAGACATGACGATGACCCCACCCAACACCGCTGTAGCCACCCGCGCCTCGCTGGCCGCCGCCCCCTCGCGCCGCGCCGCCGACATCGCCTACGACGCCATCGAGACGCTGATCGCCACCTTGCAGCTCAAGCCCGGCAGCCCGGTGGTCGAGGCCGAGATCGCCGAGCGCACCGGCCTGGGCCGAACGCCGGTGCGCGAGGCGCTGCTGCGCATGACCTCGATCGGCCTGATCGCGCAGCAGCCGCGGCGCGGCCTGCTGGTGTCCAGCATCGACCTGGCGGATCACCTGGACGTGCTGGCCACCCGGCGCGTGCTGGAGAACCTGATCGCCTCCTGCTCGGCGCGCCGCGCCAGCGGCACCGAGCGCAAGGACATCGTGCGCGCCGCCGAGAAGATGATGAAGGCGGCCGCCCGCGGCCACCTGGACGACTACATGCAGGCCGACCACGAGCTCGACTGCGTGAACCACCAGGCCAGCCGCAATTTTTCGGCCGTGAAGAGCGTGGCGCCGCTGATCGTGCAGTGCCGCCGCTTCTGGTATGCCTACCAGCACGAGGGCGAGATCATCGAGGCGGCCCAGGCCCACATGGAACTGGCGCAGGGCATCGCCAGTGGTAGCGAGGCGGCGGCCGTGGCCGGCGCGAACCGCCTGCTCGACTACCTGGAGCGCTTTGCGCGCAAGGTGATCGACAACTAGCCAGCCAGGGCCAGGCCGCGAAGCTGGCGCTCGAGCTCCGCCATCGAGCCCCAGGGCAGGATCGGCGAGTTCTGCCTTTCGTCGGGGGGATTGGACGGCAGGTCGTCGGACCACCCGCCGCAGCCGACCAGCGGAAGCAATGGCCGCTTGTGCAGCCAGGCCAGGCAGACTTCCGAGATCGTTCCGGCCCGCCCACCGATCACGATGCATGCATCGCCGGCAAGCGCCATCAGCAGGTTGCGTGCATCACCCATTCCACAGGGGATGACCACCGTGGCAGGCCAGTCTGCCGAAGGCATCTGATCCGGCGGGACGATGCTCAGCACCAGTCCGCCTGCGCCAATGGCTCGCTCGGCCGCGACCCGGGTCGCCGGGCTTCCACAGCCGCTGACCACCGTGATGCCCAGCTTCGCCAGAAGCGCTCCGGCCTCGCCGGCCAGTTCATAGGCTGCGGATCCAGGGTCTGCACTGCCCAGCACGCAGACCTGGGGACGACGAATCGATTTCTTTTCGCTCATGTGCGCGCGGTTTCCTTCCGAGCTCAGGTTTCTTTGTCAATCGCAGGATGAAGGTCTTCCAGCCAGACCACGTTGTCGGCGTAAGACTGCAGGTCGGGCGAGAGATTCGCCTGCGAGCCGCAGATCCAGACCTCTTTGTGCAGATCGGACTTCACGTAGTCGATGGCGTCCTCGAAGTCACCGTCGCCGGCCGCGAGGATGAGACGGTCGTACACGTTCTGGGCCGCCAGCTTCACGATGAGCGTCGCGATTCCGACGTCGACACCTTTCTGCACTTCCCGGTCGAACTGATTGCCGCAGTGGCCACACGTGACGTGCATCTCCTTCAACCGGTACAGCTGCACGCGGATCTTCGGCCCTCTTGGCGCGGCGGACTTCAGCCAGGTGTGGAACGCGTTCTGCCCATCGGCTGCCGGGTCACGCGTGGCGTTGAGGTAGTAGCTTTCGTGGATGGCGCTCCCGCCGCCAAGGCGTACCAGTTCGTTCTTCAGCTTCAGATAGTCGAAGGGGCGCGTGCGGCCATAGTTGAACAGGTACGCACCGTCGATCACCCAGACTGTTTTCATCGAGCACTCCCCGTGAGCCGCTCAGGCCCAGACATTTGCATTCTTCGGATATCCGGGGCGCTGGATGCGAACGACACAGAACCGCTGCCCGGTCGGCGCTTGCATGACGACCCAGCGTTCCAGGCGATCGACGACCGTGGCACCCAGCTTTTCCAGACGCGCGACTTCGGCGGGGATGTCATCGGTTTCGATGTCCAGATGGACCCTGCTCTCGTGGTCCACGCGCTGAATTTGCACGATGGGCTCGTCCGGCGGCGTCTCCAGCATGCGGTAGTTGCCTCGCGTGCCTGGATGGCCCATGTCGATGGCGCGCCCCAAAGCCGCAGCCCAGAAGCTGGCAGCCTGATCGATATCGGAGGTGTTGCAGTCGATCAGCAGCGCGCAGAGTCGGGAGTGATGCATGGCTTTTCTCTCCTCTAGTGCCTGAACAACCTGGACCCCGACCGCAGGCTGAGGACGCCGGCAGTCACGAGCCCGACAAGGCCACCCAAGTATGTAGCGATCACTGGCAGATGGGTCGGCTGGTATGCAAGTGCCCCGTAGCGCTCGGGGTACCAGGACGGTTCGAGAAGCATCCAGGCAAGGATGGCACCAATGGCAAAGGCGCAGCATGCGCAGACGAATCTGCGGCTTGGAGGCGCGAAGTACGAGGACAAGACCACCGCCAGGGCGGCACTGAAGCCGGCGCCGGGCAGGTGCCAGAAGCCCAATGCGCCGGCCGCTGCCGAGCCGGCAATGCCCGCGGCCAAAAAGGCGCCAAGCACCGCCAGTGCGGCAAGGATCCAGTGTCGGCTTGGTCTCAGTTGTCGCATTTGAAGCTTCCCTCGACGATCACGGAGCCAGATTTGAACAAGCCGCGACCACCGATGCCGACGAGTCCGAAAGACGGCGGCAGCGCAAGGTCGTTCGGGTTGCGAAACTCCAGGTCGACCCTTCCCTCCTTTTGGTTGAAGTTCTTGAGCGAATAATTTTCCGGGCTCAGCGTAAGGCGTTTGCCGGAACCAAAGGTCGTCGAGCTATAGACAATCACCGGCTTTGCATCGCTGTAGGCGACGAACTCCAGTTCGTAGTGGTGAGGCGATTGGCCAGTTGAAAACTGGCAGGCAGTCTGCGAGGCAAGCGCAGATTGGCTCAACAGGCCCATAAAGGCCGCAGCGAGAATGATCATGCGCGTCATGGGATGGCGTCTACCAGAACGCATGAGGCTCAACGGCATGGATGTCTCCATTGGCACATACCACCAACCGCGACGACACCCCATCCGATCGAAATTGGCATCTGCTAGACCAACAGCACCGTCTCTATCTCGGTCGTCACCTCGCTCATCAGCCGATGCACCGGGCATTTGCCGGCCACCCGCAGCAGCTCGGCGCGTTGCGCCTCGTCCAGCGGGCCGACCAGGCGCAGCGAGGTCTTGAGGCGGTAGGTGCCCTGGCGCTCCTGGCTGTCGTCGCGCTCGACCTGCACCTCGACGTCTTCCAGCGGCATGCCCTTGCGCCTGGCATAGAGCAGCACCGTGAGCGCCTTGCAGGAGCCGAGCGCCGCGTCGTACAGGTCGTGCGGACTCGGCCCCTCGTCCTTGCCGCCGGCGGCGGGACCGGAGTCCACCGTGAAGGCGTGCTGGCGAATCTGCACGCGGTGCCGGATGCCGGCCATGTCGTCGCGGCGCACTGAGATGCTCATTGGGCTTGCTCCTTGGAGGGAGCGTGATCGTAGCAGCGGGGGTGCAACGTCACGGGCATGACACGGCTGCCCTCTAGCCTCGCGACCCGTCGCTCAAAAACCGATCCCTTGACCCCCGCAAAGGAAAAGAACATGACCAACGACTCGTCGCGCCGCAAGTTCCTGCAAGGCGCCGCCACCACCGGCATGGCCTCGGCCGCGCTGACCGCATTTCCGCCCAGCATCCGCCGCGCACTGGCCATTCCCGCGCATCACGACACCGGCACCATCAAGGACGTCAAGCACGTGGTGCTGCTGATGCAGGAGAACCGCTCCTTCGACAGCTACTTCGGCACCTTCAAGGGCGTGCGAGGCTTCGGCGACCGCTTCACCGTGCCGGCGCCCAATGGCAAGAACATCTTCCACCAGACCTACACGAAGACGACGCCGCCCAGCACCTTCGTGCCCTACCACCTGGACGCCAGCAAGGGCAACGCGCAACGCGCAGGCAGCACACCGCACAGCTGGTCCGATTCGCAGGCGGCGTGGGACCACGGCCGCATGTACAAGTGGCCGGACGCCAAGAACCAGCTGTCGATGGGCTATTACGAGACGGCGGAAGTCCCGTTCCAGCGCGCACTGGCCGAAGCCTTCACCTTGTGCGACCACTACCACTGCGGCATGCACACCGGCACCATCGCCAATCGCCTGTTCTACTGGAGCGGCACCAATGGCCCGAACGGCATCAGCCCGGCCGACGGCAGCAAGGTGCAGGTCGCGGCGCTAAACAACCAGTTCAACGGCGGCAACGACATCGGGCCGTCCACGCAAGGCTGGACCTGGACCACCTACGCCGACCGCCTGGAAAAGGCCGGCGTGCGCTGGAAGGTCTACCAGAGCCTGATCGACAACTACGGCTGCAACGAGATGATGGGCTTTCGCCACTGGCGCTCGGCGATCGAGCGGATGCCGCCGGCGCGCCGCCCGGTCTATGTGCCCAAGACCGACATCACGCAGCCGGTGACCGCCGCCGGCCCGTTCTACGACCCGGTGGTCGACGACGCGCTCAGCCCGCTGGCCAAGGGCTTCGGCAACACCATGCCCTACGGCTTCCTGGAGACCTTTCGCGAGGACATCCGCAACGGCACCCTGCCGGCGGTGTCGTGGATCATTTCGCCATCCGCCTACAGCGAGCATCCCGGGCCGTCGAGCCCGGCCAAGGGCGCCTGGTACGTGCAGGAAGTGCTGGACGCGCTCACGGCCAACCCGGAGGTCTGGAGCAAGACCGTGCTCCTGATCAACTTCGACGAGAACGACGGCTTCTTCGACCACCTGCCCTCGCCGGCCGTGCCCTCGCGCAATGCCGACGGCACGCTTGCCGGCGGCTCGACGATGGCCGACGCCGACACCGCCGTCGAGTATCACAACTACACGCCCGCCACCTCGAACCAGCCCGCGATGGACGGCCGGCCCTACGGCCCCGGCCCGCGCGTGCCGATGTGGGTGGTGTCGCCCTGGAGCCGCGGCGGCTGGGTCAATTCGCAGGTCTGCGACCACACCTCCACGCTGCTGTTCCTGGAGAAGTGCTTCGGCGTGGCCGAGCCGCAGATCAGCCACTACCGCCGCGCCGTCTGCGGCGACCTCACGAGCGCCTTCAATTTCGAGCGTCCCAACGACGAGCCGCTGCCCACGCTGGCAGGACGCAAGACCAAGGACGAGGCCGATGCGCTGACCGCCGCCCAGCAGGCGCTGCCGAAGATCATTCCGCCCGCCGATGCGTTGCTGCTGCCGGCGCAGGCCACCGGCGTGCGTCCCTCGCGCGCCTTGCCCTACGAGCTGCACACCAGCGCGCGCACCGACACGCTCAATGGCCGCGTCCAGCTCTTGTTTGCCAACAGCGGCAGCGCCGCCGCCGTGTTCCATGTCTACGACAAGCTGCACCTGTCGGACCGCCTGCCGCGCCGCTATGTGGTCGAACCCGGCAAGCAGTTCAACGACTTCTGGGCCGCCATGACCGACGACGCCGGCCTGTACGACCTGTGGGTGCTGGGGCCGAACGGCTTTCACCGCCACTTCAAGGGCGACCTGAATCGCCAGCGCGCCGACGGTGCACCGGTGCCCGAGATCCGCGTGGGCTACGAGAAGCTTGGCGGCGACCTCTTCCTGCAGCTGCGCAACGACGGCCGGCGCGACTGCCGCTTCACCGTGCAATCCAACAAGGCCTACGCGCGCCCCGAAGCCCGGGGGGACGGCAACAACGAAGATCGCGACGACCGTGCAGGCCACGACAAGAACCACGACGGCAGCTGGAACGTTCGCGTCAAGGGCGGGGGCCACGCCACCATCCGCTGGAGCCTGGGCGGCAGCGGCCACTGGTACGACTTCCTGGTCAGCTGCGATGCCGACGCTGCCTACGCGCGGCGCTTTGCGGGCCGCGTCGAGACCGGCCGGCACTCTGTCAGCGATCCGGCGATGGGGCTGGCGGACCGCTTCTGAGGGGTGCGCGCGAGTTCGCTCGCGCTACCTGAGAACGTAGCTCGCGAGCACGCTCTGCACCTCGTAGATGCTGAGCTTCTTGTTGAATTGCTTCTGGATCGGCGCCGCGGTGCCGGAGATCCAGATCTTGAGTTCGGCATCGAGATCAAAGGTCCCACCGGTCTCGATGCTGAAGTGCGTGATGCTCTTGTAGGGGATCGAGTGGTAGTCGGTCTTGCTTCCCGTGATGCCCTGCTTGTCGACCAGCACGAAGCGCTTGTCGGTAAAGACGAAGTAGTCGCGGATCAACTGATACGCATGCTCGACCTTCTCGCCCGGAGCCAGGATCTGACTGAACTCCTCCTGGATCCTTGCAGGGTCGATCTTCGACGCGTTGCCAAGCACTCCATCCAACAATCCCACGATGCGCTCCTTCGGTTCGCCGCGCGGCCCACTGCGCGCGCGGCCGGCCTAATGTAGCCCCAGACCAAGCGCCTCGAGGTCCACGGCCTGCGCCATCGCGCGGTAGCCGGCGTCGTTGGGATGCAGGTGGTCACCCGAGTCGAATTCCGCGCGCAGGCGGATCGGCCTTGCGGGATCGCGCAGCACCCGGTCGAAATCCACCACCGCGTCGAAGGCCCCCGCCTCGCGGATCCAGGCATTGAGCGCCTGGCGCGCCGCCTCCTTCGCCGGGCTGTAGTGCCCCTCGAACGGCGTGCCCGCCAGCGCACCTTCGAAGGGCGGGAGCGTGGCGGCCATCACCCGCACGCCGCGCAGGTGCGCCTGCGCCACCAGCTGGCGAAAGCCGCCGACGAGTTCTTCCAGCGGCACCTGCCCTTCGCGCGGCGCAAAGGCGGCGCCGGGCCAGCCGATGTCGTTCGTGCCGAGCAGGACGATGAGCGCGCGCACGCCCGGTTGTTGCAGCGCATCTCGCTCCAGCCGCGCCAATCCACTCTCGCCCATGCCGGGCCGCAGCAAGCGGTTGCCCGAGATGCCCGCGTTCAGCACGGCCACATCCTGCGGCGCCAGCCGACGGGCCAGGAAGTCGGGCCAGCGCTGATCGGCGCCGGGGGTCGAGCCATTGCCATCCGTGATCGAGTCGCCCAGCGCGACCACCGTCACAGGCTCGCGCTTGCTGCTGCTCTCCACCATCACGGCGGACAGGAAGGCGCGTGCCGTGAAGGCCTGGCCATTGGCGGCGGCTGCGACCTGCCCGCTCATGTCGCCCGGCAGCAGCAGCGTGCGCTCCCGCGCATCCCAGTGAAAGCCGGCCAGCTGGGTGCGCAGCGGCAGGTACAGGTCGACCCGCAGCCGCGCACCTGCGGCGGCCGGCAGGCTGATGGGGTCGCTCACGGCCTTGGCGCCGGCGGCCACCAGCACCTCGCCGCTGCCCTGGAAGCGGGCCCAGGCGGCGCCTTTCTCTGCGCGCTCGCCGCCCGCCTCCAGCGCCACATGCGCACGCCCGACCTTCAGCGGCTTGTCGCCGTACCGGTTGTCGATGACGAGCCGGATGCGCTCGCCGCCGACGGCGAGGCGCAGGCTTTGCCGAAGGGTGGCGTTCTCGAAGTGCTCCGGCATGCCCAGCGGCAAGGCGAAGTCGCTGCCCCAGGTGGGCTCGGGCGGCGCGATCCAGCTGGTGGTCCAGCGCTCGGCGGCCTGCGCGACAGCGGCAAGGCTCATGGCGCCGGCGAGAACGGCGGCCAAGGCCCGTCTGATGATGAAGTAGCGGTAGCTCACGGCAATTCCTTGTTCGATGGTGGTTGCAAGAGCCGCGACTTTGGCCTCTTCCGATTTGCATGAACAGACATTAAAATGGAAGACACAGCATTCGAAATTGGAATGATCGATGGATCGACTGAAAGCCATGGGCGCCTTCGTGCGGGCGGTGGAGTTGGGCAGCCTGTCGGCCGCCGCGCGGGAGCTGCAGACCACGCAGCCCACGGTGAGCAAGCTGGTGGCGTCGCTGGAGCACTCGGTGGGCGCGCGCCTGCTGGAGCGCAGCAGCTCGCGCGTGGTGCCCAGCGATGAAGGCGCGCGCTTTCTCGCCAGCGCCAAGCAACTGCTGGAGGAATACGACGAGGCCGTGGCCGAGCTGAAGCAGCGCGTGCGCCAGCCCAAGGGCCTGGTGCGCATCTCGGCGCCGGTGGCGCTCGGCGAGCTGCGCCTCAACGGCCTGATGCTGCAGGCCCTGCAGCAGCATCCCCTGCTCGAGGTGGAGCTGGTGCTGGAAGACCGTTTTGTCGACCCCATCGAAGAGCGCATCGACCTGGCCGTGCGCATCGGCGGCGCTCTGCCTTCGGACCTGGTCGCCAAGCCGCTGGCCGTGTGGCCGCGCTACCTGGTTGCATCGCCCGAGTACCTGCAGCGCAAGGGGCAGCCCCGGCGGCCGCAAGACCTGCCCCGGCACGACTACCTGCGCTATGCGGGCCAGGGCGACGTGCTCACCCTGGGCTGCCGCCGCGGCGGCAGCACGACGGTGGCCCTGGCCGCGCGCTACCGGGTGAACAGCGCCATCGCCATGCTGGAGGCGGTCAAGACCGGCGCGGGGATCGCGCTGCAGCCTTCCTGGATGGTTGCCGAGCTGCTGCGCAAAGGCACGCTGGTACGCCTGCTGCCGCAATGGACGGGACCTTCGCAGACGGCGCACCTGGTGCACGCCCCGCGGCGCAAGCAGCCGATGCGCGTGCAGGCCATGGTGGATTTTCTGCTGGCCAGCGTTTCGAAGTGGTGAGCCAGCGGCCTATATGCCTATCATGTGCCACTTGGCCTCGCCAAGAGGAGACAGGCGATGACGCAAGACGACTCGAAGCTCTCTCTTCTTTCGCGCCGCAGCGCCATGCTGCAGATCGGCGCCGGCGGCCTCGGTGCCGCCTTGTTGTGGCCCGAACTGGCGCTTTCGCAAGACGCCTGGCCCAGCAAGCCCGTGACCCTGGTGGTGGGTTATCCACCCGGCGGCCAGACCGACTTTGCGGGGCGCGTGCTCACCGCCGGCATGCAGGCGAGCCTGGGCCAGAGCGTGGTGATCGACAACAAGCCGGGCGTCAACGGCAACATCGCCACCGACTACGTTTCCAAGCAGCCGCCGGACGGCTACCGCCTGCTGGTGGGCAACGGCAGCAACATGGTGCTCAACCCCCATACCTACCGGACCACCGCCGTGGCCGATCCGCTCAAGCTCGTGCCCATCGGGCTGATCCTGACCTCGGGCCTGCTGCTGGTGGTGCCGACCAGCCTGCCGGTGAAGACGGTGGAAGAATTCATCGCCTGGGTGAAGGCGCAGGACAAGGAAGGCAAGATCGTCGACTACGCCTCCGGTGGCCCCGGCAGCCTGGTGCAGACCACCATGGAGCTGTTCCGCGAGCGCATCGGCAAACCCAAGATGAGCCATGTGCCCTACAAGGGCAGCGGCCCGGCCATGACCGACCTGGTGGCGGGCCGCATCCCCTGCATGTTCGACGCCGCCTCGGTGGTGGCGCCCTTCGTCAAGTCGGGCCAGCTCAAGGCGTTGATGGCCACCGGCCCCAAGCGCATCCCGGCCTTCCCCGACGTGCCCACCGCCACCGAGCGCGGCATCAAGGACTTCCAGGTGATCTCCTTCATCGGCATGTACGGCCCACCGGGCCTTTCCTCCGACATCGTGAAGAAGGTGAACACCGCCACCAACGCCGCGCTGAAAGACCCGAAGGTGCAAAAGACGATCGCCGACCGCGGCGACGAGCCGGGTGGCGGCACGCCCGAAGAGTTGGGCGCGATGACGCGCGACAACTACAAGCTGTTGGGCGAAGTGGTGAAAAAGAACGACATCCGGGCCGAATAGGCCCCCAAAAAAGTGCGTGGCACAGCTCATGCATGATTGCATGGCATGAGCTTCCCTGAAGAAAACACCCTGAACGAACGCGATGGCCGCTATCTGCGCAAGGCCATCGTCTGGTCGCACGCGGCGCGCCGGCGCGGCAACCGGCCCTTTGGCGCGGTGGTCGTGTCCGAAGCCGGCGAAGTGCTGGCCGAGGCCTATTGCAACAGCAGCGAAACCGGCGACTGCACCGGCCATGCCGAGACCAACGCGGTGCGCATGCTGGGCGCACGCAGGATCGGGCGCGACGAATTGGCCAAGGCCACTCTCTACTCATCGGCCGAACCCTGCGTGATGTGCGCCGGCGCCATCTTCTGGTCGGCCATCGGACGAGTGGTCTACGGCATCGATGCGGAGCGCCTGCGCGTCTTTCGCGGCGCGCGCGGCGAGCAGCGCGATGCCGAGCTGTCCTGCCGCGACGTGTTCCGTGCCTCGCCGCACAAGATCGAATGCATCGGGCCGGCGCTGGTCGACGAAGCCTCGGCCGCGCACATCGGCGCCTGGAAGGAATGAAGAGGCCCGATGTCCTGGCACGCCCGGCTTGATCTTCACTATCAGCGCGACGAGGCCCGGCAACGCAGCATCGCCCGCTTCAGCCACAGCGGCCCGCTGCGCATCCTGCAAAGCCTGTACCCCGAGGGCGATGCGGTCTGCCACAACGTGCTGATCCATCCGCCCGGCGGGCTGGTGGGCGGCGACACGCTCGACATCACGGTACGCGCCGAAGGCGGCAGCCACGGGCTGATCACCACCCCGGGCGCCAGCCGCTTCTACCGCAGCGAAGGCGAGCTGGCACTGCAGCGCACCCGCGTCACGCTGGAGGCCGGCGCGCGCCTGGAATGGCTGCCGCTGGAAGCCATCTGCTACAACGCCTGCCGGGCCGAGAACCGCCTTTGCATCGAGGCCGCGCCCGGTGCCGAGCTGATCGGCTGGGACGTCGCCGCGCTGGGCCTTCCCGGCGCCGATCAACCCTTCGAGCGAGGCAGCCTGCTGCAGCACATCGAAGTGCCGGGCGTGTGGCTGGAGCGCGGCCGCATCGATGCGGCCGATGCGCGCCTCATGAACGGCCCACTGGGCCTGGCCGGCCAGCGCTGCCTGGCCTCGCTGTTCTTCGTGGCCGGCTCGCCCATTGCGCGCGCACGGCGCGAGGCGGCGCTGGAGCTGGCGCGCGGCCTGTGCGAGGCCAGCAGCCTCGAGGCCAGCGCCGGCGCAACCAGCCCGCATGACGAAGTGATCGTGCTGCGCGTGCTGGCGCCTGTGGTGGAACCCGCCATGCAACTGCTGCGCCAAGTCTGGCGCGCCTGGCGCGGCGAGCTATGGCAGATGAACGCCACCCCACCGCGAATCTGGGCCATGTAGCCATTTGGCCGGCCTGGCAACGCGCCATCGACCGACAGCCGCAAACGCATTCGGACACATCTTCGGGCAGCAACGGCTGACAAAATCCAGCCGAGGACATCCTCGTCGGATTCGTCATGATGAACACCGCAGCAAAAAGCAGCGAGCATGCGTTGACCGAGCGCGCGACTTTTGCCGCCGTGCTGGTGACGCTGGTGCGCCAGCGCTGCGCGGAAACCGGATCGAATCGCACCTCGCGCACCGGGCTGCAGTTGCGCGTGCCGGTGCAGGAGCGGCCGTCGGTGCGCCGGGGCTTCGATGCGCTGATCGAGCATGGGATCCTCGCGATGAGCGGCGAACACATCGGGCTCACGGCACAAGGCAAGATCTTCTCGGCCTATTGCCGGCGCATGCGCGGCGAGCGCCTGCACGGCGCCGACGACGTGCGCGACGACGACACCTTGCACAGGCTGCTCGATGCCATCGGAGCCGATCCGCGCCTGGACCCCGATCACGACATCGACGACATCGTCAGCACCCTGCCCGGCCGGCTGGAGGAATACCGCCTGCCCCCGCATCCTTCTTCGCGCATGCCCCTTGTCTGGATCGTCCTGGCGCTGCTCGTGGCCCTGGTGGGCGTTCTGCTGCTGGCCTGGCCACCGCATTGAGCCGGGTTGAACACCCGGCGAGCAGTTGCAACGACGCATGCGCCCCCTTGCAGGCCCAACCCTTCGGGCCGGTGCAATTCGCGGCGCCATCCGTTGTTGCCGGCTCGTTGTGTGGCCAGCCACACGGCCTCGCCGGCGCCTAGGCTGGCGCCGCGAATTGCACC